>NZ_JABXYX010000292.1 GCF_017982655.1 Brasilonema sp. CT11 | reverse complement strand
TGACGGTAACGATGCTCCAGTTCTGCGATACTTAGATGTGGTTGTAGCGTTAAACGTTTTGGCATATACCAGCAATTTTTTCTTTTAGAGAAATTATACACTTACTATGCCACCGGACATGATATTACTCGCTGCTGGCGTACTCAAAAACCAACCTGACACTTCTCAACAAATGTTAGAAATCGCCTCCAGCGATACAGAACGTTTGGTTCGTTTGGTGAATGATATTCTCGACTTAGAGCGGCTAGAAGCTAACAAAGTTTGTTTAGTCAAGCAATGGTGCGATGCTGTTGTATTAATACGTCAGTCTGTAGAAACGATGCGATCGCTAGCAACAGAAAATCATATTACGCTCCGCATTACACCTTTTACCCTGCAAGTCTGGGCAGATCCAGACCGAATTCTTCAAACTCTTGTCAATTTGGTGAGCAACGCCATTAAATTTTCGCCTCCACAAACTACAGTAACGCTTTGTGTGCAGGCGCTACCACACCATGTTGTCTTTCAAGTTCAAGACCAAGGACGAGGGATTCCTCATGATCAGCTAGAAAGTATTTTTGGACGATTTCAGCAGGTCGATGTTAGTGACTCCCGTCAAAAAGGAGGAACAGGTTTAGGTTTAGCTATCTGTCGCACCATCATACAACATCATGGCGGTATAATCTGGGCTGAGAGTGTCTTAGGAAAAGGGAGTATTTTTCACTTCACTCTACCTCAACCGCGCCAAAACGAAGCCAATGTTTGACCTTCTTTATACTGTGTGCATAACTACAATGCATCCTCATTTATTTAGAACTAAGCTGTAACGCCCTTAAAATTGCATTTTGAAGGTTTCAGGCGCTTTCGTACAATTCTGACTTGCTCGCTTATTTACTGTGTTAGGTGCAAGACTCGTGTGAACAACGTCAATTGCCTAAATGGTGTGGTACATCTGTAGGATGGGTAAGTCTTAGACTCTTTGACTACCATCACGAAAAAAGCGAAAAAAGCGTTGCGAGGTTTCCACGCGCAAGCTACTTTTCAAGAAAGTGCCAAGAAAGTGCAATATATACGCGCAACAGCCGACCATAAAGATCAAGGTGGAGCTATGTTAGTGAAGCGCGTTTTGGTTATTGATGACGAAAAAAATCTGTGTCTTGTTATTAAAGCTTGTTTAGAAAGCATAGGACATTGGCAAGTACTAACAGCTTTATCTGGTAGTGAAGGAGTAACATTAGCTGAAACTGAACTTCCCGATGCTATCTTACTAGATGTCATGATGCCTGATATGGACGGGCTAGTAGTATTTTATAAGTTACAACAGAATTCCTTGACTCAAAAAATTCCAGTAATTTTGCTGACTGCTATAGTGCAGCAGGTAGACTTGAATCAATATGCACAGTTAGACATCGCAGGTGTGATTCCCAAACCTTTTGATCCCTTGAAATTGGTGAACCGGGTGATTGAATTACTAGGGTGGGAATAATATCAAGCAATTATGAGTGTATTACGAAAAATAAAGAATTATTAGTAAGTATGCATGTAATAGCTTGACCGTTTGTTATATTATCAAAAAGAACTCAGAACTCAGAACTCAGAATAAGAAAGAAAAACAAGCGTATAAATTGTAGAGTTCTGGTTCTGAGTCTTTGGGTTTAAAACCCCACCGTCTATACGGTGTATTCAATTGGTTGGGGTTTGAATCCCCATCCAAAAGATTGCTGAGTTCTGCGTTCTGACAACTGAGTTCTTCTTCAATTTTTTATAAAGGGTAGGCTGAGTGCGATTCGTTGTTAGCTGAATCCCGGTAATCAGTCCGCAAATAAGCTAACCAACCAACGATGGTTGAACTCCAGGCAAGATACAGGTGCAAGTCCTGTCCTCCAAACTCAGGAGTGACTCCTTATCTGCCCACGGCAACCGAACTCGGAATTTCGGAGACCGAAGCTGGGAACAGGGCGCAATCAGACGGCTGTTATGGGCTGACACTGGCGCTAACAGGGGTACCCACGGTGAAAACAGAACCTAGAAAAGCAACCTAACCCTGAGCAGGACATAACATAAAGACTCCTGACTTCGTTAGAGATAATCCCGCCGATGTTTCAGCCACAAACGGCAAGAGTAAGGGATTCTAACGGTTGAATTGGTTCCACCTAACGGTACAAACAATCTTATCTGGGGAACGAAGAAAAACGAATCAAAAGTCTTGGGAAAGGTCGAAACCCAAGTAGGTCAGACGAGCGACGGAAACCTTTCGATTCGGGTAGGATGCAGCGTAATTGCTGCAAGGTGTTCAGAAAACATTCATTGAAGTACGAGCATGATTGGGCACAGTAGCAATACTAGTGAATCTTGGAAAAATCTACCCTGGAAGAAATTCCGACGAGATTTATTCCGCCTACAAAAACGAATGTTCAAAGCAGTTCAGGTTGGTGACAGGCGGAAAGCGCGGTCTCTACAGAAACTGATTCTGAAATCCAAAGCCGCAAGACTATTGGCTATTCGACAAGTATCACAGCTAAATGCTGGGAGAAAGACTGCGGGAATTGATGGCAAAGCGTCCCTCAACTTTGAAGAACGCCTCGCACTTGAGAAGCTTCTCAAGTCCAATACTCTTAACTGGCATCATACCAAATTACGAGAAATCCCTATCCCTAAAAAAGACGGAAAAACTCGAATTCTCAAAGTTCCCACTATTGCGGATAGAGCATGGCAATGTCTTGCAAAATACGCGCTAGAACCAGCACACGAAGCGACATTCCATGAAAGGAGTTACGGATTCAGAACCGGAAGAAGTGCACATGATGCACAGAAGATCCTATTTCTAAATCTACGCTCTGACTGCAATGGAATAGATAAACGAGTCATAGAGCTCGATATCGAAAAATGCTTTGACAGGATAAATCACGCCGTCATAATGGATAACCTTATAGCTCCTAAAAGCCTAAAACTCGGAATTTTCCGATGCCTAAAAGCAGGAGTAAATCCGGAGTTTCCAGAACAAGGAACGCCACAAGGTGGGGTAGTGAGTCCGTTACTAGCAAACATCGCGCTCAATGGAATAGAAGATATACACCCGTCTATCCGCTATGCAGACGACATGGTAATTATCCTCAAACCCAAAGACAACGCACAAAAGGTACTTGAGAAAATTAGGCAATTCCTTGCAGACAGAGGAATGAATATCAGTCAAAGAAAGACTAAGATTACCGCATCGACAGATGGATTTGACTTCCTCGGCTGGCACTTCAAAGTGCAAGGCAACGGAAAGTTTAGATGCGTTCCTTCAGTGGACAACTTCAAAATATTTCGTCAGAAAGTAAAACACATCATCAACAACTCGAATTATGGCTCCAAGGTAAAAGCTGAGAAATTAGCACCCTTGGTTAGAGGATGGAGGGTGCGATTCGTTCACTCGAAATTAGTAGAAATACTCAGGGATGAGTGGCAAGGAATAAAGAACCGAGTAATCGGAAAAGAACCTTGAAAACTAGATGACCATGAGGGTG
>NZ_JABXYX010000291.1 GCF_017982655.1 Brasilonema sp. CT11 | reverse complement strand
AACTCGCATAATCAAAATCAAACTCTTCATCATACTTATACAAATAAATTCGTGGTGGCTCTATGTATTCTAAGTCCATTAGTAATTTCAAATAATCATAATCTTGTCCTAGTGAGGACTCGTTGTTTTCGAATTGAATCAAATATTTTAATCCTACTTTATCCCCCAACATCTCCCTAGTTCTATTCTTTGCAGTCTTATTAACAAATGTACAAAGATCGTTTATTTGTTTACTAGTTATTTTCCTTATAGTTGAAACAGTTAGGTCATCTGACTGCTTAATTTTCTTCAATCTCGCATTTATTTGCTTAACCGTTAAAGTTCTAGTGAATAATGTTTTCCTTGTGGGCTCAAAAACTAAAGAAATCTTTGAATCGAAATTCAAAAATTTCAGAATCTGTTTTAGTTTTTTAATAAACTGTTTATTTGTATTCTCAATAAAAGTTTCACTAAGTTTTTTACTAATTGTGTTAATCCATGTCGCATTAGAGGTACGCCGAATCCCAAAATACTCGTAAAATTCATCGGATTTTGCATTTGTTTGCTTAAAAACAAATTTATCATTAACCATAAATGAAACTGCTAAAATATTCGACGGTAGTTCAAGTTGCTCAAATGATGTTAACGTTTTGTTGTTTGCAACAACATCAATAAGTTTCTTTTTTATACTGATTTTGTAAATTGAATTATTTAATAGATACTCAATATTGTATCGATCATATCTTAAAGAGTATTCTCTTCCTTTCTTAAGGTTCTCTAAAGCTCTGAAGACTTCTGTTATGATAGTTAACAGATAGCTTTTACCTGAGCCATTTATACCGATAATAACAGTGCTCAGTAACTTTTCCCTTTTCATTTCACCGGAAAAAGGAACATCGAAAAGAACTTTTTCTCGATTTGAAACTTTTAAATTTATTAGTTGGAATGTCATACAATATCCTCAATTCTGAATGATTACAAGACAATATATATTATCTACTTTTCTATGATTGTTCAGCCAACATCTGCTACATTCGCATACAATAATAAAACAATAAAATATGTATTCATAGATAATCCCAAGTTCACAAAAAACAGCAGTTCACTCGGGATTATCCTGCACTTTAAGAAATCACTAATAAGTAATCTCTTATTCCAACAGTTCTACGTAGCTGAAAGTTTTGTATAATTGTTCAGCATCACCAGATCCGGGAGAGTACTTACTCAATTGTTTTGTAGAAAGTTCTCGCTCGCCCCATATGACCCAAATAAGTCTTAGGTTATTCTTTTGAAGGTATGACTCCAGCAAACCTTTTCTCAAATAGAGGAATGACTGCGTATTATTAAAGTCGATGTCTTGGTCAAACAGATAATGAGTGGCTCTTTCACCCTCTCTAGTAAACAAATCTTGAGTTTGCGGTTGACCCACCAAATTTAAATGGGTAGCAATTTTTGGGCTTAGCGTAGTAGTATGATCTAAGCTGTTAACTGTAGATTTATCTGTTTCCCAATTGAAATCATAAACCGGTATCTCTGTTTTAAAATTAATATAATCTCTTTCTACTACTTCGCGCTCAACTGGTACTTCTCTAAATGTAATACGGTCAATGTCTATTTCATTACTATCCTTATGATTTGAATCGGAAATATCATCAACTAATCCCATAAGAAGCAAATCAAGTTCCGAATCCACTAGCCGTTTATTATCCAAATAGAATTCCTTTTCCATTTGTGTGACCCTAACAGTCTTCTTTTTTGTCTCAAATGAAAACTCATCGTCTTCATATTCTGGAAAGGTTTCACACCAAGGGATTTCTCCTGCAAAAGTATAGTTTACTGTTGGTTTTTCCGGAAGCCAACGATCGTCGAGGTCTAATTTAGATAAATATTCATACAAAGATTCGGCTTCACGATTATTTACAAGAAAACTTCGGATGTAGCAATATAATTTTCGACCACGATTCTCGTCCTGATTTGTCACAAAACCGTCCAACATTACCCATGGGCCTTTACTTTGGTGCACTTCGGCTTTTTGAAGGTAAGGGGCTACATTAGGTGTAGGCCCGTTTTTTATCCATTCTTGCGTACTAATATCTGTGTCACCTAGGAAATCATCCTCTATAAGTTTTACTTTGTTTATCGGATCTGGAAAACTTGGATCAATGTCAAATATTAATGTTCGTTCCCTCACATTTTCTAAGAAACCCTGATCAAGCAAATATCCTAACATTTCAAAATAAGCAATCCATGAATATTTTTTTCCATAGCGATCTACCCTCGTACCATCGCTCCCCATTCGAGGCCGGTAACGTTCATTGGATATAGAACTATCTACATCTTTAAACTGTTCACTTGACCAACCAAGTTTCTTTACCCGCCACAGTATTTGCGATCGTATTTTCTTATACTCGCTATTTTTAAAGTCGTAATTGTTTCGTTTTGGAACCAATGAACCTAAAGTATAGTTCTCAAAATCCATGTGAAAGGGGGAGTCGCTATACGCTATATCATTGTTACCCTCGTATTCTTCCCATTTTGAATACTCTCCAACTATGTTTGAGAAAATAAGTCTTTGTTGTTCACAAACTGAGAATAGTTGGGGGGTGTGTGATATAGCGATTTGGATGATTCGTTTTGCATACTCCCTCATTAAAATATGGGAAGTTATATATTGTGCATTAACTGCAAACATAAGGTCGAATAGTTTTCGGGAAAAAGTCGGGAGAACTATTTTAACAAATTCGGTATCATTCAAATCAACATGTTTAGCCATCACAACACCGTAACTTGCAGCAAGCATTCGTTCGGGAACATATGGATCGTTAACTTCCAAAGACTCTAGGCACTCTGCACACAGCATTTCCGGTGCGCCGCGTCCCAACCAATACAACATCCGGGTAGCGTGATCTCGAAGCTCGTGATCTGTAGACGTAAGATACCACTTAAACCATTTGATTTGCAGTTTATCCAATGAATTTCTTTTTGAAAGATTTTCTTTTAGCATAGATTCTCTATGCAATAGGTCATTAAGACAATCTTTTTTATTTTTCCTGAGCCATTCACTCCAGCTTAAATCGCGATCCTCCATAGGCAAGGCACAAAGGAATGAATCAAGAAAATTAGCATTGAGAGGATGATTCTGAGCTAACCTTATTTTCTGAAGTCTAGCAAACATGTCATTTCTGGCCTTGATGTTTTCATACATTAATTTCTTCAAAGCATCAACTGTATTCTGGTCTAATAATTCAGAATCAAGTTCTGAAATTAATCTTAACGCAGCATTCCGAAAAATATCTGGTACTACTTTCCAAAGTTGTTGTCCGTTATAGCGTCTTGGAAAAAGTGCTACTAGCGATTTGAAGATATCAAAGCTTAACTGATGGCTACCTTCATCTACAAACGAATCGATAAAGTCCTTCTGTTTGAGCCATTCAAATTTATAGTCTTTCTTGTTCTTAGTAATGATTGAAGTTGCAATTAAATACCCTCCAAGCGCATCATACGTAGGGGTAATTACATATTGACCGGGTTCGTCACCCGG
>NZ_JABXYX010000290.1 GCF_017982655.1 Brasilonema sp. CT11 | reverse complement strand
TTATATATTTTAATAATTTTAATTACCTTCGACGTGGAGAATAGGAGAGAATCTAACTTCAAGATATTTTACGCCGTCTTTCACCGCATCCTCGCAGACTTCATACATTACACGAGTAATAGCATCTAATCGATATTAGTATCATTATTATGATCGTGATTAATAAGGTTTGTATTTCATTATAAAAAATACTTACAGGCACGTTGCAAAACGCGGAGTGTGATCTCGAAGCCGCGCAAATATTCTTCGAGAGATTTACAATCCAAATCGACTGATACAATTTTTTTCAACTCGTCCAAGTCGTAAGTAGGCAATTCGATGCGCTAATAATAATTAAGAAATTAAATTGACATTTTCAAAATTAATTTTTTTTTTTGTCGTGGTGCTTACTTGTTCCTTTGCCAATTCAATAATTGTAGCAGCTCTAACACTTCCGTCTAATTAATATCATGATTAATATTGATTCACGTAATTTCAGATAACTCAACCTATTTTTAATGAACGGGTTTCGATCCGAGCGGAACATACCTAAATGACAATGAAGCTCGGCTTTGGGTAGTTTACGAATAATATCTAGCGTTAATGCTTGCATTTGTGTTATACTCGTTGTTAAAATGAAAATCTTACGGTATGCAATTTTTAGATCCACCAAATTATTCTTTTCACCCAAGCTATTATGTAATTGCAACAAAACCTATTTGTAAGAGCGATATGTATTATTTGGTCTCTTATTCGACTGAATGTGACTTATGTCGGCAGTGAAACCTGGTTGGAGGATCCGCTGCTCAACCACAGGTACTTACGGCTGTCAATTAATTCTAAAAATATGCAAATATACTGGTCTTTTATAAACCAAACCTAGAATCGAGAAAACAAGCTCACTTCATTATTAACAATTAAATTATTATTTTAAATTACGTGTGGCGAGTTTGTAAAACAGTATTAACATTATTAGCATTGCAAACGAATTAAAATAATATCATATTTAATTAATAGTGTTCATGTTATTAGGATGGCGTTTCATGGTAATTGGAACGGGATGTGAAAAACAGATCACATAGTTTACGAATCACATGCGCATTATGAGTATGACCTATGAACTGAACACCATAAATTCAATATGGATCGCGTAGAAGACTGTCAATTTCACGTTTTGAACAACTTCCAAGTGTACATCCCGTTGGCAGGAGATGCGGATGGTTTCGTTTTTACTCAAACGACGGCTCCTAGTTTCGGATTAACGCTAACGCGTGTCGATACTAATGATAGTTTTCATTATCAAATACAAATGCTTCTAGCGAATGGTGTATCCGAGCAACTAATTTCAGATGGATTAGTTTGGGCTAAAAGAATACCGCACCAGTTTCAGCAAAAAGAAAATTCCAATATTGTCGAAGCTTTATTATGCCGATTGCGAATACCCACCGGAGTTTTCAATTTCAAGCGGATGAGGATTGTCTCGGTCAGATTCGTGGTTAATTGTTTTTTCAACAACAGTCTATTGAGCACCGGAGTTTCTAATCCTTGCAGAATCCTTCCAAAGAAACGTATTGCAGACGATGAACGCGATGAAAGCAGCAACCGTAAGATTTTTAGTCATTTAATTAATTAATTCACCCGATTTTTTATTACGCTATTGAATATTCTCCGATATTCATGAATATTCATAATATTTACCGATTTTTAAACTTATAGTGATCATTCCCATTAGCTGGATGCTTGACCCGACAAGGGATCAATTTCTGACCCAATCCGTACCTCAAACGCAACAAAGTTCCGAAGAGCAATTTAATCCGTCACATGAAGATTATCAAGATGAAGATAGTATTATGGCCCACGTCAATGAATCAGACGAGCGATTATCGTTTGGATTGAGTAACGAATCACACGAGGAACTTTCGCTCGTTCCGCCTTCGTAAGTTAGTTATTCCGTGAACGACGGTACATAGAATTAAAAATAATACGACGGTCTAACGATAATATACGGTAGTGAAGGAGATTATTTGATAGCGGAACCTGAGAAGATTGGTCTGAAGTAGGTGGCATACGATGTCAAATTTTAGTTTTCTAACGACATGACAGCAATCAGAGCGAGCAATACATGGTTCTGTACAATGGCAATGCAGAAGTGATCGGAAATTTCAGAGCACTCAACTTCTACAAAGCATCAGATATCAATATCAAAGAAGACATTCGATTGCTCACTGAAGGTAATTTACTTTGACACCTGTCATTTGTTCTTACGTAGCAATAGATCACGATCCTCGTAACGTAATCTTGAAGATTGATGGAGTCGAGTACAAGTTCAAAGAAGGTACGACGAATGCATCAGTTAACAAGAGATTTGTCGGGTACATTGCTCAACAGATCGAAAGTGTCGTTCCTGAAGCAGTTCAGTTGATTGATGGCATATTACACGTTGACTACGAGTCATTGATACCGTATTTGAGCGAGTCAATCAAACAAAACTTTCGAGACATTCGAGACATCAAGTCAGACACTCGTCAAATCCATCAAGTTGTCGATATGATGTACGCAGAGTTCATCAAGAAAGAGCACAAGAAGAATGACAAATCATCTTTTAATGTATCAGAAACACACCGTAGAAAGCCTCTTCGATGGATTATTGGCACATCACTCGCAGTTATCTTACTTCTCAGCGTTGCAGTTGGCACATTCTTCGTTCTACCGCTAGTGCACGCAGTGTCAAGCAACAACACCACAACGGTACCGCACAACACGCAGCCATCGGTGCCTTTAAGTCCTGACACTCCTCACCCGAGTGTACCGATACAACCGCCTCAACCCTTCAACCGATTCCCATCGATCGATCAACAGACTATGGTCGATTTTTACTACGCAACGAACGGCGATGGATGGCACACAACGAATCCATCGGGTATGAAAGCGTCGCCGTCAATATCAGTGTGCGAATGGAGTGGTGTAACGTGCGACGGTGACTTTCGTGTGATTCAAATCGAACTCAACTACGCGAATCTCGAAGGCACTTTGCCCGCTTCAATCGGCAGTCTTGGTCAACTCCGAGAGCTTCATATATCTGCTAATAATATTTACGGAACTATTCCTGCGTCAATAGGAAACCTCACAAAGCTCACCGACATCAACTTTGCGTACTTGAAATTCAGCGGATCCGTGCCTTTGGAGGTCTTTTCACTCTCGAAGCTGACGTATCTAAGCTTAGACAAGATTAACGATCTATCGTGGACGATACCGCCTCAAATTGGGAACCTAAAATCACTCGAAATATTCTCTGCGCGTGACAGCGGAGTGTTCGGAACAATTCCGAATGAAATTTCGCAGTTGACGAATTTGACGTTCTTGGCACTCGCGAACAATAACCTCACGGGCACAGTACCTAGTCTCGAGTATGCTAGGGTGAAGTATCTCGAACTGCAGTGGAATCAATTGACTGGCTCGATCCCGAAATTTCCCGAAAATCGTTTTGCACCCAGCACGAAGCGACAGGCTCTCACGGCTAAAATGATCAATTTATCTTACAATTCATTCA
>NZ_JABXYX010000289.1 GCF_017982655.1 Brasilonema sp. CT11 | reverse complement strand
ATTGGTCCCGAGATTGCCCCAAACCAGGCGCTGGGTAAGTCTTTTTTTTTGTATTTATTTTTTTTATTAATCACGGCAATATGCATCGATACTTCATATGTATTTATATAGTATTGGATTGGTGTTCTAAAAATTATGGCTAATTATTGGTGTGGTGTTGCCCAATGTCCCAATTTCGCTCGTGCTCTGAGATGGCGTGGCGGATCTCTTTTGGCAAATTTAATTTCTTTATTGTTTGATGTACCTTACATTAATCGAGTGCCGTACAATAATTGACGCTTGAGTCAGTACCATTCGAATATGTAAGGTGAATCAGACAACGAAATTTGATAATTTTTTTTGGCTGGCTGCTCTTTGGTCTGAAATAGTTGCTAGCTCGGGAATATGGCGTTTATATTAATATGGATCACTCTTTATATGTAGCTCAATTATATTTTACTCTTACCCAGCGTACTAATGGCTTTTTAGTGGTTGCTTCAACTGCGGATCTCAAGGCCATTTGGCTCGTGAATGCAAAGAAAAGTAAGTCCGAGATTATCACATATAGACGATAGGTGCCTAACACTATCGAATAGGTGGGGTATCAGAAGAGATCGCGAAACAAGTCGTCGTCAATCCCGCTCCAGATCCCGCAGCAGATCGCGCTCCCGTGGCAAATCCAGATCCGCTTCACGAGATCGCAGCCCTCGTCGCAGTCCTCAAAGAAGAAGTCCCTCGAGAGACCGTAGCCCAAGTCCCGCTAACGGTGATGACAAGCAATAAGGCGATTTGTCGCGTGTTGCAGGAGGTGACTGTTGAACACACTTTGATAAAATTATTTGCGGTGGATACTCCAATATTACTTGTAATACCACTCACAAAAATAATTTACTTTAAATGGCGAACATTTAAATGCGAATTCTCTTCATAATATCGCTGCCTCCAGGAGTGTTCTGCCACAAAGTGAGCACGAATTTGAGATCGGCAGCAGAAATTTCGTCGCGCTTGTAAAGCTGAACCATGTTCAAAGCTGATGAGACGAGTTGCGAAGTGAACTCTTCAGCAGAGGCTTGCATGGCATCGAGAGCACTCTCTTGAATAGCCCACTCACCATCATCCTCCTCATCATCTTCGTCTTCTTGCTCACCACCGTCTTCCTCGTCATTTTCATTGTCTTCATCATCTTCTTCTTCTTGGGGCTCAACGACAGCGTCAGCAATACGACGGAACGCAATAGAATCAATCGTGAACTTGGATTCTTTTACCTCGTCTTCGTTCTCAGCCTCGTCGTTAGTCTTGTTCAGCGCGTCTTCCTCGTCTTCAGACGCGTTCTCGTCGGCCTCTTCAGCCTCATTTTCCTCGTCAGCAGCACAAGCAACGTACTCGCCATCGTTCTCATCATCTTCATCGTCTTCATCGTCTTGCTCTTCAGGCATATCGACCTCGCTGGGCCAGTACATGGTCACACCGAGCAGCTTGAAGGCCTCCAAGATGTTGTGCAACAATACGACGCCGCGTTGTCTGTGTTGAGCGTGAACGAGGGCTGCGTCGGCAATAACCTTGATGTACTTTTCGAAGATATTACGGAGGTAGTCTATATAACGTTTTTGTTAAATTCCAATCATTCTAAAGCAGATTCGTTTTTTTCTGCGTCGGCCCCTGAAACTTACCAACAGATTCCTTTGTAAACTTGACGTTAGATCCAGTAGCATGATGCTGGAAGATACTCTCAATACCAGCGCGGACTTTATTCTCGGTCTCTTCGATCTCTTTGGTGAGTTCGTCGTATACGGATTTGGTTTGTTGATCCTTAACAAACAAACTATTAGATATCTAATAGCTTCTAATATAACGACTAGAAAGTGATCTACTTACTTGGTCGATCAAGGCGCTATAAGCGGAGATAACGACGGCAGTTTTCTTTTCGGAGTTGCCCATCTTCGAAAGAGCTTCATCGGCATTGAGGCCAAGCTCCTTAGCTAATTGCAAAGCTTCTTGAGGCTCTGCCCCGTCGTCGACAGCGAAGTTAGTCTCTTCTGATTGTAAACCAAAGTCGTCGGCAGCCTCATCGACCAAAGGTGAATTGAGATCGTCTTCGTAAAGACCGACGACCTCGTCTTCCTCTTCAATAGCGTCATCATCATCGAGCTCTTGGTTCTCTTTACCATCGATATCCTTCATGGCAATATCGACGGCCTTCTTTTCGAATACGGATGGAACGGCAGATTGAGCATTGAGATCAACCGGAGCAAATGGAATTAAAGTCGGAGTAATACGTTGCTTTTTAGTAGCGACGCCCTCGACGGCATTCTAAAGGCAATTAATTAACATCACAAAGGTTGAGAATGGAAATTTAAGTTGTGAATCTGGTACACGTACCTCATCGCGAACTCTCTTGCCCAAAGTAGTGCTCATTTTGTATTCGATGCGAATAAGAAGAAGTTTGTTGTGGTTTGTCTAAAAAATCGATGTTAAAGAAATAGTCTTTCAGGTTTGTAACGGATAACAGTCGCCGAAGGAAATTTCAAAAATTTGCGCGCGAAAACTGTAACTTACATTAGAACCGTTCCTAAACCATCCTCGTAATATAATGTTGTTCTAAATATAATCGGCATACGCATTGAGGAGATAATTATCATGTCGTTAGCATACTTTGGAGTACTCGGATTGAAATTTCGGCTGTACACGGGAGCTTATTTAATGTTGATCTTCTAATGGTCCAGGGCAGTTGTTTATAACATCTTCTATCGAATTATACTGCGCACCACAAAAGTAACAATAGAGATGTTCAGATCTCAGGTAGTTAAGTACCGTGGCCAACTTTTCTTCTTTCTAAATAACAAGTTAATCGAATAACCTCCATAATCGACCTATATAGCATATGATCTATTATTATAGTCCACTGTACTGAGATGCCGTTGAGGTAAATGGGTGCTTGTCGATGTGTGGATGTACTTACGTCGTCTATTGTCAGCGTGCGAACCCAATGACCAATCTTCATCTCTTCACCGTCTTGATCGATTTTATTGGTCTCATATTCCTTCAACACGCTATTATTCTCCAATGGAATGTTCTTAACTTCGTCTAATTGTTGCGCGATGTTAATGCTCTCCGTCAGTTGTTTTTGAAGCTTTCGATCATCGAATGCGGATCTTCTACGCTCTTTGAAATTATTTTCAATCCTTTGACGCTTGACTTGCGTAAATACTTCTGCTTGTTCTTGTTCTTCGAGCAAGCCTAATCCAACTCGTCCTGCGAGACAAAACAGTGTTACAGCACTATCCTTATTAATTATGTATACGATATATTTATTACCTTCTCTAACTTTAACGGCAAGTGGCTCGACGAGACCTTTATTTTGGTTGGTTTTTCCAAGCGAAGTTCCTTTCCTGTCAAATAAATTTGAATAAATCTGATGGTATTGTTAAATTAATATTAATTTTTTACTTACTGATAGCCCATGTTCGCGAGTAATTTGAAGCCTGCGGTGCCGAAATGATGAGAAATTAAAAGCAATTCAAAAAAAAATCAAAAATAATTACCAATATTCGATTCAGGA
>NZ_JABXYX010000288.1 GCF_017982655.1 Brasilonema sp. CT11 | reverse complement strand
CTTAATCGCCTTCCATTACCCCAAGGTGGTTTTTTCCCTGAGGATTGGCCTAGCTTCACTCCACAACTTCATGTCTCTCAAATTACTCTCTCTACTGCCTGATTTTTAAATACCTACCCTTGAAAGCGACTGCCACCTTCTTGCCTAACCGCACCGCTTTTTGAATTAGGGCATGGAAATCTGGTTTCTGCACCAGCATTGCAGAAAGGATTACTAGGTCACACCACTCCCAATCAGCCTCTGTTTCAAGATTAACGTTGCGATCGTAAAATCTAATTTCCCAGTCCTTGGGTAGAAGGGCTGCTACTGTAATCATCCCCAGTGGAGGCAAGACGGCTTTGAGTCCGGCGATTTCCATAAAGCGATCATAAGACCAAAAGGACTGGGGAAACTGAGGGTAAATCAATAGTGCTTTCATAAAATCCTTTTTGCAGAACTGTGAGTACCACGAACACCCATCAATAGCCGAAAGCATTTCATAGAGATTCGCAATCGGCTCGTCGAACTGGAATGTTGCCCCAAGCAAATTAACGCCTGCAAGTAGTATTTGATACTATTAGTAAATCACTACAAATTAGGTATATAGAGATGATACAGACACTAAAATCATTAATTTGTCGTTGATCATTTCAAGTGGCAACACACCTGTAGGAGGCTTTGTAATACCTTCGTCAACCGCATTTAACGAAGATATTTTAAATACTAAAAATAAAAAACTTTAGTTTTCTCTATCTAAAGTAATAAGACTAGAGTCAGGCAGGGTTATCCTGGACACTACTCACACAAAAATTAATATGGTCACGGATAGCCCGCTCATAAACTATAGTCTGCTTTGTTCGTATGCCTATAGGCTGATATATCAAATTAATTTTTGGAAACTCGCACCAAGACATCAAAAAAATGTCTTTGGCGGGAGTAGTAATTTCATAATGATTCTCTTGTTTTTTCTTCTTAAGCCTACAATTATTGAGTCGTAACTTTTGTCTAAATAATGTTTCAAATTCGGGAATTAGGTTTGAAGCGGTTTTCATGGTTTATACACGTTTAAACGTGTTATTTAGGCAAAGAACATCTGGGTGATGTTACTAAGTATAACACTGCTACCTCTTATATTTTTTGGCAACAACGCTCAAATTCTTCGTCTTAACTGCGGTTCGTGTCGCTATCTCCGCAAAGAAGTTCTCTGGTCGCATTTAGATAACTTTGCAGATGAGTTACTAAAGCACCCAGCATCTGTAATAACTTCAATCAGACCTACACCACCGCCAGCAAAATAAGCATCATTAGCACTAAAGATGACTCCCAAAATTCTGCTACTTTGTTTTGGCTCTATCTTAATTCAACATTTTGCTCAAAAACAAAGATACAATCATTTAGGGGTTTTTTGTACTGAAAACCATAATCTAACAAAGCTTACTTTAAAGTTTGCAACTCAGATTCTTTGAGTTGATTTTTCTGGAGTGCTATCTCAATCGCTTCCTTATTTACTGTAAAAATTAAACAGTCTTTTAATTGGTTATAATCCCAGTTTAAATTTCTAGCTGTATTTACTTATATGGCAGCTAATGTCTCATCAAAATTGCTTGTAACCATATTTTTTACTTGCATAATTTTACCTATATTTTAACAATTACAATATAAAAAAACAAGAAATAAATATTAATTAACCGAGAATCAGTAAGGCAATAAATTTTATATTAAAATCAATATCAACCTTTTGGTAAATGTTTCTCCAGGAGTTATGGAGTAGTAATTTATAGTTAAGAGAGCGATAGTACTCCGATGTACACAAGTTTTTAATTCTCTTAGAAGAAGATTGAGTGATACTCGTACTGGTGTTTAGACTAAGCAATAAAAAACGACCCAGCAATGCTGAGTTGAAAAGAAACGAGCTTCAGAAATAAAAATCGACGAGATTAAGCAGATTCTGGTTGTTCTTTACGAGGTCTAGTGGTAGTTTTTTTAACTATGGGATAGCGAATTCTACGTTGTCGTGGTTGTCCGCTCTTCCAGCCTGGGGACTTTCCGCGAGGTTTGGGCGATCGGGCAGGAGTACCAATCGCTGCTAAAATTCCTCCCATAGCCTGGGCAACCCTTCCAGGGGTCAAATTGACTAATAACTTTTGCCAAGGTAAAGGGTTATCCGCAACAATATCACGCGCCAACCACAATTCCCAAGTCATCATTGGCATCAAGTCACTCCAGCGCTCACATTGCTTAGGGGTACTGAGCTTAGGCAGTGTCCAGTGTAGACGTTGCTTCAAAAATCGATACCAGTGGTCAACAGTAAAACGACGCAGGTAGAGTTGCCAGACTTCTTCTAAGGTCGGCATTTGTTCTCCTACCCAAGCCAACCACAAAGGTTTTAATACTCTTAAGTTACCTTGCTCATCCAGACGCTCAACCCGAATCAGGGACATCGGGCGTGTAGCTGTTTTGCGAAAATGTAAATCTAACCACAAGCTCACCTTGAGTCGTCCCAGTTTGGCATGGTTTACTTCTATACTTTGAGTGACTTCACTCCATGTAGACGGTTCATTTAGTTTGAATTTGTCACCATGTTTCCTGGGTCGCCCCCTACCAGAATATGCTGGTGGTGCGCCCCATAAACACAGGTTAGAACGCAAACGTACTAAAATATCTGCTTTAATGTTGGTAGTCTTCAAAACGAAAGGGGCGCAGCCATACTCACTATCCCAAACCGAAATTGGTCTGGTGGGTAAATGTTCACACACTTGTTGTAGTTGCCATGTTGCTTTCTCAATTGGGTAATCCCTGCCTGGTAATTCGCTCATGTCTGAGGGGTAACGCCCAACTGCCCGAATCCTCTGGTATCCAAGCAATGGTGCTATAGCCCTGACCAACGGTAATTGGTTTGTTTCCTACGATTGAGACACTGCTGTGTTCAATCGTCCTTTCCTGTAGAGTTACCGCATCTGGGCGCGACCAAGCTGTGTGGTCACCAGCCAATAACGGACGACCCTGTGCTGGCATCTGTTTGATGTATAACTGCATCAATTTTTGTCGTTGTGGTCTGCTATCTTGTAACGCTTCATAAATACTTGACCACTTGCGTCTAAACACTGGTGATAGTGATAAATCAGCCAAACTATAGGCGTTACGAGTTAGCAATATTGCATCCGTTAGTTCAAAAGTTGCGTCATGCGCTCTACCTAAATACTTGTACCCTGCTTGACGAAATTCTTCTAATTTGGCACGTTTCATATTGGTAGGTGAGAGTTGGTCGTTCTTCTCTCATCTTCCATTGGAGGGTGTCTGCCTCAACTGCAGATAGCCCTCTATTTTTTATACCAGTACATTGCCGCTGAGTTTTAGTACAAAATAACTATTTTTTGGCGCTCGCCTGTTTTTAGTCTAAACACCAGACTCGTAATAATACTAGAAAAAATAAACTATAGAACCCATTTGACATCTTTTAGTGTGTTGAAGTAAAGTGACCGCAAAAGTTGTAAACAGTAGTTATGCCATACTCTAGCAGCCTCACAGACGAAGAGTGGAGAATCCTCGAACCCTTACTGC
>NZ_JABXYX010000287.1 GCF_017982655.1 Brasilonema sp. CT11 | reverse complement strand
TGATGCACTCAAATTTATCGACAACAAAATGCAATCTGCGGCGACTGAATATTGTAATACCCTCGTCGGTGATACAAGCGACACGTTTTTTGAGCGCGTGGAGAGTCTAACAAAGAGATTCAAAGACTTTGCTGGCTTCAATGAATCGGAATTTGATATGTTGCGCAAACGCCTGCCAACTCGATCATCTCTGGACTCGAGCTACGTCATCGACGACGGTGCGCACTATCACAACTTCACCGAGCACAACTGGCACATTCCAGTTCCAATTGCACCGAAAACCTATGAAACACCAAAGCGCCGAAGAAATCGCCCAAAAAAACGAATCCCGCAAGTAACCTTGATGAAGCTCTATCGTGTCGTCCTCAATTTTGTCATGATGCCTGTTTTGAAGACGTTTTGGCCCGATGACTATCAAGACCCAGACTACGAGATGTATCCGTTCATCTTCTGGGCAAGAGGTGCGGTGGAGCTGTTCGAGAGACTTTACTATTCTCGTCCTTATGTGCCGTTCAGTCAAGTCACGATTGGTCGGGCACAACCGTCGCATTGGCCGCTAATTGCATTGGGATTGGCGCGTCAATTGATTCCCTTCGTCATCGCAGCGAGTAACAGTCTTTTGGTTGGCGATCCGACTCGTGCATCCGTGGACAGATTGCTTGGCGTTTTGGATCGACTTTCGGTTATCATTCCTCGTAATGCCAAGGCGTTTTTACAAAGCCTTTGAATGAACACAATCGCTTCTATGCTGCGTGTATTGGGCGCGGGATTATTATCCGCTTTTAGCCAAGCTTAAAAACTTTTCAATGGAGATTTTTGCTTTCGGTTTTTGATCATCATTATTGTTATTTTCTTGACGTACTTACCACCGAGCGTATAGTGAAATGAGTGCAGTTTCGAGAAGTGTTTCGTTGGCGATATTGCTCTTTGTTATTGGTGCTGCTACTGCAGCAACCTTCGAAGGTAAGCTAGGATTTATTTTTTTTATATACAAGGATGAAATAGTGTAATATTATCGTAAACAGCCAAATATTCACCGCACTGAATTAAATTTCGGATTTGTTTTTTTTTTTGGTCCTCATGAATTGCTGTGTGGCGGATGAAATCGCTCACCAAGATACCATATCTCAGTGCCATTTAAATATTCCAAAGCGTATCTATATATTTAATTTCAAACTTATAAACTATTTTTGTCTTTAATGGATACCCGACGTCAACTAATGTCATTCAATAGGAAGTTCTTCTTGCGGTGTTCAAGTGCACCCTGCAAGCGGCATGGTTCTCTGGTGCGAAAAGAGTACTTCCGTATTCAACCCCTCGAATTTGGTTTCGATTACTAACACGACCATCTTCGTCGCTCCAATCAACGATACCGGTGCGCGTGTCTCCATATATTTTATTTCTCAAAGTTTTTCCATCATACAAGGTTATAGTTACACGGAAGTAAACGTAAGCGCGGAGAACTGAACGAATCTTCTTAGTTATTGCCGCAGAATAATAATTCGTTTGATTAGGCCTACCTTGATTCTAAGAGCGGGCAATTTGCAATCGTATTAAAACAAAAGACCACTGCGGGCATCGCTATGCCTGTCGTTGACTCTGGATTCACTATTCGAACAGGATCTATCGAAAGACCAGAGAATGTAACTACTATTTACACAAACCAGTCTCCGTCGGAAACAACGCAGATTCAAGCTTGGTCTAACGGTGTTTTCGTCTTTTCAGTAAGTTGATTATTTTGGTTTTATCATCAACAGTATTCGCTAATCCAAAAAAAATAGACCATTGATGGTTCACAGACCGCCGTGAAAGTTATTGCTCCTTTGGATGACGGATTTGAATATATGAATGCGTTTCCATCTGCTCAAGCTACTCTCGTTGCTTGGGTAATGGACGGATCCTCTCGGTGCGTCTTTTTTTTTTTTATACTGAAAATTCAGCCGTTTACCGATTTTTTAGGTTGTGTATCTCGATTACTGCTACTCAGAGCTCCATTGTTTGCCGCAATTTGAATAATATGAGCGAGCCCGCTTTAACTATTCACTCCGATTCCAATTCAGTTCGGTAAGTGAACTGTCAATGTAAACTACTACACGACTAATGTTGCTCATTAGGTTTTCTGTTCTCACCACAAATAATAACGGGCGAATATTTTGGAGCGAAATTAGTGCTACTTTGCCTTCGCTCAGTTTCAAAGTATGGGCCGCAGCCTCGGATAAGTTGGATGAACCTCAAGTTATCGATCGTAGCTCAAGTACGGAAGAAACATATTCCTTTAATTTGTTGCTAACATCTTTTAGATGAAATTTACATTGCACTCGCGACCAATCTGGCACTCGGTTACGACTATGAAAACGAGTTGGTGTATTGGGTGGAGACAATTCCATTGCTGAGCGACTTCACTTTTTCTATTCACGGATGGGATGGCATTACAAATAGCTCTGTTTAGACCTACTGTGCTGCTGGTAATCAGACAGCAAGCACGATTGGTTCAACACTTTGCACGTACAAAGGTGAGCGATTATTACGATTATTTTAAATGGAGCTAATTGCGTAATAGGCAAGATGCTGCTTTCTTTTACTCGCATCTTTGGTGATATTTCAAACACTACGCTATCATTGCACCAAGTATCACCAACTGGATCTGTGGATGCTCAAGTCACTCTCACTCAGGACAGCTTCACAACGTTCTCTTTGGCCTGTGACAGAACCAATAATGGCTGGGCAGCAGCGTCATTCTCTGACATTGTGAGCGGCGTTACATCCGCTGTCGTTGCTCTTCGAGTTGACAACACCACGACAATCGAAATTGCATCCAACACCGACGTCAATCTACTCATTCTTGATCATGTTTCAGTCGTTGATGGTGTTGTGGCGTATTCTGTTGGAAATACGTCGAATTACGCCTTGCAATTCTATGCTCTAGAGCCCAAAGGCACTTCATCTCCATCTTCAGTGCCCGTAGAAAATGCCCCAGGTTCAGCAACTCCAACTGATTCTCCACAAGGTGCTCCTTTGAAAGCACCGTCTAAAGTATCTTTCGCTTCAGCGACAGTGGCTTCAGTTATTTGCTTGATGGCTTGGTTTTTCACCGTTTTTATGTAAACTAAATCATTACAAGAACTATTGTCCTGATGAAGGGATAAAGATAAAGGATTGGCATTATTTTATTTTTGCTCAATTAATTAGCCCGGGTACTTAATTTACCTCGCCAACTCTTTCACTAAAAAACAAATAGACTGTAGAATGTAAATGATTATTTCATCGTGTAGATTTATTCTTGTGAGAGCTCTGGGTAAGAGAAAAAACAGAAGGAAAATAAATATCTCGGCCGAGATACAATTTAAGATTTTGGAAACCGTTAAAATTAAAGACTAAAAATTTGTTGGTTTGCTTACTTTTCAAACCTTCTAAACAAGTAACCATAAATGAGAGCCTCTAAAGTTATTTTTTTGGCCGTTGTATTTTATGTTACGGTTAGCAACGCTCTGGATTCGGAACCCTCCACTACTCCTCCGTATTGCTGGCCTCTCACCAACTTTGCTATCGCTAATGGAAC
>NZ_JABXYX010000073.1 GCF_017982655.1 Brasilonema sp. CT11 | reverse complement strand
TACCATAGTTTGGATACCAGAAACTGAAGGCAGTTGGGCATTACCGTTAAGACATGAACGAATTACGAGTTGGGAAAATCCGATAGATAAAGCTGTTAGGCAGCTCAAGCTGGTATGCCAGCATTTACCATCACGACCAATCACACTATGGGACAGCGAATACGGATGTGCACCATTTGTGAACAAAACTGCCAATATTTCAGCAGATAAACTGATGCGATTACGTTCCAACTTGTGTTTGTGGGGAGAACCACCAACATATTCTGGACGAGGAAAACCAAGGGTACATGGAGATAAGTTTAAACTCAATGATGCCAGTACCTGGCCAGAACCAACCCAGACTATTGAACAACTTGATGCAAAATTCGGCAAAGTCAGGATTCACCTTTGGAGAAAAAAGCATTTTCGTCTTTCCCCACACTACCCAATGTCAATCATACAGGTTGAGAGGCTAAAAGAAGATGATTCTCCACGAGTCAATAAGCCGATGTGGTTGGCTTTTATCGGTGAAGAAATGCCGCCTTTATCTGAACTTTGGAAACTATATCTACGACGATTTGCTGTTGACCACTGGTATCGGTTCATCAAGCAACGCTTACACTGGACACTACCGAAATTGGCTACTCCGCAACAATGCGATCGATGGAGTGATCTGATGCCAATAATTAGTTGGGAATTGTGGTTGGCTCGTGATATTGTGAGACCAGCGCTGCAGGCGGGTTTCCCGCCGTAGGCGACTGGCGAACCCGAAGGGTCAATGACAATCCGCTCCCTTGGCAGAAACAGATGACTCAATTCACACCTGGGCGGGTTGCACAAGCGATGCCTGGGATTTTGCTCAGAGTTTCTACTCCTGCCAAATCGCCGAAACCACGAGGTAAATCTCCTGGTTGGAAGACCGGACAGCCTAGGCAACGTAGAATTCGCTATCCAATCGTTAAAAAGCGTACTTCGTATTCACCTAAACCAGAGCAGAAACCTGCTTGATTTCTCATTTTTTCAATTTTTCTTTTTGCTTATTCTCAACTCAGCTTCTCTGAGTCATTTTGTGCTTACTAGTCTAAAGTCCAGAAATAAGAAAGTGCAGCTATCTTATAGCCAAGCTTCAGTCAATGATTGCCAAAGTGCTGAGCCTTGCGGTAAATCCCGAATAGAAACTCTAATTACGAAGATGCAAATCATTCGGTAATTGTATAAGCTAATTGACAATTATTAAAAATCACAATCAAGTTACACACGATCAACCTTATGCGGAAAATCAACGATTAGAGGTGAGTTGGTATAGCTATTAACTTTTTGCTCTTTTTCTACCACAATCTTCTAGTAATCTAGCAATAAGCGCTGTCCAGCCGGTTTGATGACAAGCTCCTAAACCATTACCCGTATCACCACAGAAGTACTCGTGAAAGAGCATGAGATTGCGCCAGTGAGGATCAGAGGCAAAGTATTGATTTTTACCTTGCCAAGAGCAATATCCCTGCTCATTAGGAAGGAATATCCGGGTAAGGCGCTTTTGTATTTCGTGCGCTACTTGTGATAAGTTCATCATCTGTCCGGAACCTCTAGGACATTCTACCAGGAAGCTATCACCCCAGAAGTGGTAGTAACGTTCTAGGGCTTCTACTAGTACGTAATTGAGGGGAAACCAGATTGGTCCACGCCAGTTGGAGTTACCGCCAAAAATGCCACTGTTAGATTCACCTGGGAGGTACTCGACACGATACTCTTGATCATCAACAGGAAATACATAAGGGTTTTCTAAGTGAAAACGTGATAGTGAACGGATACCGTAGGGGGAGAGAAATTCGTTTTCGTCAAGCAAATATTGGAGTACCCGTTGCAGGCGTTCTTTTGTAGGAATTGCTAGCAAAAGATGATTTGTCGCTTTCGCTTTCTTCATGCAAGAGATATGTTCAGTCACATCTTTGCGGTTTGCCAAAAACCACTCCATCCGTTTCAAAAACCCAGGCAAATGCTCTATGAGTTGAAAATTTAAAACCTCTGCAGCAAATAATACAACGATTCCGACGAGCGATCGCACTTTTAAGGGAGTAGACTTATTATCCACTGTCAGCCAATCATAATAAAAGCCGTCTTCTTCATCCCACAGTCCAGTTCCCCCAATTTTATTCATAGCATCGGAAATAGCAATGAAATGCTCAAAGAATTTTGATGCTATGTCTTCGTAGGCGGGATCGCCATCGGCAAGTTCCAATGCCATAGCCAGCATAGTCACACAGTAAAATGCCATCCAAGCAGTACCATCTGCTTGCTGGAGATGTCCACCAGTGGGTAGGGGTTGGGAACGATCAAACACACCAATGTTATCCATACCCAAAAAGCCGCCAGCAAAGATGTTTTTCCCTGTAACGTCTTTGCGATTCACCCACCAAGTAAAATCGAGCAAAAGTTTTTGGAAAACACGGGCAAGGAAAACACGATCCCTGTGTCCTTTCTCGGCAGTTATTTTATAAACGCGCCAACAAGCCCAAGGGATAATAGGCGGATTTGTACTAGAGAAGTCAAACTCGAAAGCTGGGATTTGTCCATTTGGGTGCATGTACCACTCGCGAAGGAACAGAATCAGCTGCTGTTTGGCAAAGTCTGGATCAATTTTGGCAAAAGCAATAAGGTGAAATCCCAAATCCCAAGTAGCATACCAGGGATACTCCCATTTGTCGGGCATGGAAATAATATCACGATTGTACAGGTGAATCCAGTCAGAATTGGGAACGTCTCCATCTCTTTCTAGTGGCGGTTGTGCAGGATCGCCTTCTAGCCAGTCTTTCACCCCATAATGATAAAACTGCTTTGACCACAGCAAACCAGCATATGCTTGTCGCACGACTTGCTGCTCATGTTCGCAAAGTTCTGCGCAAATATGCTTTTCGTAAAATTCCTGAGTTTCGCGGATGCGTTGCTGAAATATCTGCTCAAAATTCTGGTCGAAGGGTTGTTCTGGGGCTTCTTGTTCAGCAAATAACCGCAACCGCACAGTCACCTCTTCCCCTGCTGGAACTTCCAAGCGGTAGTGAGGTGCTGCTTTTGTGCCTACCATTTCCGGATTGACGGCATCCTTACATCCATTGACAATATAATCGTGAAATGCATCTTTCACGTAAGGACTAGGATTTTCTGCACCAAACAACTTTGCTGCGTTTGTTTCATTTTCAGTAAACAGAAAAGTTGGTGCATCAATATTTGGCAAAGGTTCAACGACAAACCGGAATTTACCCAGTGTTTCTTGGGAAAGCAAAAGCTCACCATCTTTTTTATATTCAATGCACGGTTTAGACCAATAGCTTTCGCCTGTACGACCCCAAGACCAAGTATTTTTGAACCAAATTGTCGGTAAAAGGTGTAGTGTTGCAGTTTGTGAACTGCGATTGGCAACAGTAATTTTAATTAAAATGTCGTTGGGAGCGGCTTTGGCATACTCAGCAAAAATATCAAAGTAGCGGTTTTCCTCAAAAATCCCAGTATCAATAAGTTCAAACTCGCCTAAATCCTTGCTACGATTGCGGTTTTCCTCAACTAAGCGTGTGTAGGGAAACTCACTTTGGGGGTATTTGTAGAGTGCTTTCATGTAAGAGTGAGTTGGTGTTGAGTCGAGGTAGAAATAAGATTCTTTTACATCCTCACCGTGATTTCCTTCGTTATTACTCAACCCAAATAGGCGTTCTTTTAAAATGGGATCAACGCCGTTCCAAAGGGCGAGGGCAAAACACAAACGTCCTTGGCGATCGCACATCCCCAAAAGTCCATCTTCACCCCACCGGTAAGCGCGACTGCGTGCTTGATCATGGGTGAAATAGTCCCAGGATGAACCGTCTTTTGAATAATCCTCGCGTACAGTTCCCCATTGCCTTTCTGCAAGATACGGTCCCCAACGCTTCCAGTTTTTCTCTCTTTGCACCTCTTCTGTTAGGCGCTGGGACTCGGCATCAAGACTATCGTTTTGGTGCATCAATTCAATTCCTTTGTTACGCAAAAAGCCTCACAAACGCGCCGCTTACGCGTCATTCGACTTGATTGTTGCTCCGCCATGTTCGTACAATTTGTTGCAACCCCTCGCCGTAGCTATTATAACGAGGATTCCATATTCGCTGCTGCCGGTTCGAGTCATTCTTGACCACGCTATAGAGTTTCAGCTATTGCACTTAAGGCAATTTTCCCCTTTAACTTGCGGATACTATTTTTTGTTATTTTTGAGTAGGTTAGGATTTACGCAGCTGCAAAACAAATGTGCGTGGGTAAGTGATCATAGGTAATATCATGTCCGGCTAATTACTTACGATAAGTCATTGCGAGTGGAACGAAGTGAAACGAAGCAATCGCAAGAGTCTGGGATTGCTTCACTCCGCTATCGCTGCGTTCGCAATGACAACTATTCAACCGGACATGATATAATAGGTGACTAGCCTGTGTTTCCATCACCAATTACCAATTAGCATTTACTGTCTGGTTGCAACTATACGTATTTGCATGATTTTGATAGTTTTAATCAGCATCCATACAAAAGATTATTGCGGCTTAAGGTGCTCACGAGGAGCAATACCAGGATTAACGATTTCTGCCACCTCTTCTTCAGACATACTATTGAGTTCAGTTTGCAATTCTTCGGCAGTGAAGTTATAACCCTTGTCTTGGGCAATTTTGACAAAACCGTGGTTATCCATTGCGGCTTTGAGTTGTTTTCTTAATGCTTCGTCTTTTTTGGCAGCTGCTAAAAAATCAGTTACTTGAGACATAACTGTCGATCTCCTTAAAATTCAGTTGCTTGAGTTTGGGATTTTCAACCGGAGGCTTTGAGGCAGTGCTATCGCCCCAGTACCGCGATCATTTTTTTGCGAAAGTAGGTAGGATTCGAGGAACTTGCTTTTCTCTTGCCTTGAGGTTCGTGTCCAGTTAAGCAATTGTATGTTGTGCTTTCTTTCCGAGACATACATCACTCAACTTACGATCTGCACCGCCTGTAACGCCGCCGTTCTAACTTCAGCCGGATTTGTCTTCGGTTTATCGTAATCCTTACTGAAGTTGCCGTCAACGGTTCTTGGCATCACGGCAACGACTACAGTCCCCTGCGCCGCAACCTTTGAGCGTTTACCCCACGACTCATTCATAGATTAGCGGCTTTTGAAGCGGCATAGCTTCCCCTCACAGGCAGATTCACAAGCGCTACTCAAGACAATTGTTAATCTTGTTCTTGCCTGCTATCTTAAGCTGCACCGCCGTTAACACGAATATTTTGCCCAGTTATCCACCGTGCTTCATCGCTAGCAACAAACGCCACTACATCGGCGATGTCTTGCACTTGTCCCAATCCTCCCAAAGCTGCCATTTGAGAAATACGATTTATTTGTTCTTCTGTTTTACCTTCTGTGAACAGTTCTGTATTAGTTGGACCAGGAGAGATTACATTAACTGTGATACCTCGTCCTCCCAACTCTTTTGCCACGATTCTTGTGATTTGTTCAACAGCACCTTTGGTTCCCACATACGCACTATAAGTTGGCATCATCATAACCGTCGTTGATGAAGAAATATTGATAATGCGTCCACCGTCTGCCATGTGCTGTGCAGCTTGTTGACAAGCAAAATAAGTGCCTTTGACATTAATGGCAAAAATCTTGTCGAAGTCTTCTTCTGTTACATCAACAAGTAGCTTATACAAGGCAATACCAGCGTTGTTGACTAAAATATCGATTTTGCCAAAATGTTCAATCGTCTGCTCAAAAAGTCGCTGGATATCAGTAACTTTGCTCACATCAGCTTTAAGTGCAATTGCTTTTACTCCAAGATTTTCAATTTCTGCAACAACTTCCTCTGCTTTGTTTGGATTACCTGCATAGTTCACCACAACTGATGCACCGTTACCAGCTAATTTGAGTGCGATCGCACGTCCAATTCCCCGTGATGATCCTGTAACGATTGCTATTTTCTCTGAAAGAGGTGCCATAAATTCTTTCCTTTACTTAACTTTTACTAAACATTAATCTTGCTCCTAGGTTAAACCTAGGAGCAAGATTGGAATCTTCTATGTCCTTAGAAAATTATAGAGAATGATCTAGCACTGAAGAAAAATTTTGATTTTTCCAGCCAGGTAGCTCTCACGCCAAATCGAAAAGCAAGATTTCTGCACCGATGTTGGTGCTGATTTCAAGTTGTTCTTCGCCATTCATTTGCACGCCATCACCTGCTCTAAGTTCCTCTCCATTTAAGGTGGCGATACCTTGAGCTATTTGCAACCAGGCATAACGATTCGGTTTCAGGTAATAGTTGATAACATCACCAGATTCCAAAATAGATGTGTATAGGTCAACATCTTGATTAATGATGATAGCGCCATCACGTCCATCTTTTGCACCAATTAAACGTAGTTTTCCACGTTTTTCTTCAATGGGAAACGTTTTTTGATCATACCTGGGTTGCAGTCCTTGTTTGTCAGGAAGAATCCAAATTTGCAGAAGGTGGAGTGGCTCAGTTTCAGAAGGGTTATATTCGCTGTGCATAATACCAGTGCCAGCGCTCATAATTTGCGCTTCACCTGGGCGTATGACTGAGCCAGTTCCCAAGCTGTCTTTATGTTCTACTGCTCCTTCTAGAACATAGGTGAGGATTTCCATATCGCGGTGTCCATGTGTTCCAAAACCAGCACCGGGAACAACGCGGTCATCGTTAATAACTCGTAGAGAACGAAATCCCATACGATTTGGATCGTAAAAATTACCAAATGAAAATGTGTGGTAACTATCGAGCCAACCTATTTTGGTTTGACCGCGTGCATTTCTATCATGAATGAGGTGACTTTTAGTCTTGGGAGCCATAAGTTTTATCTCCATTTTGATAGTTTAGTGCAGTAAAAACATCAACCATCTTTGTTGGCTACCAGTTAAAAATCATGGTTCCAATAGCCAGCAAGAACAAAGTGTCTTTTAGTGGTAAGAATGATTTTTATTGAAAGTTACTTTGTTGCATCTAGTTTTCAACTATATCAATTTTAAAATATGTACAGATAAAATGAAAAGTACGCACTGAAAAGTGCCGTACTTACCAAAAAGATACTGCTAAATAATTTTCTTTTGACTTAACCGTGATCTAAGTAAGTCGGTGCAAAAAAATCAAACTGTGTGAAGAAAAGTAAATAAGGCTCAAACTCTTTCTCTCCCTACTCCCTGCTCCCTACTCCCTGCTCCCTGCTTTATTCCAACAAGAATTATTTACGCCGACCTACTTATATCTACAGGTTGGATTGAGCGAAGCGTATCCTAACAGATAAGCTGGGGTGAACAGCTAAACCCAGCTTACAAAATAGGGACTAATCAATAGCGATTAACCATTGTCATAAAAATTCTAGTTAACAGCAGCAGCTTGCTCTTCAGTTTTAACAGTGCCTACAGTACTATTTCCATTTTGGGTGACAGCGGCTTGCAGATGCGCTTCTAGGAACCACAGTCGCTTGTCAATTGTGCGAGATACTTCGGTGTACAAGTCAGCAGTATCGAGATCACCTAGATCATCGGTTTTGTGAATTGCTTCTCTAACGTGCTTAGCATAGGGTGCAAAGCGATCGGCCAAAGCTGTGACATGCTCCATGCCCATTAAAATATCAGTAGGATATTCTGGCAGTATTGAAGCCGCAGCAGACATACGAACTGTGCCACAAGCATAACCACCCAAGGCGGTGATGCGTTCGGCTAACATATCAATGTACTCTTCCAACTCGCCTGCCATCTCATCAAACATTTCATGCAACTGGTAAAAGTCTGTGCCTTTGACGTTCCAGTGCGCTTGTTTGACTTGGGTTTTCAGATCCAAACTCGCTGCTAAAGTTTGGTTGAGAATCCCAACAATTTGCTTACGCGCCTCAGCAGGAATGTCAATGCGAGTTGGATATAGACGTGTTGATAGGTTTTTGTCGCTCATGGTTTGTGCCTCTCTCATTCGTACGACAAAACAAGTCTACAAACACTACTATGCTCTGGAAAACCCTCTACCGACAGATGGAATTTTCACGGAAAAAGTTATAATTTTTGTTAATTATTTACTTTTGCCTGTATTATTAATCGCGATGGTTATCTATAGCACTGAATGTTCCTCCAAAGAGGCGAAGTCGATTGGTGTCATTTTGCAAAAAGTCGTGAGAAAACCCTAGCTCAATTTGACTGACTTCGTTTAAGCGTTGCAGATGCTCTGGTGGTGTTGCTGTCTTTTCTGTTTTTGCATAAACTATCACAAGAAGAGGGATCGCTCTTCTCCAGCTACGCGCCTATATCATAAAGCTAAATTTTTACTTGTTTTCTATACGCTAATGGTGTTGTACCTATAAATTTGCGAAAGACGTTTGTAAAATGGCTTTGACTCTGAAAACCTACTTGCTGGTAGATTTGATGTATGGCTTGTTCTGTTTTACTTAATAACTTTTTCGCTCTCTCTATTCTGCAATTCATAACGTATTGGTGCGGCGAAAAACCAGTGGATTGTTTAAACATACGCGAGAAATGATACATACTAATCCCTACTACTGTCGCCATCTCAGCTAAGCCTAAATCTTTTTCTAAGTTTTGATTGATATATTCAATAGCTTGTTGCAACTTTAAACGCGAAAGTCCTTCTGGATGTTTAGTAACCTTTGGAGAAGATACAGAATAGTTTTTGATTAAATGAATTGATAGAGTTGTTGCTAAAGATTCTATATAAATACGACAACCCATACCATCTGATTCCAGTTCTGATTGTAGTGCTAGTCCAATTTGTTGAATCAACGGATCTGAATCAGCAAGATGTGGTATAATGTCTATCGATTGCATATCTATCAAATCACAACCAGCGCGAGCAAATAAAGCTTTTTCTAAACTAAGAACTAAAAATTCAGCTTCTATTTCCCAACTTAATTTGTGATAGCTACTTGCTGGAATGACGACAACGTCGCCATATTTAATACACTCATGATGAACGTGTCCGTTCAACACGCGTTGTACATAGATAGGTTCTTTTGTCAGACTTATACTAATGACGTGCTGTTGAGGACTATGTTCTGGTGTCTCGTAAGCAGGCTGTTGATGATGATCTAGGCGAATGTGATCCCACTTAGCATGGTAACTGCTCATTAAGGGCGATCGCGGAAGGATTTGCGTATATGCATCTTCCTGAGTAAAATCAACACTTATGATTTCCTCTGTTGGCATCGCTTTCACCCCATAAACAATTGCTTTAAAGGTACGCCTGTATGCTTGCTTTCTTATACAGCTTGGATGCTGTCTTCAAAAGCAAAAGTTTAATGCTATAAATGTTAACACACTAACTAAAACATCTAGCGCTCAAACATAATCTGCGACTTGTATGAGTTACATAGTTATCTACGATGGGAATTGCAATCTTTGTGTCACAGGAGTGCAAATGCTGGAGACTCTTGATAAGGGACAACTTTTTCGCTATGTTCCTATGCAAGACGAGTCAACTGTACAACAGTGGGGAATTACACCCCAAGATTGTGAGTTGGGTATGATTCTTATAGATGCAGATGCTCCAGAAAGACGGTGGCAAGGCAGTGCAGCAGCTGAGGAGATTGGGCAATTGTTGCCTAATGGTAGTGTATTTGTAGATGCATATCGCGCTTTACCAGGAGTAAAATCGGTGGGCGATCGCTTTTACGAACAAATCCGGGATAACCGTTACACCATCTTTGGCAAGCGTTCTAGTACTTATAAATCAGCCTATTGCGTTGATGGGGGCTGCAAGTAGTTAGAAATGATGAATGATCAAAACTACGAATCCAGTATCAGTGACTGCTATTAAGGATTTGGAAGTTCTTGTCATCCATTCAGATGTTGTCGATACGATCATAGAACGTCAACCAAGCCTAGCCCGTGAAATAGATCAAGTTGTAGAAGCACGAAGAAAATCAGTAAATATGGCGCAGCAAGCGGAGGTTCCTGTCAATCGTCATTTTTAGAACTCTTGCGCCTGAATTTACGTAAGGATAACCGCTCCCATGCTGCTTGAAAGTGTCAATTCAAACCTCTATTATAAGTTGTCTAGGTTTTGAATAGCAGGAATTGATTTAGGGCATCAGTCTGACTTGTGTAGTTGGATTCTCGTTGTTCTTCCTTTAACGACTTAAAATAATTTCTAGTACAATTTTGCTTTCCAAGCTGTTGGCTAAAGAAAAGGCGATACAACTCGCAACTTGGTTTTGCTTGATTGTCGTCTAGTTGAACCAAACCCATGCTTTCTAGTTTGTAAGCAGCGATCGCATCGAACTGCACTGTCTCATTACCCATCACAACCTCTTGCATAGCTGATATTAGTTGTGGATCAGCTTGCAGTAGGGCTAAGAGTTCTCTGAGATGTTGACTATAAATTCCACCGAGTGTGTGAGCTGTTTGTAATAACTCCTCTAGCGTCACGTCCTCTTGAGATATATGATAAAGCCCAAGACTCACTAGATAGGGATGCCCTCCCATCATTGTTTGTAACGGTGTCAGGCGTTGTGCCCCTTGCTGGTTTGCTGCCCAATCTATTCCATAGCATTGTGCCAAATTCTGTACTTGCTTGAGAGTAAATGGTGGTAGGGAGACTGTCAACCCAACATTGAAAGGAGATTGGTTAAGCTTAAGCGGGATATAGATTTCTGTGCTATGAACCACCACTAAACGCAATTTTTGCCAGATGCTATCTTGTTTTGCCACCTCATGCCAAAATCGCAACATTGGCAAAAAGTCTTGAGCAATATTGGGGTGTTCAAAAACCCGATTGACTTCATTTAAAGCCAAGACTACTGCACTATTCTCAATACATTGCAGCACATACCCCTCAAAATAGATTTTGCAGCTTACCTTGCTGCCCATCTCTGCATCCCAAAAATCATCCAGATTGGGGGGCAGGTTCAACTGCCTACTGACATTAATACAGAACCAACGCAAAAACTTCTCTATCGATGCAAAAACGCCTTCATCAGCTTCCTGAAAGTCTAAATAAACAGTTTTATAATCCTGTTTTTTAGCGTAAAAAATCATCCTATTGAGCAGCGAACTTTTGCCCATCTTTCTGGGTGCTTTGATACGGATCAAACAACCAGGTTGCATGATTTCTGTACAAACAAGTTCTTCAAGCGGAGGGCGATTGACGTAGAAAGCAGAAGCCACTGGTAAAGGAGCACCTGGAAAGTCTGGCTTGCTTACTCTAACTAAATCTAGCGAAGTTTTTTGTGCATCATAATGTGCTTGAAACTCTTGTTGGGGTTTACCCTGACTTGTACTGAGCGTTCGCGCAGCGTGTCCGAAGGACTCAGCCGAAGTAGCGTAGTCGAAGGGCTGCTTGTTGTGCACAACAACGTTATCTTGCTGGAATCTACTCAAAACTAGATGCAGATTTTTTTTGGTTACTCTTTCGCCAAGTGCCTCTGAAAGGTCTTGCCACAACTGAGAGCCAACTTCCTTTATGTAGTCGCTAGCGTAGCCTGAGCCTTTGGCCATTTCACCGTAAGTTTTTCCTAGTAATGATTGATCAAGTACAAATCGCTGAATGGAACCAAGGGGCTTGTCTTGGAAAATTTGTCCTAAAGCTTCCAGTAGATGTTCCACGGTTAATAAAAAGCTAAAGTTAAAGTTAAGTAATTTTACGCATATTTTCTTTACTAGTAATAATATACATCTAAAGGACAATTTTTACAAAGATTAAAGCGCAAAGGGACGGACAGTTCCCTAGGGCAGGTTAGCTACTGTAGAACTGTCCTCATTCAAGTAACTTGATCCAAGAATAAACTCGTGGGGATATTTTAAGTTCTGCGTTCCGCCCAAGCTAATTCCTTCTCAACAAGCAGCACACAATTTCAGTGCACGGACAGAAATTTTGTTTTACTTTTTCTGTATTTGTGATGTGTCATACAGAAAATAATTCACGAGCGCGATTACCCCTATGTGTCCAGAAGGTTAACTTTTGCGAAAACTATCTCCCCAAATCTCCGGTTTGGGGGAGCCTGTGCTCTGCACAGTGGGCTATAGGGCGCGCAAAAGCGATAAGCCCGCTTGCTTTAGCTTGTGCGTATCGCATTCTCTAAGGGACTTCCAAATAAAAAAAACATCCCATCGCTTGGAGTCTATGGGGGGGGCTGCGATGAAGGCGACGATGAAACGATTTCCAAATAAAAAAACATCCCATTGCTTGGAGGGTAGGGAGCACTGGAGCACTCCTTGCAGGGAGAGGAAAAATCGTTTTGAGTCCAGAAACTGGATAATTTATTTTTTGGAGTTTCCTAATGGAAAATATGCCCTAAGTAGCCATCATCAGCTGCAATCGCAATGGTTTAGACCACTGTATATTTTATTATGTAGTTCTTTTTTTGTGCCTACCTACTTAGAGCCACCTACTTTACAAAGTTCACAAATCATTCATAATGGCGTACCTTATTAATCAAGCCCAGGAAGATATGGCGATTAATTATTTTGAATTCATCATTTAGAATGTTCAATTTCCCTTAAGGAACCTGAGAAGTTTTTTCTCTCTCCAAATTTAGAAAGAAATTTTGTCCCCAAAACTTGAACATACTTATCATGATTGTGTTGGTTATGTACCAGTTCATAACCTCGGTGAGCCAACATTTCAGCTTTTTGAGGATTGTTTAAAAGATCCTGGATTGCTCGCTTGAGCCCTATTGGATCATGAGGATTTACACCAATAGCAACACCTGAATCAATCAGATCACTAATCATTCCTGGTGAGCGAGTGATGATTACAGGTCGCCGACAAGCCATCGCTTCAAACACAGTGGTGAGTCCAGCATTAAAATTATTCTCAAGAAGGCTTAAAACAACTATGTCAGAATCCCGGTAAAGCTGCAATAACTCGCACCACTCGTAAAAGCGAAACGACATGTTACTTGGTGTGACTTTTGGAAATGCTCCTCTTGGTGCTCTTGTGCTGGGTGAATAAGCACAAATCTTCACATCGACATCTAAGTCTTTAGTGGCATCAGCTAGAGTTGCATAGTCCCGTTTCTCCAAACCTCCACTACCAATAATTGGACGCGACTTGTTTGCTGAAACCGGTCCTGGTGTGAAAAATAATAGGTCTGTAGATACTGAAGGTAATAAATAGACTCGGTTTTCACTTAAGCGCAGGTAGTGACCAAGGAATTCAGCCTGATTAGGGGTGGTTGTGACAAATAAATCAATTCGGTTTGCTAGTTGAAACAAGTTCAATGCTAGACTACTTCGTGGTCGATTAGAGTTGTGAACAGAAACAATAATTTTGGGTCGCTTCTGTCTAGCACCGCAAAGTGCGGCAATTGGAAAGCCTATGACTTCACCAGTGCAATATATAACATCATCCTCTTGAAGCTGTGAAGATAACTTGCGTGCTAAAGCCCAGTGTTCAGGACGACCAATAATCCTTGCACGCATTCTATCTATGGGTAGCACTGACTCACCTGCTGGTTGATGAATGGTTGCCCCCAAAAGCTGAGTCAAATCCCATATTGCATGCCTGGGATTTTTTCCTGCTTGGGCATTTCGGGCGATCGCTTCTAAATCACATGAAGGGCATAAAGCTATGTGGTATTTCAAGACGTTCATCTCATGATTCAGGGATATTTGCTGGATATTAACACTGCAACACGATTGTTAACCGATAAACTATGTTAAGTGGCAAGAGCTTGCGCTCAAAACTTTTTAAACGCTTACGATCATATTCAGTCTTTCCTGATGACCAAGATATAATCTGCCAAGAATTGTTTACTAGTACACAAATTTTGTGGCTCCACATCCACTGCTGCGATACGCACAAGCTAAAGCAAGCGGGCTTATCGCTAGTGAAGTTGCCTGCCACATTGGCAAAGAACGTAGTTGATTGCTAAGGATACTGCTGTTTGATTCTCTAATCAAGATATTAACTTTTGTCTTTACCAAAGATTCTCATTTATAAAGTAAACATCAAGAGTTTGTAGGTTGAGTGGAACCAAGTGGAACTCAACATTTAACTAAGTGGGCGCTAAAAAACACAACTAGATTAAGAAATGTAAATTGCTTAAAAGCCTATTTTTAAAATGTTTATGGCGCTTTACATAAGTTAATATAGTTCGGTTTAATCATACCTACCTACTTAGTAGATTTGTTGGGTAGAGTCCTCGAAACAGGCACTTTCCAACCTACAAAATCTTTTAAAGATTTACTTTATAAATGGCCCCCAAGCAGTGTTTGAATTGGTAAACCAAACCCCAAATAATTCCGAATGACTAAAAATAAAGTAAGTATAGCTATAAAAAATGCGGTAGTTTGAATATCTTGAGCAAAACAAGTAAGTTTTTCCCGCCAAAGTCCATAAAGATTGACTATGTACAAAGGCAAATCGCTGAGTGCAATGACGATAATTGCCCCCAGCTCGCCAAAACTGTAAAATGCCAGAGGTACACCTAGAGTAATTATTCCAAATCGAGCAAAATTACTCTGAGCTGAATATAAGGGCTTGCTAATTGCCAATAGAGCAGGGCTAATAGTGTAAAACAGCAGAGAAAACCAGATGCCACTGCACAAAATTGGCATCATCCAAGTAGCTGCAGCATACCTTTTGTCATACAGTACAGTGACAATTAAATCACCAACAGTAACCAAGCTCGCTAGTATAATTGCACACCCTATTAGAATCACCCACCGTTGACGGATAATTTTTGCTTGCAAACTTGACCTTGGTAAATCAGCTTGTTGGGAAATTGTAGGAAAAATGACTTTATAGCTAAGTTGTTTAATAACTTCTCGGGGTATGCTTGCTAGGGTATAGGCTACTGTATAAACGCCTAGCATTTCAAGTGACAGGATTTTACCCAAAACCAGGCGATCGGATTGTTCAGCTGCAAACATCAGTCCTGATGCAATGAACATCCACTTGCCAAAGGATAGAATTTCTTTAACAGCTTCTGGCTCCCATGCAAAGCGATTGGAGTATTTTGGTATTAACCAATAGCTGCTAACTAGTTTGTATATTGCTCCTATCACCATCCCAACAGCTAAAGACCAGACAGTTGGATAGCGCCAAACCAAGATACATAAGGTAGACAAAAAACTTGCTTGCAATAATAGGTCATACACAGCAAGTTTACCTAATTCCATCCGGCGATGAAGAGTATGTTGGCTAGTACAGCTAAATCCATCAAAAATTGCGTATAATAAACTGATAGGAATCAGCCACAATAAGCGTTGATCATTGTAGAAATTTGCCATTGGAAAGCTAACAAGTAAACAAACAATCCAAATGACAACACCACGAATAACTTGTATAGTCCAAGCAGTATTTAAAAAAGCAGGTTCATCACCTCGTTTACTATTAATTATATTTTGAGCAATACCAACGTCTGAGAATAACTCAAGACCAACTCTTAGGGTTGTGACTAAAGCCATCAAACCAAAAATTTCTGGTTTAAGCAAGCGAGTTAGAATCAAATTATTCCCAAACCGTAGGATTTGAATCCCTCCAAAACCAATAATTGTCCAGATTGCACCACGGATAGCAAGCTTTTTTAGAGATGTCATAATTTATGAAACATTTTAGGTATTATTTGTAGTTCTTATAGAGCGAGTGATGCACTTTCTGATAATATAGTATGGCTACTTTAACTTCATACACGAATAACGCCCTTCTTCTTTACAAGCTTGACCTTTTGGCTCAAGTGGATGGATGGTTTTTCTACCAATTCCCACATAAGGGCGGCGAAGCCAACACTAGCAATGATTCCTAGTAATAAGCAAAATGCTTGGCTAAAAGCGCTATTGTGAAGCAGCTTAATACCCAGGAAAAATGCTGCTCCGTAGATAGCACTATGGGTCAGATACAGACTGTAGGAAATATGACCGAGAAATTGTAGCCCTCGCCACTTTAACCAAACTTGCATGCGATTGGCTCGTGCGACTTCGAGTATGAGTACGGCGACAATCACACACCCAATAGTAAATTGTGTTGATTTTACCACTCCAGCAGTCAACAACAGTGCTGAATAAGAGTAAAAGAAGATAGGCTTCAACTTATCACGCCATGACCAGTAAGCAAACACCCCTAGCAAAAATCCGTACCATAACGGCAAAAAGAAAAAAGGTCTGCTATTATCTCCAAGCAGACCTATAGGAAAAAGAGCGGCAAGGACAGCAGCAGGGACAAATACAACTGATCGAGCATAACGTAAATTCCACGAAGAATTAAGCCACTGTGCTAATCCTAAGAGTGCACAAAAGATGAAATAGAACTGTACTTCTATACACAATGTCCAGTAAACTTCGTTGATATGTGGAAGTCGAAAAATATCTTGTAAATAGAATAGATGTGTCAGCAATCTCGGGAAAGATAAAGGCTCCTTTCCTGGCGCAAACGCCTCACCTTTGACATGGGAAGATAGGAATGCAAAAGCTAGAGCAACGACAATTGAGACGTAATAGGGTGGAGTAAGTCGGGCAAAACGACGCAAATTGAAACGCCCAAAGTAGGCTAAGTCGATCTTTGCCTCACGTAGCGAGTGCGCAATCACAAAACCACTGAGGACAAAGAAGATGGCTACACCTAAGCCACCCCACTCAAAGACGACAACTACAAGCCAGTGGGGCAAGGAGCTGGTTAATAAGGCAATACGCTCATCTAAAGGAGCATGAAATAAAACTACCCATAAAGCTGCAATACCGCGTAGCGCATCAAGGAAATAGAAATGCTCTTTGGGCTTAGGTAGTGAAGTTGTTGAAGTTGTTGATGAGGCGTTGGGGTTCATTTCTACAAAAGCATTGGGAAATATTTTTTGGATGATATTAGGGCTACGCTTTTTCCGGACGGTTAGTAGATTCGTAACCAGAGGTTGTGACGATTTGATATTCGTTCAGAAAAACTTGCTTTTGTTGCTCATCAGGACGAATAGATTCTACTTTTCCTTCCAAGGCGCTAGTCATTAAGTGATGCAGCCGTGCGACTTCATGGTGTATGTTAAAGTCTTTTTTTATTTTTGTTCGACCTGCTGTACCAAATGCTGCTCGAAGTTTTTCATCATTCAGTAATTTTTCGATGCATTTTGTCAAGGAAACAGTGTCCCCTGGTGGAACAAGATACCCATTCACAGCATCTTCTACCAACTCACTGACGCCTGCAATCTGGGTGGCGACGACTGGTACACCAGCAGCCATTGCTTCCATTAATACAACTGGTATTCCTTCAGCAAAGCTGGACATTACGAAAATATCTGTTTGCTGAAAGTAATTGCGTACTTCAGTTTGGGATTTATAGCCGACGAAATTGACATTCTGATTTAATCCCAACTGAGTTGTCAAAAGTTCTAAATTTTGACGGTCTGGACCATCACCTACAACTGTTAATGATATATCTGGATGCAACCGCCTCAACGTGACCAAGCTTTCAAGTAAAATAGGCAAACCTTTGGCTGCAGCCAGTCGTCCGACAAAAAGCAAGCGTTTTCCTGAGTCGTTGTGAGAAACGACATCGAATAAAGCTGGATCAACACCACAATGAATGATATGCATTCGATTCCACTTATCGATGGGTGCAAATATCATTGCTTGACTGCGAGCGTAGTGACTGATACAACAAACAAACAGCGATCGCTTGATTTTCTCATCAAGTCGCCATTGATGTGGACGGAAGAAGATGTAGGGACCGTGCAAGGTGAAGCTATATGTAAAACCGCCCATTTCGGCGGCGATCATGGCAACGGTACCGCTAGCTTCTACAATGTGGTTGTGTAGATGTACAATTTCCCTTTGTTTGATTTGTTTGGCTAGAATGCCTGCTTCCAAAAAGTAGAAGAATTGATATAATGCACCTCGCAATCCAGGTTGGCTGGTTGAGAATGCGAGCTTGATTGCTTGCAAGTATTTTTTCGGGGAAGCAAAAAGTAAACTGAGGTGCGCTAGCAGTACGTTGATGAAATTGGGGGGAAGAATGTAGAAAGTGCGATCGCGCTCTAACTTCTGTTCTTCTCCCACTATATGTTCATCCCCTGTTCGGCGAACAGAGAATGTGTGGACGTCCACCCCCATTTCTCGCAGGGTTATGACTTCTCGCTGAATGAAAGTATCTGTTGCTCTGGGATACTCACCAGTTAGGTAAGCTATACGCATGGAATTCAGCTTCCTAAAGGTTGCAACGAGGGTGTCGGCTGCGATACCTGTAACAATTCGGCATTGCTAAAACTGCGGTCAAGTGCAGTGTCTAGTGAATATCTGGGGTTCCAGTTCAAAACTTTTTTGGCACGGGCATTACTGTAGCTAAATAACTTAAACCGAGCATCCAGTATGATTGGGTTGAATATGCCAGGTAGCTTTGCTTGCCCATTCAGCACTTTTTTGTTGTAGAACCAGAAGATCCAGGCGATCGCCCGCATCAATGTCCAATTGATCCGAATCATCCGGGGCAAAGAGTATTTGCGTTTCGCGAGTTCCTTGACATAGGCTCTCTGGGTGGGCAAGTCGTCATCAATAATATTCAAAGTTTGACCAATAGCCTCTTCACGTTCCACTGCGCTGACAATCGCATCTGCACAATTCTCGACATATGTCAATGGCATCGTTGCATAAGCGCCGATTCGCAACCACAAATTGCCACTTAATTTTCCTCCAAGCAGGGTACTCCAGAGGTTATCTCGTCCATAAACCAATCCTGGACGAACAATTGTCACCTGTGCATTGTGTTCTTGCTCAAATTCGCGAACAAGTTCTTCTTGAAGAAGCTTGGTTTGGGCGTATTCATCCCGTTCTAGAGGATCGCACTCTACGAGTGTATCTTCAGTGATTGTTGTGCCAGAGGTTGTGCGAAGATAATCGTATACCGAGAAAGTGCTAATATCAACCAACCGCAGCACATTAGCTGAAATCATGGCATTGAGCAAGTTTTCGGTGGCGATGACTGTGCCAGCAAATCGTGTGTAAAAGTCGCCTTCTTTGGCTGCTGCCAAATGGATGACTGCGTCTGCACCCCGGACTGCATCAACAATACCATTGGGCGATCGCAAATCGATACGGATAAGCTCTACACTTGGGTGATTGTGCCATGCTAGGCGCTTTTCATCACTAGATGGTCGCACAACTGCACGTACTTTATGTCCTTGTCGCAGTGCTTGGGCAACAACATATTGTCCGAGAAAACCGGACGCACCTGTTATTAGTAATTTCATGCGCGATTAGCCTCCAATAGTAGGGCATTAATTAAGTGATGTGTACGCTCCATTTCTTCAAAACTGATTGGTGGTGCTTTACCTTCAATGACTGCTTGGTAGGTTTTGTCTAAAAGTCGATGAATACCCTCATAAACTGTTTTTTGCATAATTTTGTTACGAAAGTTCGTGAATGATGCTCCAATGAAGTCGCATCCATTCACAAAATGATTAATCAGTGGAGATAGCAGCTCTCCAGAGCGAGGAATGACACAACGCAGATGGGGTTGAAACAAATCAGTTTCTGCATAGCCTTTTGAACCTCGCACTGTAACCGCAAAAGACTTGGGTAGTGTGTGACAGCTGAATCTAATTCGAGCATGTGCTGAGCCTCCGATGACGATCGCATCAAGGTCATCATACCGGAACAAGTCTCCACCACCATGATTACTCCATACAGCACTAACGCGCTCAAAATCTGGTATGAAGCGCACCACCATTGAGCACAAGTGTGTCATGAAATCATGGATAACCCCTGCGGGCATTTTATGAATGGGATTAGGCAAATTTTCGTCTGCAAAGACTCCTCCATCGCGAACTGGAAGCGCTATCCGGACTTCAACTTCCTGAACTTCACCCAGAGTCCCATCTGCAACTAATTTTTCAATTGCAAGGATTGGTTCGTTAAAACAGTAGTTTTGGTTTTCAATCACCCAACGATTGTGAGACTGTGCAAAACTCCAAAGTTCTTTAAATTCATCGTAAGTCGGTGTAATAGGCTTCTCACAGAACACGTGTACACCAGCTTCTAAGCAGTCCTTGGCAATCCGTTTGTGTGTGTGAGGCGGAGTCAGAATATGTACAATGTCAGGCTTGATCTCATCGAGCATCTGGCGGTAATCGGTGTAAGCTGAGTCTGCACCGAAGCGTTGAGCTGCATATTTAGCAGAGACTTTTGAAAGGTCGCAAACACTCGCTAGATGTGCGCGTTCAGATTTGGAAAGAAAAGTGAGATGTTCTTTGGAGATTGCCCCTGTGCCAATGACGGCTGCTTTTACTTTTGTGACCATTGATACTGTATTAACTCAAAAAAACAGTGTTTTATCAGATCGTGTTGCCATGATTATAGTTAAAAATTGCACGTAACTATAGATACCAATATACGGCAAAATAGAGATTATTTTAACTGGCTGAAGGCGCGCTTTTGTATTCCACTAAGGTGCGCTGTCGTTTCAACAATCTATTGATGTGAAATTGGATTTGACCCAATACTTTCGGGTATTTTTCTAACACACCACAAAACAGGGCGTAGAAAATAGCATCTTTTTTGTCAAACCCTTTAAACCGTGCCAGTCGATACACTCTGTAACCTAACAAAGTATAAGCTATGAATAGTAATAGTATGCTCAATCCCCGAGTTGGCAATAAACTAGCAAGGGTCAACACAGGCAAAAGCAAACCCCATAACCAACTCCTTAAACTTTCTCTCACCCAATGGCGTTCGGGACTGCCACCGTGTAGCCAAGCCCCCTCAGCATAAGCATGACCATTGCGAATCTCTCGTTTCCACCACTGACGAAAACGGGTAATTTGGGCATCGTGTGATGTCATTTCTGCATCGATACGTAAAATTTTGCCACCAGCCTGACGAAGTCGTACACACAGTTCTGGTTCTTCTCCTGCAATTAATGTTGGATTGAACCCTCCTACCTTTTTGAATGCGATCGCTCTCATCATGGAGTCACCTCCACAGGCTTTTGCTTCACCTATTGGGGTGTTCCACTCAATATCGCACAAGCGGTTATAAATAGAGTTAGTAGGAAATTCTTCTCGACGCCGCCCACACACCACGACAACATCAGGTTGAGCAACTAATTCATCCATAGCACGTTCCAACCATCCCTCTACAACCCGACAGTCTCCATCCACAAACTGGACTAATTCTAATTCTGGTTGTATTTGCAACAAATGTTCAAACCCTGTATTCCTAGCACGGGCTGCAGTGAACGGAATAGATAAATCAAGTTCGATAACATGGACACCAAGGGAGCGAGCCAGTGGTACACTTCCATCTGTGGAGCCAGAATCAACGTAGACTACACTTGTTCCTTTTCCTATCACTGATAGCAAACACGCTTGCAGACGATTTCCTTCGTTGCGTCCGATGACAACAACTCCTATAGATTGCAAAGCTAGACCTCCTGTAATTATTATCTATTTAGACAAGTTTAAGTAACATGCAGATAGTTTTTCTTGTTCGGAATATTAATTGGTTGAATTATCTTTCGTTGGCTCATAGTAAAAGCAACTGTTATAAACAAAGTCCAATACACGTTTTCTCCACGTAGCAAAATACTTTCTGTCACGTTATTAATGCTCAGGAAAGTGAGATAAGCTAATGGCCAAAGACATTCTAGATTTTTAGTTGCGTAACCTTGTTTTAATGCGCGAACAAAGGTTGTAAAATAAATAATTAAAAATAGTGAAAAACCAATCAAACCAAGATCAAGTGCTATATCAAGAAAACCATTGTGACCATGAGGTGCAACCCAACCAGTACCTAGTGCTTGACCTGCTTCGATTGCATACGGACTTTTTGGTGCCCAAAATGCACCACGCCCGTAACCTAATAATGGTCTTTCCATTAATCTACCTAGTGCATAAGTCCATATGGGTGTCCTTCCAGTAAAAGTTGCGTCTCTTCCTAAACCAGTTAAGAGTTCTACCCAGTAAGTTAAAAGTGGTACGATAATACATCCTAGAAGAAGAATTCCAATGTTTGTGAAAATTACGCTTATTTTTCCATGCCAACGAAAATTTTTATAAAACATTATTATAAAAATAAGTACAAAAGAGAGAACAAGAGAAGTTTTGGAAGTTGAAAGCAGCATCAATACCAGCGAAAGACCAAAACCAAACCATTTGTATAAAAATGAATTTTCTTTTGGTAACGTAAAAAATGTAACTGAGGATAACACCATCATGCTTCCAAAGTTATTTTTGTGCCCATATACTCCTTTCCATGCTCCTGGATGAGTTTCCATTGCATCACTTGCTTGGTGTATACCAACTGAAGGTAACACAAGGGCAGCAATTATACTTAAAAAACATCCTATCAATAAAGCATTGGCGATGACTTGTACCTGCTCTTTCTGATTAAATCGTGTAGCAAAGTATAAGCTAAACGAGGTCATCATCAAGATATCTCTACTGTTAAATAATGTAAAGTCTGGAAATTCTGACCAGAGAAATGATAGCAGAGCTATGACACTTAATATACAAAGTAATATGTTTTTTCTGCATAGAATTATTGTCTTTTTCCAGAAGACAACAACAAGAAGGGTTGACATTCCCCAAACAAAGAATCTAATGAATGTGACAACTGCGCTTGGCAGTACAAGACCTAGAGAATCTACACCAAATACGCTGGAGAAGAAAGATAAGCCTAAAATAATAAAAGCTTTCTCAGCAATTCTTAGATATTTTTTCACAATTGTATATTGCTATACGTAGATTTTGCTTCATTTATTTAATACTAAATACACGTCATTATAAAATATGTCGGCTACTTAAATATTTAAAAAGTGAATCCTGAATATTTCTGAATTAGGTCACTTCGCTGCTGATAAACAGTTTTTTCATCAAAAAACTGACCAGATAGTGCAGCTGCTCGAATCAACCTACCTAATCTTGCTCGGTCTGAATTAAGTTCAATAACTAAGTCAGCCAGTTTTTGCCAGTCGTTTATTGGCACAAATGCACCACCTCCATATCGAGACACCAGGTCTTGGGAATAGGAGCTACCATAACCGACAATAGGACAACCGGAGACTATTGACTCAATCAGACACCGAGGTGATTCTGGTGTTTTATGGCAGAAAAGAAAAATGTGATTTTCTCTCATCGTCTGCAAAATTTTGGTTTGGTCATCAACAAACCCAACTAAATTAACATGCTCACCAATCCCTAACTCTTGAGTTAACGACTTCATCTTCAAAAGAAGTGGCCCATCTCCAAACCAAGTGGCTTTGACATTAACACCCGCTTGACAAATCCGATGTATGATATGTAGCCAATCGAATGGTCCTTTCATGTCAGCTGCTCGTCCGACATAGCAAATCAGTAAAGGTTCATTAGACTTTAATGACTCGATTTTGAGGTCTATGCTTGATTCGTCAATTTGATCAGACTTTTTTGTATGAACATCGTAAATGCAATGGGGCTGTTTGCAAAAAGGTGAATATGCTTGATAGCAATCTTGCCCTTGAAAAAGTCCTAGGCTGCTTTGACGAATCAAGTATTGTTGATAGCGTTTCATCAATGGTAGGTGCAAAAATTCTTTAATGCGGCTCACCAGAGGCAAACTTTGCAACGTTCGACTGATGACCTCATACTCAACGCGATCTAACCACGCAGTATAAGGTCGTCCTAGCTTTATGGCTTCCAAAGCAGCAATTCCTCCCCAATCTCCAATAGGTCGAGCGATTACGAAACAAAGATACTGGTTTTCGTGTATTTTTTCTTGTAATAAGCGACGTGTTTTTGCATATACCTTTGTAAAGTCTCGCAATTTATATGCGTAGGGTAGTGGTACAAATTCCAGTTGGTCTGCACATGGCAAATCTGTGAGTGGTTGCCATACTGTTCCAGCAGTGGAAGACTCTTTTGTTACAGCTATGTGTTCTGGTAAGGAAGGACCAGCGATCACAACTCGCTCAAAATTTTCTGCCCAGCGAACCAAACCTGCGCAGGTTTGGTCATCCAACCCCAATTGACCACCTATTTCCCGAAGCGGAACTGAGTTTACTAGCAAAAGACTATTTTGTTGAATTTTATTCATAACGTTTATAGTCTCAACGCTTTGTATAATAACCCAAGTTGCTAGCTATCAAAAAGCATTTTTATTTAAGTACATTTTTTTCTTTTTTAGTATTTAGGAGTACTTAAAAATAGCTTGATTGTAAATTTAGATACTGTTTCTGGACAGTAATTAGCAACTTAACGTTTCTATCTCAACTAAGAATCTGTTGCATTAACTGAATCCCTTTCGGTACGAACCCACACGCTTTGAGGCTTGACTAAAAACTTGAAATAAACTGGAATTTTCCAGAGAATGTAAAAAGGAACAGTTAAAAGTTCGCGCAAAGGAAGATCTTGTCGAGCGAACTTAGTCCAGGCTGTCAGGATAGCAATTAAAAAACAAAGTCCCGCTGTGGCAACTATAACTGCTGGCATCAATGATGCTGCCAAAACCCCAAAAACCAAAGAAAGTGCCATTAGCACTAACCAAATAACAACAAGCAAGGATAAAGGTGGCACACATAAATCCAAAACGCTCACCAACAAGTCGAACCTTTTTTGAAACACTGCTTGTTTAAGCAAGATGGGGACATAGGTTTGTATGATTTGTAAATGACCGTGATCCCAACGAGTTCTCTGACTTTTGGCAGCCTGCGACTGCTGTGGTAAATATCCAGTGACTTTTGCTTCTGGGCAAAACACTGGTCTGTGTCCAGCTAAAGTCAAGTCCAAGCCTAGTTTTAAATCTTCAAGAAGGTGAGAATTGGCTAAATTAACTGAACGAATCACTGTCCAAGGGAAAGCCATACCTGTACCAAGTAACGGGCAGGACTGTCCCAAGCGTGCTAATCCACGGGGACGAACTAAATTCCTGACGATGTTAGAAAATTGTGAAACAAAGTCTTTTGATGACTGTGAGTTTTTCGGTCTACTCATCAAGTAGGTGGCTTGGACAGGTTTCCTCAAGGCGATCGCACGCTGACTCAACAGTGAAATTGCATCTGGTTCGACTGTACAGTCAGCATCAACAATCACAACCACATCAGGAGGAGCCGACTCCATAAACTGTAAGCCGTAATCTAAGGCGTATCCTTTGCCTTTTCGCTCAAGATCGTGACGCTCAATAACTGTAGCACCTTTGGCACGAGCAATCTCTGCTGTTGTGTCACTACAATTGTCAGCAACAACAACTAAACTATCTTGTCTGTTTAACGTAGGCAGCAGTTTTTCGATTGTTGAGCCGATAACAATTTCTTCATTGTGCGCGGGAACCAAGACACTCACTTTCAGATTTTGGTCATTGTCTTTATTAATATCAGAAGTTATTAGTAATAGAGCCGCAGTACATTCAATTAAAAAAAATAGGCAGACAATAAACAGACCACTAGCGCTTACTAACAGAACAACATCAGTAAACGAAGCCATGAATTGGCTGATTGACATGGCATTGTTACCTCAAAGATGTGAATTGCCAACTTTTGAAGAATGAATGATTCTTGCAGGTATCCCAACTGCTGTTGCTCCTGCTGGAACATCGCTCAGAACCACAGCGTTAGCACCGATACTTGCGTTATCTCCAATACTGACGTTGCCAAAGATTTTCGCACCAGCACCGACATTGACACGTTTACCCAATTTCGGTGCATCAAGCGGGCGATCCAGGTAACGATTGCCTAAAGTAACCCCTTGGCGAATAATAGACTCATCGCCAATCGAGCAGTCTCCGTGAATGACTATTGCTCCTTGATGTTCAACAATCACGCGACGACCAAGTTCCACAGAGTAGGGTAGTTCTATTCCGTAATGATTCCGAACCTTGCGAAATAGCATTCGATAGAAAATGCTCAAAGGCGCTCGCAAAAGTAGTGGTTTAATCTTCATCCGCCAAACTCCAAAACGGTGAACCGCCACTGCTCGGAATCCAGGCTTAGTCCAATCACGTCCGTGGGCTATCCAGTCTTCCTTAATCAGCTGCCAAAGACCATGAGAAGATTCTGCTTGGTCTGTATTGACCATCAAGTTTACTTGTACACCCATTGTTCATTCCCCATTCCAGTTTTTACTACATCCTGCTCTCCTCGAACGTTTGAATAGTAAAAGTGATTGCCAGATTCCTGCTTCAAGTTTACAGCGTTGGCAATCATTCCCAAAATCCTAGCCTCAGAACGTCCCAGCAAGGATTTTGCTGCTGTGGCGCTTGCTGAATCCACAACACCTGGTCGAGCAACCAGCAATACTCCATCTGCCATTTTTCCTAAAACAGCTGCATCAGCAGTACCAGCTAAAGGAGGAGTATCAAACACGATGACGTCGTAGCGATCGCAGAACGTTTCAATCAGAGTGGCCATGCGCTCAGAGTCAAGCAAACCAAGGGGATTAGGAGGTTGCACTCCAGCTGTGAGGACTGATAACTCTTTTGTCACTGTTTGCACAGTTTGCGGAAGTTGATCCTGACCAACAATCACATTGCTTAAACCGACTGAGTTTACCAGACCCCACAAGTGATGTTGCGATGGTTTACGCATATCTGCATCGACCAGGAGAACTCGCCGTCCCGCCTGAGCCAATACTGCTGCTAAATTGGCAGAAACTTCTGACTTTCCTTCGCCAGGTACAGAACTGGTGACTACAATGGTGCGAACTTTTCTATGGCTAATGAACTTCAGGTTTGCCTGGAGCATTTGATAAGCTTCATGAACCACTGAACGAGGAGAGGTTGCTACAATAATTCGGGCAGAGGCTTTGTCTGACATCAAGTTAACTGGAGATGATGTCTTCTTTGATTCAAACCTAGGAATTAGTCCCAGCAAAGTATAACCAAAAAATGTCTCTGCTTCCTTAACCGTTTTCAAAGTTCTATCTATCAAGTCTACAAAGAATGCAGCTGCTGTACCCAGTAATAACCCAACAAATACACTGCCTCCTGCTAAAAGGAATGTTATTTTCGATACAGATGGTTTTTTGGGAACCTGAGCAGGTTGAATTTCTTTAGCATTGCCAACAGTTTGCTTTTCTGCTACTTCGATTTCCTGTAGTCTGCTGACAAGATTTTCGTAGTTCTTTTGGGAGATAGATAACCTTCGCTCTAAATCTCCTTGCTTTTTCTCTAAATTTGGTAGGGCAGAAAGTCTCTGCTTATAACTTCCTCGAATACTAGACAATTCTTGTATCTTGCTTTCCAGACCCTGGCGTTGCGCTTGTATCAGTGCATATTGACTCGTCAGATTTTCCTTTATTTGCCCTATCTGCAATTTACCAGGAGCAACGTTTCGTTGAGTTCCTAAAACTTGCTTAACTCCAGATGGTCCTAAAACCTGTTCAACCCGCTGTTGTAATAAAGCATTTAAAGTTATTTCTTTATTTTTTAGCTCAGTGATAGCTGGATGATCACTGGTGTAGCGTGCTTGATCATTTGCTAGCTTAGTTTGTACCTTTTGTAACTCACTTAAAACTTCCTGTACGCCAGGTATCTGACTTATGGAAGTAATTTCTACAGCCTGAGAACCTGCCAAATTCAGTTGAGTGCGGATTTTTTCTTCCTGAGCACTCGTATCTGCAAGCGCCGCCTTAGCTTGGTTGATTTGCTCATCTATGCTTGCCTCATTTTGAACAGCGGCGCTTGCCTCTTCTGAAAGCTCGATAATCTTATACCGAGTTTTAAACTCACGTAATGCCTCTGCTGCCTGGTTTAATTCTGAGCGAGCCTGTGGTATTTGCTTTTTGATAAATTCACCCGCCGCAACGACTTGAGTTCGATTAAACTCAATGTTCTTTGCTACGTATGATTTCATCACCTGATTCACCACTGACGCTGTCAATTCGGGATTCCCTGAAGTGTAGGAAACCTTCAGTACATCTGTACCTACAATTGGTTCAACCTTGATTTGAAGCGACTCCGGACCCAGGGGCTTTCCTTTTTTATCTTTTAACCCTAGAGTATCAATAACCTGTTTTAATATTGGCTCTGATTTCAAAATAACAGCTTGTGTTTCTAGAGGATTACCCTCCCGCATTAAAGATTCAAGATCACCTATCTTTTCTCCCACTTTAGTCAGCGACGAGGTTCGATCTGATTTAAAAAGAAGCATTCCACTCGCCTGATATTCCGGTTTTTGCAGGAATATAAGAAACGACGAGAATCCTATCGAAGCTAGAAGGACTCCTACCACAATTGGCCAACGGCGTTTCAGAACCAGCCAGTATTTTTGAATTTCTACTTCTTCTTGATAGCCTCTAGTCTCCATAGAAGTTCCCTAATCATAGTTCAGTACGAGTTTGGAGCTAATGAATGAAATTTAATTCTATAAACACATTAGCTTCATAGTATAGGCTATCTTTGCAACTCATCAAATATTATTTTTACGGCTTGATCATACGAGCACAAAACTTATCGTTTGTGTACTTAAATATGAGCCATTGCTCCATAATTTTTTTGACTATTGCTATCTATTTTGACAGGCTTTTGTTAAGCTGACATAATAATTACCCAAACTATAACTTTATTTTTAAGTAGTTTCAAGCATTTTTAGAGTTTTATCTTTAAAGATACTGTAAAGTTTGCTGTTTAACTCATTAAGTGGGAAAAGTAAGAAAGGTATGTTTTGTGAGGCAATACTTTCACAAACAACATTCCAATTAAGTACTACAAACCTTTAAGTATTAACCACGATTACGAATACTATCTTCAAGACAATCACTACATTCAAATTTAGCGATATCTCTGATGTCCACATGTGTCAACACTCTTTAGGTACATCATGCTAGGTTTAGCAACATTCCGTAAAATTTGATCAGACTAAAAACCGCCACCAAGCTGATACTTTGGTGGCGGTAGTTTCATGAAATACTTAGTAGGCACCTGCCTTACTAAAAACAACCTTGACAGTTTTCAGCAAAATTTGCAGATCCAACAATACAGACCAATTCTCTATGTAAGAGAGATCTAATTTTACCCCATCTTCAAAATTATCGATATCGGAGCGACCAGACACCTGCCATAATCCTGTAATACCAGGTAAAACTTCTTGTCGGATAAAATGCTTTGTTTTGAATTTTTCTACATCTCTCATAGGCAGAGGACGCGGACCAACTAAACTCATCTCTCCAAGGAAAACATTAAACAGCTGGGGCAGTTCGTCTAAACTGTAACGGCGTAGGAATTTGCCTATCCGTGTGATCCGAGGGTCGTCTTTCATTTTAAAAAGAACCCCATCCTTGATTTCATTCTTTGCTTCTAGCTTTGCTTGCAACTTTTCTGCATTGGCAACCATTGTGCGGAATTTCCAAATCTTGAAACTCTTACTATGCAAACCAACTCGATTTTGCTGGAAGAATACCGGTCCTGAAGAATCTAACTTAATCAGTGTAGCTATCACTACATAGACAGGAGACAGCAAAAGTAACAGTATTGTTGAACAACAAAGATCAAAACTCCGCTTTACCCAAAAATCGCTGCCTGCAATGATGGGTGCAGGAATCGTCATGCAAGGAACTTCACCAATCATCCAAAATACGGATTTGGGGTGACGAACTTGACCCTCTGTTGGCAGTATTCGTAGGGTAATGCCAGCTGTTTGGAAACGCCAGCAAACATAGAGACGATTCTTAATGGCGTTCCAAGAAACAAAAGCCTCTTCTATACCTTGTGTGCGTAGATATTCAAAGGTTGTTTCTCGGTTCATCAGATGCAAACTGCTGGAATCAGCAATTCTGTGTATGGTGTAACAATTCTCTTTCTCTATTAATCGAATATGGCTGTCTTTGTCTTCCGGGTCTGTAATCAGAAATACGGTATGGCGAATTGCTCCTTTACTACGAAGTAATTTAGTAGCTACATCACAGATAAAGCGACCAGTACAGACGAAAACAACAGACAACAACCAAAAAAGTAGAAAAGTTGAGCGCGAGATATAACTCTCTGGCTCGTAGAGAAAGGCAATCATCAACAGTAAAAGATCTGACAGTGTGACTGCTTTGATCAGACCAAGATAGTTACGACGATTGATGCCTGATTTGTATAGTCCTTTAGTGGCAATCACGCCTATTTCAACTGCCAAAATCAGTAGTAGAAAAGAGATTTTTTGTGTCCAAGGCGAATCTAATGGAGTACCATAAAAGACTGCTAACTTCCATGCAAATGTCAAAGAAATGACATCCATAAAACTAAGTGTACCAACGCGCAGAAACTTGCTGGTTAATCCTTTCTGTATCCTGGTGCCATTTGCCGACCTTAAATCTGGCTTTAACTCTGTAACTGATAAAGATTTATATGCTGCCACGATAGTTTTGACCCCTGTAGTTGCACTTTACAAAAGAAATTTCCTGGCTAAGTGGAACTTTTTCAAGTGTTAGATTGAGCACAGTAATTTTTGAGATTATCAAGTAACCAGAATTCGGAGTACTATCAACTCTTGATACTTGAGAACCTTAAAAAAGTGTAATATGTAAGCACATCACTTTAATATTGCGATGAGGTTCGAGAGCGCCTTTTGAATAATTTCATCAACTGTTGCTGTAGGACTCGATAAAAAAACAACGGATTACCCAGTACATAACGTTTCCACAAACGTTTTGGTTGTGTTGCTAATCTTGTTAGCCACTCTAGACCACTACTAGTCATCCAGCGCGGACCTCTGGAGACAGTACCAGAATAAAAATCAAGACATGCCCCAAGAGGCAGAAAAACTTTTGTCTCTATTTTCTCTGAATTATTGAGAATCCAACGTTCTTGTAACGGCATTCCAAAGCCAATATACAAGATATCTGGCTTGAATTGGTTAATTTGTTGGATAACAAATTCATTTTCCTCACCAGACTTGTCAAAATAGCCGTGATGTCCGTTCACTCTTAAGTTTGGTGCAATCACTTTGAGCTTAGCGATCGCTTGATCTACGGTTCCTGGCTCACCAGCAAGTAGGAACAAGGAAACATTTTCGCGATCGCAAGCTCTGGCAAAATCTTCTATATAATCTGGACAGGTCATGCGATGAGATGAATCAACACAGCCACCACAGAGTTTTGCTCCTAAGATAACACCAAATCCATCGCAGAAAACTAAATCGGATTTATTGAGAAACTCTCTATACCAAGGCAGTTCATAGGCAAAATTCATTGCCCGAGTATTGACATGACCTATGATTGTTTTCTTCTTAAGTTTTGCGGATTGGACAGCGTACTCGATGAGCTCATTAACTTGAATTTTATGAAACCTAGTTCCGAGTAAGGAAATTTCATCAAATTTTTGCATTTTAGATAGTTCCTTTTATATTGTTAAAGTGGTTTTCACCCACACTCAGAGCTTGAAGCCGTAAGTGCGCGTAAATTCAGATTGACATTCAAAGATCTCAAATGCCTGATCAAGTTGGGTCAGTTCAAAAATGATTTTGATTGTGGGTGAAACACAGCAAAGACTCAAGCGCTGACCTACGCTTTGAGCCTTCTTCATAGCAGCCATCAAAGCCATCAATCCAGCACTGTCTAAAGATTCTACTTGCTCTAAATCTACTAACAAGGTGGAACAATGACGTTGTTCGATTGCTGTTGTTAGCTGCTGCTCAAAATCCAATGCTTTTGTAGCATTTAGACAACCTAGAGGTCGAATCACTACAATTTGTGGATTAGCAAGCATCTGTTCCATAATTTGAGTTGAATAGGCAATAAGTTTGCAACACTTCACCCTTACGGGAACGCCCGTCGCTTCAAGTCGGGAAACCCTCATCAAGTACTGGCAAGGGCGGACAGGTGTCTCAAGTCGCAAAGCTCGCCGGACGGAATCTTCCGCCCGGCAACGCCAGACGCCTCAACGCTTTCAAGGGTAGGTTTTTTGGAATCTCGAAAATAGTTGAGAAAATTCTCAGGTATTTAACGTAGTTTGGTCGTTTCAGGATTTAAGGGTCGGCTGAAATCGTCAAAAAATGACCAAATCCAAAATACCTACCTTTGTAAGACGCCTCAACGGGGGGAACCCCCGCACGGTGAGACAGCGCTGCAAGAGGGTCTCCCGACCTAGGCGACTGCGTTAGCGCAGCGAGACCGGAGGTCTTCCCCGAAGGGCGCTGGCTCGACTTTGCGGGAAACCCTAACGGAGGTCGCTCATGGGGGAAACCAACGCCAGATCCCTCTGTCGGGAAACCCTCCTGCAGGACTGGCTCCCCAAGACCGCGCTGCCTCACCCCGGCACTGTCCTCCCCAACGCGCTGACTCACAATGCAACGCTTTGAGAAAAATTCCACAACTCGTCTTCAACCACATTTTTACATCCACCATAAAGGTTGTTGGTCAACGTTTCGGGGCTTTATCAAACGCTCTTGCGATCGCATTCAATGCCAATTTGGATTTGAAGTTTAAGTCGAGTGGCAAAGGACGTACTGGTGCACGATCAGGACGGGAACCAAACATTGAAAGCCAAGAGTATCTGTCGCTCAATCCCCAAGTTAAGACCGCAATCACTGCTCGCTCATCTAGCACTGCCGAAAGATAGTCTTCGTATTTAGCAGCGACAATGCGATCGCGCACAACGGTGTTTGAAGGTAATTTCTGGTCTGTGACGTCTAGTTCGCTAATGATAATTTTCAGACCTAGACTCGCCACGTTAGACAGAAAATGTCGTAGTTTTGTGGGATTCAAGGAAGCCTGACCTAACAAGTGAGATTGAATACCCAGAGCATGAATCGGTGTCCCTCTAGATTTCAGACGTTCTAGAACTTTCAGAACAGCAGTTCTTTTGGCTTCATATTCAGAACCATTATGCTCCAGTCCATTCTCGTTGTAGACCAACATGGCTTTGGGATCAGCTTGCGCCGCAACTCGATAGGCAAGCTCTATGTAATCTGGACCTAGAAACTTGAGCCACGGAGTTTGTCGTAAGCCTGATTTTAATCCATCATCTGGTTTAATAGCCTCATTCACCACATCCCAAGAGTGTATTCTACCAGCGTAGTGTTTAGTTACAGTTGTAATATGTTCAACAAAAAATTTTTCTGCATTTTGGCGGTTAACGACTTCTTTGAACCAGTCAGGTAGTTGCTCATGCCAGACTAAAGCATGTCCTCGAAAATGCATATTATGAGCGCGGGCAAATCCAGCTATCCAATCTGCTTTACTAAAGTCAAACACCTCTGGACGAGGTCGCACAAATTGCCACTTGAGCTCGTTCTCTGGTGTCAGGACGCCGCACTCCCGAATAATGCTAGCCTGTAAATTTTTGTCTGAGGCAAGAACATTTTGCCCACAGGCCACCCCATAAATTAATCCTTTGGCTGCAGCACGCTTGTTTAAAGAAGCAAGTCCCGCTACTTGAAAATTTCTTTTTGGGTTGTCTAATGCATCACTCAAGTACATTGGATCATTATTTTTTACCGCAGCCAGAGCAGTAGCCCCTGCTAAACTTGATAAACCAATGTACAGAAAACGACGCCTGCTTTGTGACGAGTTTTTGAACATATAGATAAATGCAACCGAAACCAGGGATAAATCTTGAACTCAAATTCCTAGTTAATAACTAATAGACAACTATGTCATCATAACCTCTCCTCAAATCCCTTTGGAGGAGAATATGCTTAACATGACCTCTTGTCAGTCTTAGTAAACTATAACCTAGCAATTCTTGCGGTCTCAATGTCTGAATAATTCGCAAGTTCTTTTTTTACTTGTAAACTGGCTTCACTGTCACTTTCAAAGTTGCTCTACAAGACTTAAGACTTCATTTATGATTTTCTTCTTAGGAGATAATCAGATCACTGGAGAATAGTTTTGACGACATACTCCTAAAAATTCTATCAAACTTTGTTATGTTTGTGTCTATCATACAGCATTTATCACCATCTGTCCTTTTTTGGCAAAAGTACTAATCTTTGTCATTCATCATACAGTACTGTATATTTATTACGCAATCACCTGTCTTGATTTTGAAGTTGAATCCAATGATTTTTGATCATATTATTGCTAGTGTACACTAGTGTTTTCAAAATCAAGATAGTGGGAAAAGTAAGAAAAGTAGGTATTGTTCTCATTCCATCAAACTATCAATTATTTTTTAATAAAAATAATTTCTGACTTTAAGCTAAAAAATTTAGATGGATCAGTCATTAATACCAACAACTATCCAAGAGATGATGTTTGAACTTATACTCCTTTTTACTTTAAAAAAAGCAAACATTCAAATTTAAGGACATCCGCAACTTTGTAGCAGCAAAGCATGATGATTTGAAGCACAAGTCATACAAAGTTCTTAGTTCTATCTGATCACAAGCCTTGGCTTTTCTTTGTGAATCGGATTATCTGACCTCTATTTTTTTAGTTCAACGTCATAGAGACTTAGTATTATCCCCATAAACAACGTGCTTTACCGTCGTCGTTGATGAAATAGTCCCAAGGGTAAAAAAAGTATGTGTAACTCTAGCTAAGAAACTGACGAAAGTGCATATAACCCAATGACAGCATAGAGTATACCTTTTTACTTATATTCATCTGTTGCTCAGAAAGACATCTTTAGTCTGTTGATTCGTTAGTCTGTGTTTATAATGACAGTGCATTGCAAGTAATTGAGGAACCAAGCTCTTGTCTGAAAGCTAGGCATAAAGGCATTTTTACTTCTGAGTTGGTGAGTTGGTGAGTTTTGAATTCCTGCTGTATAATACTGTTAACATACTTTAAATACTTATCATTCTATTCCTCCTCATCTTTGTCTGCTAAATTTCCTCGTGTCAATTGTTTGGAGAATGGAAAAGATTCTATCGGCAAGCAATAATTGACTAGTAGAGAGTATCTGTGATCACATATTTCCAGAAACGAAAATACTGCTATAGCTGTTTTGGGCTACCTATTTTTACAACAATACCTAGGAAACTTATCAACGCCAGAAAACAGATACGGTCCAACAAGTATAAACTTGACAAATAGAATACAGAGAAGATACAAAAGAAAATGCAAATTTAAATCTGATTCAAGTTTGACATTAATAAGAATTTATTTTTATTTCTATATTAGAATAATCAAATTAAGTCAAGCGTGCGCTTTAGTATAATTGACTGCTGAGATGTTCAGTCTACTACACCTTCAGATTCTCAAATGAACCGTTACACATATCAAGTCGGTGGTAGTCTAACCATTAATGCTCCTAGCTATGTAGAACGACAGGCTGATAAGCAACTGTATGAAGCCCTCAAAGAAGGTGAATTTTGCTATGTTCTCAACTCTCGGCAAATGGGCAAGTCCTCGCTTCTAGTTAGAACTCGGCATCGCCTACAACAAGACGGGTTTAGATGCACGACTGTGGATATGACCAACATTGGTTGTGAAAATATTACCCCAGAGCAGTGGTACAAGGGAGTTGTTGCTGAGTTATGGTTAGGTTTCAAGCTGTTAGGGAAATTTAACTTAAAAGCTTGGTGGCGAGAACAGGAGGATCTCTCTGTACTTCAAAGGCTAAGCCGGTTTATTTCTGAAGTCCTGTTGGTTCAATTTCCAAAAGAAAGACTGTTTATTTTTATTGACGAAGTTGATAGTATCAAAAGCCTTAATTTTTCTGTTGATGACTTTTTTGCGTTCATTCGGTTTTGCTATAATCGCAGAGCAATTGATCCAGAATACAATCGCATCACATTTGTTATTTTTGGGGTAACAACACCATCAGATTTAATTCAAGATCCAAAACGGACTCCCTTTAATATTGGTAAAGCCATAGAACTGAATGGTTTTACGATGGGTGAAGTGGAGCCATTGGTAAAAGGATTAGCAGTTGAGCAAGGTAATGCTCAAGCAATTCTCAGAGAAATCTTATCTTGGACAGGAGGGCAACCCTTCGTAACGCAGAAATTGTGTCAACTGCTACAAAGTTCAAGTCAAGATTCAGTGAGTGAGAAACTGATCATTCCCCCTGGGACTGAAGCATTTTGGGTAGAAAGTATTGTCAAATCACATGTCATCCACAAGTGGGAATCCCACGATGAGCCAGAACATTTGCGGACAATTAGCAACCGCCTACTTGCGAATGAGCAAATTGCAGGGCGTAACTTGGGAATATATCAACAAATTCTGGCTGGGGAAGACATACCAACCAATGATAGTCGAGAACATATTGAACTTCTTCTGTCAGGTTTGGTGATCAATAATCAGGGATATCTGAGGGTGAAAAACCCAATCTATAAAATAGTCTTTAATTCAGAATGGGTTGCTCTACAAATGGAAAATTTGCGCCCTTACGCGCAACGCTTTAAAGCTTGGATGACTTCAAATCAGAAAGATGAGTCCCAACTTCTAGTGGGGATAGAATTGCAACAAGCATTAGCTTGGTCAAAAAATAAAAGGCTCAGTGACTTAGATTATCGCTTTCTGGGTGCTAGTCAGGAACTGGCAAAGCGACAAGTTGAAACCGATTTAGCTGTAGAAAAACAGGCACGACAAATTGAACGAGAAAAAGCTCAATTTGCCGTACTTGCTGCCCAACAAGCGAATCGAATATTGGCAAACGCACGCAAAGCCGCAAAACGAAAAGCCCAAAAGCGACGTCTGAGTAAATGTTGGATCGGATGCATTGCTGGGGGAGTTGCCAGTTTTGTGATTCTTCTACGTTTTACCGGACTACTACAGGGGATGGAGTGGTCAATGCTAGATTGGTTTTTTCAGGCGCGTCCTCCAGCAGCTGTTGACCCCCGTATTACTATAATTACAATTGATGAGCCAGATATTAAGCAAATTGGTCAATTTCCTGTGTCGGATCAGGTGATAGCCCAAGCAATCCGGATAATAAAAAGCTATAAACCTAGAGCGATTGGGCTGGATTTGTATCGAGATTTACCGATAGAACCTGGTCATCAGGAATTAGTAGAAGTTTATAAAACAACTGAGAATCTTATTGGTATTGAAAAGGCAGTGGGTAGTCAGGTGGCTCCACCACCAACTTTAGCCCAATTAGGTCAGGTTGGTCTTGCTGATCAGGTTTTAGATGCAGATGGCAAGTTGCGTCGAGCGTTGCTTTCAGTTCAACTGGAAAACTCTTCATTACACCTTAATCTTGGTTTGCAGCTAGCACTTCGCTATCTAGAAGCTGAAGGTATCACCCCTCAACCTCAGACCAACCATCGCGACCAAATTCAGCTTGGCAAAACAGTGCTTGTTCCCTTTCAACCCAATGATGGTGGCTATGTCCAAGCTGATGCTGGAGGGTATCAAGTTTTGCTCAACTTTCATGGTACAGAGCAAAAGTTTGAGACCTTCTCACTAATAGATTTGTTAGCAAATAAGATACCACAACACAAGATGCGCGATCGCGTTATCCTCATTGGCTCCACTGCCCAGAGCGTTAAGGATATGTTTCAAACACCCTATAGCAGCCATAATTTTGCTTCTCCAAAACAAATGGCAGGGGTGATGATTCACGCCAATATCACTAGTATGATTTTGAGTGGTGCGCTCTCTGGGCGACCCCTGCTAAAAGTTTGCTCTAAATCAGTAGAGTGGCTTTGGATTTTGCTTTGGTGTGGCGTGGGAACTGCGTTAGGTTGGCAAATAAAGTCACCTAAATCTATAGTTACTAGCGTTGCTATTGCAGAGGGAGGACTCATAGGAATTGCCTACCTTACCTTTTTACAAGGTTGCTGGATTCCTGTTGTTCCCCCGATGATTGGACTTGCTATTGCTGCGGTGACTTTGCCAATAGTCACTCATAGGCAATCAGAAAAAGCTCAACTTTATCAAACTGTAGAAATGTTAGTTGCTATTTCGCGTCAAGAACCTGCAGTCGGACAGATTGCCCTTGAATATCTCAAACAAGCAGAAAGCTCAGATAATCAGGCATTAATTGAGCAAATACTTCGTCAAGAGTTTAACTAACATTATCACTTTAACTATTCAGACGCAAGTCTAGTTGTACAATTTCTCCACAGATAACCATAGAAAAACACTGGTGATTTTTGCCCTCTACTAAAGGTTGTTTTTGCTTTGACTGTGTAAAATCAACAAATCTACTACCAGTATTTTTTGGTATAAATTCTCTTTCATTAGATTTACTTGTTTTATTTGGAAGCATCAACACAACTTGATCTGCTGACGTTTTAGGTATACTGACGAGTCTCGTTGGACGCTCCTGGAATGTTAATTGATGGTTTTGCTTTAACATTAAAGGTTGAATTGGATCGTCTTGTTTAGAACATATAAGTCTACTGCGGGAACCTGCACCAGAGGTATCTTTTGGCTTACCTTGTCTTGGTGGTATAAAATTCTGCTGCGATATCAGCCGTTTTGCTAAAGTGGCGCTTCTCGCTTCAAATTTTTGCTGAGCGTGAGCAGATAAGCTTAGGGTCAGCAAGAATTCTACAAATAACCAGATTGTTAATATTTGACTAAAATAAATGATTTTCATTAAGTAAATACCGTCCTAGGGATATTTCGTAAGTAAGCATATAATTTCGTATACAAAAAATAAAGTTCGTCAGTAACAACTACAGCTTTAAAGTTTTTAGCTGTAGATACATGCCTAATCATGACTTTAACAAAAATAACTTTTTTAAAAAAAACCTTTACTTAAATTTTATTTAATTTATATATATATAATATTTGAATAAAGTATAAAAGATAAGTATTTATAATCACCTTGTATAAGACATGGTTTATGAGCATACAAACAAAGCCTGCTTCTGCAGGCTTTGTTTGTATAGCAACCGCCAAGGCGGTTAGGACACTAAACGCAAGACATCCTCAATCGCATCTCGTAAACAATCAAACTGATCGAGTTTTTTGCGGATTCGACTCTTTAACCAAGACCAGCATTGCTCAATCTTGTTGAGGTCTGGTGAATAAGCGGGTAAGTACAGTACTTGACACCCGGCAGTCTCAATCAGTTGCTCAATGCGTCCACCTTTGTGGAATGTGGCATTATCCATCACTACAACCTGTCCAGTAACAAGCGTTGGAAGTAAACAAGTTTCTAGC
>NZ_JABXYX010000286.1 GCF_017982655.1 Brasilonema sp. CT11 | reverse complement strand
CTCAGTTCTGCCACGTGATTGTAGAGACGGATGGCGCGGGAAAGATGACCCCTGAAGGCTTCAAGAAATATATTGAAGGAACTCTCAAAGGCAAAGATAAGGGACTCATGCAAATGTTCTACGAGGTCCTCAAAGACGATCCTATTGAACTGGTTAAAGGCGGATCTCAAGAAGTGAACTTCAGATTTGAGCTGATTGGTCGACAGATCGACGCTTGGAAACAAGAGCTTTTGACGAGCGGAAAAGCAGCGACAAGTTTCGACCTCCAAGAAGGACCTTGTGGCAGAGCGCTTGATTTCTACAGCAAGATTGGCAAAAACAATCAAGAGGCCTTGGCGACCTTGAAGGAAAAGATCTTGGACTATTTGAAGACCAACAAGAACATCATTGAAGTCCACTTGAATAAGAGATTGTCTGATTTGGAAGCTGTTGTCGTAGACGCCTTGATTGGTCACCCAAACCTTGAAAAACTGACCATATTTCTTCACACGCAAGAAGCGATCGAAAAAGTTTCACAGTTGCTGTTGCATCCTGATTGCAAACTCAAATCGTTATTAGTTGACGCCGCGCATGTTGGCTACTCGTACGAAGATGATGAAGATGACGACACTGAAAAGAAAGGCCGAGATTACTCAGTCGTGGCCGCCGCGCTGCTTAAAACAAGTGCTCCTTTGGAAGAGCTGCAGTTTGAAACGATGCCCAACGAAGATGTGGCCAAGTCAGTGGCGGACTGGTGCACAAGACCGAACGGCTTGAAACGCATGTTCGTCAGAAATGCAATCTCTGAAAATAGCTCAGAGATCCTTACCAGAGGCCAAGTCGAGTCCAAGACCCTGAAAGAAGTGTCGATCAGCGCTGTAAATCCGAAAGGCAAAGAAAATACCGAATTGGCTGAGTTCGTAATGAAGAATTTGCCGCTGAATCCTTCGCTGGAGAATATCGGTTTCATTCGCTACGTACCTTTGACCGCCGAACAATTAGCCAAAGCTCTCAGCATTCCTTCACTGAAAAAATTGTCTTGGGTCTCGCTAGCGGACATGTCATTCGTGTCGACCACCTCCCAATTGAAGGAGATTAACACGCCATTCAGCTGCACTGTCGAGCAAATGACACCATTGTCGAACTTTTTGATTGCCGAGAACTGCCCCTTGGAAACGCTGTTGGTGGAAAAATCAACTTTGGAACCTGGCGTGGGTGTCACTCTTGGCAAGAGTCTCGTGCACAACAAATCGATCAAAACTTTTAACCTCCGCAAGTCTACGTTTAAGGACAACGAAGATGCGAAGTGTTTTGTAGATTTGATCATACAATGGCTGGAGAAATCGTACTGCAATGTGTCAAGCATCAACCTCGGCGAGATGTCAAATGTCATTTTTGCCGGCGAAACTTTCAAGCGATTGTTGACAGTGTTGAAAACCAATACCTCGCTCAAACAGCTGACAATCAATGCTACTTGCACTGCAGAAGATTTGCCGCTGTTGATCGAGCTGATTAACCAAAATTCGACTTTGGTGAATCTGGAGATAGGAGGCACTAGCAGAGTTAAGTTATCTGCCGAAGAGCGTGCGCCATTGAAAGAAGCCATGAACGCCAATACAAACTTGAAGCTATTTAGAGTGCCTCTTTTGGATCATTCTGAGTGCAAATACCTAAGAGTTAATTGGGACGAATTCTTGTTTTAGAGTAAGAACCTTGTATTTGTCTAAATCCCTTTCAGATTGTAATTTTAATTTTGATAAAAATTTAGCTTTATTTAACATTCTGATCAATTTGCAAAGTATGCGGAGCTAGAACCATTATTGTTTTAATCAAATCTGTTCTTGGGCTTAGTGTAAGTAAATATCTGATAGCAAATAAGAATGTCCACTGTCAATTGAACTATTCCGCATAAAGTGAACTGCATCGGCGCACCGCGTTGAATGAACAAAATTGTTTTGACGAAATCTCCAACGAACCAGCTTCCAATCATCGTCCAGCTTCAAATAAAGATATTTAATTTAGTTGCAACGTTCATATGAATGCTTAACATAGGAAAAATTATTTCGATTAATACCTATTGAAGCAAATTTTTAGATACACTCAGCATCAGATGGAAAATAAAATCCTAATTTAATTGAATTATCAAAATATCATATAAAATTTAGTTACCTTAAGCCTTCGGTGGATTTCTTTTTATAATTTTGATAGAGCTGAGGAACGCCTAAGACGGATTCGATTCCGAGAGCCAAAAATCCCAATAATTCAGTGAACCAATTTTGAAATAATAAAAGCAATGTTAAAAACGCCACAATAGCTGCAAATGATGCTAAGAACTCGACTGCAAAATAAAAGTAGCATTATTAAAGATTTGAAACGATTGGAAATTTAGGCTGATGTTTTGAAATTTGCTTACCATAATCCATAAATGAACGCCAGTTCCAAAAACTTGATATATCGAGATCTGTTTATAACATTATATTAGTTTAAAATTATTTTTAGGAATTTTAAAGCGGATGTTGAATTTTTAGAATTGACCTACCGATAAATCTCTTTCTTCTCTTGCCGTCAGCTTGCGCTGCCTCTACACAAGCATTCATCATAAATAATTGCGCTATAATCATAAAGATTGATTGAAATACAAGATAGAGCTCGAAGCGTTTGCCTATCCTAAAATAAATAATTTAATTATTAATTTTCTAATTATGCTAGAGGCATAAATATCGTTGCTATGACTTACCAGAAAAACAATCGTAATATATTCGAAATAAATAAAATTAAGCTAACGAAGGTACTAAATCCAGCACTATTTTTCGTTTTCTTAATGGACTGATATTGCGGGATGTAACCAGCGACCGGCGCAACAGTCATAGCTGCGGGTAATATCAAATCTAACACTTGACCCATGCTGCGTAGTGTTTGCGAAACGTTAGATAATAAAAGATTTTTTTGCTACCAAAATGACTGCAGACGATTCCATCTTTTATTTAGCAAAAACAATCTTAGGGAATCCGTTAATATCGTTATAGGGCGTCATTTCCGTAGCTTCGGGAGCAACGTCCAACAACTTTTCGATGAGATCTGGCAAATGCTTCGTGTACAAGAAATCTGGTCGATGCTTAGAGCCACGGCCAGGATCGCAATGCAAGACAGGCTGACAATAGGCATTAGGATATTGTTATTCTGCAATGTTCCTTTGGACTTTTAACGACTTACGTTTTTCAAAACGTCTTGAATATTTTCAGCTCCGAGAGCTGCGCCTATTAATCCTCCAACAATACACGCGTTCGTGTCTGTAGTTAATATAGTAGTGAGATTTATGTGCGTCACTTCTGCAGACCAAAAAGACTAATGTATTTCAGTATATTACATTATATCCATCGTACCTGTGTCGCCTCCTCCAGATATGACTTCAGCTATTGCGCCATAAATCGGAGTTCCCATCAACAAGTGTTTGAACGCGTGATAGTACCCGATCCGTACGAAGCCAGATCCAGGATGATAAGGCACGTGCAAATGTTCTGGCACTCCTAGTTCTCTTTTTCCATTTGCAGCATCGTTTGCAAATTCCTCTGCTTCGTTTAGCCAAGTTAAAACTTCTTGCG
>NZ_JABXYX010000072.1 GCF_017982655.1 Brasilonema sp. CT11 | reverse complement strand
TCGCGCTTAATATCCTCTGTATATCCTTTCTGATTATAAGACTCAATGAACTGACGTTTACAGTTTACACAAATGTAATGAGCGTTTACCTCTTTGTCTTCCATTCTTACGAATGTGACTTGATGCATACCTTGGGCATTTCATGGCGATTGCCTACGGCAGAGCTACGCTTAACGCTCTAATTCATATTTCTATTCTGCAACGCCAAAAAATTACGGACTAGGATAATTCCTAGTCCGTAAAAAAAGCGGGCTAACCGCTATTAACCTGGTTAACCCGTGCAGCTTTGGGAACGCGCAGAGATATGACTATTGCAATACCAACTTAACGTTGGCGTTTTGCAGACCGCGTTGCTTCACTTCTGCCAGGGTTTTGTTAACGGCATACTTTTGGTTGATGGAGTTGATCAGCTCGGTTTGGTTGTGCTTCTTAGCAACACCCCACAGGTCTGCGATCAGATCGAAGGAACCATCGCTGTTGCGAGACCAACCGAGGTCATACTCGCCTTCCAAAACTGCAACGATGTCGGAACGAACACGCTGACCGTTGTAACCACGAACATCAGCTTCGGTCTTAACAGAGATGCCTAGATCGCGCAGCGAAGACTTAAGAATTTCTGCATCGGTGATTTTGGTACGCAGAGTGCTAAAGTGAGACATTTGGGTTTCCTCCAATGAGAAAGTAGAGAAAAAGACAACAGTTTGTTTTAAGCGAAGCCGCGTTTACCAAGACGCGGTTTTTTCATAACTGCTAGCTTTTTAGCGCTAGCCTTTCCCCCTGTGGTAGCAGGAGAAAGCTTTTAGAACTCCATTCGCTGATACTCAGCAACGGAGGATGCGGCTGGTCTTGCTCGTTGTCTAGCCCAATCTCTGAGGGCTGTCACTTGTTCTTGCATCGTACGAGACAACGGCAGTGTTGCTTTAATAGCCGCAATAATATCTAGTTGTGTGAACTCCCGATCTTGGGCAAAAGCTTCGTACATTGCCGCAACAATCGCTTGTTCAATTTCTGCTCCAGAAAATCCGTCAGACATCTTAGAAAGTTGTTCTAGGTCAAATCGCGAGATATCTTCCCGGCGCTTAGACAAGTGTATCGTGAATATATCTTGGCGCTCTTCCGCGGTGGGCAGATCTACAAAGAAAATCTCATCAAAGCGACCTTTCCTCAAAAATTCACCAGGTAGACGTTCAACTCGGTTGGCTGTTGCCATGACAAATACTGGTGATTTCTTTTCTTGCATCCAGGTGAGGAAAGAGCCGAATATCCGGCTGGAAGTTCCACCATCAGAATCTCCAGAACCTCCACTTCCAGCAAATGATTTATCTAACTCATCAATAAATAGAATTGCTGGTGAAATAGATTCTGCTGTTTTTAGGGCGTTACGTAAGTTTGCCTCTGAACGTCCTACCATTGAGCCATCGTAGACTCGCCCCATATCTAATCGCAGTAGTGGCAAACCCCACAGTCGAGAAGTTGTTTTGGCAATTAAGGATTTACCACAACCTGGGACCCCTAAGATTAGCATACCTTTTGGTTGAGGTAAACCGTACTCACGCGCCCTTTCTGTAAAAGCGTTAGAGCGCTGCTTCAGCCACCTTTTCAACTCTTCCAAGCCACCAACAGCATCAATAGTTGCGTCTTCTTCTATGTATTCTAATATACCATTACGCCGAATTAGCTGCTTTTTCTCAGATAAAACTATATCTACTTCATCTTCCGTCAAACGCCCTGTAGTCACCTGTGCCTTACGGTAGACTTTTTCCGCTTCATCTTTAGTTAATCCTAAAGCAGCCCTTAAGAGCTTTTCACGCGCTTCTGTTGCTAACCGTCGTCCACGGTTTTGATCCAAATGACTAGATAAAACTTTATTTAAATCTCCCATGTCTGGAAGCGGAAAATCAAGAACGACAACTTCCTTTTCCAGTTCAATTGGGACTTGCTGCATCGGTGACATCAAGATAACGTTCTTGTGCAACCCCTTAAAGCTGGCGATCGCATCACGCAATGACCTTGTTGTCGCTGGCGCATCTATAAATGGATGTAAATCTTTAAGAATAAATATACCTGGTTCTTTCTGCCGGATAATCCATTCAACCGCCGCTTCCGGAGAAACGGTGTTATGTTGAGTGACGTTCCGGGGTTGACCATACTCCACGATGCCGTGAGTTACTGTCCAAACATACACTCTTCGCTGTGGCTTTGACGATTGAGCGATTGTAGAAATTGCTTGCTCAGCCCGCTCTTCCTCGGAGGTCACAAGGTAGATTAAAGGGTATTGAGCTTGAATGAGGATATTGAGCTCTTCTTTCATACATCGACCTACTTGAGACCTTTACAGACAGTACAGACTTCGCTTTGCTATGTACGGATAGGGAAACTATGAATTTGATATTCATGATTCCTATTTAACAAGGAACTAATTCTTCCTTACCCTTTTGATTTTGGTTCCGGTTCATTTCATCAATTGGAAGACGCTCTTGCTGATGACCAATCATTCCAGGTTGATGACCCAGACTGACCAATTCTGCATCTCGCAGCACTACTGAAGTATCGCAAGTTGGACAGGAATAAACTCTGTGCGTCCTTCCATATGATGCTTCTGCTTCCTCTACTAATTCCGAATTTGCCAGGTAGAAGTCTAAGGCACGTTCCGCTAGTTCTGACATCGGTTCCGAGTCAATGGCCGAGCGAATCTTTAACTTCCTGTGCAGTTCTGGCGACAGATACAATGTAACCTTTTGCTTAGCTTGCATATTACTTTTTAGCGGTCTTACCCGGGTATGTATATCACGATATCGGAACCTTAATTCCTTGTCAAGACATCAAAGCGTCTTGACGCTTTTTTTGTTACATATCTTAATTTTATCAAAAATGTAATAGAAATACTATTGGCACAATGTAATAGTCGAAAATTCGACAACTGATTTGAACAAAGGCAGAAGTACGTAAGCACTTCGCGACTACTTTGAACGGGGTAACCTTCACTCCTTCACTTCCTGCTCCATCTTTGATGATTAGAGGGGACACAAACCTGCTAGATTTAGCTATCAGCGAGTAAAAACTGGTGAAAATGAAAGTCCTGGTTATTGGTGGCGATGGGTATTGCGGTTGGGCAACTGCACTTTACCTTTCAAATCGCGGTCATGAAGTTGGTATCTTAGATAATTTAGTGCGACGGCACTGGGATAACGAACTGGGGGTGCAAACTCTGACCCCAATCGCGCCAATTCAGCAACGTATACAGCGCTGGCACGATTTGACTGGTAAATCTATCGACCTTTTCATTGGCGATATTACTAATTACGAATTTTTGAGTAAGGCTCTGCACGCCTTCTCGCCAGAAGCAATTGTGCATTTTGGTGAACAGCGTTCAGCACCTTTTTCAATGATTGACCGCGAACACGCGGTTATGACTCAAGTGAACAACGTAGTTGGTACGTTGAACTTGCTGTATGCGATGCGGGAAGACTTTCCTAACTGCCATATGGTGAAGCTAGGGACAATGGGTGAATACGGCACACCCAACATCGATATTGAAGAAGGATACATAACTATAGAACACAATGGGCGTAAAGATACCCTTCCTTATCCCAAGCAGCCCGGTTCAATGTATCACTTGAGCAAAGTTCATGACAGCCACAATATCCACTTTGCTTGTCGGATTTGGGGATTAAGAGCAACAGATTTGAATCAGGGCGTTGTCTACGGTGTTTTAACCGAAGAGACAGGAATGGACGAACTGTTGATTAATCGCCTTGATTACGATGGCGTGTTCGGAACTGCACTAAACCGTTTCTGCATTCAAGCAGCCATTGGTCATCCGCTGACTGTTTATGGTAAAGGTGGGCAAACTCGGGGATTTTTAGATATTCGAGATACAGTACGATGTATTGAGATTGCAATTGCTAACCCAGCTGAATCTGGAGAATTCCGCGTGTTTAACCAATTTACCGAACAATTCAGTGTTGGTGATTTGGCCATGATGGTCAAGAAAGCCGGTAATGCAATGGGATTGAATGTTGAAATTAATCATTTAGATAATCCCAGAGTCGAGAGAGAAGAACATTACTTCAACGCCAAAAATACCAAATTATTGGATCTTGGCTTGCAGCCTCACTATCTTTCTGATTCCCTACTCGATTCTCTGTTGAACTTTGCTACTAAATATCAAGATCATGTTGATCAAAATCAAATTCTACCCAAAGTCTCTTGGCGGAGAAATTAAGTAAATCTTGAAGACCGCCGGTGACAAACAACAAGAGTCATAACTCACCAACTCAGAATTTTATATTAGTCGCTTACCACCCAATGAGGAGTTGAGGTTGCAAGTCCCTAAAAATCTCACAACAGTTTCCTCAATGCTGAATATTCCAGTAGATGCTGTAACGTTATTCTGAGTTCTTTTTGAAGGAACGTTGACTGTCTACAATATAGTCGTCATATTGTTATTCAGTATGACGACTAGTCATTTTAGAAAGATCAAGGATGAAATAAACATTCTTGACTACATGCTTTAGAGTTCAAACCTTTGCCTTCATTTCATAGTTCATATAAGGCTAGATACAAGTTTTATGCGAATCGCCCTGTTTACCGAAACCTTTTTACCCAAGGTTGATGGAATTGTAACACGCCTGCGTCATACCATTGAGCATCTTCAGCGTAATGGTAACCAAGTCTTAGTTATCGCCCCTGATGGTGGCATTTTTGAGTATAAAGGAGCTAAAGTATATGGTGTGTCGGGTTTTCCCCTGCCACTGTATCCAGAGTTAAAAATGGCATTACCTCGTCCAGCAATCGGTGAAGCTTTGGAGGGATTTAAACCAGATATCATTCATGTAGTTAACCCAGCAATTCTGGGATTAGCTGGTATATTTTATAGTAAATATCTAAATGTTCCCTTGGTCGCATCTTACCATACTCATCTGCCTCAATACCTTCAGCATTACGGTTTAGCAATGCTGGAAGGATTATTGTGGGAACTACTAAAAGCAGCTCACAATCAGGCAGCTTTAAATCTTTGTACCTCCACAGCAATGATGCAAGAACTCATAGCACACGGTATTGAAAGGGTAGATCTGTGGCAAAGAGGAGTGGATACTGAATCATTTCATCCTGACAATGCTTCTCAGCAAATGCGATCGCGCCTGTCGCAAAATCACCCAGAAAGCCCATTGTTACTTTACGTAGGGCGTCTTTCCGCTGAAAAAGAAATTGAACGTATCAAACCAATCTTAGAAGCTATTCCCAAGGCACGGCTAGCATTAGTTGGAGATGGTCCTCATCGTCAAACACTGGAAAAATACTTTGCTGGAACAAATACTTATTTTGTTGGGTATTTGGTGGGTACAGAATTAGCTTCTGCCTTTGCTAGTGCTGATGCGTTTATTTTTCCTTCTCGAACGGAGACACTGGGATTAGTTCTTTTAGAAGCAATGGCAGGTGGATGTCCAGTCGTTGCTGCACGTTCTGGTGGCATTCCTGATATTGTCACAGATGGAGTTAATGGATATCTCTTTGAGCCAGAACAAGACGTTCAAAGTGCCATTGATGCAACTCAGCGTCTTTTGCAACAGCAACAGGAACGAGAAACTATCCGTCAAAGTGCGCGTCAGGAGGCACAACGTTGGGGATGGGGTGCTGCTACACGCCAGCTAGAAAGCTACTATCAAAAGGTGATTTATTCTGAACTACTAAAAGTGGCATAAAGATTATTCAGTAGGTAAGTACAAATAAACAGAACTATGTTACCAACGGTAAAAATGGCTTTAGACCCGGACGTTCTGCGCACGACGCTCAAAAACAACTATTCCTAAGTCTGAGTTATAGTTCCACAGGAGTAGAAAAACGAGTTATAGAACTCGATATAGAAAAGTATCACAGACTCTGTAAAATGAGCGGCTCTAGGTTGTCCCTATGGTGCATCCACAACAGAACCTTCGTAAAGTTCAACAAGGAAAAATCGAATGACCGACACACAAGCAAAAAGCTATTTGAAGACGAATTAATCCGCCTTTTTTACAAAGTCTTGCAGGGGAAGCTTCCCCCGCAGAGGTTTGCGCCAAAGTTGCCCAGTTTTACATACTTTTGATCAAAGGCTTTTTCCTTTACAAAAAGTTACATATTTTAGTTTGATTGTGCAAACCTGACTTGAAAGCAAGGATAGAGGGAGGAGTGAGTGAAGCGCGTTGCAACAGCGCCAAAGTCTACCGGGGGGAGTACCCCCCGGCTTGTTTGGCGCCTAGGGGCAAACGAGCCGTAGGCTGGGAGAAATCTTTTCATGTGTTTTAATGTACACAGTTAATCAGGGCTACTTAGTTGTTAGTTATCGGTTATTAGTAACTAAATATTGGTTGTTTCTCGATCGACTAATTACTACCCACGACCAACTAACTACTACCTACTACCTACTACCTACTATCTACGATTTACCATATAATCTAAAATCCCCATGACACTCCTAAATCCTGGTAGCGTCCTGGCTACATTAACTGAACTGACTCAAGTGAATCGCACTCACTCCTTACTGTCTCGCGTCAAAAATCTTTCGGTTAACGAATTTGTTTGCTTACTTGACTTTATTACAGCCGAGTTTCAGCAGTTTCTTAGAGCAATCGAATTAATCAACAATGAAGCTTTAGAAACAATGCTAGAGAAAGTACTGGAGGCGATTACACTTAAAATTGGTCAAATTTTGCAAGCAGAACACACGACAATTTTTTTAGTTGACTACGATAAAGGTCAGTTATGGTCAAAAGTTCCTCAAGGGAATACCCAAAAGGCTATAGAAATTCGGACTTCTATGACTGCTGGTATTCCTGGTCATGTTGCGAATACAGCTCAATGTTTAAACATATCTGATACCTCTACTCATCCCCTTTTTAGCCCGGAATTAGAAAAACAATTGGGCTACAAGTTCCGCAATATATTATGTATGCCAGTTTTGAGCAGCAAAAACCAAGTTGTAGCTGTGGTGCAACTGGCAAATAAAACTCTGGGTACTCCATTTGATTATGAAGATGAAGTACACTTTCGGGACTTTGCTTCTTCTATCGGTATTATCTTGGAAAGTTGCCAATCTTTCTATGTTGCAGCTCGCAATCAACGAGGTGCAACTGCTCTTTTACGCGCAACTCAGACTTTAGGACAAAGTTTGGATCTTGAAGCAACTTTGCAAATAGTCATGGAACAAGCCCGAATTCTTATGCAAGCAGACCGCAGCACTTTATTTTTATATCGTAAAGAAATGGCGGAACTTTGGACTAAGGTAGCATCTGCAGATGGTAAAACCACGATGGAAATCCGTATGCCTGACAATAAAGGTATTGCAGGCTACGTAGCATCCACGGGTGAAGCACTGAATATTCCCGATGCTTATAAAGATCCACGTTTTGACCCCACGACAGATCAAAAGACAGGGTATGCCACCCGCAATATTCTGTGTTTGCCTGTTTTTAACTCAGCAAATGAATTAATTGGTGTAACGCAGTTAATTAATAAGCATCAAGGTAATTTTTTTACCGCATCTGATGAAGAATTTATGCGGGCTTTTAATATTCAAGCAGGGATAGCTTTAGAAAATGCCCGCTTATTTGAAAATGTTTTATTAGAAAAACAGTATCAAAAAGATATTCTACAAAGTCTTTCAGATGCAGTGATTTCTACGGATATGCAGGGTAAGATAGTTACAATAAATGATGCGGCATTACAGTTATTAGGCTGTCCTTTAAAAGAAGCAAAGGCAAAAAATAACAAGTATCTTTGGGAACAAAACTTGATTGGTCGCTTAGTGTGGGAGATTGTGCCTATTGATAATTTACAACTGCGACTACAAGATAGTTTAAAAACTGGAGCAAGACATTATGTACCAGAACAAAGTTTAACAGTAGGACGGTATTATGTAAAGTCTGTGCCGGATGCACCTGTCTGCATTCTGGCAGTACGCGATCGCACCAACCCAGACATTTTCATTCCTTGGAATCAACCTCCGACAGCTAGGTTGGCGTTGCTTGATGCAGACAATGTTGAGAAAATTGAAAGTAGCATCAATCTCACCGTTAACCCCTTAACGAATCCAGAAGGTGGAGTAAAGGGTGGTTTGGTGGTTTTGGAAGACATAAGTCAGGAAAAACGCATGAAAACGACTATGTATCGCTACCTGACTCCCCGAGTCGCAGAACAAGTTATGGCACTAGGGGAAGATGCTTTGATGGTGGGCGAACGCAAAGACGTTACCATCCTGTTTTCTGATATCAGAGGTTATACCACCTTAACAGAAAATCTCGGTGCTGCGGAAGTGGTATCTTTGCTGAATCAGTATTTTGAAACGATGGTCGAAGCAGTTTTTAACTATGAAGGTACCCTAGATAAGTTTATTGGTGATGCCTTGATGGCAGTGTTTGGTGCACCACTACCGTTAACGGAGAATCACGCTTGGAGGGCGATCCAGTCGGCTTTGGAAATGCGCCAACGACTAACAGAATTTAATGAGCGGCGAGTTGTCCTAAAACAGCCACAAATACATGTTGGAATTGGAATTAGTTCCGGAGAAGTAGTTTCTGGCAATATTGGTTCTCGAAGACGGATGGACTATACCGTCATCGGAGATGGTGTGAATTTGAGTTCGCGCCTAGAAGGCGTTACCAAGGAATACGGCTGTGATATTATCTTGAGCGAATTTACTTACCAATTGTGCAGCAAACAGATTTGGGTGCGTGAGTTGGACAAAATAAGGGTAAAAGGAAAATATCAAGCAGTCAATATCTACGAGTTGATAGGCGATCGCCACACTCCTTTAGATACCAACACTCAGGAGTTTTTGTTTCATTATCAAAATGGACGTAACGCTTATTTGTCACGCAATTTTCGATACGCTATTGCCTGCTTTAAAGCTGCCAAAAAAATCCGACCCAAAGACCAAGCTGTTGATATTCACTTACAAAGATCTTGTAATTATCTTAACTTACCACCCAGTGATTCCTGGGATGGTGTTTACTCTATGCTGACGAAGTAGTCAAGGTATTATAGCCGCTGACTGCATTTGGCGCAGGCGTGTTTGCAAGGACAAATCAGACTCGCAACTACGCCCTAGAGGTTGGGTTAAGCTTGCTCAAAATTGACGAGTCATCAAAAACTCCCTTTTATTTATCAAGAAGAATTACCACAAGAATGGGCTGCCACTGCTTGTATAATAATTTATTGGTAAAACCCATAAATTATTTATTGAGTAATCTTTGTAAACAGGTCGGTGACAACTTATTCACTGCTTCCCTGGTCTGTATCATAAGGATGTTCGCCGATTCCTAGTTGTTTTTTGGAGTTTCTTAGATTTTTCCAAAGCTCCTTGATTTGATCGTACGCTTCTTCTGGTGGTACTTTTCCGGCTGTTTCTAAATTACAAATGTAACTCACTTTTTGCGCGAATTCCTGTAAGTTCGCATTAAAAACCAGGTTTTCTGGCTTGACCTGACCGTAGTAGCGACCACGAGGATAGAGAAAATCATTTTTATCTACCATTTTTCTCTCCATTTACGAAATCGACCCTGTGTTTTCGACTCTGAAGTCAATAATTACTAACCTCGGTTAAGTTTCCTTTGGTTACTCATTAACTTCTTTTGGCTTCAAATAATAATTGTATTCAACTAATCCGAAAGTTGTCACCGAATATTGTAATATTTTTTACTCTTTAAGAATTTATCATTAAGAATTTATCCAGTTAAAATTTCTGACAAGTTGATGTAAACAGCTATACTCTTATTTAAAACTTTTTTGTTAGCTAAACACTAAAGCCTTAACCCAAAGTGAGCATTGATCCGGCTGTGTACATCATTTCTCTGTTATTTATGACTAATAACTAATGACTAAAGATAAAATGGTTAAGCCTAAAAGCATAAAAGCTGCCCATAGCTCAATAAACTTTACCTTTAGCCATGTCTGTTAAAACAAGAGTATACGAAGGCAAAGCTAAAATCCTCTACACGACGGATGATCCTGAAATCTTATTAGCTGAGTTTAAAGACGATGCAACTGCCTTTAATGCCCAAAAGCGGGGTAGCATAGAAAAGAAAGGGATTATGAATTGTAGCATTTCCAGTAAACTTTTTCAGCAACTGGAAGCACATGGTATCAGGACTCACTATGTAGACACCCCTGCTCCTGATCAAATGCGGGTCAAGGCATTGAAGATTTTACCCCTAGAAGTCGTTGTTAGGAATATAGCTGCTGGAAGTCTGTGCCAACAAACGGGATTAACGCTGGGGACTGTGCTAAAAAAGCCATTGGTCGAGTTTTATTATAAAAATGACCAACTTGGAGATCCATTATTGACAAGCGATCGCCTATTCCTGTTGGAACTAGCAACTCCGGAACAAGTGGATACTATTGCCCATCTAGCATTACAAATCAACAAGTCTCTTTGTGACTTTTTCGGGCGGTGCGATATTACCTTAGTAGACTTCAAACTGGAGTTTGGCTTAGACGCACAACAGCAGTTGCTATTAGCCGATGAAATTAGTCCAGATACAAGTCGATTGTGGGACAACTCCAAAGAAAGTGATCCAAATCTCCGGGTACTGGACAAAGATCGTTTCCGTCGGGATTTGGGGAATGTAGAAAATGCCTACCAGGAGGTTTTACAACGAGTACTCAAAGCTATAGAAAGCAGCAATTGAAGCGACAGAGGATATTGGAGACTCTTTACTGAAAACTAGGTTATCCCCAACCCTTCATCGGTGGTCTCCAATTCCTCATACTTCTGGTAAAAAGGACAAGTAAATGAGTTTTATCGACTTTATGTCTTTTGCAATTTGCCTTATGAGGGTACATTGCAAAAGTAGAAATGTAATTTTACATAACCTTTGCTCGAAAGGATGATTGCTTCCGTGATGGTGTGTGGATGTGAAGAGGAATCTAAATAAAATGCGCTTATCTCCCGTTATAGTCACAGTTGTGGCGATTTCATCGCCTTTTGGTAGTTTAGTGAGTGCAAATGCACAAACCCTCAATAGTTCAAATTCAAACCAGACAGCAGAGGTTGTCAAACCGACAGCCGATCCGCAGCATAAAGTTGTCGGGGTTTTGCCAGCAACAGCCGCTGTGGCGAAACCGGAAGTTGTAGTGCCAAATTCCACAGAAAAGTCAACAACGACACAACCCCTCAACAGTTTTCACCAGACAGCAGAGGCTTTAAAACCTTTAACTAGCCAAACGACACAAGCTGTCAAAAATTTTTCGCAGACAGCAGAGGCTTTAAAACCTTTAACTAGTCAAACGACACAAGCTGTCAAAAGTTTTTCGCAGACAGCAGAAGCTTTAAAACCTTCAAACAGTCAACAGTACAAAGTTTCTCAGAAACTTCCGACTTCAGCGGCTCTAATAAAAAAGCTGATAGTGGCAAAAAGAAGTTCCACATCATCACAGCAGGTGCTAACTCCCGCACAGACGCTCTTGCAACCGGAAGGAAAGCCTCTTGCAGTACTGCCTCCCCAACGCACTGCCTCAAAAACTGCACAAAGTCTTGAGCAAACGCCTACTCCCAACACTCAACAAGATCAAATATCCCCGCAAACTCCTACTACCACTCCCGCACCAGAAAATAATAATCAGCTTCCAAGCATTCAACAACAAACACCTGCTCCTAACAATCAACAGCAGCAGACACCTCTTTTAACTCCTAGTACTCCCACCACGCCAAACCAAATTAATCAACCAGGAACTCAACCTGGACAAAATTCTCCACAAACACCTGCTCCTAACAATCAACAGCAGCAGACATTTCCCCAAACTCCCGGTACTCCCACCACACCAGACGGAACCAATCAACCAGGGACTCAACCCACATCTCCACAAACTCCAGGAAGTCCCCAACCACAGCAATCCCCAGAAGCATCAGAACCCCGCGTACTGGTTTCTGAAGTGTTCATTAGATCTGAAACGAACCAACAACTACCACAAGAACTCGAAGATCAAATTTTTCGAGTCATTCGCACCCAGCCAGGACGAACAACAACCCGTTCCCAATTACAAGAAGATATCAACTCCATCTTCGCCACTGGTTTCTTCTCCAACGTCCAAGCAGTACCCGAAGATAGCCCCTTGGGAGTGCGGGTGAGCTTTATTGTACGACCCAACCCCGTTTTGACTAAAGTGCAGGTACAGGCAAATCCTGGGACAAACGTTTCCTCCGTACTACCTACTAATACTGCGGATCAAATATTCAAAGACCAGTATGGTAAAATACTCAATTTGCGTGACTTACAAGAAGGCATCAAGCAATTAACCAAGCGCTATCAAGACCAAGGTTATGCACTGGCAAACGTGATCGGAGCACCGCAAGTTTCTGACAACGGCGTTGTCACCTTGCAAGTAGCAGAAGGAGTCGTAGGAAATATCCGAGTACAGTTCCGCAATAAAGAAGGTCAGGTAACAAACGATAAGGGACAACCAATCCGGGGACGCACACAACCTTATATCGTGACAAGAGAACTGGAATTGAAGCCAGGGAAAATCTTTAACAAAAACACAGTCCAAAAAGACTTACAAAGGGTCTTTGGACTAGGGCTTTTTGAAGATGTGAATGTTTCCCTTGATCCCAGTAAAGACCCCACTACGGGCGCAGCAGATCCCAGTAGGGTAGATGTGGTCGTCAACGTGGTTGAGCGCAACAGCGGTTCAATTGGAGCTGGTGCTGGTATTAGTTCTGCTAGTGGTTTGTTTGGTTCGGTCAGCTATCAGCAGCAAAACCTCAATGGCAGAAATCAAAAATTAGGGGCAGAGGTACAAATCGGAACACGAGATGAATTTTTGTTTGACCTGCGCTACACAGACCCCTGGATAGGAGGTGATCCATACCGAACTTCTTACACAGCAAATCTCTTCCGTCGTCGGTCGATTTCCTTGATTTTTGAAGGTCAGGATAAAAACATTGAGACTTATAATCCCAACAACCCTACGGCTAATAAAGATCGTCCCCGCATTACGCGTCTAGGAGGTGGTGTTAACTTCACCCGTCCCTTGTCCAAAAATCCCTTCGAGAGGTCGCAATGGACAGCTTCGGCTGGTTTGCAGTATCAACGAGTTGCTATCAAAGATGCTGATGGCAATATTAGAAAGCAGGGACGTCTCGAAGGCGATGAAACCACGAATAATCTTATTGAGTTAAGCCAATCTGGACAAGGTGAAGACGATTTATTGTTATTACAACTGGGTATTGCACGTGATCTTAGAAATAATCCCTTGCAACCTACCAAGGGTTCTTACTTCCGTGTTGGTCTTGATCAGTCGGTACCCATAGGATTGGGGAGTATTTTACTAACTAGGTTGCGGGGTAGCTACAGTCAATACTTCCCTGTCAGCTTTATTAACTTTAGCAAAGGAGCCCAAACCATTGCTTTCAATCTTCAAGCGGGAACAGTCCTCGGTGACTTACCTCCCTACGAAGCCTTCTCTTTGGGTGGTAGCAACTCCGTGCGAGGATATGACGAAGGAGGTTTAGGTAGTGGACGCAGTTTTGTACAAGCATCGCTTGAGTATCGCTTCCCCGTATTCTCAGTAGTGAGTGGTGCAGTCTTTTTTGATTTTGGTACCGATTTGGGAAGCGGAACCAGACCAGCTGAAGTGCTCAATAAAAACGGAACTGGCTACGGCTATGGTCTTGGAGTACGCGTACAGTCTCCTTTAGGACCAATTCGTATTGACTACGGTATCAGCGATGATGGAGATAGTCGTATCAACTTTGGTATTGGCGAAAGATTCTAGGTAGTCATTAGTCATTGGTCATTGGTCATTCTTTGACAATTGATTAGAGACGAAAGACAAAAATACAATATGCAACAACACACATTAGCAGATGAAATAATTCAAACAGGGGTAGGACTGCATAGCGGAGTTACTACCCAAGTTCGGATACGACCAGACGCAGCTGGAAGTGGACGCTACTTTGTACGTGTGGATTTGCCTGATACTCCAATCATTCCAGCCCAAGTTGCAGCAGTTAATCAAACTATGCTTTCGACTCAGTTGGGCAAAGGTGAGGCATATGTCCGCACGGTTGAGCATTTGCTGGCGTCCCTTGCCGCAATGGGAGTAGATAACGCCCGGATTGAAATTGACGGTCCAGAAGTGCCGCTTTTAGATGGTTCGGCAAAGGTGTGGACAGATGCGATAGCTCAAGTTGGCTTAATGTCACAAAACTTAACTGAGGACAAAGCTCCTCTTGTCATTGACCAGCCAATTTGGGTGCGTCAAGGCGATGCTTTTGCCTGTGCGCTTCCAGCCCCAGAAACTCGCTTTACCTACGGCATTGATTTCGATTTGGCAGCAATAGGTAATCAATGGCACAGTTGGTCTGCTGATGCGAAAAATCAAAATTCTTATGATAGCTTCGTTGCAGAAATAGCTCCTGCCCGTACCTTTGGTTTATTGCATCAAATCGAACATTTACAGCAGACAGGGTTAATTAAAGGTGGAAGCTTAGATAATGCACTTGTTTGTGGACCAGAAGGTTGGCTAAATCCACCATTAAGATTTCCAAATGAGCCAGTACGTCATAAAATCTTGGATTTAGTAGGAGATTTAAGTTTACTTGGAATTTTCCCCTGCGCTCATTTCTTGGCGTACAAAGCCAGCCACAATTTACACGTTCAACTGGCACAAAGGATCTTAGATTTTAGATTTTAGATTTTAGATTGGTTCTCAAATCCAAAATCCCAAATCCAAAATCAAAAGGGGGAGGGTCAAACAAGCACCTACGGAAAAACAAAAATAGAAAATAAATAACAGTGTCCATGTCAACTGTCACCGAACAAGCCAATACCATCGATGTTCCCACAGCAGCATCTACCAATGACCAAGCGGATGATACGACCACAAACAAGTCGGACAATCAAATCACTTACTCTATCGAAGACATCCAAAAGCTGCTACCCCACCGCTACCCCTTTGCACTCGTAGACCGCATTATTGAATATGTGCCTGGAAAACGAGCTGTTGGTATTAAAAACGTCACTATCAATGAACCCCATTTTCAAGGTCATTTTCCAGGGCGTCCAATTATGCCAGGAGTGCTGATTGTAGAAGCAATGGCACAAGTCGGCGGTATTGTTTTGACTCAACTTCCAGAATTGGAAGGTGGACTGTTTGTGTTTGCTGGTATCGATAAAACTCGCTTCCGCCGTCAAGTTGTACCAGGAGATCAACTGGTGATGACTGTGGAACTGTTGTGGGTAAAACAACGTCGTTTCGGTAAGATGCAAGCTCGCGCCGAAGTTGATGGTCAACTCGCTACTGAAGGCGAACTGATGTTTTCCCTCGTATCCTAAAAATTTGCTTTTGTGGTAAAGGCGTGGTAAAGGCATGACCGTGACGTGCCTTTATCAAATCCTGATTCCAATAGTGAACAGTAAACAGTGAACAGTGAAAACTGGTAACTGATAACTGATAACTGGTAACGATATCAGTAAAAGACACAAGCCACAATAGCATTATTATTTGAGTTCTATATTTTTCGACACCCTCACACTTGAGTAGCTTACCTCACACTTTCGGCTACTAGCTAACTAAACTCTCAGCACTCAAGTCTGTTCTGGAGATGCACCCTTGAAAACCCTCATTCATTCTACTGCTGTTATTCATCCTAGTGCCCAATTGCACCCGACAGTGGAAGTCGGTCCTTATGCTGTTATTGGAGGGCATGTAAAAGTAGGTCCTGAAACCACCATCGGCGCTCATGCTGTACTAGAAGGACCTTTGGAAATTGGGGCACGAAATCAAATTTTTCCGGGCGCGGTTATTGGCATGGAACCCCAAGACCGGAAATATGATGGCGAATTGAGCTGGGTAAAAATCGGAGATGATAATCGCATTCGCGAATACGTCACGATTAACCGCGCAACTGGTGCGGGTAAAGAAACTAGCATCGGAAACGCTAACTTATTGATGGCTTATGTCCATGTCGGTCATAATTCTGTGATAGAAGACAATGTGACGATTTCTAATTCTGTAGCGATCGCCGGTCACGTCCACATAGAATCACGATCAGTTATTAGTGGAGTTCTTGGAATTCATCAATTTGTTCATATTGGTAGCTTCGCAATGGTGGGAGGCATGAGCCGCATTGAGCGAGATGTCCCTCCATATATGCTCGTAGAAGGGAATCCATCGCGAATTCGTTCACTAAACCTTGTGGGACTCAAACGCGGTGGTTTTACCACTGAGGAGTTTCAAATCCTTAAAAAAGCTTTCCGCATTCTTTATCGTTCTGAGTTGCTTTTTAAAGACTCCTTAGAACAGCTAGAACTCCTAGGGGATACTCAACAGTTACAGCATCTACGTCGCTTTTTGTTACTTTCTCAAATGCCAGGAAGACGTGGCTTAATTCCTGGTAAGGGGAAAGTCGCCGCAAGTGACGAATCTTAAGTCAATAGACAAGGGGATAAGAAAATATATAAGGGGAGATGAGGGAAAAGCGAACGAAATGAGAAAAGGAAATTATCCCTCTCTCCCTTCCTCTCTCCCTTCCTCCCTCTCTCGCGATTCCTAAATTTATAAATGCGTATATTTATCAGTACTGGCGAAGTGTCTGGCGATCTGCAAGGATCGCTACTGATTACTGCACTCAAGCGCCAAGCTGCGGCGGCTGGCTTGGATTTAGAGATTGTGGCGCTGGGTGGCGAAAAAATGGCTAGTGTTGGAGCCACCCTTATAGGTAATACCAGTGAGATTGGCTCGGTGGGTATTTTGGAATCACTGCCTTATGTATTACCAACACTCCAAATGCAGCGACGGGCGATCGCCTATCTCAAGCAAAATTCACCTGACTTGGTGATACTGATTGACTACATGGGACCAAATTTGGCAATTGGCAATTATATTCGCCGCAACTTGTCACACCTTCGTGTTGTGTATTATATTGCACCACAAGAATGGGTTTGGTCGCTTAATTCACGTAATACCAATATGGTTGTTGGTATAACAGACAAGTTATTAGCAATCTTTCCAGAGGAAGCGCGTTACTTCCAACAAAGAGGAGCAAAAGTGACCTGGGTAGGGCATCCTTTAGTAGATAGAGTCCAAAACTTTCCCAGTCGAGAAGCAGCTCGTACCAAGTTAGGAATTGCGGAAGATGTGATCAGTGTTGCTCTTCTCCCCGCTTCTCGTCGTCAAGAACTAAAACATCTTCTGCCTGTGATGTTTCAGGCGGCTCAGGTGATTCAAGCAAAATTACCTAATGTGTACTTTTGGATACCTCTATCTCTTGAAATCTATCGAAAACCTATAGAAAAAGCAATACAGCAGTATAATTTACGAGCTTGTGTGGTATCCGACAAAACTCAGGAAGTGATCGCCGCCGCTGATTTAGCAATCACTAAATCTGGTACAGTTAACCTGGAATTGGCACTGTTGAAAGTGCCTCAAGTTGTCCTCTACCGACTTCATCCAATCACGGCTTGGATTGCTCGTAGTGTGCTCAAAGGTTCTATACCTTTTGCATCGCCACCCAATTTAGTTGCGATGAAGCCAATCGTGCCAGAGTTTTTACAAGAAAAAGCGACTCCAGAGAACATCACCGAAGCAGCGTTGGAAATACTGCTTAATCCAGAACGTAAAAATCACATGTTGGCAGATTATGAAGAAATGCGGCAGTGTTTGGGAGAATTGGGAGTGTGCGATCGCGCTGCCAAAGAAATTTTGCAAATGCTACCAAATTTTGAGCATTAGATTTTCAATTACCTAATATCTTGCACCATGACTTTGTAAACTACCAATGCTTATATTAAATAGTGTTTAAATTTATTCAAAAATAATATCCCGTTCCAGTTCATTTTAATGGACTTCGTCTATGAGCCTGGGACTTATAGTCCTAGGCGGACGAGAAAGGAGTCAAATAATATGTACTAACTTTGACATTTGTTTTACCAGGTGCAATGTAGGTTACGCTATAAGTCAATGAGCTAAGCTAGCGGCGCTGCCAAGGCAGCGCCCTGATTCGTTTTTGATTGAAAATTTATTTGTGAGTAGCTTAAACATCCAACATGATTGACAGTAATAACAAAGAAAGACCTATAGCTGTTGATTTATTTGCTGGTGCTGGTGGCATGACTCTTGGTTTTGAGCAAGCAGGATTTGATGTGCTTGCTTCTGTTGAAATTGATCCAATTCATTGTGCAACACATGAATTTAATTTTCCTTTTTGGACTATTTTTTGTAAAAGTGTTGTTGATATTACAGGAGTAGAAATTAGAAGCAACTCTTCTATTGGTGATCGAGAAATAGATGTAGTCTTTGGTGGATCTCCTTGTCAAGGTTTTTCCTTGATAGGTAAGCGTCTTTCTGATGATCCTCGTAATTCCCTAGTTAAAAACTTTATACATTTAGTTCTCGAATTGCAGCCAAAGTTTTTTGTTTTAGAAAATGTTAAAGGAATAACTCTAGGAAAGCACAGAGACTTTCTTTCAGTCATCATTAATGAATTTGAGGAAAGTGGTTACAAAGTTCGCAAAGATTACAAAGTCTTAAATGCTGCTGAATACGGAGTGCCACAGAATCGTGAAAGATTATTTTTGCTCGGTTGTCGTCAGGATTTAGAATTACCAAACTATCCTGCAGCCCTGACTAGACTTGCAAAATTAAATAAAGCAGGTTTTCAAAACCAACTACCATTAAGTCCAACAGTTTGGGATGCAATTGGCGATTTACCTGAAGTAGAAGATTATATAGAGCTTTTTGAAAAAGATTCGGTGATTGCACAATTTGGTAAACCAAGTGATTACAGTAGACAACTTCGTGGTCTTTGCTATACAGATAATGATTATTCATATGAGCGTAAATATGACTCTAGAATGCTCACCTCAAGTTTAAGAACAAAGCATACTTTTCAATCTATCAAAAGGTTTCAAGCGACTCCTCCTGGAAAAACAGAACCTATTAGCCGCTTTTATAAACTTGCTCCTGAAGGAATATGCAATACACTTAGAGCAGGAACACCAAGTAATAGAGGAGCATTTACTTCTGCTAGACCAATTCACCCATCTACCCCAAGATGTATTACTGTGCGTGAAGCTGCACGTTTACATTCTTATCCAGATTGGTTCAGATTTCATGTCACAAAATGGCATGGATTTCGACAAATAGGAAATTCAGTTCCACCATTATTAGCTAAGACTGTAGCATCAGAAATTATAAAATTTCTTGGTGTATATCCATCTAAACCTAGAATTATACAAGAACTAGGAAATGAATATTTACTAATGTATGATATGTCTAAAGCTGCTGAATATTACGGTGTTGATTCACGTATTATAGAATTAAGAAAAAGAAATTAGAAAATATTTATAACATTGTAATTGTTAAAATTCCAAGATGATTAACCCACTTGAATTAAATGACTACAAAAAATAAATAGCGGATCTGTACAGCCGCAGAAGCAAAACTTACGATAATTCTAATTGGCATTCTCAAATTGCTCATCGTCTGATTTTGCAAGCACAAATAAAACCTGAACAACACGTTTTAGATATCGCAACTGGAACAGGTATGGTCGCGATTGAAGCTGGTCAAATTGTAGAATCACAAGGTCGGGTTGTCGGCGTGGATATTTCAACTGGAATGCTTGAGGTAGCAAAGCAAAAGGTTGAAGAATTTGGTCTTGAGAATGTTGAGTTTCAACTTGCGGATGCGGAAGCACTGAATTTTCCCACCAATAGTTTTGACACAATTTTGTGTTCTTCTGCGCTTATTTGGATGGCTGATATTCCAGCCGCCTTGCGTCAATGGATGCGATTTCTCAAACCAGGTGGACTTATTGGCTTTCATGCATTTGCAGACACTGCTTTTGTTGGAGGGGTTGTTGTGCAGAAAGTTGTCGAAAAGTATGGCGTTTCATTAGCGTTGAGTAAACCAACAGGAACGGTTGAAAAGTGCCATGACTTGCTCCAACAAGCAGGATTTGAGGCGATTGAAATCAAGCCTGAGCAATATGGTAGCTACATCAGCTTAGAGCAAGCAAAACAAATGTGGACAGGAGGTTCCCATCCAGCACCAGGACAATTTCCAAATCCCTTGTCGCAACTTTCATCACAGCAGTTAGCACAAATCAAGGCTGAGTTTGAAACAGAATTAGAAGCATTAAAAACTGAGCAAGGGGTTTGGAACGATATCACTATCTTTTTTACATTTGGTCGTAAGCCAGTAGAATAGCGAAATATCATGCCCAAGCTCGGAAAAACGTGCTATCTTTCCAAACTACAGCACTACGCTGCTCAATTGCAGCTAATTCCTTGTCACTAAGAGGTTGGAAAGCTTGAGCGACATTGACGTTATCTTCCAATTGCTTGACCGTTTCAGCCGCAATAACGCAACACTGAACACCCGCTTGGGACAAACTATATCCCATTGCTTGCTGCATCCCACTTAAACCACCTGGTTTGAACAACCGACCATAAGCTGGTACTTTCATCGCAATCACGCCAACATTTTTTTGTTGTGCGATCGGAAGAACAACTGGGAGAAATGGACGCGGATGGTGTTTGTCAGCAGCATTAACGGGGATAAGCGTTGTATGAAACGGATAGCGACGCAATCCTTCAGCAATCACTTCTGGATCGTGGTGTCCGGTTATGCCAACAAAGCGGACGAGTTTCTGCTGCATCGCCTCTTCTAAAGCTTTGACTGCACCAGATGAACTAAAGATCGTGTTGAGTTCTTCGCGCGAAGAAACGTGATGCAATTGCCACAAGTCAAGATGATCTGTGTTTAAACGTTTAAGACTTCTTTCTAATTCTCGCCACGCACCATCACGATCTCTTTTATGTGTCTTGCTTGCCAGAAAAATTTTTGACCGATAAGATGGTAGTACTTTCCCTAAATAATCTTCACTTGGTCCGTAGTCAGCTGCAGTATCAAAGTAACGAATGCCAAGATCAAGTGCTTTTTTAATAATAGCCACAGCATCACGTTCTTTTCCTTCCGAAGACAGAGGCGTTTGACCTGCTCCTCCTAAGCCAAAAATGGGAACTTTTACGCCTGTGCGTCCCAGCACTCGTTCTGGCATAGTCGCTGGTGGTTTAGCTGTGTCAGCGACTTGTTGTTGCAAGGTAGATGCTCCTACAATACTGCCTGTGAGAGCAACACCAGTGATAAGGAAGTTACGCCGCGTCGTGTTTCCTGACATAGTTTGCTTACTGGGATAAATCTGCTTTTCTTTCTGTATGTTAGCCCAGAGTCACTGTGGGCAGTGGATTGTAAAAACTAATTCAATACGGCATTTTGCCTAGCAAACTCTCGATGAATTTGATATTGGATAATTTTTTGCTGTGCCATTGAGTAATCCTGACTAGAAGCTGGCACGTTTTCTAAAAGTCTAATTGCTTGTTCCCAACGATTAAGAACAATTTGCCACTCATCTTTAGTTTGCGCTGACTTTGTTAGCTGTGCTGCGATTTTACCTTTGCTAATAGCCCTATCAAAAGTATTATCTTTAGTTTTAGCAGCAGGTTCAGGAGTAACTCCTAGTGGTTTTTCTAAAGAGATACTTGCAGATGAGAAAGTTTGTTTCACTTCTGGTAAGTTAGCAAACAGATATACCCATAAAGCAACTATAGAAATTAAACCAAAGGTGAAAAATCTCTTGGGCAACTTTCGATTTTTCACAATAAAATCAACGATTGTTGGTTTTTTCGTTGGTACTTGAGGAGTTTTTTGTATTTCTGTAGGATCAGTTTTCTTTGGCTGGTTGTCATCAGTTTTAACATTGGTTGGCGCATCATTTCTTGTCTTTGCGCTTCCCGATTCAGCATCATCAATATCAGCAAACATCAAATGGGACTTAAATGAATACTCAATTTGGTAAAAAATAGCAGCGCTGATGATCCAGAAAATAGCAAAGATTGCTTGTATGTTTTTGTGAGGTTGAGTGTGGCTGTTAATGATTGTTTCGTAGTTGAGTTTAAATAAAGGTAAAAAAGGACTAGAAAGCAAGATTGCAATTAAAGTAGAAAGGACAAACACAAGCCAACTATATAAACTTTCCCACCAACTTATCAATCCAGGAACAAATCCTTTGATATTGATTATCCCTTCTCCTGGAATAGCGCTGATGAAGCGACTAATAAAAAAGTGATGAAAAAAGGCGATCGCAGGTATCGGTAATATAGCGACTAATATTACCGATATGGTAAGTAGTTCTGGGTTGTCTGACCATTTAGCGAAATTAAAGTCCAAACCATTGCTATGCCTTATCAAAGCGACCAACCCAGTCATAAACATTGATAATATCAAGGCGTTTAACCAAGAACTGGGGTAAGGAAACCATCTGGGTAATTTAAACTTTTTCATCTCACACCTACTTTGCTTGACTTAAATGGACAAATGTCTACATTTCCAAAAGACAGGGTATGGGAGTGCTGGTTGTTGCTCGACCTGATCATTGCAACATTAGACTGTAACATATCGACAGCAAACTTTTGTTGCATTAAACAATACTGGTGTGCTACTAAGCAACCGATAGAGTTTCATACTAAAATATATTTTATTGCATCTATCCAAAGTATGAATTACATTCTTGAAATAAAAAAGAGTAAAGTTATACACTTCCAGATTCAGAACAATTTCCCAAACTCCAAAATTTCAACTCAAGCTATAAATATGAAGATTTCCCAACGTCATGCTTGGTCTTTAACAATGGATGAAGCTAGAAAAATTCAAGAAACGCTTAGATATGAGGTCATTACCGAAGATAAACTCAAACAACCCATACAGTATGTAGCTGGGGTAGATATGGGTTTTGAAGCGGATGGGACAATTAGCCGTGCAGCTGTCGCAGTGCTAAGTTTTCCTGATTTACAGCTACAAGAAACAAGCCTAGCACGCCGTCCGACAACATTTCCTTACATACCTGGGTTTCTCTCATTTCGTGAAATACCCGCTGTACTAGATGCACTGGAAAAAATTCAAACAATACCAGACCTTATTTTGTGTGATGGACAGGGGATTGCCCATCCTCGAAGATTTGGTATAGCTTGCCATTTGGGTTTAATTGTAGATATACCGACAATTGGTGTCGCTAAATCGTTGCTTGTTGGTAAGTATGAAGACTTGTCAGAAACACGCGGTAGTTGCGTACCACTCATAGATAAAGAAGAAACAATTGGAGTTGTTTTACGGACGCGTACAAAAGTAAAACCACTTTATATATCTAGCGGTCATAGAATTAGTTTACCTACGGCAATTGATTATGTATTGCGTTGTACCACAAAATATCGACTGCCAGAAACAACACGCATTGCTGATAAACTTGCGTCTTCAAAATAAGCGAGAAGTTTTATCTCGTCTGTTGAGGAATCTTGTGTCTAGTCAATATAAGTTGATTTCCAGGTTATTGTATCATAAGTTCATTACTGGTTACGACATAATATTATTTTTTTAATACGTTTTAAGGTGTTATACAAATGTTCTTCAAATCACTTAAATTATCACAAAAACTTTTGCTAAGTATCTTATCTTTTTCTATCCCAATATTGATGCTGCTATATTTTACTAGTTCAGGGATTAATTATAATATTAATTTTGCACATTTAGAAATCTTTGGTAACAGACTTTTAGAACCTCTAACCCAGCTATTAGTACTTGTTCCTCAGCAGCAAAGATTAGTTACAGCACGTGGCGGTGTTGGTTCATCCTCCAATGACTTAAGCACTATAACCAACTTAATTCAAGAGAATTTAGAACGTCTTGAAAAAGAAACTCAAAGTGTAGGAAGCGCACTAAAAGTTACTCCGTTTGGTTTGAAAGAAGGAGGGTTCGAGGGATTACTACCGGCAAAAATTGCTGAACAATGGAAGGTACTACAAAGCAGCCAAACTATCCTCAGTCAAGCACAATTAGCTCAACAGTACGGTTACTTAACACAAAGTATACGTAAACTAATCGATAGAGTTGGCAATACCTCAAATTTGATTCTAGATCCAGACCTAGATTCCTATTATTTGATGAATGTTGTTGTTCAAGCTATGCCACAAGCTCAACAACGAGTTGGAGAAATCTTGTTGTTTGTTGCAACGAAACTACAAACGCAGCTAACAAGCGAAGAAAAACTCAAGTTAGAAGTCTATGCGTCATTACTGCAAGATGTAGATTTAGACCAAATTGTGCAAGGAGTTTCCACTTCCCTTCGAGAAGATAAAAATTTTTATGGTGTCAGTCCCTCTTTACAACAAAACCTCCCACCCGTTCTAAGTACTTATAAAGCTTCTGTCACAAAGTTTAAGCAAAATTTAATCCAGCTTGTTAGAACAGGTCAAGGAAATATCGCAAGCATTGAGTCTTTGACTCTAGGAGAAGCGGTACTTCGTGACGGTTCAGAACTATCGACTGTTGGACGAAAAGAACTGGATAAGCTACTTGAACAACGTATTAGGTATTATCAAAATCAACTGTTTATCTATCTTGTGTTGAGTCTGGGTGCTTTGGCTATCTCTAGCTTTTTTGTGTTCCAAATATCACGTGAAATCAGAGTTCGCCTTACCAATGTCATTGCGATTACTAAAGAAGTGGCTCAAGGTAATTTAACAACTCATATTCATGTCGATTCCCATGATGAAATAGGACAGTTATTGGTTGCTATTAAATACATGGTTCAAGACTTGAATTTTCTCATTAGAAAAACCCAAGAATTTGGAATTCAAGTTTCTTCATCAGCTACAGGGTTATTAGCGACTGCACGGCAACAAGAAGTGGTAACAGCGAACCAGGTGGAATCAACCGATAATGTGCTGAACTCTGTTCAAGAAATTTTGCACCTGATAAAAAAACTGGTACATCAGATGGATGAAGTCGCTTCCATGTCAGACGAAACCGCTGAATTTGCTAGTCACGGTCAATCAGATTTAGTTCATATGGAAGAGACGATGCAAGAGATGGAAAATGCTTCAAACAATATTTTTACTAGACTCCAAACTATCAATCAAACAGCAAAGAACGTAACTTCAATTGTCACTCAAATTACCAAGGTAGCAGATAAAACAAATCTTCTGTCTTTGAATGCTGAAATCGAAGCAGAGAAAGCGGGTGAGTATGGGCGAGGTTTTGCTGTCGTTGCCAGCGAAGTTCGCCGATTAGCTAACCAAACTGCTGTAGCTGCTATAGATATCGAACAGATGGTTGACCAGATGCAACTAGTAGTCTCGGAAGGCATGGCGGAGATGGACAGCTTTATCACCAAAGTCCATCATGGTGTTGCCAACATTAGTAATGTTAGCGTACAACTCACCAAAATTATCGAGCTAGTGCAAGCTTTATCACCCAATTTTGAAGAAGTTAACACTGCAATGCAAAATCAATCTGAAAGCGTCAAAACAATTAACGACTTGATCGTGGAGTTGAGTCAAGGAATGCAGCAAATAAAAAACTCACTGCAAGATACCTATATCGCGATTCAAGATCTCAATGAAATGACAGGCACCTTGCGAGAACAAGTGTCCAGATTTCAAGTCAGTACGTCGGCACGATAAAACAAATGTATGTTGAGTTTTGTAAAACTGTGGAATGATTTATTCTTAAGCTGTTTGCTGATTTTACATTTTTTTACATTGGTGGATATTTGTTTTAGACTAGAAAACTCCAAGCTTTTTGCGAACTGGGACTTTTGGCAGCAGCAACAGACCTTCATAGGTAAGACCAACAGAACTAGCAAGTGCTGGATACCCTTACGCAAAGTATCCTAGAAATTATGACTCCTGAAACAATCAATAATCCATTTCTCCGTCTTAAAGTTCGCTCTTTGCTGCTGCGACTTTTCCTCATATCTTTCGTCCTTGGTTTAGGGCTGGGGCTAATTCAAGTGACCAAACCGTTGAATTTCAACCCTCAAGTCTTGAATCTCGTGCTTTACATTTTCGTGTTTGGGTCACTTTGCCTCTGGATACTGGCAGACTTCAAGCGCTTAGGAATTCACCTTAACTACGTTGTTGGTCGATTGCCAAATAATTATAAGTGGTTGCCGAAGGTAGCCTTAGTTATTCTGTTGATTTTATTTTCTATTGGTTCCTACTTAGTCTTGTTGTACCTACTGTCATTAGCGGCCCCATCACTTGTAGATAGAATCCTACATGACGTTACGAAAACCCCAATACCTCTAACAACTTCACCAGTATTGTTCAATTTGCTGCAAGCGATCGTGTTAGTGGTTGTCGCCCCAATTACGGAAGAATTCCTCTTTAGAGGGATTATTTTGCAACGCTGGGCAAGTAAGTGGGGGATTCAAGCAGGATTGTTGGGTTCATCGCTGTTGTTCGGCATTGGGCACGCGAATTTTCTGGGATTGTCTATGGTAGGAATGGTTTTAGGGCTGTTATACATCCGGACACGCTCACTGATCGTACCCATTGCCTGTCATGCAATGAATAATTCTTTTGTAGTGGTCATGAGCCTGTTAAACACTGTTTCGATGCCGACCCCAACCATGAACAGCTTAGAACAATTACGTCATAGCTTGTGGTTCGCTATCCTGTTTATAGTTCTCTCGCTACCTCTTTTAGTACGCTTTGTTTCCCAAAACTGGCCACGCAAAGATGCAGCTATCCCTTACTTCATCAATTCTTCTCAAAAAGAGTCATAAAAAAATTACACAATAGATATAGAAATGTATAGAATCTTATAAAAATATAAAAAACACATTTTAAAGATGCAGACATTTGAAGCAAGTTCCCTAATGCATCTGTCAGTTGTACCAAAACGTTGCCAGCCTCTAAAAATTGTGGCGTTAGGAGATAGTTTAGTATATGGATTTGGCGATCCAGAAGGAGGCGGCTGGGTCGAACGACTACGACGATGTTGGATGTTAGCAGATAGCCCAGGTCATGTTCTTTACAATTTGGGGGTGCGGGGCGATCGCATTCAGCAAGTATCACAAAGGCTAGGAGTTGAATTTCGCCACCGGGGTGAACTGCGAAACCAAGTTCCCAACTTGATTATTCTTTCAGTAGGAGTCAATGATTCTGCACGGCTAAGTCGTCTCAACGGACGAAACTATACAGATTTTGCGGTTTTTGAATCACACATCACATTTTTACTTGACCAGGCACAGCAATTATGTCCGGTTTTATTCGTAGGCATGGTACCAGTTGATCAAGCTAAAATGCCATTCATGAATTGCTTTTACTATAATCATGCCGACCAGCACCGTTACAAAGAAGCTATCCGAGTTGCTTGTAGCACAAGGAAAATTCCCTATCTCGACATTTTCCAAAAATGGATGGAGCGCACTGAAGCTTGGAGACTCAAACGTTTGAGCAAAGATGGTCTTCATCCAAATACACTTGGGTATCAAACTCTGTTGGAAGATGTTATCAATTGGGAAGCTTTTGCTTCTTACAATTGTAGTTGGTGTGAGTGAGAACTAACTCAACAATCTCGTCCACCGCATCAATTGTGGAAATCTGGCGCAATGCCTTAAACTTCTGTGCCTTTGGGTAGATGTAAGAAGGACTATTACATATGCTACATTTAATTGCTACTATCCCACGTAGTATCGTTCGAGCGCTATTAAAAATCAAAAGTATCTGCACCCCCTGACGTGAAGGCAACTGTTCCGGAAGACATATTTATTGGCGACAGCGAGATGGCAATGCTGATGCGAATCTCCTTCGGAGACGCTTCGCTAACGCACTCCTGGTCAGCTTCCCCACTCGGTCCAATTAATCAGTGGCCGGGGAGCCTCCGCACTGCCGTAAACATTTGCCTGAACTCTCGCTTTCCGATGGTGATCTGGTGGGGAAAGGAACTGGTGCTGCTGTATAATGATGCTTGGCGACCAATTTTAGGTACTAAGCACCCCACAGCGTTAGGTAGACGCGGACAAGAATTCTGGCAGGAGAATTGGGACATCATTGGGGAGCAGCTCAATGGCGTTATGGCGACTGGAAAGGCAACCTGGGCTGAAGACTTGCGATTGCCAACTAATCGACACGGATATCTTGAAGAAGCATACTATACCTACTCTTATAGCCCCATCTTCTTAGAAACAGGAGAAGTGGGTGGGGTGTTCACAGCCGTTGCTGATACCACAGAGCGCGTGTTGGGTGAACGACGCACAAAGACACTGCGGGATCTCGCCGGTCAGGTAGTCCAGGCAAAAACCCCTGAGCAAGCCTGTAGAATGGCGATGCAAACACTTAGCGAAAATCCGGCAGATATTCCCTTTGCCCAGCTTTACCTGCTCAATCCTCAGCGATCTCAGGCAGTCCTGCTGGAACGAACTGTTTCAAACATCAAGTTAATAGCTGCTCCTGAGTGTGTAGATCTGACTCAATATAGCAGTGACCCCCCCTGGTCGCTGGTTTCGGTAGTAGAAAGTGGACAAGCTGTGCTAATCGAAAACCTAGTACAACAGTTTGGGGAAGTGCCCGCAGGACCATTACAGCTACCCCTCCAACAAGCATTGGTTTTGCCGATTCGCGCTTCAGGGCAGGACACACTGGTAGGAATGCTGGTGATGGGAGTCAATCCGAGTCGGGAACTGGATGAAGACTACCGCAACTTCTTTGAGATGACAACAGGACACATCGCTAGTGCGATCGCCAACGCCCGTGCCTACGAAGAAGAACGCAAACGCGCAGAGGCGCTGGCTGAGTTAGACCGTGCTAAGACGACCTTCTTTAGTAATGTCAGTCACGAGTTTCGCACTCCCCTGACGCTGATGCTAGGTCCCTTGGAGGATGTACTTGCCAATCCCGCAGGACTGCAGAGCAGGGAACGCGAACAACTGGAGACGGTGCATCGCAATTCCCTGCGTTTACTCAAGCTGGTGAATACCCTACTGGACTTCTCCCGAATTGAGGCAGATCGGATTCAGGCAGTTTTTGAACCAACTGACCTGGCATTGCTAACAGCAGATTTGGCAGGAGTGTTTCGGTCGGCGATCGAGCGCGCAGGAATGCGCCTGTTGGTAGACTGTCCCCCCCTGCCGGAATTGGTATATGTAGACCGGGAGATGTTGGAGAAGATTGTGCTGAACTTGCTCTCCAACGCCTTCAAATTCACCTTTGAAGGAGAAATAGCTGTTGCTTTGCGCGCTCGCAATGACCACGTTGAGTTAGAAGTGCGGGACACAGGTACGGGCATTCCAGCTAACGAGCTACCTCATATCTTTGAACGATTTCATCGGGTGCATGGCGCGAAGGGACGAAGTTACGAAGGATCAGGCATTGGTTTGTCGTTAGTCCAGGAACTGGTGCGGCTGCATGGTGGTACGGTTGAGGTGAGCAGCGTTGTGAATCAGGGGACAAGATTCACCGTGTCAATTCCCACAGGATATGCTCACTTACCAAGCGACCGCCTAGGTGCAAGCCGCACCCTCGCATCAACAGCAATGACAACCGCAGCTTATGTAGAAGAAGCGTTGGGGTTGGTACCAAACGTGGAAAATACAGAAGCAGAAGGAACAGGGAAAGAGTTTTTCTACTCTACCTCCTCTGCGTCCCCCAAATCCCTTGTCTGCCCAGCCATCTCTGGCCGTATTCTTCTGGCTGACGACAACGCTGATATGCGCGACTACGTTAAGCGCCTATTGAGCCAATGTTATGAAGTTCAAACAGTGGCAGATGGAGTTGCTGCCTTGGCTGCCATTCGTCAGCAGATTCCTGATCTGGTTGTGACGGATGTTATGATGCCAGAAATGGATGGATTTGAGTTGTTGCGATCGCTGCGGGCAGATCCGCAAACTCGTGAGTTACCCATTATTTTGCTTTCCGCTCGCGCTGGGGAAGAATCTCGTATTGAAGGATTGGAAGCAGGATCTGATGACTACCTGATCAAGCCGTTTTCTGCGCGTGATCTGTTAGCTCGCGTTGAATCAAACCTGAAGATGTCTCGGTTGCGTCAGGAAGCGGCGCGGCGTGTCGCTGCACAGTATGCCGTTGCCAGGGTGGTCGCCGAGGCGACCACCCGGTCTGATGCTGTTCGTTTGATTCTGCAATCTCTGTGTGAAAATCTAGGATGGCAACTGAGTATCTTTTGGAGTGTGGATCGTCAGTCCAATAGCCTGCGTCAAGTGAATCATTGGCATGTACCCACCGTTAACGTTGAAACGTTTATACAAGCAAACCAACACACGACCTTTACCCCTGGTGTAGGGCTACCGGGTCGTGTCTGGGCAAGTGGTCAACCCCTTTGGATTTACGATCTCACAGCAGATGATAATTTTCCCAACGCAACGTTTGCAGCAACAGAAGGACTACGTGGTGTATTTGGCTTCCCGATTGTTTTGAATAACCAAGTATTAGGCATTATTGAGTGTTTTAGTACTAAAATCCAAGCACCGGATGCAGACTTGCTCCAGATAGTAGCTGCGATCGGCATTCAGCTTGGTCAGTTTATCGAGCGTAAACGAGCAGAGTCAGCGCTGCAGCAAAGTGAACAGAAGTACCGTCGCATTGTGGAAACCGCCAGCGAAGGCATTTGCATCATTGACGCACACAGTCGAACAACTTACGTCAACCCACAAATGGCTGAAATACTCGGTTACACCCCTGAGGAAATAATTAGTCGTTCTTTGTTTGAGTTTATTTACCAAACAGATCGGGTGGAAGCAGAACAACTGCTAGAGCAACGGCGGCAGGGAATTGGTGGACAATTTGAATTTTGTCTGCGTCGTAAAGATGGCACTCCTGTATGGATTCTTTTTAGCACCAGCCCGATGATGAATGAAAACGGTGAATTCCTCGGTGCTTTAGCAATGATGACCGATATCAGTAATCGCAAACAGGCAGAAGCAGAGCGAGAACAACTCCTCCAGCGTGAGCGAGCCGCACGCGCCGAAGCAGAAACAGCAAATCGGATCAAGGATGAGTTTTTAGCAGTCCTCTCCCATGAACTACGTTCTCCCCTCAACCCCATCCTCGGTTGGTCAAAAATACTTCAAACCCGTAAGCTCGATCAAGCCCAGACGAGTCAAGCCCTGAGTGTCATCGAACGCAATGCCAGATTGCAGTCCGAACTGATTTCAGATTTGCTGGATGTCTCGCGGATATTACAAGGTAAACTCAGCTTGAATGTTTCCCCGGTCGATTTGGTAACGACGATTCAAGCCGCAATGGAAACGGTGCGGCTGGCGGCCGAAGCCAAATCAATTCAAATTCAGACAATGCTGGAACCGAATGTAGGACAAGTTTCGGGAGACTCAAGCCGATTACAGCAAGTGATTTGGAATCTGCTTTCAAACGCAGTCAAGTTCACCGATGTAGGCGGACGAGTAGACATCCGACTGCAGCGCGTTGGATCTTGTGCCCAAATCACCGTCAGCGATACGGGTAAAGGCATTCACCCGGACTTTCTTCCCCATGTGTTTGAATACTTCCGCCAAGCAGATGCTGCTACAACCAGAAAGTTTGGTGGACTGGGGTTAGGGCTGGCGATCGTCCGTCACCTAGTGGAGCTGCACGGCGGAACAGTTTTGGCACAAAGCCCAGGCGAAGCTCAGGGGGCAACTTTTACCGTGAGACTCCCACTCATGCCAATTCCACCCAAGACGAACCAGGATAGTAAATTGTCTGAGCAATCCTTAGATTTGCATGGCATCAAAATTTTAGTCGTGGATGATGATGCTGATACGCGAGACTTTGTTGCCTACCTGCTGGAGATCTATGGAGCAGATGTAACAGCCGTCGCCTCACCCTTCGATGCTTTGACTAGTTTAACCCAATCCAAGCCAGATCTGTTGCTCAGCGACATTGGTATGCCAGAGATGGATGGCTACACACTCATGCGCCAGGTGAGAACTCTGCCACCAGAGCAAGGCGGGCAAATTCCGGCGATCGCCCTCACGGCATATGCTGGGGAAATTGATTATCAACAAGCAATTTCAGCAGGTTTTCAACAACATATTTCCAAACCAGTAGATCCAGCAATATTAGTTGAGGTCATTTCCAACTTAGTTGGACGCAGCGATTAACTTAACCAAAAGAAGCGATTGTCAGAAAACGCACTTTTATGGGGCGATCTGCGCTTTGCGCAGCAGCGAAGCGATCGCTCGTTCAATCACCATCAAATCATTATTCAGACTGTTGATAACTCTGAACAGCTGATCAATCTGATTTTTGAGACTCTTAGCAGTTTCTTGATAAATGTACTTGCGATTCAAAGCCTCACGAGCCAAATCCGGACGTTCTTTTTTCAGAGCTAGCACACCGACTTTATACCATGCTTGGATTTCATCTTCAGCTTGCTTGTACTGTAATTCCAATTGCTTAAGGTTTGCTGTAGCGCTGTCAATACTTTGCTGTATGCTGGTTTTTATTTCGGTAAAATTGTCGGATTTGTCCAGAACTTTCGACAAACCGTAAACCCCAAGTCCAACCACTGCGCCCGCAGACACGACATGAGCCATCCCTATACTAAAACCCCCTCCAGCCACAACTAATCCCATATTTCCGATTGTTGCATAAACACCCGCACCGCCAACTGAGCCGAGTACTGCTGCACCCACAGCCAAAGGATCTTGATTTTCCACTCCTTTTTTGACTCCATAAGCAGCAGCTCCAGCAACCGTCCCCGCAGCTATCAAATGAGGCGCATAAATTCCCACTGCTGTGCCCATACCAGCTAGACCCATGTTGCCAACCATAGCAGAAATTCCCGCACCCGCTACAGCTCCTCCAGCAATAAACATTTCTCCTTCTATCCGGTTAAAATTGCCTGCAATATCATTCAAGTTTGCTTTTATAACTCGGTTGACGCGTTCGCCTAATCCCATAGTTTTCCTTTCTTTTTACCTTATTTAAGGTTTTGTAGCCCTGTCCTTTGTTAACCTTCATGCTCATATCTGATACTTACGCAAAGCGTATGCCACTTTGTTACTTGGTCAATTAGACATTTGATAGAAATAGGTAATGCATACTAATCCATAACGAGCTTTGCAAGATACAACAGCGCTTGTTAACAACAATTAACACCACGAATTACTATAAGTAAACTAGATAACGTTGACTTGACATATTAAAGGGTTATAAAGAATCATCTTTAAACCACTGGATAGTCGATTGTGAGGAAAACATGCAGACAGTTGTTCTCGTTCTCGTTGAAGTGCTTATTGTTATCGGACTGTCACGGCTAGTAGGACTCGCCTTCCGGTGGATTAACCAACCATTAGTCATTGGAGAGATTGTTGCTGGGATAATGCTCGGACCATCTCTTTTTGGTTTGGTTGCTCCAGGATTAGCATCTACCCTATTTCCACCTGAAACAATTCCCTTCCTGAATGTGTTGTCTCAGGTAGGGTTAATTTTCTTCATGTTTTTGATTGGGTTAGAGTTAAACCCTAAATACCTCAGCGGTAATTTAGAGGTAGCAATATTAACTTCTCACGTCAGTATTTTAGTACCGTTTTCATTAGGAACGCTGCTAGCAGTTCTGCTGTATCCTCTAGTATCCAATGCTAGTGTGTCGTTTACCGCCTTCGCGCTGTTTCTGGGAGCAGCAATGTCGATTACTGCTTTTCCAGTATTAGCACGTATTATTACTGAAAATAATTTGCAAAAAACACGTTTGGGAACTTTGGCGCTGACTTGTGCTGCAGTAGATGATGTTACTGCTTGGTGCTTGTTGGCAGTGGCTATTGCCGTTGCACATACTGGTAGTTTTGTCAAAGCTATTCCCACTATTTTATACTCCCTGATTTACATCGGCTTGATGATGACAGTAGGGCGAATTGTCTTGAAACGCCTTGCCAACTACTACCGTCGGACTGGACGCCTCAGCCAACTAGTTCTAGCTTTGATTTACATGGCAGTGGTTGCTTCTGCTCTGATTACCGAACTGATTGGCATTCACCTCATATTTGGGGCTTTTTTACTAGGAGCAGCCATGCCAAAGAATGCAGGTTTAGTCCGGGAATTAGCAATAAAAACCGAAGATTTTGTGCTGATATTTCTGCTACCAGTGTTCTTTGCTTATAGTGGTTTGCGGACGGAAATTGGTTTGCTGAATAAACCAGAATTATGGGCACTGTGCTTAGCTGTGCTCGCAGTGGCAATCATAGGTAAATACGTTGGCACTTATGTAGCAGCGCGTGTTAGTGGTATAAATAAGCGAGAAGCCTCAGCACTAGGTTGGTTGATGAATACTCGCGGCTTAACTGAGCTGATAGTGCTAAATATTGGTTTAAGTCTTGGAGTCATTTCGCCGCTACTATTTACCATGCTGGTGATTATGGCACTAGTCACAACATTTATGACTTCGCCACTGTTAGAGCAAACTTATCCGAAAAAGCTGATCAAGTTGGATGTGGTTGAGCAAGAACCAGAAGAGAAACAAACAAACACCTCTGGTGCTGAAGATTTTTACAATCGTCCTTACCGAATTTTGGTTCCAGTCGCAAATCCCAACAGCCAAAGAGGTTTGATGGAGTTGGCTGTTGCGATCGCAATCAACTATCAACAACCCGCCGTTGTTTATCCACTCAGTTTGATTGAACTGCAAGAAGACTATGGCTTTGAAAGTACTCCAGAAGAAGCAAATAGAGTTATTACACAGCGTCGCCAACAGCTAGAAGAATTGATTTCACGTCTAGAACCATCAGAAGCACGCTCCTATATGCATCCTATTGTTTGCACATCCACCAATGTTGCACGAGAAACAGCACGGATTGCCTTACTTGAGCAAGCTAACTTAATTTTAGTAGGATGGCATCGTCCAGCTTTCAGTAAGAATCGCTTAGGTGGACGAGTTGGTCAAATTCTTACCAATGCACCAGTAGATGTAGCAGTGTTTATAGATCGAGGACAAGAGCGTTTAGAAAGGTTATTGGTTCCTTATTCCGCAAACATTCATGACGATTTAGCAATGATACTGGCTTTGAGATTGCTAATAAATCGTGATACCTGCCGATTACAGCTTTTACAGGTTGTAGCAGAGAACCAAGTCAGAAATGAACTGAGTTACGAGCTTCACACCGTCATGGAGCAATTGCCTCAAAGTGTACGCGATCGCATTGACATCAAAATAGTCGAAGCCATAGAACCAATTCAAGCTGTAGTTGCAGCCTCTGAAGCTGTTGATCTCACCATTGCTGGTACGAGTCGCGCTTGGGGTATCGAACGTCAAACCTTGGGAAGATATACAGATCAACTAGCTATTGAGTGTCGCTCTTCACTGCTGATTACTCGTCGCCACAGTCAAATTAGCTCTCATATTACTTCCGTTCTTGCTAACGAGAAATCAGAAGTAAAAAGTTAAATAAATAATCAATTCTAAATGATGACTTCTGACATCATTCAGGATTGATCATTTTCCTTTATTCCCGATGATCTTTTATCAACATGACAAAACCTCATTTCCCCTTCAAATCTCTAACCTTCTATGGTGTGACAATAAGTATAGTTGTGCTCTTGTTTAAAGTTGTAACAGCTTATGGAGAAAACAGCATCAAAGCACAGCCTGCAATTAACACTCATTATCGTCTCGTATTTAGTGAAAATTTGCCCGTCTGCGAAAAATCAGATTTTTTGCTCTTAAATATTCAGCAATCAGGAGTTTACTTGAATGGTTTTTTACTACCAGCTAACTCTACTATAAGTTCAAAAGCATCTGAAAAATCTTCTCTAACTGGTAAACTGAAAAATCAACAATTGAGTTTATCGGGAAAAGTTCCCAGACACATCCTATGTAATACTCCAAATTCTCAAATACAAGCAAACGCTATCCCAGTTAAAATACAAATTCAATTGGCACAAAAAGACGATTCAATAGGAAAAATAAGTTTCAGCGATAGTTCCAGAACTATTGGATTGACAGCAACACCACAAAAAACTAACGAACCATCTGAGCAGTCAAAGAATCATTGAACAGCTTCTAACCCCATGTTTGAAGGTGCTACCATTTGACACCTTCGGCTAGCAACAAGACGAGGCAGCGCTGCGGGAGGGGAGCCACTGCGTTACTGGTTAAACTCGACAAAACTCCGTCACCGCAGTGGTTACGACATAGTCACGCCACTCATGCATTAAAAAACAACGCGCCAATAAAGGTAACTACGAATACTCTCGGACACGCTAGTGCTAGTACCGCTGCGCGGAAGTCAAAAGTCAAAAGTCAAAAGTCAAAAGTAGTATATATCAAGGCTTTTGGCTGTTTTAAATGGTTGCTTTATTTCCGCCGCGTTGTACTAGTACCTTGCTTGATAATTATGTCCATGCTGGCGAGGAGGAAAGTAGCAGCTTCTTGATCAATGCAGACTAATTATTAACGCTGTTGCAAAGGTGTAACAGGTTCAAATAAAAAAGGCGATCGCCCCCTGACTTTTCGCGAATAAGCGATCGCCCTGGAAAGCATAATTTGAATTTATTCCGCCCTCCTTAGCCTCAATCTGAGGAGGGTTTATTTTTTTGAGACAGCAGATCAACTAACTCCGGCTTTTTTTTCTTACTGTAGCCGGGAATCCCTCGCTTTTTCGCCATATCTTTTAATTGTGTCAGCGTTAGAGTGTCCAAGATAGCGACCTCTGTAATGACATCCGGCATTGGTTGAGGGCTTAGATAAAAAACTTCTTTGAGAGCGTTTAGCTTTTTTCCTTTAGTTATACCGCATTTAAGTGTCGTAATTGGCTCCAAATTTTTCCAATACTTGCGTAGGGCTTCATCAATACGATTAGTAGCGATCGCAAGCTTTACACCTTTCAATTCACTATTTGGTTTTTCAATCAAGTACTGCAATGCCGATTGAATTTCATCTCTAGTTGCAGTCGATAGGTTGACTTTAGGTACGGATTCTCCAGTAAGAATTTTGGTTAATTGAGACGTATGCTCGCTGAAATCAGCGATGATACACCATACTTTCTCCAGTCCGGCTTCCTCTACCACTGCGAAAATGAACGAATTGCCGATAACTTCGTACTGGTCTTCTCCGATTTCTTTGACAATCACTGGCACCCAATTGCGCCCACCTGCCTCATTGAGCACTTTTGCAGATGCTTTTATTAAAAACTCTAGTGCATCCGTACCTCTGCCTGGATTAATGCTATCCATGTCAAGACACATCAAATTCCCAACGTCACTTAAGCTCATGGCAAAAAATATTCCTTGGCTAATGCTAGATAGTAATTATATGCTGTGATATTTTTATACACAGACGGTATACGAGTAAAAGCAGCGCCTGCAATGTGGGCGTAACCAGGCAGATTAAAAATGTAGCTATTCGGCTTTGCTTTGCTGTGAAGGGAGTAAAAATACGGCGTTAAATCAAACGAATTGGTTTTATCCTGCTTTGCCTGTTTAATAATTTCATCCAATGCTAAATCCGCTGTAATTCGTGCTGCTTGGGTAATACTCTCTCCGTTGAAGAAAATAGGGAGAGCTACCGGTCCTCCATCTTTTCTGAGATTTTGGATCTCTGGAATGAATTGTTTAATAACAATTGCCGCATTCTGCAAAGAAAAGACGTTGTTATGTTTTGTAGGAATTAAAATGACATCCGACGCATACAACGCGCTCTGACTGAAAAACATCCAATTGGGAGGAGAGTCAATGAGAATGTAGTCGTATGCGCTTTTAAACGGGTCAATCACCTGCCTTAGCTTAGTTACCCTGAAGACTTGCCGCAGTTTGTCTTCTCCTAGCTCCGTCAGCTTTTTGTCGCTTGGAATAACATCAAACGTTACTGTGTTACCAGTTTTCATTAAATAGCTAAACCTGAACATTACCCCTGAAGGAAATGACGGACTCGGCTTACTGTTTAGCCAGGAATATAGTGCGTCTTCATTTGGTGGTTTTATGTCTAGGGAGTTGGTTAAGTCCTGCTGGTTCGGGTCGAAGTCGAGAATTAATACTCGCTTTCCCAGATTTGCCAACGTTGCAGCCAAGTTTACCGTAGTCGTAGTTTTTCCCACGCCACCTTTATTGTTGTAAATGGCAACAGTGAGCGCTTTTTGAGGAGTGTCGATTTTGGTTTTGATAGTTTCCACAATCTCGTAAAGATTGTCCGGAGTAATTTCCAGGCAACGCGAAGATGGGTGAACCACCTTACCATGCTTCCTGAATAGTTGTATGTGGTTTGAGTTGGTAATGATTCCCCATTGGGCTGATTTACTGTTCGACGCTAGCAGATAGCGTTTTAGTTGAGAAACGGTAGACTTGTACTGTGTGGAATTTTCACTCAAGTTAATATCTCTGCCTTTTAACTCAAGAAGCAGGTAAGGATTAGATTTGGTATTGATAAATATGTCGTTGTCAGTATTCTTTCTAACAGCGTAGTCAACTGTATCCGCACCATTCCTAGTCGCGAACTGGGGAACTATTTCAGTTATGCCATACCCTAATGTTTTTAAGAATTCGGGAACAAATATACTACCTACGATTGATTCCTGTGCATTACCCGGTAGGCTAAGCAACACTTGTTGAAGCTGGGAATATTCCATAAAATAAGTTGATTACACAAGCCCGAACCGCCAATTTAATTTGACGGTTCTATTTTTAGTGTAATCAACTATGATGCTGATCACCGTATATGCCCGTATCATCACAATGAATTGTTTGTAAAGCAGAATGCCTGTTTTGTGAATAAATTAAACTAAAAAAGAAAAATGAGAATGAGTACAGGTAATTAAATCATGGAATTTTCCTATGCTCTTTCTTCCACCCTCTCCGATAGCTCAAGTTTCTTTAGAACCACCACCATCAGGTGTTCCGCCTGTTGTAGCGTTGGTTTCGTCCTTGGTTAGTTCGCCTTCCCCAAAATTTAGGCAGGTAAGGTCTGCTCCAATACACGCATCATTCCAATTCCCAAATATTGATTATGATGATCCACAACTGACAGGATTTGGTTTTTATCCTCGCGCATATCCAGGTGGACCGAATCCTTATTTCATCGTTCGGAATGTCGAAGCTACTCCCGGTAATTTTATTCCTCAATATACTGTTTATATAGCGGTTCTCAGTTGGGTGCAATATAGTAGCAGCAGTGGGTAAACCATCCAATAATGTCTTTTTTCGTCACTGCGTTTAAAGCATTTGTAATGGCATCATCTAATTCTTGATAGGTTCGGGCGG
>NZ_JABXYX010000285.1 GCF_017982655.1 Brasilonema sp. CT11 | reverse complement strand
CCGTAAGGCGTGGCGTTAGCCATAGGGCGTTTTCCCGCTATCACGGTGACGAACGTTTCCGTTGGGCTTCCCTTCGGCTAAAATGTGGCGTTTTCCCGTTACTAGGCGACTGGCGTCGCCAAAAACGCCAAGGAAAAGATAGGTAATTTTGTACCGGGAAGCGAGTAGTCAGCAAATTCACACACAATTTAGATATCCAAATCGGTCAAATTGAGTTTAGAACCGTAAGTTTCAATGAATTCGCGACGGGGTGCAACGCGATCGCCCATCAAAATCGTGAAAATGCGATCAGCTTCGGCGGCGTCTTCAATTTCCACTTGCTTGAAAGTGCGAGTTTCTGGGTTCATCGTGGTTGTCCACAGTTGTTCGGGCATCATTTCGCCCAAACCTTTGAAGCGTTGGATAGTATAGTTGGCGTTATCGGGAAACTCAGCCAGGCGCTGTTGCAGTTCGCGCTCACTATAGCAATAGTAATGATTACGTCCCCGTTCTACTTTGAACAGTGGCGGACAAGCAATGAAAATATGACCCTGCTCAATCAGCGCCCTCTGATACCGATAGAAGAAAGTTAACAACAAAGTCCGGATGTGGGCTCCATCTACGTCAGCATCAGTCATGATAACTATACGGTGATAGCGCAGTTGCGATGCGTCGAATTCTTCGCCCTTAACTCCTAAACCGAGTGCTGTAATTAACGCCTGAATTTCAGTATTTTTATAGATTTTGGCGTCGTCAGTTTTCTCAATATTCAGGATTTTACCGCGTAGGGGGAGAATTGCTTGGAAGCGGCGATCGCGTCCTTGTTTTGCACTTCCGCCTGCAGAGTCCCCTTCCACGATATAGATTTCCGACTCCTTAGGGTCTCTGGAACTACAATCTGCTAATTTACCTGGTAAAGGTGAAGATTCCAGCACCGATTTGCGCCGTACTAATTCCCGCGCATGTCGGGCGGCTTCTGCAGCTTTGAAAGCTTGGATAGCTTTATCTAAAATAGAATCAGCGACACTAGGATGAAATTCCAGGTACTCCGTGAGAACTTCTCCGACAAAAGAATCTACTATTCCCCGAACTTCTGTGTTACCTAATTTGGTTTTGGTTTGTCCTTCAAATTCCGGTTCTGGGACTTTCACAGAAATGACGCCTGTCAAACCTTCGCGGACATGTTCCCCACTGAGGTTGGGTTCATTTTCTTTGATTTTGTTGCGCTTGCGGGCGACTGCGTTCAAGGTCCGAGTCAGAACTGCCTTTAAACCTTCTAAATGTGTACCACCGTCCACCGTGCGAATATTATTGGCAAAACCTAGTACATTGTCTGTATAAGCATCAGTACACCACTGCAAAGCAACTTCTACTTGAACATTGTTGCGTTCTCCCTGCACAAAAATAACTTCTTCATGCAGTGGTTGCTTATCACTGTTCATATAGGTAATATATTCCCGAATACCACCTTTGTATTCGTAAGTTTCTACCTTAGGTTGATCACTTTTAAGCAGTTCTAGACGGTTATCAGTAAAAGAAATTTTGACTCCAGCATTTAGATATGCCAATTCCCGCAAGCGGCTTGCTATAGTCGTGTAATCAAATTCAGTGACGGTTGTGAAGATTTGGGAGTCTGGTTTGAAGGTGACAGAAGTTCCAGTGCGGTTTTCCTTGTAGGATTTGGCTACCAGTTCTGTAACGGGAACACCGCGTTCGTAGCGCTGAGTATGAACTTTTTTGTCTCGCCAAACCGTAATTTCTACCAACTCGGACAGGGCGTTCACCACGGAAACACCAACGCCGTGTAATCCTCCAGAAACTTTGTACCCACCACTACCAAATTTTCCCCCAGCATGTAATACGGTTAACACAGTTTCCAATGCTGATTTCCCCGTTTGGGGGTGAATATCTGTAGGGATACCCCGACCATCATCTACAACGGTTACAGAACCATCAGAGTTGAGATCCACCTCCACATGAGTGCAGTAACCCGCCAAAGCTTCATCTACTGAGTTGTCCACCACCTCGTAAACTAAATGATGGAGTCCTCGCGGGCCTGTGGAACCTATGTACATTCCCGGTCTTTTGCGAACGGGTTCCAGACCTTCCAGAACTTGAATCTGAGCGGCACTGTAACTGCTCGTCATGTAAACTCTCCTGTTAATTGGGGGTAAAATCGCCTAATGGTTGAAAATATCAAAAGACTCAAAAATTCTAGCACAAAAGCCTTGCTGGCGACTTTAGGGCAATTTGAAGAGAAGTTTATGAGGGGGCTGTACCTAATCAGTTATCAGTTATCAGTTGTCAGTGTTTACTGTTCATTGACTAATGACTAAATTAATTGTAATTTGTGGCGCGACGGCAACGGGTAAGTCGGGATTAGCATTGGATTTGGCGAGGCGGCTTGACTCAGTCATTCTGAGTGCAGATTCCCGTCAGGTTTATCGGGAATTTAATATTGGTACAGCTAAACCTACAGAAGCTGAACAAAACTTAGTACCGCACTATCTTATAGATATCTGCAACCCGACAAACACAATGACAGTAGCAGATTATCAAGAGCAAGCACAGGCGTTAATTGCTTCTCGCACTCATCCCCTCCTGCTGGTTGGTGGGACTGGTTTATACATACGCTCCATCACACAGGGTTTGAGAATTCCCAGGGTTGCACCGCACAAGGAATTGCGATCGCAACTGGAATCTTTGGGTCAAAGGCTATTGTACGATATGTTGCAACAAGTTGACTCGATTGCAGCACAAAAAATTCATCTAAACGACTCAGTCCGGACTTTAAGGGCATTGGAGGTATTCTACGTCACTGGTCGCCCAATTTCCGAGCAGCAAGGAGAGAATCCCCCAAATTATCCGATTTTGCAAATTGGTTTGGACTGTGACTCTGCTCACCTTACCCAACGCATCGCACAGCGTACACAGAAGATGATTGCAGATGGTTTAGTCGCGGAGGTGAAATATCTTTGCCAGAAATATGGTACTGACTTACCTTTGCTGAATACTTTAGGATATCAGGAAATAAAACAACATTTGGCAGGAGATATTTCTTTGGATGAAGCGAAAGAATTAACTGTTTTGCACACAAGGCAATTTGCCAAGCGCCAACGGACTTGGTTTAGAGCATATCCTCAAATTGAGTGGTTTGATGTAGAGAGTCCTGATTTATTGGATAAAGTTTGGCAGCGGTTGCAAGAGTTCATCGCCAACTGTAGTTGAGAGTAGCGCAATATCTTACATTACTGTCAATTAGCGCCTAACTGATCGTCTCAGAATTAATTCCAAGGCGAGCGCTCAAAGTCTACTTTAGTAGACTCAAAAGTTTATGCAGTCGTATAAAGACGACTTTTACTATGACACTGAGATTGAAATCCCAGGCGGACGAGAATGCAAGGCGCGAGAATCGTGCAAAATCTCAGCATAATTTATTGACTGGCAGACGAAAATTCTCCTATTCTCTGTTCCCGTTCGGACTTCGGCGTGAGCGCTTAGTCGAACGCTGAGGCTCACCTTGGCGTTGCCTGTTTCCTGTCTTTATTAAGAGTAAATTTCCATTCGTACCTGAGCAGTTACCATTTGATAATGAAATTAGAACAATGAACAATACAATTGTCATCTTATTATTTCTTTCTCT
>NZ_JABXYX010000284.1 GCF_017982655.1 Brasilonema sp. CT11 | reverse complement strand
GACCACAACTTACACAAATGTGGTTTTGTTTACCTCTTCGTTTACCATTTTTTCTCATCTCAGTAGACTTGCAGTATGGGCAATGCACAGTAGAATACCTCAATTCATCTTTCTATTATGCAATGCCACAAAGTTTTGAGAGCAGATTGCACGATTTTACAAGGATCTCGGCTCAATGCCAACTCCGTGAGCGCGGCGGGAGATGTCAAGCTATGTACGACGTACGCAGTAGACTGAATTTCCTGACGTGGGAACTGGTGTACACTACGCTAACTTATTCAAGCTTTCAATCTACAACATCAACTCGCTTTAACGCAGCCGTCAATTCTGTCATAAACTCAACAAAGACGCGAACTTTAGCCGAGAGATAGCGTTTTTGCGGATACAACACTGCGATCGGTAATCCAAGTTGGGTCGTGTAGGATTGGAGAATCGGTTCGAGGTCTCCACGCGCGATCGCTTTCGCTGCAATAAATTTGGGAAATTGAACCACACCAGCTCCTTGAATCACCGCCTCTAAAATGACTTCTGAATTATCGAATCGCAGATAACTGTCAACGCAAAGGTCAATTAATTTTCCATCTTGTTCAAACTTCCAGTTAGATTCTCGCCTAGTCTGTGGATAGATAAAGTTGACACAGCGATGCTGCAACAGTTCTGTGGGCGTTGTGGGGGTACCATACTGGGCGAGATACTGCGGCGAGGCACAAGTAATGTAGCGTGCAGTTGCCAGGTGGTGCATGATTAAACGGCTATCGTTGCTTATTCCAATCCGCACAGTCGCATCGATGCCTTCCTCAATCAGATCGATCAAGCGATCGTTAAAAGAAACATTCAGATTTAGCTCAGGATATTGTGTAGCAAATCGCAGCAGAGCCGGAGCGATTTTTTCCCTTTTTATGTATAAGCTACTGTTTAGACAAAATAGAATTTCAAATACACAAACCAATACCTCTTGGGTTTTGGGGAAAAGGTGAACGGGAAAAGGGATGAAAACCAAGCTATTTCTCCTTTGCCCTTTACCCCTTGCCCTTTAACCGAAAAGTATTGATACACAAACAGCAATAAAAATGGCAAATTCAAATCAAACAATTCTCGTGACTGGCGCGACTGGCAACCAAGGCGGTGCGGTGGCGCGTCATCTTTTGCAGCGCGGAAATTTCACGGTTCGCGCCTTCGTGCGCGACCAAAACAAGCCCGCTGCCCAAGCACTCAAACAAGCGGGTGCAGAACTGGTAGAAGGAAATTTCAGCGATCGCGCTTCCCTTGATCGCGCTCTGCAAGCTGCCTATGGCGTTTTTTCGCTACAGACCTTCCTCAAAGGCGGATTGGAAGCTGAAGTTCGCGATGGCAAAACGGTAGCAGATGCAGCAAAAGCGGCGGGTGTTCAGCATTTCGTCTACAGTTCGGTAGGAAGCGCCGAACGCAACACGGGCATTCCGCATTTCGACAGTAAGTTTCAAGTCGAAGAATACATCCGATCGCTTGGTTTGCCTTACACGATGATGCGTCCGGTTTTCTTTTTCTACAATTACAATGAAATGCGTCCAATCGTTGAAGCCGGAACGCTTTCCCAGCCGCTTAGTCCCGAGACGAAATTGCAGCAACTTTCCGAAGAAGATTACGGGGAAATGGTCGCCGAGGTTTTCTCGCGTCCCGCAAATTTCTTGAACCGCGAAAAGGAACTCGCCAGTGTGGATATGACAATGACAGAAATCGCTGCCGCATTCAGCCGTGTTTTGGGAAAAGCCGTTAACTACCAACAAATTTCGTTTGAAGCGTTTGAGCAGCAAGCTGGAGAGGAGGTGACCATCATGTTTCGCTGGTTAGAGAACTTTGGCTACAAAGCAGATTTGGATCAGTTGAAACGTGAGTTTCCTGCCCCGACCGACTTTGAGTCCTATCTGCGCGACCACGACTGGGCAAAACCAGCCTGAAACGCGTCTGCTGTCGGGTCAAAGAACAGATTGTTCACTTGAAGAAAACAGGTATAAAACAAAATGAAATTAAACGGAAAGATTGCAGTTGTGACCGGGGCAAGTCGAGGCATCGGGAAAGCGATCGCAACCCGACTGGCAAGCGAAGGTGCGACAGTCGCCATCAACTATCGTGAAGATGCCAAACCCGCTGAAGCACTGGTTTCTGAACTAAACAGCAGAGGGTTCAAAGCTCAAGCGTTTCGGGCTGACGTAAGCAAACCGGACGAATGCCAGACGCTTTTGGACGATGTTGTTAAAACTTTCGGACGAGTAGATATTCTGGTGAGCAACGCAGGTATTGAGCATTTCGGCAAGCTAGAGGAGATCACCCCGCAAGATTTCGAGCGTGTGTTTAGTGTGAATGTTGCCGGTCAACTATTTGTCACGCAGGCTGCCGCTCGCTACCTTCCCTCCGGTGGACGTATCGTGCTGACTTCCTCGGTTAGTGCCCGTATTGCAGTCTTTTACCACACGCTCTATGCCGCCAGCAAAGCTGCGGTTTCGGCGATGGTGCTCAACTTGGCTCCTGAGTTGGGAGAGCGTGGGATCGCCATCAACGCGATCGCACCCGGCGGCACAGCAACGGACATGGCGAAAGAGAATGGGAAGTTTTACACACACCCAGCCTTACAGGACTTACCGCCCGAAGCTTTGCTCAAGAGCAAGGCAGCATTGCAGCGCCTAGCTCAGCCGGAAGAAATCGCTGCCACTGTAGCATTTCTAGTCTCTGATGACGCTTCCTATATCACTGGTAGCACACTCGCGATTGACGGTGGAAGGCTCTAAAGCTGGTTCATCTGAGCGCAGAAGGTTGATGCCTCATCGATCACTTGAAACTTGCTAACTGCTCTAAAGGAGCAAACGATGCGATTCTCAAACAAATTTGTAATTATTACTGGTGCCGCCGGGGGAATTGGTAGCGCCATCACGCGCCGCTTTCTGTCGGAGGGAGCCAAAGTCTGTGCTGTCGATAACAGAACAGAAGCGCTTAACCAATTGGTACTTGATCTCGACTCGCCCTTCGGGTTCGCAGTCGCCTACGGAGGGAGACCCTCCTACAGCGCTGTCTCACCAGATGCGTTGCTGGCGATCAAGGCAGATGTAAGCAGTGAGTCAAGCTGCAAGAATCTCTCAGCCCAGGTACAGCAGACGTGGGGTGCAGTCGATATTCTGGTCAACAATGCAGGTAAATTTCCAGTCACGCCTTTCGAGGAAATCTCGTATGCTGAATGGCGCGAGGTTTGTGCAATCAATCTCGACGGTCCTTTTCTGGTCACGCTGGCGATTCTACCGTTGATCAAGGTCAGCAAAACCGGGCGTATCATTAACATAAGTTCTGGAAGTATTTTTGCGGGAACGCCAGATCAATGCCACTACGTCACCGCGAAGGCGGGCGTGATTGGGTTCACTAGGTCGCTTGCGAACGCACTCGGACAACACAACATCACCGTCAATGCGATTACTCCAGGCATAACGGATACACCACCTATCATTGCGCTTTTTCCTGCCGCTGTACTCGACAAGCAGGCAGAGGCAAGAGCTATAGAACCCATTTGACATCTTTTACAGTGTTGAAGTAAAGTTACGGCAAAAGCCTTATCCAGCAACCATGCCATACTCCAGCAGCCTAACAGACGAAGAGTGGGAAATTCTTGAACCTCTACTGT
>NZ_JABXYX010000283.1 GCF_017982655.1 Brasilonema sp. CT11 | reverse complement strand
CCCTTCGTATCTGTCCGTCAGCACGCAACACGGATACACCCGAAAGCAACTCTCGTAGATAGGCCGTGTTGTCGATTACAGGGATCGGTGAAAATGTTGGATGAGATAGAGGAAGTCTGACACCTGGACTTGAATACTCGGACCAACCTCCAGTATCGTTGAGTCGAAAAATTTTCAAGTTCACAATCGCGTGCAATGCCCCGTCCAACACAGCAGTATTAATGCCTCCGACTGGAACCCCGAATCCAGCGGGTATGGAGTTCTCCCACCGACTTTCTTCGTAGTTGTAAACATCCACTGACGAGTAAGGTTCGCTAGTGATTGGGACAGATGATTTGTCGCTTGAACTCTGCATGAGGAAGAAGCTATCGCCGCGCTGCCCCCAAACGGAATTCGTGAAGGGTGAGATATTTTTACCGACTGCTGGCTGTTCGGTTGTAGTCCACACTCCGAACTGGAAGTTGAAGAAGTTGTTTTTAATCATGACATCGGGAATCGCTGGCACAGCCATGGAACTAGTACTAGTAGTTGTTAAGACTATTATTATATTGTTCGCCTCTTGGCCAAAAACGAAGACCGAATCATCCTTGCTGAAGATTCCTAATGGCGTGTACGTTATCGAAAATGCCACCTCTAATATGCGCATGTCCGCGTTGTACTTGTAGACCGGACCAGCGCTGTTCACCAAGACGTAGATTGAAGGAGACATCTCCGCACCAAAAAAGATGGTGCCAACTTCGCCGATGGTTGTTGTTTCTAGCATGCCTGGTGTTACGACAGTCATCTGATTGTCTGCAATGAACACAAGCTGATCGCCAATCGCGAAGCCGTAACGAATGCCGTTGAGGGGTGTCCATGTTGAGTTATTTGCAGTCCACTTAATCGTCCAAAACCCATCCGTGAAGAACACCACCGTGCTGTTCTGATAAGACACTGTTGACACCGAGTTGTTTCGAGAGGCTATTTGATGCCAAGATTGCGTGTTTGTGTTGTACACGGAGCATCCTTCACTGAACTGCAAGACAAGCGCGTGATGCGTTGAGTCGAACCATGAGCTCACATATGACCCTGCAACACGAGCTGAGTGCTCGATTGGTGTGCTAGTCGGCGAGTCGACGATCCAAACACTCGTCGAAGGCTGTTGAGTGGTGATGTGTGTGCCGCCAATCACGAACACCATGCCGTTGTGTGAGAGTGTCGTCGTGTCAAACAGCTCGGACATTAGCGTAGTCAGTTGGGTGTTGTGAGTCCATTGTCCCGAAGTCAGGTCCATGAAATCGACGGAGAATTGACCAATGACAGTCAACGTCGTGTCGTCGAGGGCAAGCCGAACTGGCCGGCGAACTGTTGGGCCGGAAGTGAAGCCAACGGATGAAAATGTGTTGTTCTCGCTCAAGTACTCGAAGGGTAAGCACGAGAAGGATTGCCCACCAATCATGTATATGCGAGGGCCAATAACGTTGGTTGAGACCCGTCCACGAGGAGAAGGGAGGCTGATCGGCTGTTCCCAAGAGCCAGAAGTCAAATTATAGATGTCAATGGTACTTGATGCCACATAGTCGCTATGTTCGAAGCCACCAACGAAAAATAGGCAATCTCCTGCCTCTACCGTGGAGAAAAAGGCTCTTTTGGATGACAGATGCAGATCTTTTTCGATCTGAGCCGTTGCCACTGCAATTGTATATTGTGCCATAATTACCATTAAAAAACATGATATAATGGCTCGATATTGTGGCATTATTGATTCATTCTGGGAATAAGCATTAATTAAAATTGAGATCAGATTCGGATTGCGTGAATATTACACGCGAAATCATGAACCATACCAATGATAGCAATCTCTAATTGACTTTTCGTGTGTTTGCTTCTCTGAGAATGAAAGAAAATAAAAATTGAGCGGGTTCCGGGTTTTTTTTTGTCATCAGATGTGGTGAACCGACGCACAACTGTGAAGAGGAACACAAACACGTTCCTCGAATCAAGGACATGTGTCCTAGTCATAATTATCGTGTCTAAGATAAAGCACGAATAGGACCTTCATTCCTCCACAAAAAACTATGTCGTTCTCAAGATCCGTGATCGGCAGTCCCAAAAACTAATTGATAAAGTTTAGTATACTTAATAACTCGTATATCTTATCTTATCTTACTATACAATAGACCCACAGTGCCACGACCGTTGATGGCAGGATTTGCCGACAGTTGAAGCGCGCAATTACTAACCCCGGCTAACAGGAAGTGGACTGTATCACATTAAAATGGATTGAATTCGAACGTGATTTGAAAGCATTCTTAGGACTTGTAAGCAAAGGAGGAGGTCATGATGCATTTCCAGATGGATCCAAGATCGTTACATCTACACGTTAGCGAACATATCAGCTATTAACTTGCCTAAATACGAATAATTGTCTAGATGAAGTCATGTACTAATTTAACGATCAGATCTGAGGGGCGTGCACTAACTACGAGTAACGACCGATCAGTTTTTTAAAAAAAACCAAAGATAAACCGACGTTGATGGACTGTACTAATCGATTAATAAGTTATTTAATACAAGTGGTATAATTACATTTTAATAGCTTGCCGGTTCAATTATTTCCAGCCCAGTGACGCCATCTGATCTGAAACTTCGCCTTCAATTTCGTTATAATAAATTTCTATAATCTTTTCTATGAGCTTTTCCTTGGTAATATATGAAGGTAGTGATATTCCTCGATCTAAGATAATTTTTTGAAGCATTTCAATAGGAAGGGCTTCCAATCTAAATGGACTCGTACCCGTACCTCCCTAAAAAAACAATATTAGGTATATAACTAAATGTTTACATTAATTAATTGCAAATTATGTGTTTCAAACGCGTCTACTTTAAATCGGGTAAGTAAGATTCAAACCATCCACGTAAACTGCACTTACCACTTGACTGTTCATTCTGAAAACGTTGGATATAAACGTCAGAGTCTATATCTATTGAACGTCCAATATTGTGTTTTTGTTCTTCTTTTCGCAAGCGTAAATTTCGGTCGTTTGTGATCCAGCCCATTTTTCTTGCCCGATCGATGGGAAACCAACACGACAAACCACACCGTTCTCCTCGTGAGGGCCACGACAACAGCGGCTCTCATAACAACGCTCCTATCGAGCCTCCAAAGTTCAAGACATTCAGAGACAAATATGAAACTATCGAGCAGGTCCAAGATGCCTTCGATCGTCAGGCTTAGAGGGCTCCAGTTTAATGATAGGTACGTTAAATAAATTCTCCGGGCATATTTGTCTCGGGAACGACGCTTAATTTTAGCGAGTGCGATTGCTGTTGGCCGGAAATATTTTTCGAATATTATTTTATTGCATCTCGAATATTTTTGGAATTCTAGCTAACCATGACTTATTAGGCATCGATTATACCATTTCTAATAAAGATTCGGGTAAAAATACATTCGACGGGCAAAGCCTGCACGCTATAATACCCAATCAGTGGAATCCTTACCAACAAGTTATCGCAATCATGGGCAAGACCCTAGAGGTACGCTTGATATTAAATTGTAATACTTGAGTGAAATGCCATTCACTCTTTGTAATTTGCGAGTTTTATCGCGTGAATCTCGATCAACCCTTTTTTTTTTTTTTTGAACGTTACAAATAGGCAACATTTTCTTACTATTACCT
>NZ_JABXYX010000071.1 GCF_017982655.1 Brasilonema sp. CT11 | reverse complement strand
TATAAGATTGCGTTAACCATCGCCTGCATATCGACACTACGTTTTCGACCACCAGTTTTTGGTGCAGGAATGAGTCGTGATAGTAGTTCCCACTGCTCGCAAGTCAAATTACTTGGGTACGATGGATTCATAGCTCTCATAACGCTGTCATACTTAAGTATTTTTTCTACTGACAGGATACCGTTACGAGAGCTTTCTTACTTTTCAGACATCCTCTTACAAGTCCACAAATAGTCAAGATTACCTGTTCGTATTTACGTGGATTTAATCGAAATCTTTCAGAGGCAACTCGAAATATTTTCACCAAACGAATTAAATGTTCAATAAAAATCCGTTCCGACGCCAACTGTTTATTTTTCTCTTTTTGCTCTAGACTTAATTCTTGTTTGTTTGGCTTTTTTGTAGGAGTCTTAATTCTGTACTTTAGACTAAGAAGCACAAAATGACTCAGGGAAGCTGAGTTAAAAAGAAGCAATGCAAAAAACGTAAAAGCTGAAAGCTCAAGCAGATTGATGTGTTGTTTTCTGGGGAGTAGAAGTACGTTTTTTAACAATAGGATAGCGAATTCTACGTTGGCGTTGTTTGCCAGTTTTCCAACCAGGAGATTTACCTCGTGGTTTTGGCGCTTGGGCAGGAGTGGAAACGTGCATCAAAATCCCAGGCATCGCTTGTGCTCCCCGTCCTGGAGTCAATAGAGTTATTGCCTTTTGCCAGGGGAGCGGATTGTCATTGCCCCTTCGGGTTCGCCAGTCGCCTACGGCGGGAAACCCGCCCGCAGCGCTGGTCTCACAATATCACGAGCCAGCCATAGCTCCCAAGTCATTAACGGCATGAGGTCGCTCCATCGGTCACATTGTTGGGGAGTTGCCAGCTTTGGTAGCGTCCAATGTAACCTTTGTTTTAGGAAACGATACCAGTGCTCAACAGCAAATCGTCGTAAGTAAAGTTTCCACAGTTCAGATAGGGGTGGCATTTCTTCACCCACAAAAGCCAACCACATTGGTTTATTGACTCGTGGGTAGCCGTCCTCAAGTAATCTCTCAACCAATATAATTGACATTGGGTGATCTGGAGAAAGACGAAAATGCTTTCCTGTCCAAAGCTGAATTCTGACTCTACCAAGTTTGGCATCTTCTTGTTCGATGCTTTGGGTCGTTTCTGACCAGGTACTGGTATCGTTGAGTTTAAATTTCTCCCCGTGTACTCGTGGTTTCCCCTTACCTGAATATTTTGGTGGTTTTCCCCATAAACATAAATTGGAACGCAACCGCATCAGTTTATCTGCTTTAATGTTGGCAGTTTTAATCACAAATGGCGCACATCCGTATTCGATGTCCCATAATGTAATTGGTCGAGATGGCAAGTGCGGGCATACTTGTTGTAGTTGCCATACAGCCTTATCTATCGGATTTTCCCAACTTGTAATTCGCTCATGTCTTAGCGGTAATGCCCAACTCCCTTCAGTTTCTGGTATCCAGGCTATGGTACTGTATCCATATCCAGCGGTGACGGGACGACCTCCTCTTCCACCTTGAGCATAATGCTCGTAAGTTCTTTCTCGGAGAGTAGGCGCATCTGGTCTTGACCAGGCTGTGTGGTCTCCTGCCAGAATGATACGTCCTTGTTTTGGGATTTCTTTAGTGTACAGTCGCATCAATTTGTGACGTTGTGGTCTAGCGTCTTGTATAGCCTCATAAATGCTTGACCATTGGCGACGGAATACTGGACACATTGATAAATCCGCCGACGCATTGTCCCCTAAAAAATCAGGCAGCCTTACTACTACGAGTACTCGTCTTGGAACACTAATTAACCAAACAAAGGCTGCCTGATTTTTTTACGTGTTAGACCCCCGCCAAACTATAAGCGTTGCGTGTCAGCAGTATTGCATCCATCAGTTCAAATGTTGCATCCTTTGCTCGACATAAACATTGGTATGTTGCTTGACGGAACTCTATTAATTGTGCAAAAACATCCATAACGGTAGATGAAGGTTGGTAGTGCTTCTTTCATCTTCCGTTACTGGGGTGCTTGTTATTACAGGCATCCCTTTATTTTTGCCCAGCCACTTAAGGGCGCGATCGCTTGCTTTAGTCTAAAGTCCAGTTATTTAAAAAACGTTTTTCCTTTGCACAAATCTCAAACGATGCACCAACACTGTTATACTCTTTTCCTTTTTGATCTACTAAGTTGACGTAGCACATGAGGTCACCATTGACCATGCTTTTTACAGTGGCAACTGTAGGTCTTGGAACTGCCTTCTTTGCTTGTATAGCAGTGTGGCTAGTCAGCAAAGCAATGGTAGAGGCGGCAAAGAGAGAAACAGATAAGCCAATAGCTTGGAAATGTTTTTTTACCTTGCATTGTTTTGTACTCGTTTGTTGTCTAAAACTGTGACTGCGGACTAAGTAGATCAACATTGAAAAATCTAAAATAGAGTATTTGCAATTACTTTACTACCCAAAGATTGCGTGAAGCCCTTTGAGGATAGCGTTCGCTTATGAGTCAATTGATATTCCTGAAAAGAGATTTTACAAATTTTGCCACCTCGATCACCAGGGAGAAATCCAGGACAAGTGTTTGCACAGAAGATAAATTCGACCGCAATTTGTAAGCGATTCCCTCAGTCCGGTCAATTGGGTAACTAAAGGGTAGTATTGTAATTGCAGAACGTTTGAGCTTACGTATATTATGTATAAATGACACAGTTTGAAAAGCAGTGTCAGCGAAAATCATGACTTAAAAGATTTAGTTTCAAAGAGGACACTCAGTGTCTTAAAAGGAGATGTGCCAACAAGGCAAGGCAGTTTGCATGCAGAAGGGTGAATTTCTGCAACGAGCGTGGCTCTTTGGGACTTAGAATTATTTTGGTCAGTCATAGCAAGATTAAAACATTTTTCGCAAGAACTGAAAAGACAATATGGAAAACTTATGTGTAAGCTTATTTATAGCATTGTCCTGTGGATAGATTAAACAACTAGACGAAAGAAGTACATTAAAAGAAATTACTAAGTGGTTTCCGTAATAGCCTGAAGTTAGCTAAGCAATTTTTATATCAAGGCTTTTACTGTGCTTGAGTTGTATGATTATTTATTGTTAGGTGCTGCGTAAGTCATGAAATCTCCTGAGCCTCAGACTCATTTTGAAGATAACCGTCAAGAAACAAAATTAGAAGAGCCACCCCGCAGACAGCGAAGGTGGCTTTGGTTATTGTTAGCCCTACTACTAGCAGGCGGAGGTTTTGCACTTTGGCGTTGGCTGGCTCCTCAAAACAAAGCACCCGCAACTGCTAACGCTCAACCGCCAGCAGCAAGAGTCAAGATATCTACAGTACAAGCTGGGATGATTGAGGATAGTGAAAAGTACCTTGCTACCGTAGAATCGCGCCGCTCAGTGACTCTTCAGCCGAGAATTGAAGGTCAAGTCTCACAAGTATTTGTCAAATACGGAGATTCAGTGATTGCAGGAACTCCGATTATCCAAGTAGACGCTAGACAGCAACAAGCAGCGGTGGGTAGTGTGAACGCTGCTGCTGAGGTGTCTCAGTCACAAGTGGAAAATACTCGTGCTACCCTCAGATCCTTAGAAGCTGAACGGTTGTCTAAACTAGCTGATTTGAAGTTGAATCAGCAAGACTACCAAAGGTATAGCGATTTGGCGTCTCAAGGAGCAGTGTCTCGACAAACGAGTGAGCAGTATACCAATAAACTGGCAACTTCCCTTGCTGCTGTCCGTCAAATCGAAGCCCAAATTAGAGCACAGCAAGCTAATATTAGCCAAGCTGAAAAATCTTTAAAGGAAGCACAAGCTAATATTAGACAACAACAAGTCCAACTTCAGTACTACAAAATTACTGCTCCCTTTGCTGGCATAGTTGGAAATATACCCGTAAAAGTTGGTGATTTTGTCAATACTTCTACACAATTAGTTACTATTACTCAAAACCAATCTTTAGAATTGAATATTTCTGTGCCTGTTGAGCGAGCAACTCAACTACGTAAAGGAACACCAGTAGAAGTAATGGATGCACAAGGCAAAAGTATAGGAATGAGCCGTGTATTTTTTGTCGCTCCAAAGGCTAGTGACAATAGTCAATCTTTACTTGTTAAAGTGCTATATGACAATTCTCAAAATCAATTACGTACGGATCAGATTGCTTACGCAAGAGTGATCTGGAGTCAGCGCCCAGGGGTCTTGATCCCAGCAACAGCAGTGACTAATTTGGCGGGAGAAACTTTTGTTTATGTAGCAGTTCCAGCACCATCAAAACCTCCTCAAGGAGAAAAACCTCAAGGAAATCAACAAGGAGAACAACCTCAAGGGAATCAACAAAAAGCGTTTCAACTAGTAGCTCGGCAAAAACGGGTGAAATTAGGCAACATTACAGGTAACAACTACCAAGTTCTTCAAGGATTAGAACCAGGAGACAAAATCATTGTCTCAGGGCTGCTCAATCTTAGAGATGGCGTTCCCGTTATTCCTGAGTCTTAGCAATAGAAACAAGGGGACTAATTCAATTTCAAATCACGTATGAAACAACGCCACACTTTGCTCTCAGCATCTATGACAAAGTCAAGGAGCTAATTCCTAATTCCTAATTTGGAATGTCTGCCCACTCCCCTACTGCCTGTTGTGCAATTTACCATTCCCCCATGACTTATGTTTGTTGACTTTTTCATCAAGCGACCAGTCTTTACCAGTGTCTGCGCTATTCTTATTTTGCTAGTTGGAGCAGTTAGCATCCCAACACTACCCACGGCACAGTATCCAGAAATCAGCCCAGTTCAAGTTAACGTTACTGCAAACTACGTTGGAGCCAGTGCTGAAGTCGTAGAAAATACGGTTACGACTGTCTTAGAGCGGCAAATCAACGGGGTTGAGGGCTTGAAGTACATGACTTCGAGTAGCAGTAACAATGGCACCAGTACGATTACAGTTACATTTGACGCATCTCGTAATAAGGATATTGCAGCAGTCGATGTGCAAAATCGGGTATCGCTGGCTCAACCGCAGTTGCCACAACCAGTACAGCAAACTGGGGTTACTGTTAGCAAGCAGTCCTCTAATATCCTGTTGGCAATAGGTTTGTACAGTGAGAAAAATGAGTTTAACAACGTATTTTTAAGCAACTACGCTGATCTTTACATAGTAGATGCTCTTAAAAGAATTAATGGTGTGAGTGAAGCGCGGATTTTTGGTGAACGCCGCTATGCTATGCGTCTGTGGCTCGATCCCAACCGCCTTGCCAGTCGCAACCTCACCGCCCAAGATGTGATTAATGCTCTCAATGAACAAAACATACAGGTAGGTGCTGGGCAAATTGGTCAACAGCCAGCTCCAAAAGACCAAACGTATCAAATAGACCTGCAAGCGATCAGCAGACTCAAGGAACCGTCCGAATTTGAGGACATGATTCTTAAAACGGATCAAAATGGCACGCTGATCAAGCTCAAAGATGTCGGTCGAGCAGAACTGGGAGCAGAAAACTACAACTCATTCCTACGGTTTAGAGCCAAAGAGGGTGTAGGTGTCGGTATATTTCCGACTCCGGGAAGTAATGCTTTGGATGTTGCTAAGGCAGTCAAAGCCGAAATAGCACAACTTGCTTTAGACTTTCCCCCAGGGTTGAACTATCAGGTAGCATTTGATACAACGCTGTTTGTGGAGGCATCCCTTTCCGAAGTCTTCAAAACGCTGTTTGAGGCAATTGTCCTTGTAGTCATAGTCATCTTTCTCTTCTTACAAGACTGGCGCACCACTGTCATTCCCGTTATTGTCATTCCCCTAACATTAATTGGCACCTTTGCCTTTGTTAAGGTTTTTGGGTTTTCAATCAACACCTTGACGATGTTTGGTTTGACTTTAGCCACAGGACTAGTGGTTGATGACGCGATTATCGTGGTTGAGGACGTTACTCGCCTGATGGAAGATGAGGAAATGTCAGCGGAGCAAGCAGCGTCCGCAGCAATGGGTGAACTTTTTGGAGCGCTGATCGCCACTTCCTTGGTGCTAATGGCAGTTTTTGTTCCTGTTGCCTTCTTTCCAGGCTCTACAGGGCTAATTTATCGCCAATTTGCTTTAACAATAGCATTTTCTATTGCAATTTCTACTTTTCTTGCCCTTACTCTGACTCCTTCCCTTTCAGCTTTGTTACTGCGTCCAGGGCAAAAACCGGGTGGTGTGCTGGGTTGGGTATTTACAAAGTTTAATAACTTAATTAATTGGACGCGTAGAAAATATGAGCGAACTCTCTACCGCTTAACTCGTATTACAGCGATCATAGTGTTGCTGTTTATCCTGTCTTTAGGGTTAACCGGCTGGCTGTACACCCGCGTGCCTCAGGCATTTCTTCCCGATGAAGACCAAGGCTATTTCATCACCATTATTCAAGGTCCTGAGGGAGTTTCGCTCAATTACACCAGTAAAGTTATGAGTCAGGTAGAAGCAGAAATTCTTAAACTACCTGAGGTTGTAGGGACTTTCGCGATTGGTGGCTTTGGTTTTAGTGGTAGCACTGCCAACAGTGGTGCAATTTTTACAACACTCAAACCTTGGGACGAGCGCCATGAGGCTAGCCAATCAGCACAGGGAATCATCAAGAATTTGGCAGCCAAATTCTCAACGATTACAGAAGCAAGAATTTTGCCAGTTAATCCGCCAGCAATTCAAGGTTTAGGCAGTTTTGGTGGTTTCCAATTTGAGCTACAAGATAGAAAAGGCAATAGTGGCTTAAATACCATGCTGCAAGTTATGGGTCAGTTACTCCAACGGGGCAATCAAACACCAGGATTGCAAGCTGTATTTAGCACTTTTTCTGCAAGTACCCCTCAACTTTTGATTGAAGTAGACCGCAACAAAGCTAAGGCGCTGCAAGTCAACATCTCAGATATCTTTAATACCCTACAGAGTTACTTGGGTTCGCGCTACGTCAACGATTTTAATTATCTCCAAAGAACCTACCGAGTGTATGTCCAAGCAGATACTCAGTTTCGCTCAAATCCTGCGGATATTGGTTCATTGTATGTCCGTTCTAGCAACACTCAAAGTTCTACCAATAATCAAAGTTCTACCAATAGTCAAAGTTCCGCCAACAATCAAATGATTCCTTTGAGCAATCTGGTAAAAGTGACCGCAAATACCGGGGCGCAAACAATTAATCACTATAACTTGTTCCGCTCAATTGAAATCAATGGTGCAGCCGCTCCTGGTTATAGCTCAGGGCAATCAATTCAAGCGATGCAGCAAGTGGCAAAGGAGGTTTTACCAGCAGGCTTTGGTTATGAATGGTCAGGAGTTGCTGCTGAAGAGCAACAGTCCGGCGGTCAAGCCCCTCTGATTTTTGCCTTAGGACTTGTTTTTGTATTCCTAGTGCTGGCGGCTCAGTATGAAAATTATGTTGACCCTTTGATTATTATGCTCGCAGTCCCTCTGGCTATCTTGGGAGCACTATCGGCACAATCGCTGCGGGGCTTAGCCAATGATGTTTATTGTCAGATCGGTCTAGTGATGCTGATTGGTTTGGCAAGTAAGAACGCAATTTTGATTGTAGAATTTGCCAACCAACTACGCGACCAGGGGCTTTCGATTACCAAAGCAGCCATTCAAGCTTCACAAGAACGCTTACGACCAATTTTGATGACTTCCTTTGCTTTTATTCTGGGTATTGAGCCATTAGTTTTTCCAGAAGGAGCTGGGGCAGCTAGTCGAAAATCCCTTGGTACTGCTGTTGTTGGTGGGATGCTTGTTTCGACTTTCTTAAGTCTGTTTATTGTGCCAATTCTGTATATAGTAATTGGAAAAATTCGCGATCGCCTAACACGACGACGCCACAAACATCCGCAGCTACAGCCCGTTGAAGATGATAGAGTTCCAACTGAAACTCATCGGTAAATTGACTAAGTAGGTGGGGCATACCCCACCTATTTTTTTTGTGTTAATGAATTAGGACTTACGCAAAAACTCTTCCAGCTAGAGACTGGGAACGAGGCTAAAAGAAGATCAACAAGAATAATAGAGATAATTCCTGTGACTTCCAATATCAATCTTTTCACTCCCGTTCAACTTGGTCACTATACCTTACCAAACCGCATGGTGATGGCACCAATGACCCGTTTGCGAGCTATAGACAACATCCCCAACTCATTGATGGCGACTTATTACGCACAACGGGCAACAGCAGGACTCATCGTTACTGAATGCACAATGGTTTCACCCCTGAGTTTAGGCTACATTAACTGTCCTGGTATATACTCACCAGAACAAGTAGATGGATGGCGGCAAGTGAAGGATGCCGTATATGAGAAAGGGGGAAAAATTTTCTTACAACTGTGGCACTCTGGCAGGGTTTCTCACCCTTCTTTATTGGGTGGACAATTACCCGTTGCACCTTCTGCTGTTGCTGCTTCGGGGAAACTGCACACTCCTATAGGAAAAGTCGCAATGGAAACACCTCGTGCTCTAGAAACGCATGAAATTCCTGAAATTGTCGAGCAGTTGGATTCAGAGTACTCTGACTATCTGCAATCGCTATGCATGTGGCACCAGCATCCGCTACTTCGTAAACCAATTCACTCAGAAAATGCTTGTCTCGGTTACCACTGTAAACCAGATAATACTTAATGCTGAGATCTAAAAGCTAAGCATTAAGCCATTTTTATAGCCGTTGCTAGGTAGATTAGGACATGAACTAATGAGAAAATACTCCTAAGAAACACATTCCGTGGTATCAGATTGAGCAACAAGATTAAAGCCTAAAGCTTGGGCTTTTTTCTGGAGATTTTTCACTGCTCGTTCTCGATATTGTTTTTCATAAGCATCAATACCAGCGTCAGTGTAGGCAGTCCCTGATGTCCAGAGGTGGTAGAAAATTCGTGCCAGTTTGTGTGCAGCAGCAGTAATAGCCTTGGGCGCTCCCATACGCGCCTGCATACGACGATAAAATGCTCCTAAAGCGGAGTGACTGCGGCAGAGGGTTTGCGCTGCCATACGAAAAGCATTGGCAGCGCGATTCTCAACAGGGCGAGTTTTGGAACTTTTGACCTTACCGCCAGTAATGCGATTAGCAGGACATAAACCCAACCAAGAAGTAAAATGCTTGACTGTGGGAAAACGGGACGGATCTTACGCCAACCTCAGACAACAGAATCAACACAGTCAAAGCACCAAAGCCATCAATTTGAGTGAAGTCTACACCATTAATGCGATACAAATGAGTCCGCAAGTCAAATTGGGGAGGGTTCCCTGGTTGCTTTTTGCCCCGACGTTTAGGTTTGGAAAGTGGCTTTGTTGCAACATCAACTTTGTCGGAAAACTTAGCCAAGCATTGCTCAATATGTACATCAATTGCAGCGATTTGCGTTTGATAAAATTCGTAGAGTTGTAATTCCTGTTGTAAGATGAACACCAGTTCTGGACGATAGTCCCCAGTCAGAGCGGCAGCAATGTCCCCACAGCTTGCCTTAATACGCCCATCCTTAAGGGCAGCCAGCTTCTGTGGGTCACGTTCACCAGCAACAATAGCATGGATAATTGCCATACCTGTGCTACCTGTAATATCGCTAATCACTCGGTGTAGTTGTAAGTTCATTTGTGTCAGAGCTTTTTGCATTCGCAAGACGTGGACACAGGTACCTTTAATTAAGTTATCTCGTTGACGAATGTAACTACGTAGCACGCAGATTTGATCTTCCGGTCGAAACGACCCCGCCAATAAGCCATAGGTATGCAACTGTTGTAACCACTGACAATCTAGCACGTCAGTTTTGCGACCAGGGACAGTTTTAACGTAATGAGCATTCACCAGTTTTACTTCAAACCCTCGGCTTTCTAGGATTTGGAATACTGGTATCCAATACACTCCTGTGGATTCCATTGCCACAGTTTCAACGCCACAATGCTTTAACCAGTCTGCCATTGCGTACAATTGGGCAGTAAAACAACCAAAGCTGCGTACACATTCACTGTCGCGTCCTGCAGGTACACTTACCCAATGACGATCTGCACCAATGTCAATGCCTGCGGCATTCGCGTTGATGGTCGCTAAACTGGAGTCCTGTGCTTTTGGCGTTAAGCGTAGCTCTGCGGTAGGCAATCGCTTCTGTTGACTCATGTTACGTGAGCGTCTGTGCTTGCTGATTTTTATGCAAAGGGTGTACCCTGACCTAGGTGCGGTGTATCAATCTAATCTCCTAACCGGGATAGTGACAGGAGTCACCTCAGTCACCTCACCAATATTTTCACCAAATCACCCAGAACCAGGCTCAGATACGGGCGCGATTTGCACCATTGTATAAACGGTCTTAACTGTCAGGGCACTTATAAAGTGTAAAATTCATTGCTTTCCAAATTCCCAATTTTTGTGTTTCTTTCATATTTCACTTGCGGTACGCCGCTAGTTGGAGGCTCACATCTTGCACTTAATAAGACTTTGTAAAAAACCACTGTCAAATTGGGGTAGAATGTTGTCCTAGACTCATGTTTACGTCAGTCTCGCGATTGTGCAGCGTAAAATGAAACATCAAGTTGCGGCTGCAATGCCCAAAGACTTTGAGAATTGGTGTCGTCGCTTTGATGAGCTGTTTTCGCGACAAGTACAACGCCAAGGGTTGCGTGAGTATCAGGTGCCTTGTGCTAAAAGTCTCAAACGGCATTGGATTTTGGTGTTTACCGTCTACACCTTTATTCTTTGGCATCAGTTAACCGGAGGATTTCAACGACAGTGGGCAACTAAAGCTTTACATTCTTTTGCTGAGGTTTTGGAGGCTTTCCGTACCGCAGTAGAGTTTCGTTTTGTACGCTGGCTAATTACACATATCGACGTATTTGCCGCTCACAAAGCCAAGTCTGGCTATGTTTGGGCTCAAAAAGTTTCAAAGTCCCACTAACCGTATAAGCCCGAATTTAGTTAAAAGCAGCGCAAGAAAGTGACACGGTTTTTATTGTCTTTTTTCGTAATAATAAGGGCTTTAGAGTTTATACTGAGTATAAAAAACAAATTTATTGAAGTGCAAGATGTGATAATACGGGCATCACGAGATTTTCAACCCTGTTCCCTGTTAAATGTATGTTTTGTCAATCCCATTTGAGATGCGCTTACCCTGAGTTCTTCGGCGATGTTCCCTCTGGGAGCCGCCCAAAGGGCTATCGCAAGGAGATTTTCTATTGATAACCATCATATTGCAGTTGTCATCAATAATTAATAAAGGAATAGAACCGCAAAAATACAAAGGCGGCAAAGAAAAGAGGTACAAAGTTTATGAAAGTTAGCAAATCATACACAAGATTGCTTGTAAAAGATTGGAAGGCTTGTTTCTTGTTTTACAAAGATGTGATCGAATTTGATATTGCTGTAAAAGATGAAGAAGCCGGATATGCTGAGTTTAAAGCCGGAGATATGAGACTTGCCGTATCAAAGCGGCAAGAAATGGCACAAATGATTCACAATGCAGAAAAGCCTACCCATGCAGAATGTCAAGATACTGTAGTATTAATTTTTACTGTGCATGATTTAGAGGAGGAATATCAACGACTCAGACACAAAGGGGTGCAATTTAGTGTAACGCCGATGAATAATCCCTACTACGGAATGAAAACAGCTTATCTTCGAGATCCAGATGGAACCTTAATTGGTTTATACGAGTATCTTGTGTGATATATAAAAAAGCAACTATCTAAAAATGGAGGTCACCAAAGCGCTATGGCTAAACCTGTCATCATAACGGTAGACGATGATCCAGAAGTTTTGCAAGCTGTGGCGCGGGACCTACGGCAGGAATATGGCGATCGCTTCCGAATTATCCGCGCTGACTCTGGTGCCAGTGCCTTGGAAGCTTTGGAAAAACTCAAACTTCGCAATCAGCCAGTGTCGTTGTTCCTTGTCGATCAACGGATGCCCCAGATGTCCGGCGTGGAGTTTTTGGAACAAGCCATGTCAATGTTCCCCGATGCAAAACGTGCCTTACTCACCGCCTACGCAGATACTGATGCCGCAATCCGTGCCATCAACAACACAAAAATAGATTACTACTTAATGAAGCCGTGGGATCCACCAGAAGAACGCTTGTATCCAGTGCTGGACGATTTACTTGATGACTGGCAAGCAGGCTTCCACCCACCGTTTGAAGGGATTCGCGTCATCGGTAACCGTTGGTCTCCCTATTCTCATCAAGTTAAAGATTTCCTCGCACGAAATCAAGTGCCTTATCAGTGGTTGGATATCGAATTATCCGAAGAAGCACAAAAACTAGCAGAATACGCTGAATGTGATAAATTACACTTACCTATCGTCCTTTTTGGGGATGGTTCCCATGTCATGCAGCCAACCAACCTGCAAGTTGCGGAGAAAATTGGGCTACGAACCCAAGCAGAAAAACCGTTTTATGACTTGATTATTGTTGGTGGCGGTCCTGCTGGTTTAGCTGCTGCGGTGTATGGCGCATCAGAAGGACTACGCACAGTGATGATTGAACGTGAAGCCCCAGGAGGACAAGCGGGAACAAGCTCACGTATTGAAAATTACCTTGGCTTTCCTACAGGCTTGAGTGGAGGTGATTTGGCACGGCGTGGTGTCACACAAGCAAGACGGTTTGGCGTCGAAATTCTCACACCACAAGAAGTTAAGGGTATCCGCGTAGAAAATCAGTATCGATTTGTGCAACTGGAAGACGCTAGTGAAATCAGTTGCCACGCCCTGATGTTAGCGCTAGGTGTGTCGTGGCGGCGGCTGGATATCCCTGGACTTGATCGTTTGACAGGTGCAGGGGTGTATTATGGTGCTGCACAAGCCGAAGCAATGAGTTGCCAAGATGAAGACGTTTACATTGTGGGTGGCGCAAACTCAGCCGGACAAGCAGCAATGTACTTTTCTCGCTACGCCAAGCATGTGACGATGTTAATACGTGGCGACTCCTTAACTAAGAGTATGTCCCAGTATCTAATTGACCAAATTGCACAAACACCTAATATTACAGTCAAGACACATAGTAGTGTCAGAGAAGCAAAAGGAGAAACAAGTTTAGAATCCATTACTATTCACAATTCTTTAACAGGTGAAACGCAAACCGTTCCTGCAACATCACTGTTTATTTTTATTGGCGCAGTTCCCCGTACGGAATGGCTAGATGGTGTGATTGAACGAGACCAACACGGCTACATCATCACAGGTCCAGATTTGCAAAAAGATGGGCAACGCATCAAAGGATGGACGCTAGAACGCGATCCCTATTTGCTAGAAACCAACATTCCTGGTGTTTTTGCTGTGGGTGACGTGCGTCATGGTTCAGTCAAGCGAGTTGCTTCTGGTGTTGGTGAGGGTTCAATCTGCGTTCAGTTTGTTCATCGATACCTCAGCAATGTGTTGTGATAGTAATTAGTTGTCAGTAAACAGTAAACAGTAAACAGTTAACTGTTCACTGAATTGATGTCAACATTGAGTTAGAAACTAATATGTCCGCTGCGAGCGGAACGAAGTGTAGCGTGGCAAACTGGGGTATTGGGGGATTTAGTGTACAGCTTACAGAACATAACCCGAGTGATAAGATTTGTGATGAACAAATCTCAAACGTTGTCCTAGAGCGTTGATATTCTAAACAATTATTGCCCGATAAAAAAAAGCCTGGTGTTGCAGGCTTTTTTCAATTAGGAACTACGTGACTTTCTCAAAAGGTTGCCAAGAAGTTCGGCAAAGGATTGCCACCGTTACGACCGACAGCTGGGATTTCCAAAAGAGAATCCGTAGCTTGCGTGGTACCGTCATTGGTTTTGACCTTGGGGTCGATGGTCACAGAGTATTGGTTTCCTGGATGTCCGTTAGGGACAAACAGTTGCGGGTGGTCGAAGGGCGCTTTTTGCTTGCGGACTCGCTCATCGGTCAGCCCTTTCAAAAAGGCAACCAGTTGCTGTTTTTCTTCTGGTTTCAGGTTCAGCACAGGCAGACCGCCAAAATCCCCGCCCCGGCTGTAAAAATCAACCACTTGTTCCAGGGTCGCTTGACCTCCATTGTGGAAGTAGGGAGCAGTGAGTTCCACATTGCGGAGTCCGGGTGCTTTAAAGGCTCCGTCTGCAATCACCGTTTCACTAGGACTTAGCGGTGGATTAAGCGTAGGGGGATCTTCGCCGAGGAGCTGCTTAAATTTACCCTGCTGAGCTAGCCGTGCCTCGGAGAGCGGATTGCCTAGGGGATTTCCTGAGTCGTCTTTATCACTCCTATCAAGACCACCCAAACCGGGGTCTTCGTTGTTAGGTCTGACACCAATCCTGAAGAAGCCAGTGTCTTCAGCGGGGTTACCAGGTATCGGCGCACGTCCGATTCGTTTCCTTTGAGCTACATTACTTACTGAAGCGGCGGTCAATTCCGATCCAGCGTGGCAGCCAATGCACAGAGCCTTGTTCTGGAAAACAGTCCACCCCTGCTGTTGCTGGGAAGTCAGGGCGCTAGTGTTCCCGGCTAAGAACTGGTCAAACGGTGTATCAGCAGACACTAAAGTTGATTCGTACGCCTGAACTGCCAGCCCAAAGAACAGCGAGAAGTTATATTCCATCTGCGTATATTCGATAGTGCTCAAGCGGTTCTTCGGCTTACGGATAAAAGTGCGATCGCCAGTTTTTGGATCAACTCGCATGACCACATTTGATTGCCACCACTCCGGTTTGAAGGCGTCCCGGATCAACGCCTCGTAGGACTTTCTCAGACCTGGTTTGGGCGAATTACGCGACGATTTGCTTAAAGAACCTAAAACGCTGTCGTCATAAGCCACAATCTGCTTTGCAAGGGGATCTAGGGCAAGTAGCTTCTTACCGAGTTTTCTACCAAACCTTTTCAAAGGCGTCGGACTTGATGTCGAAGGTTGTTGCCTTGAGGAATCAGCGGTGTTGGTAGTGCTTTGGCTGTTTTGGGACGCTTGCGAATTAGGGTTATTCTCAACAGTCCGACCTTGTGCGTCAGTCACCGTAACTGTGTCCTCGTTTGTTTCGGACTGCGCAACCCGAAACGGCGCGATGACAGTGGTGTTTTCAAATGCCGTCTCGAAGGCATTAAGCGGTGGTCCCACTGCCTGTGAAGCTAGAGACGAATTATTGAGACTGACTCGTACATCTTCGAGCTGCCTCGGACTGGTTGCTTTCAAAACAAAAGCATTCGAGTCTCTCAACCCCAAAGGATTCACCCCGTTAAAGGTGTTCTGAGCCAGTCCATCCCAGAAGTTGCGAAAGTTGAAGACGGCATTAATCACCGACGGTGTATTGCGCGGCGTTACCCGACGTACGTTCGTGCCATTGACATTGAAGACATCATCCTTTTTAGGAGTCACCTTGTCCTTGTCACTGTCAGGAACGATGTCAACGAATTCTGACCGAAAAACCCCTTGAGAGCCAGTGATGTCATTACTGTCGGACACAACGGTAGATGAGATGTTATTTGGATCTGATAGCTTATGGAATGGGTAATCTCCTGACGTTAACTGGTAGTTTGGACTGCCTCCAGTATTGAAAGTTATATCTATTTGATCTGGGTTAATCCGACCTGGGTTGATCTGGTTTTTGGATCGGCTGTCTGCCCCAGCATGAAAGTGACAACTAGCACAGGACTGGATGCCATCGCTGCCAAGCTGCATATCCCAAAAAAGAGATTTTCCTAGGGCGATCGCTGCTACCTTGTCCTTGATAAAATCCCCCAGATTATCTGGTTCCGGAACTTTTACCTGACTCAGCGGAGGCGGTGCAGTTACCTGTGCCGATACAGTATGTCCGGCTAGGATTGCAGCCATCACCAGTGCAGCAATTGTCGTGCCCCTTTTTATTTTTATGCTCCTAAAAAATTTGGATGCCAGTTGGATCAATCCACTTAGCATCCCTGCGACAAAGCTGAGAATAGTTTTTGTTAGGAAAAAGAGCCTTGATAGCAGATGTATCAAGGGAGGAGCAGAACTCTTTTCGGTTTCTGTGCCTGCTTGAGTTGTAAGTTTCTCTAACTCAGGCAAACGACTATTTCTACCATTATTCATGGCTCATTTCTTTTTCAATTATTCTGGTTTTATTGACAAATTTTTGTACTAGCTAATGCTAATTTTTTTGCCAAGATGTGCTCGTTTGCAACCAGTATAATTTGGGGCAGTTAATTAAAAATAAAGCTAGATTAAATTTTACATGAAGCTAATTTGACTTAATACTTTTTTGACAGTATATATCTTGTATATTTTGTTTATTGAAAATTTATAAAATACTATCTATTCAACTCGGATACCACCCAAGTGTAGAATCTAAATCAAGTTATCTACTATTAACGTAGGAGGTCATAGTGATTAAGTTTTCACCAAAAAAATCTCTGTTTATTTTCGCAGTCTCTGTTTGCTTGATGCTGATTTACACACTTACATTAGGGCAACCCAGCATAGCGCAGAGTTCTATAGGAGCACGAGTTGAGCTTACAGGTACAGATATTAGTGGCACGCTAATCTTGAAGCAGCGAAATAATGGATTGGTACGAATCCAAGGTAATATTCAAGGCAATCCAGCAACCCTAACTCCCGGTTTGCACGGACTCCACATTCATGCCGCAGGCGTGTGCGAACCAAATGCCCAACCTGCTTTTAGCACCACAGGTGGACACTTTGATCCTGGTCCCTTTGGTTCGGAACTTCCAGTAGAAGCAAACCATCCATATCATTTAGGTGACTTGCCAAACCTAGTGGTGGATGAGCAGGGACAGGCAACATACAATGTGCTCACTAGTCGAGTCACCCTTAGTGAAGGTCCGGTGAGTGTGTTTGACGAAAATGGTAGTGCAGTCATTATTCACTTATTACCGGATCAGCAAAAAGCGGGCGGAACAGCAGCAGAAGCTGGTGGTGGACGCTTAGCCTGTGGAATAGTAACTCATGATTCTGGACAAGAGCAATCAAACGATCAGATTTGATTGCTCTTACTGATGTGGAGTAACAAATTATTTGTCGTTATTAACGTTTTTAGTGTCGCTTAAGATAATGCTTATATAGTCACGCTCTATCAGGGATTCGCCAAATAGATAACATTGTTTTCTGGTTTTCTTGCCTTTTAAATATCTAAAAAACCATTATGTAAAACACACCTTAGGTGAAAACGACATCTACTCAACACCTTTACGACACTTGTTTGATAACAAGACAAATCATTTGTTACCTAACAACGCCAGGACTTACGCAACAAGGGAGAATGTCCGCAGCGCACGCTGTCGCTCGCTGCGGACGGAATTACGTTGAAATGCGTAAGTTCTGAAGTCATATTGAAAGTACGACTGTCTGAAGAGTTCAGTTACTACAGCAGTATCGAATTCCGCATATGACTAAAATCAGAAGATAATGACAGAAAACCACCTTGTAAGTTACCCATGTCGCAAGACAACCAAATTGCTGTCGAATTCGACAATGTCACCTTTAGCCGGAATAATCGACCTTTGGTATCAAACCTCAATTTTACTATCCATCAGGGAGAGGCACTGATACTACTAGGACGTAGTGGTAGTGGCAAAACTACGACAATGAAATTAATCAATCGCCTATTTATACCTACACAAGGCGAGGTAGTATTTGATGGCATTCCCACAACTCAATGGGATCAAATTAGACTTAGGCGCAAGATCGGTTATGTGATTCAAGAAACAGGTTTATTTCCCCATTTTACAGTGGAACGTAATGTGGGTTTAGTTCCATCTTTGCAAGGTTGGAAACCCAAACAGATTCAAACGCGAGTTCGTGAATTGTTGGATTTAGTTGGTTTAGAACCAGAAAAATTTGCTCAAAGATATCCACATGAACTTTCAGGAGGGCAAAGACAACGAGTTGGTGTCGCAAGGGCGCTAGCTGCAGATCCGCCAGTGTTGTTGATGGATGAACCTTTTGGCGCACTCGATCCAATCACGCGTTTAGAACTGCAACAAGAATTTAAACGGTTACAGCAGGAACTCGGTAAGACAGTTGTGTTTGTCACTCACGATATCCAAGAAGCATTTCTGTTGGCATCAAGAATTGGGTTAATGGATGGAGGAAAATTAGTAGTGTTGGGTACACCAGAGGAATTTCAGGGTTCTCAACACCCAGAAGCACTCGCATTTCTGCAATGTCTTAAACCAGCCCTATGAACATCAACAACTTCTTTTTGATAAAATATGCTTCGCAAATCTTGGAACATAGTTTGGAACATTTGCTGTTGGTAGGAATTTCTATCGGGATCGCAGCTTTGATAGGTATTCCACTTGGTATACTAATTACTCGCCAGCAGAATCTCCGGGCACCAATTCTTGGTATTGCAAATATTATGCAAACTGTTCCGAGTTTAGCACTGTTTGGCTTGCTTATCCCCATACCTGTGATCGGTGGAATTGGAACAGTCCCCGCAGCTGTAGCCCTAACTTTGTATTCTCTGTTACCACTTATTCGGAATACTTATACCGGTATTATTGGTGTTGATCCAGCCATAATAGAAGCTGGGCGAGGGATGGGAATGACTGATAAACAACTGTTGCTTCAAGTGGAGATTCCTTTGGCCTTGAGTGTTATCTTAGCAGGAGTGCGCGTGGCAACAGTGATTGGAATAGGGATTGCAACTATAGCTGCGGCGATTGGTGCTGGTGGTTTAGGAGAGTTGATTTTTCGTGGTATTGTAACAGTTAATAATGAGTTAATTTTAGCTGGTGCAATTCCTGCAGCCGCTATTGCTTTGTTGGCTGATTTTACTATTGGCTGGTTGGAAGGAAAATTTAAAGTGACGAAAAAATAGAACGAATTGAAGAAGATAAATAGATGAGAAAAAAAATCACCTTTTTCCTTGTAACTTTTGCTTTGGTAATAGGGATTGTCAGCTGCCAGCTTAATAAAAGTGGTGGTGATATTGTTGTTGCTTCTAAAGGTCTTGGTGAGCAGGCTATTTTAAGTGAACTTTTAGCACAGCAAATCGAAGCAACAACGAATTTAAAAGTTGACCGACGCGACTTGCTTGGTACCTTTGTTTGTCATCAAGCTATAACTACTGGCAAAATTGATGCTTATGTTGAGTATACAGGTACGGCTTTCACTGCTATTTTAAAACAAAAAGTAATTAACGATCCAAAAGAGGTTTATCAACGGTTAAAACAAGCTTATGCCCAGCAATTTAATTTGGAAGTGATGAAATCTTTGGGTTTTGAAAATACGTTTGCGATGATCATAAGGGGTGAAGAGGCAAGACGTTATAATATTCAAACTCTCTCTGAAGCGGCTCAATATGCACCTCAGTGGCGAGCTGCTTTTGGTTACGAATTTATGGACAGGGAAGATGGTTTCCCTGGATTGTCTAAAACCTACGGTTTACGCTTTGCCCAGTCTCCTCGGATTATGGATTTGGGATTGCTATACCGTGCGCTTTTACAAAAGCAAGTCAATATCATAAGTGCAAATTCTACTGATGGGCAAATATCTCGCTTAGGTTTAGTTGTCCTAAAAGATGATAAACAGTATTTTCCACCTTATGAAGCAACTCCAATAGTACGGAAAGAAACATTGCAAAAGTATCCGGAAGTTAGGAAGGCGATCGCCCAACTTAGTGGAAAAATTTCGGCAGATGAAATGCGCCACTTAAACAACTTGGTTGAAGCCGAGTTACGTGATGTTAAGGAAGTTGTCAGCGAGTTTCGCAAAGCCAACGGTTTAGCCTAATCATCATCCTCATGCGTCACTCGTTCTGGTAGAGTTTACTTATTATAAATTCTTTCAGAACGGATTACTATGAAGAAGATTTTACTCAAAACAAGCAAATTACCTTTCAATGCTTTGATCATAGGTACTATTATTGCTGCTGGAAGTGTCTTTGCTCAAACACTCACTTTGCCTAAAACTTTAATTGCCTTCAATTCGCCGGAAGGAGAAAAATTATTATTAGAAAGTCAATCAAAAGAAGATTTCTTTCCACTCAGTATGCAGTTTGTTACCCAAAACAATCAGGCATATTGTGGAGTGGCTAGTATTGTGATGGTGCTTAATGGTTTGCAAATTCCAGCACCAGAAGCGCCCCAGTATTCTCCTTACCACGTGTTTACTCAAGAAAACTTTTTTACAAACGAAGCTACCCGAAAAGTCTTAGCACCCGAGATTGTTTCTCGTATGGGTATGACGTTAGATCAAATGGGACAATTATTAGGAAGTCATGGTGTGAAAGTCAAGGTTTACCACGCGACTGATACTAATCTACAAGATTTTAAAAAACTGGCATCAGAAAATTTGAAACAGCCAGGGAATTTCGTTTTAGTTAATTATTTACGTAAAGAAATTGGACAAGAAAAAGGTGGACATATATCACCTCTAGCAGCGTATAACGAAAAAACAGATAGATTTTTAATTATGGATGTTTCTCGTTACAAATATCCACCAGTTTGGGTGAAAACAGCAGATTTATGGAAGGCGATCGCAACGACTGACTCAGCTTCTGGTAAGAGTCGAGGATTTGTATTTGTTAGTAAAAATTAATGAGCGTAATTGGCGGCTTGATGGAACCTGGGTAAGAATACACGCTCCTATTGCGGGAGTAGACCAGGGTTGCTAACTATCGTGAGCCAAGTCCATCAGAAGCAATCGTGGACAGCCAAAGTGTTAAAGCTGAGTCCTGAGCCCTGAGTCCCAAAGGGACACGCTGCGCGTTCGCCCTTGGCGTGCGCTTGCGCTTACGGGCACGGCAAAGCCGAACGGACACGCTGCGCCAACGACTTCGCTCAGCTTTAACGTCGAGCGGAGCCGAGACGTTAAAAGTGCAGCTATGGTAAGTCAAGCAGTCGGTTATGATGCGGGTAAAAAGGTTAAGGGACGCAAACGATTTCTAACACTGGATACTTTAGGCTTAGTGCTACATGAATGTATGTCGTCTTCTACTTAACTCACTCATCTGCCAGTTCGATAAACTAAACTGAAGTTGTTGCATCAAACAACTAATTTTTGATGTAAGTATGAATTATAAACTCAGAAGTGACAACCATGCAATAAATAACTCTCATTGAAGCATCTAAAAATTTGCCAGAATTAATCGAGGCAGTGATCAGTGGCGAAGAAATTATCATTAATACCTCATAACAACAGTACAATGATGAAATTGATTGCACCTGAAACAACACTTGAGACTTCACAACTGTTGCTTGAGCCACTGATGGTATCTCATGCAGCACATATCTACAGGCAATTGCAGGATGAAAGGCTTTATCAGTTTATCCCACAGGAGCCTCCTATATCATTGCAAGTTTTGCAGGCTCGATATCGTGCGCTATCTTCAAGACTTTCTCCTGACGGGCAAGAAGCATGGCTAAATTGGGCTATTCGTCTTCGCCAATTTGAAACATATATTGGAACATTGCAAGCAACAGTATATGCCAACCAAATAGCTGCGATACGCGTTTGCGAAGCGCCCCCTTCGGGGCTAGCGTCAAGCCAAGGGCTTATCGCCTACATGATTTTCCCACAATTCTGGCAACAAGGTTATGCAAAGGAAGGATGTTTACAACTGCTCAATCATCTTTTCAATGATTATCAAGTTAAGATTGTGGCAGTCCAGATTGACACTCGTAACGTCGCATCCATTGAACTCATTAAATCACTTGGTTTTAAGTACGTGTCCACAAAAGAAAACGCGGACTTTTTTAAAGGATCTGTCAGCCATGAGTATCGATATGAATATATATCGTCTTCTACTTAACTCACTCATCTGTCAGTTCGATAAACTAAACTGAAATTGTTGCATCAAACAACTAATTTTTGCTCTAAGTATGAATTATAAACTCAGAAGTGACAACGATGCAAGAAATAACTCTTGCTGAAGCATCTAAAAAATTGGCTGAGTTAATTGAAGCAGACATCAGTAGTAAAGAAGTAGTCATTACAATAGTTATTAAAGATATTTTAGAAAAAATTTCATATAAGGAGTTACCATGCTGCACGATCCAAATCAAATGACACTGTTTCCTAAATTGCCAGATGATGCTTTGGAGGAAATGAAGCAGTTTGGTACTGAGATAGAACTTATTAAGATAGGCGATGTGCTGTTTAGTGAAGGCGACTCAAACTATCATTTTTATGTTGTTTTAGAAGGTCAAATTGAAGTCACTAAGCAAGTGGGCGTTGAAACGAAAGTGCTGGCTATTCATCGTCGGGGTGAGTTCATGGGTGAACTTTCGATGCTGACAGGTTCAGGCGCTATTGCTAATGCCCATGCGATCGCACCCAGTCGCGTTTTACAAATTGACGTTGAAACATTTAGACACATCCTCGTTGAATGTTCGCCGATTGCTGACATAATTCTCTCCGCTATGGCAGGACGAACCAAAGATGTGGAAGCGCAACTACGACAGCAAGAAAAAATGGCAGCGCTGGGTAAAATGTCAGCAGGTTTAGCACACGAATTGAATAATCCAGGGGCAGCGGCGAAAAGGGCGGCGAGCCTTCTGTGCGAAAATTTTCAAAATTTACAAACTCTAGCTTTACAGCTGAATTTAGTCTCTAAAGAACAGGTAAAATTCATTACTGATATTCAAACTCAAGCAACACAACATGCCATCCACTCTCCTAAACTTGATCCTCTGACGTGTAGTGATAAAGAAGACGAACTGACAGAATGGTTGGAAGACCATGATATTAATAATAGTTGGAAATTTGCCCCCACATTTGTCAACGCTGGATTAGATATAGAAAAGCTGGATACTCTTGCTGATAACGTCCCAATTGACTGTCTTGAGCATGTTCTTAAATGGCTTGACGCGACACTTTCATCTTTTGGGTTGATTCATGAAATTGAGCAAAGTACCACTCGCATTTCTGAGTTGGTGAAAGCTATCAAGGGCTATTCCTATATGGATCAAGCCCCTCTACAAGAAATAGATATCCATGACGGAATTAAAAATACTTTACTCATTCTCCATCATTGCCTGAAAAAAGGAATTATTGTTAATCGAGAATTTGATCGCACTCTGCCAAAAATTTGTGCTTATGCCAGTGAACTAAATCAAGTGTGGACAAATTTAATTGACAATGCCATATATGCCATGAAAGGTAAAGGCGATTTGACCATTCGTACTTATAGAGAAAATAACTGTCTTGTTGTGGAAATAGTTGATACAGGGGCAGGTATTCCACCAGCAATTCAATCGCGGATTTTTGAACCATTTTTTACAACGAAAGAAGTTGGAAAAGGCACTGGGTTGGGTTTAGAAATTGCTTATCGTATTGTTGTTAACAAACATCATGGTGACATCCATTTTGAATCTCAACCAGGGAATACATGCTTTCGAGTACGTTTACCTATTCAAGCAGTGAATCGTTCATGTCAAGCGGTTTCTGAGTAGAATTTTTACTAGGATTGACTACAAGATATGACTGAGATTTTCCAAACACAGCGCCTAATTATCCGTCAGTGGAGTCCTGAAGCTGATGCTGCACAAGCCTTGGAAATTTACGGTGCTCCAGACGTAATGTGCTTTCTTAGTGGAAAACCTGAAGAGAGTGAATAGACTCAACGGACAAGTTTGCAACGAGTGACTGAACGCTATGCCCAACTCAATAATGGCACTGGCGCTTGGGCAGTTGTTAAAAAGCAAATCGGAGAAATTGTAGGAACTATCCTGTTAAAAACACTGCCAGATAATGAGGGCAACCCAACCCAAGATTATGAAGTGGGTTGGCACTTAAAAAAAGCAGCTTGGGGCAAAGGTTATGCGACAGAAGCTGGACGAGGTGCTATTGAATATGGATTTAATCTTCTTAAATTACCAGTGATCTATGCGGTGGTGAAGCCTAAAAATTATAATTCAATTCGGGTAACTCAACGGCTTGGCATGATACCAATGGGTCGCACTCACAAATATTACGGTGTTGAACTAGAATTATTTAAACTAGATGCAGAACATAAATAGAACATTTGTTGTTAGTTCATTTAGTTTCTTCTTTAAAACCAATATCTAATTTATTTTTTGGAAGAATAAAATAGGTAGCAAAATTAATTTGAAATGAGTTACTTAACAAGTTATTTAAAACAGTGCTTTAGCTATTACAGTGCTTTTTATTTGCATCAAGTACAAACCACTTGATAGGGGCACAGCAATGCTGTGTCCCTACAGCACTGTTCTGTGTTGTTCTACTTACAAACTCAAGGTGTCATCATGCTTGATATAGAAACTTTACGCCAAGTTCCTCTGTTCTCCAAATTACCAAGTGAACAGTTGCAATGGCTACTTGAGCAGAGTACAGAAGTATGGCGAGAATCTGGAGAAATTCATCGCCGCGAAGGTGACCGTGCTGACCATGTTTTCATACTGCTAGAAGGTCAAATTCGGATTATGCAGAAGGTTGGCAATCAAGAGATTTTGTTGACGATTTATGAACCCAAAACGCTGTTTGGTGAATTACCCGTTTTAATGGGTCATACACATTTCTGGGCTAGCAGTCGTGCTGTGACTCGTAGCCATATTTTGGACGTGCCAAACCAGGTATTTTGGGAAATGCTTTCGAGTTGTACTTGTGTGATGACTGAGATTCTCCGCACAATGGCAGAACGCTTACAAGCTGTGCAGACGATATCACAGCACAGAGAAAAACTAGTAGCATTAGGCACTTTGGCAGCAGGACTGGCACACGAGTTGAATAACCCTGCTTCAGCTTGTCGTAGAGCTGTAGGGCAATTACGCCAAACTAGGCAGGTGTTGCAGCCTTTGACGGTAAAGCTGAATCAAAAACAAATGACTTGCGACCAAAAAGCGTTTGTTGCTAAATTGCAGCAAGATGCGATCGCCCGTGCCAAAACAGCAGCCAGACTTGATCCGTTAACCCAAAGCGATCGCGAGGATGAGCTGATCCAATGGCTAGAAGCACATAACGTTGGTAATAGCTGGAAACTTGCTCCCACCCTGGTGACAGCAGGACTCGATATCGAATGGCTGGAAAATGTTAAGAAAAATATCGGTGAATTGTTACTGGGCAATGTCCTAACTTGGACAGGGATAACGTTACAAGAATGGGGTTTGTTAGATGAACTTGACCATTGTACAACCCGAATCTCTACCTTAGTTGATGCTGTCAAAGATTACTCTTACATGGATCGGGCACCTTTACAGGAAATAAACGTACATGAGGGTATCGAAAGTACTCTCACCATTTTGAATCACAAGTTAAAGCATAGTCATGTGACGATTACGCGAGAGTATGACTGCGAAGTGCCGTTAATCACTGCCTACGGTAGAGAACTCAATCAAGTCTGGACAAATTTAATTGATAACGCCATTGATGCTATTAATGGACAAGATGGTCAAATCTGGATTCGTACGAATTGCGAAAGCGACTTTTTGCTCGTAGAAATTGCTGATAATGGTGCAGGAATTCCTCCTGAGGTTCAGTCTCACATTTTTGAGCCATTTTTTACAACTAAAGGAGTCGGTCAGGGGACTGGGTTAGGTTTGCACATTATTTACCGGATTGTTGTAGAACAGCATCTGGGTGATATTCGGGTGTTATCTCAACCGGGAAATACAAAGTTTCAGGTGCGGTTACCAATTAATTTGTCATAAAAAAAGAAAATAGAGACGCATAAATCAAGCGTCTCTAAAGAGGAAACCCATAAACTGTCAAAAATCAAAATTGAAAATGAAAATGAAAATTGAAATATTTAAAAGAAATATTATTTAGTCAGGCATTTTACTCTCATCCAGAACTTTTGTTGTTGTTCTTGAAATTTTGGTTGGAATCTGGTTGTTGGAGGGTTTTTTGCGTGGTTTACCTCTAGTAAGAAGTGTTTGACGAGCGTATTCAGAACTGAATGATTGCTTACAACTTGAGATACACGACGGAAAATTACCATTCCGGAAAATTTCAAAAAATAACCGGCTACAAGCCGGTAAAAATTTTGGAACAACAAACGTGCTACGGTGTGTCTCTACACCAGGGAGTAGAAAACATTAGGCAAACGCTGAAAAATCTATATTGGGCGGAATATCCTGAATACGCCCTTGACCGACAGCACGCAATGCTTCTCTAAGAGAAACATCCCCTGTATACAGCGCACGACCAACTATCACACCAGTCACACCTTGTGATTCTAGCGCCAACAGACTCAGCAAATCGGTAACAGAACTCACACCACCAGAAGCAATGATCGGAATAGAAATTGTCGCCGCGAGCGATCGCAATGCTTCTATATTTGGTCCAGATAGTGTACCATCACGATGGATATCAGTGTAGATAATGGCTGCGGCTCCTAATTCTTGCATCTGTACAGCCAGTTGAGTTGCTAAAACTTCAGAGGTTTCTTGCCACCCCCGAGTTGCTACCATTCCATTACGAGCATCAATACCAATAACAATCTGCTGTGGAAATTCTTGACACAGTTGTTGTACAAGCTGGGATTGTTCTACGGCGATGGTTCCCAAAATAACGCGTTGTACGCCTATGTTGAGTAGCTGTTCTACGCGATCGCGATCGCGCACTCCTCCACCAACTTGAATTGATACCGACACAGCTTGAGCGATCGCTTCAATTGCTGACAAGTTTACTAATGTACCTGTTTTCGCCCCATCCAAATCGACGATGTGTAATCTGGTGGTTCCCTGTTCTACCCACTGCTTTGCAACTTCAACTGGGTTGTCGCTGAAAACTTGCGATTGTTCATAATCTCCTTGATAAAGTCGCACACAGCGACCTTCTAGTAAATCTATCGCCGGAATTACGTCCATTTATAACTTTTCCTTTTTAAACCACTCCCATCCCAGTCTAAGATGACATATAGCATTCAGAATGATCCCACGAAGAAATCTAGAAAATTAACTCAAGTTAGTATAGAGAAACAGGAAATTCCCAAAACTTGTTGCTATGGCTTGTGCTTCTTTCCGCTTTTATGCAGAGTTGAATGACTTTTTACCATCGCATAGAAAGGAGATGAAAATAACTCATATTTTTACTGAAAGAGCTTCCATTAAAGATATGATTGAATCTTTTGGTATTCCCCATCCAGAAGTTGATGGTATTGAAGTTAATGGAATATCGGTAGATTTTTCTTACATTGTCCAAGATGGAGATATCATCAATGTTTACCCAATTTATACCACAGATAGAGAAACTTCCACTATTTCTGTCAGATCTAAACCTCTAACTACCATCCGTTTTGTTTTAGATATTCATTTAGGCAAGTTAGTAACGTCTTTACGGTTGTTAGGATTTGATACGTTATACCAAAATGATTATGAAGATAAAGAATTAGCCCACATTTCCAGTACCCAAAACCGAATTCTATTAACTCGTGATCGCGGTTTATTGATGCGAAGTGTCGTGAAATATGGATATTACGTCAGAAATACTGACCCGCATAAACAAATTATTGAAGTCATGCAACGCTTTGACTTATATAAAATAATATCACCTTTTCAACGCTGTTTGCGCTGCAATGGATTATTAGAATCTGTAACCAAAGAACTAATTGTTAACCAATTGCCAGAAACTGTCAAATTATATAATCATGAATTTCATCGTTGTCAAAACTGCAATCAGATTTACTGGAAAGGTTCACATTATGAAAGATTGCAACAGTTTCTTGACTTGGTAGTAGGTAATAAGTGATGGAGAAAAACTGTGACATTAATATTAGCGCTTGATTTTGGTGGAACAAAGTTAGCAGCAGCGACAGTCCATGCAGGTTCTAAGCAATGGCTGGGATATGAGCGTCGTCTTTCACCAGCAAATGCAAATGCTGACACTGATTTAGAAATTATGCGCTCTGTTATCAACTCTTTACTAAAGGGAGCGAAACCAGAAGCTATTGGTGTAAGTTTTGGGGGACCAGTGGACGCAACAACAGGGAAAGTTCGACTATCCCATCATGTTCTTGGATGGGAAAATGTTCCTTTGCGCGATTTGTTAGAGGAAGAGTTTGGCGTTCCTGCTTATGTAGATAACGACGCGAATGTTGCTGCTTTAGGTGAGTATCGCTTTGGTGCAGGGCAAGGTTACGACAGTCTGTTTTACATGACTGTCAGTACTGGCGTGGGGGGTGGTTGGATACTCAACGGTAAGCCGTGGCGAGGTGCTGAGGGGATGGCTGGCGAAATTGGACACATGGTTGTAGATCCTGCAGGATCTGTGTGTTTGTGCGGAAAGCGGGGATGTGTGGAGAGGTTGGCGTCGGGACCTTATATAGCGCAGGATGTGAGGGAGGTTTTGAGAAACGAACCGCCAAGACGCAAAGAACGCCAAGGAAGAAGAGGAGAAGTGTTAAGAGGTTTGGTGGGAGATAATTTGGAGTTGATTACTGGGCAGATAGTGAGTGAGGCTGCTATTGCTGGGGATAATTTAGCTCAGGAAATTTTGTACAGGGCTAGTTGGGCGTTGGGTGTTGGTATTGGGAATGTGGCGAATTTGATTAACCCGCAGCTATTTGTGTTGGGTGGTGGTGTGATGAAGGCGGGTGAGGATTTTTGGCAAGTGTTGCGAAGGGTGGCGCGGGAGACAGCTTTACCTGAGGTCAATTTTGAGATCGTTTCGGCGGCGCTGGGAGATGATGCACCTTTGTGGGGTGCGGTGGCTTTGGCTGAGGATATTTTAGGGTAATCTGAAGCTTAGTCGCAGCTAAAAGCGGATAACGTAAGCTTATTTATACAGGACTTACGCAAAAATAACGTAGTTGCACCCGTTGCGACGTAAGGAAGCAATCTCACAGTCAAGTTCATTAGTAACTCATGCGTAAGTTCTATCATACCTTTTCACGAAAATTCTGATACATTTCACCCCACCTGCTGAAGAATTGCTTACTCATATGTATCAATTCTCAAATGAAATACTATAATTAATGACTCTAGCTAATACTGAAAACAAGTATCATATTTTCTCTATAGAAAGTAACACAATAGAGTTACCTTTAGTTGAAATTGGAGTGTGTTAAACCAGCTATTATCAGCTTAATACTTGTATTGTGCCAGTTACTTTAGGTCTTTTCGTCATAGTAGATTTCTATCAACAACGTTCGCGGATTCACGAATACGATATGTAAACAATTTACTTATTCTTTTGTTAATGAATACCACAACATGTATATATTAATGGAGTCATTTTCAGTAAAAATACATGTTTCATGAAGAAATATCTGCGAGAAATCGTCATAACAATCAGTGTTGCCATGATTGTTGTTATGACTATGTTGAGAACCCCAGCGACAGAGACTACTTTCGTCAGAAAGAACGTTGTTGATCTGACTCCACAGGAAAAATTAGATTTTGTGAATGCTCTCAAGACATTAAAAACACGACCTGGTACTAACAGCAAAAATGTCAGTTTCTATGATGAAGTTGTTGCCATTCATGCAGGAGCTATGACATTTGACAAAATGCAATTGGGTGGTCAAGTTATATTACCGCAGGACACACCTTCCACAGGATCTGCAAGTGGGGCTGATGCGGCTCATGAGCATGGAGCATTTTTACCTTGGCACCGTGAATATTTAAGTCGATTTGAAAAAGCCTTGCGGTCAGTCAATCCTAAGATTACTATCCCTTACTGGGATTGGACAGATCCAAGAGCTGTTGAGGTGATTTTTAACCCCAATTTTTTGGGGACAAATGGCTCAGGATCAACACTGACTTTTGAATATCCAGATGGTAGACCTACTATTAGACTTGATGGAGGTCCTGTAGTGTCTGGTAATTTTTCCGAAGCAGATGGCTGGAAGATAGTCGCGGATTTACATCGCAACATCGGTACAGCCGAAACTCTAGGCACGTCACTCGTTCGCTATCTACCAGGTTCAGATGCGCCTGCTGGTAGTGGATTTCCTTTAGATAAAGCAGAAACAGATAGAATACTTCAGTCACCAGACTATGCTACATTTCGTCCATTTTTGGAGGGAGAGATTACCATCAATGCAGACGGCACTGAAAATGAATGTCGAAACTCGCCATGTAATCATAACCTTGTTCATGCATTGGTTGGTGGGACTGTGCCTAATCCGAATCCAAACGAGACGAATCGGCAGTTGCTAACATTGGGTACTATAAGCAATACTCCAGCTTCTCCTAATGAACCAGCTTTCTTTCTGCTTCATGCCAACGTAGATCGTCTTTGGGCTGAATGGCAGAATAATGGTCGTCAAGGTGGCGAATTTTACGCTGTTCCGGGTACAGAACCTTACGGACACAATCTCAATGACAAGATGTGGCCTTGGGATGGAGGTGATTCTATACCAGGTTCTATTGGTAGTACGGATGTACGACCTTACTTACCAGTTATTGCACCTAACGATATTGTCAGACCTATAGACACTCTGAATTGGCGAAAGTATGGCTACACCTATGACACGCTTTTGAAGAAAGGCAGAGGATGGAGGAGACAGTCTCGTGGGGAGCTTCCTGTTAAGAGAATTCATGTGCCAGAACGGAGAAGGGGTAGCCGATAAATCAGTTTAGAAGATTCAACATGGAAAAAAGTGGGGTTGTGCGATTCCTACGTCAAAACCAAATTATCCCGATGAACCACAGTTTCCGCACCAACATAACCTAAAATAGCGGCAATTTCACTGGAACGGCGTCCGCGAATCTTTTGTAGTTCAGTGCTATTGTAGTTCACCAGTCCTCTGGCAATTTCATGACCGTTTTTATCGCACAATTGCACCGCATCCTGAGTGTCAAATTCTCCTTCCACCACCGTAATACCAGCACCTAACAACGATTTGCCGGAACCAGAAATTGCTAGCACTGCTCCCTCATCCAAATAAAGTTTTCCAGCAGGAACCGAACCATATGCTATCCAACGTTTACGGGCGGAAGTTGGTTCTGGTTGCGGTTCAAAATGAGTACCAATGGCTTCGCCCTGTAAAATTTTTTCTATATTGTGTGGATATCGTCCTTGAGTAATGACGGTGCGAACACCAGCAGCGATCGCTATTCGTGCTGCGGAAATTTTGGTTACCATACCGCCAGTTCCCCATTGGGAACCTTGCGTACCTGTTTTCACCTGTAATTCTGCTAATTCTTTGATGTTGCTAACTAAAGCTATAGGTTGGGCATCCGGTACAGAACGGGGATCGGCTGAGTAAAGCCTATCAACATCGGTAAGCAAAAATAGCCAATCTGCTTTTACTAAGCTAGCAACCAGAGCAGAAAGGGTGTCATTATCTCCAAATTTTAGCTCCTCTACTGCGACTGTATCATTTTCATTCACCACTGGAATGACTCCAAGTTCCAGTAATTCCCTGAATGTGTTGTAGACATTAAGGTAATGACTGCGCTCAACTAAGTCCTTACGGCTGAGCAAAACCTGAGCAATTGGCTGTTGCAGCGTGGTAAATAAATCATCGTACACTCGTATTAATCTGCCTTGCCCGACTGCTGCAACTGCTTGTTTTAGAGCGATCGCTTTAGGACGTTGTGTTAAGCCTAGCCGCGCACAACCTACCCCCACAGCGCCAGAGGATACCAAAATGACCTTGTAACCCTGTCGTCGCAGATCACACAGGGTTTCTGCCAAAGTCGCGATTGTGGAAAGTGCCAGTTGTCCGGTTTCTGGTTGAGTCAGGCTGGAGGTACCAATTTTGACGACGATTGTTTTAGTCATTGGTCATGAGTCACTAGTCATCGGTCACTCATTTTATGACATAGAACTAGGGACAATTAACAAAATTGTGAAGCCCCAGATCCTCTATAACATTGAGGCTGACGCTTCACTTTTTTATATTGAGTTGTTATGAGTTAGAGTCTTTATTTTGGCTGACTCCTTTGTTATTTATACTTATTATTGTTGCAGATTTTTGTTTGAAACAAAGTTTTTTTTATTTTTTCTTTAGGTTTACTTTCCTGATGATTTATTAATTTTTGTAACTCTTTTTGTCTTAGGAGTAATAGAAGCACCGAGAATTTCAGAAACCCAAACTTCAAAGTTGCGTATGGGATGGGAACGAAGAGCAACATCTGGATGGATAATCGGCTCTACCAAGATGGTAAACATTCCCAAGCGATTACCTGCTAAGACATCAGTGAATAATCTATCTCCCACCATTCCTACCTGATGTACAGGTAAATCCATCGCTTTGAGTGCTTGCCGAATTTTACGTCCCGAGGGCTTGGCAGCACCTAAGAAATAAGGCAGGTTGAGCGATCGCGCAATTCCACCAATCCGAGTTTGACTCAGGTTATTACTCACCAAGCACAATTTTGCACAGGGGCGCATTTGTTCTACCCACTGTTGGAGTTCCACAGAAGCGGAGGCAGCTTTTATTGGTACTAATGTTTCATCTACATCCAACACCAGCCCCTTCAGCCCATTTTTTCGGATCATGTCTGGTGTGAGGTTCAACACTGAACCTTCTAAAATCAAGCTAGGCTGTATGAGATTGTTCCAGTTCATAGTGATTAGTCATTAGTCATTGGCATAAAATAAAGGACTACAGACCACTTCTTTCTTTGCGGATTTTGGCAACTGCGGTTTGGTGTTCTTGTAAAGTCCGACTGAATACGTGAGTACCATCGTAACGTGCCACAAAAAACAAGTAATCAGTTTTTTCTGGAGCAAGCGTTGCTTTGAGACTTGCTAACCCTGGAGAGGCAATTGGAGCAGGTGGTAAGCCAGGATTAAGATAGGTGTTGTAAGGAGAGACGGTTTTGACTTGAGCGAAAGTCAGAGGTTTATCTGCTGTTTGACGTATGCCCAAAGCATACTCAACTGTTGGATCACTTTCCAAGCGCATACCCTTTTGTAGCCTAGAGAAGAATACTCCAGCTATCAGGGGGCGCTCACTCGCCACTACTGCCTCTTTCTCAACTATACTGGCGAGAGTCACCCATTGCTTAAGGTCGAGAGGAGTTTTCTTTTGTTCTTTTTTATACAATGGCAATGCGACTTGCTGGAAGCCATTGAGCATTTGTTTAATAACATCTTGGGGACTGATGCGACCACGGGCAATTTTGTATGTATCTGGGTACAAAAATCCTTCTAAGGAAGGTAGATCAGCGGGAAGCCACGAAAATTGGCTGCGATCAATTTGACTTGTGGCTGCGAGAAAATCTTTAGCTAAGAAAAATTTTCTTTCTTGAAAATATGCTGCCATTTGTCGCAATGACCAGCCTTCGGGAATCGTGTAACTATTTTGTACTGCAACTCCGAGCCAAATTTTTTGGGCGATCGCCGATAGAGGCTGGGTGGCAGAAAGTTCGTATGTTCCTGCTTGAAAACTACCTTGAGGGTTTTTCCACTCCAAGTAACGTGCCCACACATCCCACGCCAATTGTGAGCGAATCAAACCGGCCTTTTCTAAATCACGACCGATTTGCTGTGATGCCGTTCCTGGAGGGATTTGAATCTGCTGCCATTTTACCGAATTATTTGCTGTTGCACCTAGATTTACTGTTTGGATGGGTGCGCTTGTTGCCCAATTCCACCATCTCCAACTTTGCCAAGTACCAAATAAAAGGGTTAACGGCACTAGACCCAGGATAAATAACTGCTTCCAACTTTTTTGCCAAAGATGCATCTAAGTAAAAGATGATAACGAAAAATCCCTGATTAAAAATTAAATTTTTTAATTCTTTTAATTTTTAATTTTTAATTTTTTTATCTTACTCTACTTCATTAAACAAATGTTCTTCTAACAGAGGTTGGACTTGACGAAACTCTTCTGGTGATAGCAATTCTGGTTTTCCAGCTTGAGATATTCGTGCGAAAAACAGCAGTGGATCGAGGGGAGTGTAAATTGCGTACTCCTGTTCTTCGTGGTAAAAACTCGATAGCAGTTGTAATTGCTCTGGCTCTAAATCTGCCTCTTCATCTTCAATTTCTAGAGTAAAAAGTTCTGACTCTTCCACTGGCGGTAAATCACCTGCAACAGTCAGAGCATAAGCTGTATGCTTTAAAAACAGATTTTGCTCAGAAAGAACAGCTTGGGCTATACCAAATATTTGGTCGATTATCGCTTCATCTTCCACTAAAATGGCTTCTTCTTCTTCTTCTTCACCTTGCCAAGCAAAAATTTCTATTGGTGAGTCAACCGGGAGAAGCAAAACGTACTCTTGACCATCTACGCTGAGTGAATGCTCAATGTAGCATTCAAGGGTTCTGCCTTTGTCATCAGTCAAAGTGATGGAACCAGTACGACTCTGGTCATTTTCTTCAGGAAAGGATGAGGAAAACATAGTGGAGATCTTGACTTTTTTACTAAAAACTACGAGCAACTGTTATAATAACCGAATTCTTTCTTTAAACAGATTTTATTAATCAAACTAAGGGTTTACCCTGAGCGGAGTCGAAGGGTAAAACTGATTAATACATTTCAGAATATCATGTTAAAAGCTTGGATCAATCAGCAGAAACTAGTGTGCTTTTCAAACGAGATCGCCTCGTATCCAGCCATTGTTGTAAGATGATGGATGCTGCTTTACGGTCAATAAGTTGTTTGTGACGAGAAGGAGAGCGATTCTCTGCTATGAGCATTTGCTCTGCCTGAAATGAAGTTAATCGTTCATCAACATATTCCACAGGCAGTTTGAGAACCTTGGCAAGTCTTGTTGTAAATTTCTGCACTTGACGAGCCTGAAATCCTAAAGATCCATCCATAGAATAAGGTAACCCAACAATTAGGACTTGTATTTGCCGCTGATTGACGAGTTGTCGTATTTGCTCTACATCCCGATCAAACGATGTTCGCTCTATAGTAGTGATACCAGTGGCTATTAAACCAGTGCGATCGCACCCTGCAACACCAATACGTTTGCGCCCTACATCTAATCCTAAAGCACAAACGAATTGGTGTGAGCTTTTTTCCTGTGTCGGTGGAGTAGGCAAACAGACAGGGACATGGCAAGCAAGGGAGCCAGTGCGTTGCGGAGCCAGTCCTGCAGGAGGGTTTCCCTCCGTAGGGATCTGGCGTTGGGGTTCCTCCCGTTGTAGCACCTGGCGTGAATGGGGGAGAGATTGCCCTTGTATCCCTTTGTCTAATTGTTCCGTTATATCCTTGTGTGCTTGTCCTTGTTCAAAACCCACTGCTAATCACTCCTGCCGAGGATCTGCCGGTTCTTGCTGGCTAGATGTTTCTACGTTGCTGTTATTGCACGAAAAGACAATAGTTTCTTTTGTCGTATTGGGTTGTGCAATTCTTTCTGGCGACACTGGCTGTCCTTGTTGTACCCATGACATCCCACCGGGAATCGGTTTACGTGCAGGTTGTAAGCCTTGCAACATTTCTGGTAACTGAATTCCTTCTAGAGAGACAAATTTTGACTCCCGCAGTTTATGCCACACAGAGCGAGACATCATCAAGGTGTGTTCTGTGCGACTTGCACCCATTCTCTCCAAAAACTCCTCTCTTTCTGGGTGATAATCTGCTGAGGTGACTTGTAGAGCTTGTGGAGGAAAATCCTGTGCTATTCGAGCGAGTTGAGAAAGTAACTCTGGATACAACCAGGTGTAAGCTGGGTTTACTGTCAAGGTTGCCACATGGGGCTGTTGACCTTTACGATCCAATCGCACTTGAAAATAGCCGATCGCAGCTTTGCGTTGGGGTTCAAAAACGTAACCACTCACAACTTCTACTTTCGTCACCCACTGCTTCACTGCTTCTGTTAAAGCGCCAAACAGAGTTGTTTTAAAGTCATCGGCGTTACGGTCAAACACTTGCCGTACTAAAGGTGGCATTGATGCCGTATCTAGTTGATACAATAGCTGCGCATCAGCATTACTTACAGGCAGCAGATTGGGTAAATCTGGTTCTGATTTCGCCAATTCTTCAAGCAACTCTGGTTCTATTTCCCAGTATGTCATTTCTGCTAAGCGCTGAAATCCGTTTTTGCGATAAAGCGCCAGTGCGTCTTTGTCGTTGACATTTACTTCTAAAAGCCAAGTACGAGCCTCCAATATTGATTCAAAGCAATAGCGCAAAAGCTGTGAGCCTGTTGCTTGCTTATCAATCGCACGCTCTACCATCACGCGCTCAACCCTCCAGGTGCTGTGCGTGCGATTAAACGGCGATATTTGAATCATTCCCAGAAGCGTACGCCCTTGTTCTGCTACGTATGCATAGAAACGATACCGTAATGGATTGGGAAACCAACTCAAACACTTGAGTAATCCATACCAGCCGCGCAGCCATTGCATTTGCCGCATTGCATCACCAGATCCCTTGGGGGTTTGGGCTGCGAATGACTCTTGAGTTAGGCGTTCTATTCCGTCCAAGTCCCGGTATTGGACTTGTCGGATAATAACGCTAAGATTTCGCTGAAGTAATGAAGTCATTTTCATTCGAGCCGCCATTCAGCTTAGAGTAACTAGGTCAAAGGAACTGCTGCAATCATCTTAACGGCTTTGTGGTACTTTCTATTTAACCAAAAGGGTGATTTTCGTAACTTAAGATATTATAGATCAGATTTTTACCAGAATAGCATTAGCCTCGTCTTAACAAAATCTGCCTATATCTTAATTTTACCTAACATTGTTTAACACTTTTGAGCTATATTGCTCTACGAGAAACTAGCTTTTCAAAATTGGCTTGGGTTTGATGGAGTAATTGATCCCGGCTGTCTTCCAGAGACTGTTTCAAAGGTGGAACCAGATTGCGAGCCTGCAGTGCCATGTGAAGCTGTAGATGGGCTACGTATTCACTAAAATCATCACGCACTGCGTTTGTGCTCGTTAATAAATTTGATTCCGTTGCCACTGTGTTCTCCTTCAAATTTTACAGTTGCTTTACATTACAAAATATTTATCATGTTATTTTGTCTATCTTCTGACTTCGCAATGAAGTTTAATGTATGGCATAAAGATTTTAGCGTACAGCACAATATAGCACGTAAACTAAGTATCCAGCGGTCAAACTCAGACCCTAGTGTGTTCTAAGCGTAAACTTAACACATGGCGCTTCTTTTCTTTTTATAATTCTCCTGACACTGTAAATAAGCTTGTTGTTTTGTGGTGATACTGGCTGAACAAACTATGAGCCATACTCAAGTAGCTACAGCAGCCACTGTCTGATTCACTATCTCATATGGTTTTTCTACGCCTTGTGCCAAATATTCAGCAAGCTGAGATTCTATTTGCTCTCGTACAATTTGGCGATACTCCAAGAAATGTTCATTGTGGGCGCAAGTGGCGAGATAATGCTCTGCGACCCCAGGGTTACGCTTGAGGATACTAAACAGGTGGTGCCAGAACTTCCAGCGAGTTTCACGTTTTATTCCTTGTCTCCAAATAATCAGTAGCAGCGCTTTAACAACAACCCACTCTGGCATCTTGAATGGTGCTTTCCAACTGGGCTTACCCATAATTAGGAAACAACGGTAGGTACGATCCAAGTAGGACACTGGGTCATATAAATTACAAAAAGCTTCAATATATTCTCTGGCAATGTCTTCCAAAGAACGGGTGGGGAGAAAGTTCATCAAAGTTGTCTGGTTGATGTTGCCATCTTTATTTTCCCGTAGTCGTCCTTCTTTATTGAGCCGATGCCAAAGGGCTGTATTTGGTAGTGCTTGTAACATAGCAAAAGTTGTGGAGGGAATTGCTGCTTGTTCGGCAAAGCGGGCAATGCGATCGCCTGCGCCTGATTTCTCTCCATCAAAACCAATAATAAACCCAGCCATTGGGCGTAAACCCACTTTGATGATAGTTTGCACAGCGTCAGTTAATGAACTACGCGTATTTTGAAACTTCTTTGTGAGTTGCAAACTGTCTTCATCCGGTGTTTCAATTCCCAAAAACACGGCAGCAAAACCGCACTCAACCATCAACTCCATTAATTCTAGATCTTGTGCTAAGTCAATAGAAGCTTCGGTGTCAAACCGGAATGGATACTTGTGTTCTGCCATCCAAACCTTTAACTCTTTGAGCAACAACTTAACATTGCGCTTGTTGCCGATAAAGTTGTCATCCACCATAAAAATACCACGCCGCCAACCCAATTTATAGAGGTAATCTAACTCTGCCAACAGTTGTGCAGGAGTTTTGGTACGAGGTTTGCGTCCGTAAAGAACTATAATGTCGCAAAATTCGCACTGGAAAGGACAACCCCGCGAAAACTGAACTGACATCATATCGTAAGCGTCAAAGTCCAGCAAATCAAAACGGGGTACTGGGGTTGTGGTGACATCTGGTTTTTCTGTCGCGCGGAAAATCCCAGAGGTTTCACCCCGTTTAATTGCTTCAATAAACATCGGGAGGGTAATTTCCCCTTCATCTAAAATTAGGAAATCTGCACCAGCTTCTTGAACTCCCCCAGGAACTGAGGTGGGGTAAGGACCACCTACAGCAACTAACTTACCACGTTGTTTTGCTTCGCGAATTTGCTCTAATAAATCTTGTTTTTGGACTATCATCGCAGAGAAAACGACCACATCCGCCCAAGCCCATTCCTCTTCTGTCGCTGTGCGGATATTGCGATCAACTAGCTTAAACTCCCATTCTTGAGGCAAAATTGCTGCAACTGTCACCAAACCCAATGGTGGTAAGAGAACCTTGCGGTCAACTAATGCCAATATTTTTTCATAAGACCAAAATGTTTTGGGAAAAATCGGATAAACTAGTAAAATTCGCATGAACCGTCAACCCTCACACTTAGAGCGTTTTTTAGATCTAACTATTATCAAAACTTGATTGGTACACTGACGAAATTTTCTTCTTTGAAGTTTCTGTTTGATAGGGCTAGTAAGCTAGTTCACATAGGCAACAAATAGCGCCTAAGTGCATCAAGTTACAACTTAACATATAATAACTCGGCACTTAGACGCTATTCGTTGTCAAAAGCAAATTTTTTTCTTTATTTTTTTAACTTTGCTGTGAGTTTGACTGGGTAGATTGATCTGCTGGCTGTGTCTTCTCCTCTTTTTTCTGACTCTCAGTCACTGCTTGCAATTGATTGAGGTGAATATTATTCACTTGAGTAATAAAGTTTTCTATTGCCTCTTTTGCCTTTTGTTGTTGTTGGCTTTCGTCAGCTGAGTCATAGCAACGATAAGATGGAGTTATTCCCAAGACAAATTTTTCTTGTTCCGCTTCTAACGATTCAACTGTCGTGTTAGCAGAAATCCAATTTTCCTGAAAAGGAAACGAGGTGACTACACTAAGTAGGTAGGCGAGAAAATTTATAGGTATGTAACAAAAAGTTAACCAGAGCAATTGGAGTTAAATTTTACACGTTGAGTATTATAGTTTCCTCTTTCTCCCCTTGCCTTAACGCCATTAATAACCGCATAGGCAAGATCTAACTCATCATCAAATATTTGCCCAGATAGCTCATCCTTCTTTAAGTGCTGCCACTCCAATTCAATTGGATTCATTTCGGAGCAGTATTTTGGCAGAAAAAAGATATATAAACCCTGACTTTCCCACTTTTTCCATAGCTGCTGAACTTCTTGGCATCTATGTATTGGACCATTGTCCTGTACTATTACTCTAATACGCTTAGCTTTTTCGGCTTCCAGTGCTTGTTGCTCGATCATATGGATGTAAGATTTGCGATTGACACCTCCAATTACGAGACCGTAAACAAAACTGATTAAAGGTTGGAAAAACGCAATAATACTTAATCTACGACCACGACGTTTTTTTTGTTCTAAGCGTTTTTGCTCACCTTTAAAGTAATAGGTATAACCCGGTTCGCTCCATACACAAAACCCTGATTCATCCAAATATTTTAGGTCTATTTCTCCTACAGCAGCAGATATAGCTGTTGCCACAAAGGTTAGGACACTGCATCTTTAAGGACGGACTCGATCGCTTGCCGTAGACAAGCAAAGCTAGATAAGCATTTGCGAATCCGACTTTTGAGCCAAGCCCAACACTTCTCAA
>NZ_JABXYX010000282.1 GCF_017982655.1 Brasilonema sp. CT11 | reverse complement strand
TAGAGCCTATAGAAATTAATATATATTATTATAGTATAATTATGGTATTTTCAGTACCTTTGAGAAGATGTACATCGAGATCTCGAGCGACGAACTGAAGTAGGCCGACAGACCGCCAATAAATCCAGCAACAACTGTGTTAACTGCATCATCTCTTTGGCGGAATAAGCTATAAAAAGGGCTAGCGTTAGTTCGATAAACGCTGGTGATATCCAAAACAATCCTGATTTACCGGAGCAAACAAGAGACAACTTTCGACAGTGCCGAGAGACAGCCTAAAAACAGTCCAAATCGGAGCTTAATAATGTCAGTACGGACGTTCTCAGCATGAAAATACGTACCTGTTGTCGACCAAAGCTCCTTAGGATCACATCCGGCATTGACTTGATATTGCGCACTCGAGTGAGGTTACCAAGCAAAGCTAGCAGCCCCTGCATATATAATGTTAGATCTAACTAATATGATAAACAGGCAATGATGTGGTACGTGCCTTCAAGCCATAGCCGATGAGAAATGACTGCGCAAAGTTTGACATCCAATGAAACTCGCACTTGCTGCCGTGTTTCGTGTGAGGACAAATATTTTCTGCATCCCATCGTTAGCATTGATATAGAATAACTAAAAATAATGTACTAAATCTTGCCTTGTGGGGTAATAACTAGCCTGTTCTGCGACAAGCGTTTTTCCAACAGATTCGGTTTGCCTTCAGTGCCGTTCAGAAAACTTACGATGGATGTAATAGCACCACTGAGGTGTTGAGGATTATATCGTTGATAGTAACTGAGTATTGCCCATGATACGGCAAAGATAACTCCGACGCTGTGATTAATCGGCCTGGCCAATCCTAATTCAAAAGGAAGTTAGAAACGCAGCATAGCACTTGACTGCCAGCTCTTTTCTTCTCGCCTTGTGCTCAATAAACATCGAGATGAATGCTGAGATGAAGTACGTGCCGAAGAATATGCCGCGATAGGCACGATGTGTCAACGATAGCAGCAAGCATTGTAACGCCGTGAAAGTACCGCCGTAGAATGCTGGGTTGATAATAACGGTAAGTATAGTGCTCACAAAATTCTGATTTAGTTTTTGTCACATAGCAAAATTTGAGGGTACAAGTAACGAACACTTTGGTAGCAATTGGGAAATTTCGATATTTTTTGATTGACGTCAACACGACGCGTTACGAATCTCGTGAGAATATGAAGATAAATCGCATCACGTTAATTAAATATAAATTGAAGCTAATTTGACGTACCTAAGAATGAACTGCTCCGTACAATTGCAGGTAAAGTTTTTTTGGATCAGATGCAGCAAGTTCTTTCTACTAACGATGTGCGTTACTAGATACAGCGGTCCATATAACTTGAGCGCTGCTATTAATGGCAAGATGTACGCTTTGGCGGTGATATGAAGATGTGACTTGGTGTGCGCATGCAAGATCTCCGAGCAACCCTTGTAGAAGTAATGCAACTCTTTCGAATGAGACATATTATCGCACCAGCTGGTTGTACGTGGTATTGCGGTAAAAATCTAGCAGTAAAAATACGTATCGAAAGCGTAAACTGGGAAATTTAGGTTGTTTGAGAGAATCTCTAATGTGAGACCGGTTGTGGGACCAAGAGGAGCAATGGGACTTTTTTCGACGATATAGTACAATCCTAACAGCTATTATTTAGAATATAACCCAATCAGCTGAAAAGGATGAAAGAATATTAGTAGAATTCGGACGAATTGTAACTTACTCCTCCGAAGATCCGTCACTAGCCAACCCTACATTCTTGTAATGACTCATTATTGCTATTAAATAGTTAGTTTATTGAAAGAGGGACGTATGATTCGACTTGTTCGATCGCTCGTTTGACATCCGTCGTTAAATCCAGATCCATGCCAATAACAGTGGCCCTTCAAAATAATATTAGCACCTTTTTTTGCCTGTGATAGTATTTGTAATACCTTTTAACATATTCCATGAACAATTTTACGACTGCAAGTCCTTCATTGGCGTCACCGTCCTCATTCGGAGGGAGGTACTTGACGAGCAATTTAAACTTAGCCAACCACTCTGCATCGTCTTTGTATAAATTGACCAAATTGGCGAAGGCAACTATAACACAATTAGTCCAATAATACTCGAGAGAAACACATTATAGTAGCAGATCCATACTCAAAACATTATCGTAAACAGTTGCATTTTCTTCGCGAATATTCGGCGTGTTGAGCCAACCTAAAGCCCATTCAATGCACTCTGACATACAGTTAGATCGTTTATAGCCAAAAAAGGAGTCTTACCCTCTTTAGGAGCCGGCAATAGCTCGGGATGGTCTCGCGCGAGGACCGCTTTTGAAGGCATGTCAGAGAATAACTAAAACATATTTTACGAACATCAAACTTACATAACGTATAAGCCACCGTCTGTGACACATATCTGGTGTCTAGAATTCTAGCGGCCCATAAATATTTCAAGAAACCCTGCGCAAAAGTCAGACCTCGCAATAGTTCAAAAATTGACTTACGAAAGTATCTTCAGCACTTAATTCGCTCCCGTACTGCTCATACACAACAGATATCATATCATATACGCTCCATAGCTCGGGGTTTGGTGTTTTAAGCTCACGTTCAAAAGACATGAAAAATGGTTTTGCTATCTGCAAGATTTGTTTCTGATCCGGCGAGTGTTCCACGATTATTTCGAACATGCTTGCAAGCTATACAATAAAAAATACAACTTAATAACATTAGTAGGGCGTACTATTTATATACCTCTCCATAGCCAAGATTCTCGGATGCGACCGAATCGTTCTCGTCAATCATTGTAACTTCGATAAGCGGTTTAATCATCTGCAGCGTTACTTCGAGGATTGAAGGTAAAATATGCGGCGCTTTTTCAGCCAAGAATTTTTCGAGCTTCAAGTACAAAAAAAGTTAGTTTGGAGATCCGCACCAAAAAAAAACACCAAAAGCGTAAATACCTCAATAAGATGCAATGCTAATGGCTGAGGATCTGCCGTCAGATTTTCGTCAAACCTTATCGCGTTCCATATCGTTTGAATAAATGCTTGTAGACTTTCCGGATGATAGCGATGGAAATATCCTGCCATTGCTACCAAACTTGCTCGAACCTCTTTGTTAAGTGCTGAGAAGAAAATTAAAATAATTAGCTATCAAAAGATGCAAAAGGAAGGATTCTAGTTTTACGTACTTTCGGCTCGGGATCCAACGTTGGACAACATTTGGGTTACAGTTGACATAATGTTATGCATATGAGGGCCCACAAATTCACGCGGCATATTATTAATTAAGTTTGTTAGTGTCGCCAATGCCGCTGCTTTGTTCGCTACTCGACTATCAGCCATGGTCAAAAATTCAGGAGGCAATTCGATCTGTTGCTCCCCGTCTTCATCATCACTATTGTCATCGTTTTCAATCATATTTTCTGCGATAATAATAACGATTCAAGTTACTAAGGCTGATATAACGGGATCTGGATCTTACCTAACCCCGCAGTTAGTTCTTGGGTAATAACAGTGTGAATGAGTGGCAATATTATTGGAAGTGCATCAATTAACCCTTGGTTCGGTTTCGTAGGAAAAGATATGAACTGCGTCATTCTCAGAAGTGGTCCTGGATCCGCATTTTCCGTGGTGGTGTAAGTCGCCAATGTCTGAT
>NZ_JABXYX010000281.1 GCF_017982655.1 Brasilonema sp. CT11 | reverse complement strand
TATATTAATAATTTTTAATTTCAAAGGGCAAAAACGCCGATTTGACGTCGAAACCGAAAGGCTTCGGAGAAGTCAATATTAAGTCTAATATCGAAGGCACTGAGCTTTTAGAAAAATACGGAGACGATGAAGATTTCATGGGTAATTAACCATGTCATATTATTAAGACTATTCCCTAGAAAACTCTAACCATTAAAATACTCAGAAAACATGAGCTTCGAAGAGTTCGATAGTGATGAGTTTGATGAAGACGACGAGAGTGGATCTATCGAAAACTCCGCTTCGGGTGAAGTTTCGGGCGATGAGAACGGCGCTGGTGAAACTAGCGATAATGACAACCAAGAAGACGAGGAGAACGGTGAAGACGATGAGGAAGACGAAGAAATCGACGAGAACGATCTGGAAGAGCTCGGATCCGAAGAGGAAATTGACCTCGACGAGATTGAATGGAGCGATGAAGAAGATGATGATGAAAACGATGAAGAGAATGGAGAAGGTGATGAGAAAAACCAAGACCAAGAAGACGATGATGAAATTCCCAAGTTAGAACCTATTGGCAAGGACGATGTTAGTCGCAGTAGCAAAACATCGCGCACCACCGCTAAATCTGACGTATCGTCACGTCTTGAGGCTAGAGAGGTATGTCTGTTCAATGCGCAATTCTCGCTCGTGGAAATCACACGAGGGTATTTTCGCCTTTTATTTTATCTCGCCACAATCTGTCGGATCTGAATAGACCAATTCAAAATTTGTTGTCAAAAATGGCGCGAAATCAATTTGATATACACTGTCAAGTTAATATTCACCCGGTTGTTCCGCGTCTTTACAACCACTGGATGTAATTCAATTCGCATAAAATGACCCACTGACACATGTCATATCTCAGATTTTATCTGATGAAGATTGGGCCAAACTTCGTAAGCTGCAGCAATGGAAACGATCGAACGATTCCGAGAAGCCTAATAGAAAAAGAAAACACGAGGAGATGGAAATGGACGAGGGCGACGACGACGTAGACATTGAAGCGATAGAAGGAAGCGTTAAGAAGAAGCAGAAGCTCACTAAAGAAGAGCGCTTAGATCTATTGAGAGTAAGTTGTCCCTTAATATAGCCTCATTTCAGTTGAGGATTTCTTTTTTTTTTATCGATCACATTCGACTTTAAGACTGACCGGGCATTTTTACCGCCGTAGGAGAACAGAGAGACCAAAGATAGATTCAAGGTTAAGAAGGCGAGCGAAAAGGGCAGCAAGACTAATGCGGTAAGTTTTCTACGGAAATTCGGCCCTTGAGTTTGGCAATTTAGGGGGCGTGTCCTTTTTTAAACGCATGTGGCGTTCATGAAAATTGTCGAGTTATAGTTTTTTTTGTGTGTTTATATTACCGAAACTACATTCCCTAAATGCGTGTAGTTGATTGCGTTTCATTCTGAAAATAGATAGCTATTTTCGGGCTCGTGGGTTTTGTCCAAAAAAAAAAAGCGAACATTTGCAAAGATTAACTATAATTCCTTCCTTTTATCACATCCTTCGCTCGCTTAAATTTAAATGATCACTATATATATTTATCGGGTGTTTTTTTTTTATAGATGAACGCAAAGGGCAAGCCATTCCAAATGATTAAACACAGCAAACGTGTTAAGAAAAAGTTGACCACATCTATGCACGAGAAGAAGACTAAGCTTGCTAGTCAAATAAAGAAGAATAGAATCTTCATGGAGTTGAAGAAAAAGAAGCGTTAAGATAATTGTATTGCAAACTTAAGAAGCCTGCGAAAAGTCTCATTAAAAAAAAAAAGAAGTTATTTTAGGCAGTGTCGCGGGTAATGGTTTTTTTTGTTTTTTTTGTCGACTTTGCGATCAAAAGTATGAATCAAACCAAGAATAGGAATCTCATTCAGTTCGCTTATTATCAGTCCTAGGTATATTTTGATATGTAGATGATAGTCGCGGGCTGAATCCGCTCGGCAATTTTTTCGAGTGGAGAAAATGCGGCTAAAATTGATACCAAATTTCTAAACGAACACAAAAATTATAATAAGAATTATATAGGCATGCTAAATCTCTTTATTACTGCCTGTAAAAGCCAAAAGGTTTCGTGAAATCGTTCGATCTGACCAAAACTAACTTTTTTTACCTAATTTGGAAATCAACTCTGTGGCGAGCTTACTTCGCTTTGGAGAGACTGCGCTTTACTCGGACGATATTTAATACGTACTAATAACGCCAAATTTCCAAGAAGCGATGCGTAAAACAACCCGCGAGGTTCGATCTGATACAATGTAAATCTCGAAGTTTCGATTGGCAATCATTAGCGACAGAAAATCCCTCACCTGTGAACCCGCACAGAAGGAATTCTGATTCAGTTCATATGGCCGTTTTTGATAGAGACGTTATTGTGTATAAGGAGGCAGATCGCTAGGTCCGTGATACACCTAAGCAGAATCGGTATTTGGTCGGCTTTCAGTTAGTGATAGAATTTGTTTCTTTTCGGGAGCCTTAGCTACGACTATTATTGGCAATATTTTGAGGGCGATCATCCATTCAATATGCTCTGAAAATAGTCTGTGCGTGGATCGAGAGTTTTCAGTTACGGTGCTAAAAATTACTGATATATTTGTCCCAAAATAGCCGCACCCCGAGTATAATTCATCATGGGGAGATTTAAAACCGTTCATGACCTGTCAAAGATTTGAGTTTTCAATATTTGTTTCAAAATAGGAAAATTCACATGGTAAGCATAAAACAATAAATAGCGAACTGTTTTTATTAGTTATAATCAAATTTTTTTGTTGATTGATATTAACAACACAACTCCATCCTTAAACAACCCTTTATTATTTTTTTTCTTTTCACGCAAAACAATGTCGTCAGCCAAGCAACTCAAGAGATCCGCTTCCGAAGTTTTCTCCTCGCACTCCCTCAAACAAGTCAAACGGATGCGCTCGGTCACTTGGCAAGGAACGATGGAGCCTAATAATGTTGTAGCCAAGGAACGACAACGACGACAGAGCGTGCCTTATGCCGATAACATTCTCGTCTTCACTTCGGCAAAATCGACTCCAGATGTGCACATAATCCGTACCCTCAAAGACATCATCGCATCCGGCAAGAAATCGCAGAAACAAATCGCCAAAGAGATTCAAGTTAGGTAAGATCAAGTTTTGTTATTATACGCGTCAAGCTTTATTTGTGCGTATCTCTTTCTAAGTGTTTGAATAATTTCGGATCAGATCTTGTGAAATCTCCTTAAGATACCTAATTAGACCCTTTTTAGTCGTAAATAACTAGATTTCCTTCTTTTGTTGTGCGGCACCTTGCTTTTCTATTTACTTGCGTTCTGCAAGCCCTTTTCCTAGTCTTTACTTTTTGGATCCTCAAATTCTTTTGCTTACAATTCTATTATAGCCAGACCAAAATGTCGCAGTTTATGAACGGGGCCACCCGCACCAAGGGTTGGGCTGTATTAGAAGAAAAAGTCTTGACTTGGCTTCAAATCTCCCACGCCAATGGCGGAGCTCTCTTCGAAACTACTTCCGCTGCCACTCCCGAGCCTCAGCATATCGTCCATACCCCCGTGATGGTAAAGAACATATACAACCCAAGCCAGTCCGGTGAATATTCCACGAGCGAGCCAACTTCAACAGCATCTGAATCATTTTTCGGCTTG
>NZ_JABXYX010000280.1 GCF_017982655.1 Brasilonema sp. CT11 | reverse complement strand
GACACTGAAACACTGGCGGATGGCGTCGAACAACATGAGATTGCTTGCCAGGGTAATTAACGTTTAATTTGATTCTCAAGCGCCAAAATTTGCTCATTAAATAATCTTATTATTTTAAGGATGATATTATTGGACGTTAAGTAATAATGTAACTGACAAGCAACTAGAAACTATTAATTAATAACAATATTTTCGTATTACCTGGGGCCCGTTATGTCAAAAATTATTGGCTCGAGTAATATAATATTACCTTTCTAATTGAGAACGGAAGATCGATGTATCGATCAGATTAGTTTTGCATTTTTTTTTGCAAGCTGGGTGGTACGACCATCAGCTACCGTTTTAAGTGGTAGTAGTTCACTATAGTGTTGCTCCAGTTAATTAGAGCTAATTAAGCTCGCTTTTATTAATAGTTACACGAAGATTTTTTCCCTTATTTAGTTAAAAAACCCGGTGTTGTGATCGCGCAATTTGCGATGGCTAATTAACAGCAGTCATTAACGTAGTTGTTACGCACGATAATACCACACGAGGCTAGACAAATTTTAATATGAAGTACGGTCGATTTTGTCTTTTAACGTTAATTGTGGTGCTATTGATCGCTCTCGTCAAAGCGGATATCGATCAATCAACTACAATTACTGGCGCGTCTTATTTGACTACGGGCAGTGCAACTACCTCGGGTGCATTTATTCAAGTCACTCAGGCTACTACTGGTCAAGCTGGTATTGCACTGTATCAAACCCAACAAACGATCTCAGGTGGATTTTACACTACATTTAGTTATGAGTCAACCTCATGCTCGGCTACTGCCGCTTACGGGTATGGTTCGATTATTAATTACTTGCAATAATGGCATGAAATAATTAATAATTAATTTCTAGATTTACGTTTTTGGTGTCTCCAGTTTCCAGCATTACCAATTCACTCGGCACTGGTTCCAATCTCGCCATTGCCGGAGCAGCTAACGTAGCAGTAGTCGCGTTTGATTTGTACAACTCTAAGTTAACTGTTTGTGCAACGTAAGAGGAAAAACACAAATATTATTTTGACGCGGATGCAGCTGACACGTGACACTTTAGTAATGCCGCTACTCCACTCTCATGGAGTAACACCGCTATTTGCACTAGTACTACTATCGCAGATACTGTGCGATGCAATACCAGTATAGTATCGATAATGTTTACGCCTCCAAGTACGTGGAAAGTTTGGATCGATGGCACGTTGAAGGGTTCATTCACTAAGAGCGTGATGGATACATTGGTTACGGTGAATGATATGGCGTACATTGGCTTCACGGGCACTACGGGAAGTATCAATTCTATGCGTCAGAGATTCTCTGCGTGGACTTTCACAACGGGTGCAAGTACGTACTTGATAATTTACACTCAAAATACTTACTAATCAACTTCTCGCAGATTGTTCACTTAATAATGGAGGGTGTGACGCTAATGCCGCGTGTGCTGTCGTGTCGAATGCCGTTCAATGCACTTGCAACTCTGGTTACACCGGCGATGGTTACGAGTGTAGTAAGTACAACCTTTTGTCGCTAAATGTCAGAAATTTAACCCTCTTTCCAGCTCTTAACCCGCCTGTGTCCACACCTATCACTGTTGAACCGCCAGTCACAGAACCAGTTGCCGTTCCTGTCAATCCTCCAGTCGAGGAACCTGTTGCTGCACCTGTTGAAGCGCCAGTGTACATTGAACCACCTGTTGAAGTACCCGTAGCTCAACCTACTGCCGTGCCAGTGGCTACACACGTAGCACCGCCAACCGCTACGCCAGTTACACCTCCTCAAGCGACACCCGTGTCAGCACCAACTTCTACGCCTGCCACTGCGCCCATTACCTCTCCTACATCAGCGCCAGTAGCAGCACCAATGATCATCCCAATCCTCGAGTGTTTCGACGACTTGAAGAACGGCACTTTCATCGCTTATTTTGGCTTCAATAACACGATGGGTGAACAAGTGACAGTTCCAGTTGGATCGATGAACACATTCGGCAGTCCTTCGTTCATTGGTCAACCAACGATATTCACTGCTGGTCGATCAAGTGAGTTGATGAGTGTTGAGTAATATTTAAATAGTATCCCATGCTAATGAACCTTTTTTTTCAGATTTCTATCCTGATGCAGCGTTTGCTTACTTGTGGAGTGGCAGAACACTGATTTGGACATTGACGTCATATCGATTGACACTTGACACTTCAGACACGAGCAGAAAATGTCCTTCATTCGCTCGCTTTACTTTATCGTTCTACACTGAACGAGAGCTCAATGAACAAGAAGTCAACACGATCGCGACAGGTCTCGCTGCCGCGCTTAGTATATCACCCGAGAGAGTGCGTGTGTTGAGCATCGACTATACTCCTGTCTCGAGCAAGAGAGCGGACTTGTTGCTGGCGGAACTTGAGATGGAGATTGCAGCAGCGAACAGCACACAACAAAACGAGCCAAATTCAGCACAAGCTGTTCAGACGTTGGTCGAAACAGCAAAGAACACGACAGCACTGAATCAAGTGCTCGATCCGACTGGTACTCAAGATTTACAATTCATTGGTGTCAAGTCAGCCCCGACGGGCGTCGAACAGTCAGGCGGCGCTGTTCCACCTACCAACGAACCCTCGTCCAGCAGCAAGCCCCCTCGTAGCTTAGTAGGCAGTCTTGCCTCCGTATCCACCGTTCAGGCCGCGTCGAATTTTGTCGTCTGGCTTGTCTTATTCGTGTCGTTCTGGTGAAGACATAAAAGTTGTAGTTGTATTATTGATGTAAATTTGCTTATTTAACAGACCAATACTACGTAGATATCGTAATTATCAACGGCTAATAGAAAGAAATGCCTCGCTTACACGGTTAAAAAAGGATGCAACAGCCAACTTGACCGCGATCCAGCCAAGCGTTGCGCAAATTTTTTTTTTGGCTGTTTGACGATTGTAAGTATTAAAAATTACGTAAACGACCTCCGTATAATAGAGTCTTTACAATTTCGGAAGATTTGGTTCGAAATAATTTACCGAGAGCGTAGATCTAGAATTTCCTAATTTGTTAAGACGTCAGTAAATCAGGCCATTATTATTTTGAATCAACACAAAACCAACACCATGCATGCCGTTATGAATATTTTCCTTCTCGTAACTTGTCTTGGGCTTGTGTCTTTTGTGGTTGCAAACATTTCCCAAACGACTATTACACCAGGATCATATTACATCACGGGAGATGGCTCAGTGCCCAGCAATTATATTCAAATAACACCTGCGTTATCCTCAAAGGCGAGCGTAGTTTTGTATTCGACACAACAGACCGTTGGATACGGATTTACCACAGAATTCACTTATACGAGCTCCGGCTGCTCTGGAGGAGGCGGTGATGGGTACGGATAAATATATTATAATTTAAAATAATGGTATATAATCGTTTACTCAGATTCAATTTTATTGTTTCGCCATCAACTTCTTTTGCCACGTTACAACAAGGCAACGGCATCGCACTTCAAGGACAAAGTAATGTAGCAGCCGTGTCATTCGATGAGTATGGCGGAAACCTTAGAATTTGCTCGGTGTAAGTATTGCAATCGTAATTCAAACTGTCTATCTCCGTTGACGTGATACAGATTTTGATGCATTACAAATCATGATTACATTATTTTCGGGATAAAAAACTCGAAGTTAATC
>NZ_JABXYX010000070.1 GCF_017982655.1 Brasilonema sp. CT11 | reverse complement strand
AGGGTTTCTACAAGACCAGCTTCCTTCACAGCCTTTACTAGGGTTTTGAAAGAACTATTAGAACTCGCAACATCGACAACTGTACCTGCACCAGTTGTTCCAGTTGTTGGAGCACCTGAGGTGGCTGGTTTGGTCGGTGCAGCTGAGGGAGACTGGGCGAAAGTTGGAGTGCTGATCACAAGACTGGCTGTAGCGATCGCTATACCAAGTGTTTTACCAAAAAAGTGTTGATTTTGTTGGGTATTCATGGCTTTTAACTTTAGATGCGAATATTCTGTTACGAAGTTGTTTTGATTTTTAAAAGAGTAACATTTTGTAATACTACAGTTATTACTCCTGTAGCTAGATTTTGAAATCAACTTGGTACGGATTTACTTACTGCTGGGTTTAGGTAATCTGTCTGAGAATTTGTAATGATACTTAATATGAAGAAAAATAGTAAAACTCATTTAAGTAAACAAGATGGCAGCCCCAAGCTTACAGGAGATTTCTACCCAGTTAGAAAGTTCTAATTTGCGCGATCGCATGGTAGCCCTCGCCTCATTGAGGCATATTGCAGCAGAGGACGCACTTCCTTTGATTAAAAAAGTTTTGGATGACGAGTCTCTGCAACTGAGATCAATGGCAATCTTTGCTTTGGGAGTCAAGCAAACAGAAGAAAGTTACCCACTTTTGGTGCGAATCCTAGAAACTGACCCGGATTATGGTATACGTGCGGATGCTGCGGGTGCTTTAGGATATTTGGGTGATATTAGAGCTGTTGAACCCCTAATGCGAATATTTTATGAAGACACTGATTGGTTGGTACGGTTTAGCGCAGCTGTTTCACTTGGTAATCTCAAAGACAGTCGTGCCCGTGAAATCCTCATAAAAGCATTGGACAGTGAAGAAGTCATTTTGCAACAAGCGGCGATCGCTGCATTAGGAGAAATCAAAGATATCGAGTCTGTGGATCTGATTTTGCGCTTTGCCCAATCAGATGATTGGTTAGTGCGTCAGCGTCTTGCAGAAGCCTTAGGTCAGCTTCCCAGTCCAAAAAGTATTTCAGCTTTAAAATACCTGGAAAAAGATAGTCACAACCACGTTGCTGAAGCAGCCAAATATTCCCTGAAACGCTTGGAGGAAGCAGGTTAAGCAAATAAACTAAGGGTGTAAGGGTATAAGGGTGTAAGGGTGTAAGGGTGTAAGGGGAGCCAGTGCCCTTCGGGTATGCCTTCGGCACGTCTGAGCGCAGAGCGCACGCCAAGGGCGAACGAGGAACGCAGTCGCCTACGGAGGAGCCAGTACTGCGGGAGGGTAACCCTGGTGCAGGTATCTGGCGTTGGAGACCCTCATAATGCGCGCTGTCTCACCGTGGGCGGGTTTCCCGACTTGAGGCATCTGGCGTTGTAAGGGAAATACATTAACCAGGGGATAGGGAAAATGCATTTATTTTCTTTTCTTATTCTTTTATTCCTCTACACCCTTAGCTTTGGTGAAAATTTTTGAATGAGCGAATTTTGAATGTTTGAGAAGCGAGTGACTCCCTGCTGCTACTTTGGAAAATGAAAAGGATTTTGAAGCAAGGTAATTTCATTGATGAATATTGAAGAGTTTTTTGAGTTAAGCCCTGGTAAATGGTTTTCCCATCGTACCAGTCACGATTTGGCTTGTAAGCAATCAGAAAACGGCAAATCAGACACAATCATAGAAAGACTCAGTAGTGATCATCCAGAAGTAGTAAAACTGTGCCAACAGTACAATGTTGACCATAGCCCCAGTTGTTATGGTGCTAAAGTGACTTGGAATGCCACTATGGCAGGGAATGAAAAAAAACAGACTGGTTCTACAGTATTCGTTGCTATTCCAGATCAAGATAATCCTAATGAAGGCAAATTCCTGCGGGGAATGGATTCTCCTGGGAAACCCCCAGTTGTTGGGCGCTACAAAATAGGCACTGATGACGCATTGACCTTTACAACAGAGTACGAAACCGTGTGCTATGAGGAACGCCTGTGGTTTGCTAGTCCCAATTTGCGGATGCGGGTGAGTGTGGTGAAACGTACTGATGGTTTTAGCACAGCTTCATTCACTTCTGAAATTCGCATGGGTGGAGGTCAACCTACAGCGAAAGTTTCTCAGGCAACTAACTCAGCCTCAAGTTAGGTGTTATAAGTTACAAAAAATACGGTTTTCAAGTTCTGATTTAACTAGCCCCTATGACCAGGGGCTATAGTTTTACTTAAGTATTAATGAAATGATGAATTTTATTTTTAATGTAAAAAATATATAAGTCTACAGTAAAAATACTGAATATATGAACATATCCTTGAGAACTGGATATTATTTTTACAGTGCAATTTCCCTGAAATCACACTTAAGATAGTGAAGATATTGTAAAAGGTTTTTATTCCTGACAAAGTAGAAATAAAGTCTACGCCACAAGTGCCTACCAAAAATTAGTCAGGGTCGTTTAAATCTGCCACACACCAATTCAAAGAGCGAGTAATACAGCAGGAAAGAAAACTACTGAACTTTCGGGCGTTCGGTATTGGTGCATATACCTTCAATTTCGTAAACCATGTCAACTTTGACGTTCGACTCACATGGGAGGTTGGTTTGTGCTTATACAACTGGGAAGACTTATCTTCGCACAATTGGATCAAAAAATGTGTGATCTCGTTCACATGAAATGACTAATGACTTCGATTGATTTGTGACGAATGATTAAGGACTAGTAACTCATCCAAAATTGCATGACTTATACTGCTTCCATACAAGAGTTCATCTCTGAATTATTTCCCTTCAATCAACTGCCGACACGAGAACTGGCAAAATTAGTTCCAAAGTTTGAGATGTTACGCTACCACATGGGTCAGAGCGTTTTGGTGCGGGAACAAATGCCTTCTCAAATATTTATCATTTATCAAGGACAAGCCCGCTTGCTGGGTTATGACCCGAATGCTCAGATGCCTGAAACGCTGCAATTAGTTCAAAAAGGAGAAATCCTGGGTTGGACTAGTTTAATAAGAGGGATTCCATGCGAAACAGTCATAGCCTCTACAGAAACCATTTGTCTAACTCTAAGCGCCACAGAGTTTTTAGCGTTGCTGAGTCATTCTCCTGCTATTTCTATTTGTTTTGAAAATCGCTGTACTGCGGTTGAAGTTTTTGAACTACTGAGTACTGAGTTAGCAAAGCGAGCTGATAGTGAAACTGTCTTGGCTTCATATGGTGCAACAGATATCAAAGAACTGACCCTCAAAGTTTTAGACGAAGCAGTTGTCTGCACGTTCCTAGAAGAGACAATACCTTTGGATCACTTAGATCCTCAATTGGTGTGGTTTGTCAGTGGTGGGATACTTAAAGATTTTCCTGTGGGAACCCGCTTACAACTAAACGATGCCATGACGTATCTAGAGGTACAAACTTTTGGTTATGTTCGCTTAGTCGGTTTGCCTCGGGCAACTCTTTCTGCCTCTGCATCTATATCTAGAACCAAAGATTCCTTAAGGATAGACCCTTTACTACAACAAGTACCATTAGCACCAGAGCATCCTCATAGGTTAGAAAAACCATCAGATACTCAATCACAGCCAAAATATCCTCATGTTCATGGTAGAGGTCCTCTAAAGGCGACTTTAGCTTGCTTCCAAATGCTGAGCCAGCATTTAAATATACCCTTTCGCCGGGATGTGATTGATCAAATCCTCAACAACCAGATTTCGCGCACTCAAACTCTTTCACTACAGCTTTGCGGTGCTGTTTGTGAACTGATTGGGTTAAATACTCAAATGATAAACGTGTCAGCAAAAGCAATCACAAAACTGCAAGCTCCAGCTATGATTCGCTGGCAAGATACTTTCGCCATCCTTTATGAAATTAGCGAGAAAAAGCTAGTCCTGGGTGTACCAGAAGTTGGGATTATCCAGCAAGATCCTGACCATTTTGTTGAAAACTGGGGTCAAGAAGGTCAGGTATTGCTGCTGAAAGTTGCCAAGTATACTCCTAGAAAGCGATTTAGTTTAAGTTGGTTTGTCCCTTCTTTGCTGAAATATCGCAAAGTTCTCTTGGAAGTTCTGATTGCTTCTTTTTTTGTCCAAGTGTTTGGTCTGGCTAATCCCTTAATCATCCAGATCATTATCGACAAAGTGATTATTCAGAACGGCTTTGAAACCCTGAATGTATTGGGGGTTTTGCTCTTAATCATGGCTGTTTTTGAAGGACTTTTAACGAGTGTCCGCACCTATCTTTTTGTTGATACGACTAACCGGATTGACTTGACTTTAGGCTCTGAAATTATTGACCGTTTGTTTCGTTTACCCTTGCGCTATTTTGAACGACGTCCTGTTGGGGAGTTAGCCACTCGCGCTAGTGAACTGGAAAACATTCGCTCTTTTATGACGGGTACTGCTTTAACAGTGGTGTTGGACGCAGTTTTTTCGACAATCTACATCCTGGTGATGGTGGTTTACAGTTGGATTTTGACTCTTGTGGCTTTGGCGACTGTACCCTTGTTTGCTTTTCTGACGATAGTTTTTTCCTCAATCATGCGCCGCCAACTGCGTTTCAAAGCTGAACGTTACTCTGAAACACAATCTTATTTAGTTGAGGCGTTGTCAGGTATTCAAACAGTCAAAGCCCAAAATATTGAATTGCGATCGCGCTGGCGCTGGCAAGAATATTACAGTAATTATGTCACCGCTGGATTCCAAACTGTTGTTACTTCCACGGCTGCTAGTGTCACCAGCAATTTTCTTAACCAAGTCTCTTCCTTACTTGTGTTATGGGTAGGAGCCTATTTAGTCCTCAAAGGACAACTCACCTTAGGACAACTTATTGCCTTTCGGATTATTTCTGGCTACGTTACCGCTCCTTTATTACGATTAACCCAATTGTGGCAGAACTTCCAACAAACGGGGCTTTCTCTAGAACGCCTTGCAGATATCTTGGATACTCCCTCAGAAGTTGATGAAGACAGTCAAAACATTCCTCTACCTGCTATTGATGGTACTGTCAAGTTTGAAAACGTCTGCTTTCGCTTCACACCAACTTCTCCACTTCAGTTGAATAATATTAACCTGGATTTCCCCAGCGGAAAATTTGTCGGTATTGTCGGACAAAGTGGTTCTGGTAAAAGCACTTTGATGAAACTTTTACCACGACTGTATGACTTAGAGTCTGGCAGAATTTTCATCGATGGCTACGACATCTCCAAAATAGAACTTTATTCCCTGCGCCGTCAGATTGGTATGGTGCTTCAAGACTCACTTTTGTTTGACGGAACCATACAGGAAAATATTGCACTGACAAATCCTGACGCCACAACTGATGAAATTATGACAGCAAGCAAAGTTGCTGCAGCTCATGACTTTATCATGTCTTTGCCCAATGGCTATAACACCAGAGTTGGAGAGAGAGGCTCATCCTTATCTGGAGGACAGCGACAGCGTATTGCTATTGCTCGTACAGTCTTACAAAACCCCCGCTTGTTGATTCTCGACGAAGCAACCAGTGCTCTAGATTATCAATCTGAACGGCAAGTTTGTGACAACTTGGCAGAAGCATTTAGAGGACGAACAGTGTTTTTTATTACCCATCGCTTAAGTACAATCAAGAACGCTGACATCGTTTTACTACTCGAAAAAGGGTTAGTTGCAGAACAGGGAACCCACAATGAATTGATGGCACAAAAAGGACGTTACTACTGCCTTTATCAACAACAAGAAGCACAGCTTTAAATCAGTGAACAGTGAACAGTAAACAGTAAACAGTACCAGCTGCAGTGAACAGTGAACAAGGGGTGGACGAGTCCGTTTCCTACCTGATAACTGATAACTGGTAACTGATAACTGATAACTGATAAAAACTACGGCTATGAGTGAATTGAAAGCAATGAAACTTGATCACAAACGTGTTGTCTCTGGAAAAATATTAGACACTGAGATTAAAGTACCTGTACAAATTGTCCAACAGAACGAATCTACACCATCTGTTGTGCTGAAACAGTCGCCTTTGTTCTCACGGGTGATTCTTTGGGGACTGTTGGGAATGACAACTTTGGTAGTGATTTGGGCAAGTTTTGCCAAAATTGACGAAGCAGTTCCAGCCCAGGGTAAACTTGAACCGCAAGATACCGTAAAAGAAATACAAACACCTGTGAACGGGGTTGTGAAAGCTGTTTATGTTAAGGATGGACAAAAGGTACACCGTGGCGATGTACTGTTAAGGCTAGATCCAACAACAGCGCGATCGCAACTGCTTTCTCTACAGAAAGTTCGCAATACATTAATGCAGGAAGTTCAATTTTACCGTAGCCAACTTGTTGCGAAAAATGCTTTATCAAATCCGCAATTCATTGAGCGAACTAATCTCCCTCCAGAGTTCGCTTCTTTGACAAAAAATCGAATAGCGCTGATAGCCGAAAATCGGTTGTATCGTGCTCAGTTGAGTGAAAAATCTCAAAATCATCAGTTAGCGCCAGAGGAAGAAGCTCGTCTAGAATTTAGCAAAGCAGAATTAAATTCTAGACTCGCAGATGCTAAATTGGAAACAGAAAAATTAGAAAGACAGCTTACTCAAGCGCAAATTCAGTTCTCCTCTGCTAAACAAGTTAAAGATGTTAGTCAGACCATTCTTAATGGTATCGAACCACTTGCTAAACAAGGAGGAATTTCTCGCGTACAATACCTCAAGCAAAAACAGGAAGTGAGTCAGCAGCAAGCTGAAATGGAACAGTTAAGGCAGGAACAAGCGCGTTTACAATATGCGATCGCCCAATCCAAAGAAAAGCTCCTAAATACAATGTCTGGAGCAAAAAAGGATTTACTCACAAAAATTGCTGACAATGAAAAACAAATTGCAACTGTTGATAGAGACTTGAACAAAGCAATCATAGAAAATGAGAAGCAGATTACTGAAATTGACAGTCAGATTAGCCAAGCTCAAGTCACTTTACAATATCAAGAACTGCGTGCTCCATCTGATGGAATTGTTTTCGATCTCAAAGCCAAGTCTCCCGGATTTGTTGCTAGTTCTAGTCAACCAGTGCTCAAAATTGTCCCTGATGAAGCTCTGACAGCTAAAGTTTTTCTCACCAATAAAGACATTGGTTTTGTGAGAAAAGGAATGAAAGTCAATATTAGAATTGACTCTTTCCCCTTTAGTGAGTTTGGCGATATTAAAGGTGAGCTAGTTTGGATTGGTTCTGATGCCTTGCCACCTGAACAAGTTCGTCCATATGAGAGTTTTCCTGCTAAAATACGCTTAGATAAACAATTTTTGCGTGTTAACAATCAGGAATTACCTCTGCAATCAGGGATGTCAATCAGTGCAAATATTAAGGTACGTAATCGTACTGTCATGAGCATTTTCAGCGATTTGTTTACCAAGCAAGTTGATAGCCTCAAGTCGGTGAGGTAACAAAGAATTACAATGCATGCAAAAGTACTGCTACTACGAGTATGGGAATTCCCCTGTTTGGCAAGCTAGTAGCAGTATTTTTGACATTCCTGATGCACTTTTGAACCGTGGATAATAGATAAAGCACCCAAGAGAAAAACGCTCTGGTAATATAGTCTTAACTACGGAGACAGCACATATGGTGATGATTTCCACACAAGTGAGTGAGCTTGAACTAGAAGACTTTCAAGGCAAAGTCACCCAGAATATTGTGCTTCCCAATGTGAGTTGGCAAACTTACAAAGCCCTATTGGCTGATATGGGTGACCACCGCGCGGCTCGTCTGACCTATGATCAGGGAATCCTTCAAATTAAGATGCCATCCAAACTCCACGAAATCATTAATCGCCTGTTGGCAAGAATTGTCACAACTCTGACAGAGGAATTGGAATTAAATGTTATTGATTTGGGATCAACAACCTTAGATAGGGAGGATCGCGATATTGGTGCAGAACCGGATACTTGTTTCTATATTCAGAACGCCAATCAACTCCAAGGACTCGATCCTGACATTCCTAAAGATTTGCCGCCCGATTTGGTTATTGTTGTGGATATCACGAGTCCTTCTACCCACAGAATGGGGGTATACCTTGCCCTAGGGATTCCTGAAGTCTGGTGCTATACCAAAAAACACGGATTGAAAATTTATCACCTGCAAACAAATGCGTCTCATCGGGACTATGTTGAGTCCGAATTTAGCCTTGCCTTTACCAAAGTATCTGCACAAGCGCTCAATCAATTTTTGCAACAGCGCCAAACTCAAAACGAAAATACTGTGATTCGTACTGTTCGAGATTGGATTAAAAGTAACTAGTGGTGAGGACTGCTATTTCTTTACGCTGTTTGAGTAGCTTTTGAAACTCGACAATCCTCCAGGTTTGCTCCGCAATCGGTTGTTAAATATGTAATAAGCTAGCAAGTACTTGCGGCAGCGGTAAAACAATGATGACTAACAAAGCCATTGCTAGCAATCCCGCTATATCACGCTTATTATCAAGTTCTGTTACATCATTTAAAGCAGGTTCATCAATCAATGGTAAGAACAATAAGATAAGTGCCCACGGAAAAAATTCTGGTTGTATCAAAGAAAGTAGCAGCAGTAACAAGCGAGAAATTTGACCAATAACAACTGCTGTTCTTTGTCCAAACATCGCATGGACTATGTGACCTCCATCTAGTTGTCCTACTGGCATTAAATTCAGTGCTGTTACAATTAGTCCGAGAAAACCAGCGACTGCGACTGGATGCATATGAATAGCTGAGTTTGATGTTAGCTGACTTCCCAGAGCTAGCTTTGAAAGTAGCGCCAGTAAAATTGAATATTGGGGATTGAGCGCATTTGTGTTGAGCAATCCTGTTTTTTCTGGCTGGGGAACTATGTCGGAATGAGCCAAACCCCATACCAGAAGTGGTAAGGTCATGATAAAGCCAGCAAGGGGTCCGGCGATACTGACGTCGAATAAAGCTTTGCGGTTGGGAATTGGACTACGCATTTGAATAAATGCACCGAAGGTTCCCAAAAAGTAAGGCATTGGGATAAAGTAAGGCAGGGTTGAACGAATTTTGTAGTATCGTGCCGTTAAATAGTGACAAAGTTCGTGCGTACCCAGAATCGTTATCAAGGCTAAGGCATAAGGCAATCCCTTGAGAAGTTCGGCTGGGTTGGATGCAACCATTGTAGAATTGACACCAGCAAATCGCACACCCACCAAGGTAGTCGTTACCAATGTCAGTGCTAGGAGTATGAGCGCTAATCCTGGTCGTGTTATCTTTTGTTGACCGCGACTGTTAGGTTTTGCAAATTGAGGATTAGGAACAAGCACGAAGAAAGGTTTATTAGTAAAACCTTCTTGAAAAATAATTAAAAAGCGATCGCCAAATTCTTTCTCAACATTTGCCTTAATCCGCTCGTAGGCGTTGCCTGGTGCCGTCCTCAATTGACCTCGACAGATGATTGCCTGGGGTCGATACTCAATGTTTTGAATGTAGTATACAGACCAGGGAAAACAATTTCTTAGCTGGGTTTCTTCTGTTGGCTCAATGGGACGCACTGGTGCTGGTTCTGCGATATTATGTATATCCGGTTGTGATTGTGGTACTTTTTGTGGTTCAGTATGAGTTCCCTTTAGCGAGCGACGCCCCCACTGAAACAATACCCAGTATAACAGAGGACAGACAATTAAAGGCCAAATCATCAACGCTCTTGGCGGAGGTTGTTTTGCCCCGTATACCATTGTCCAAGTTGTCCATAGCAGTGCTGGTATCATGAGTACTAGCCACAGCAGCCACACAGGCGTTCTGGTGATTTGAGCAACACTGCGCTGCACCATCAAATAAGTGATTAGTGCCAGTAGAAGAAGAAACCAAAAATTCATGTGACTTTCAGTTGTTTTAATATGTTAAATTTTGCTTGTCGTCAAGCGCTTTGCAGCCCCAACCACAAGCATATGCCCCCAAAATTCAATTTTTCTGACAACAGTCAACAGTCCTGGGAAATTTTGCGTTTCTACTTCAATTGTCCAACACTGTCACCTGATTTTCGACAACTCCTCATCTAACAGTTTTTCTCATGTGTTCCTTGCCTCAAGAGTCCAATAATTATACGGCAAAGCTACCACGAGCGGTCTTCTCTAACGAAGTCCTGATTTGTGAAAACCCCCGCTCGGATTTGGCGCTAAGTACAATTTTTGCATTTCCACCAAACAGAGACACATTAGGGGGGACTGCTTATTTTATTGTAAGAAACGAAGGCAATATTCTCATAGATTGTCCAGCTTGGGATCAAATTCATCAAGATTTTTTGCGATCGCATGGAGGCGTGCGCCACCTATTTCTGACTCATCGAGGCGCTATTGGCAAAACAGCAGAAATTAAAAAAACTTTCAGTTGTGAAGTTTTGATTCAGGAGCAAGAAGCTTACTTATTACCCGGAGTAGATGTAACTACCTTTAATATAGATTTTACCTTAAATTCAACAGCGCAATTAATTTGGACACCTGGTCATTCTCCTGGCTCATCAAGTCTATACTACCAAGAGCGAGGAGGCGTACTATTTACCGGACGTCATATCCTCCCCAACCAGCAAGGTGAACCTGTACCCCTACGAAGGGCTAAAACTTTTCACTGGTTCCGACAAATCAAAAGTGTCAAGTTACTATTAGATCGGTTCACGCCAGAAACACTACAATACATTTGCCCTGGCGCTAACACAGGCTTTCTCCGGGGAAAGCGCGTTATCGATCATGCTTATACGCGTCTGGCTTCTGTTGATTTAACAGTGTTAAAACAAGCACAACCTTTGCTGTGAAAGATAACAAGAGAGTGAGAGCTAGTGCCTTTCGCGTGAGGGAACGAGAGAGGAAATCAATTCAAAATTTGAAATTCCAAATTAGAAGTCTCTGACTCCCTCACTCCCTCGCTCTCTCACTCTCTCACTCTCCCTATCCTCTTCTCATGCTGCGCCTGCTACTACAGAGTTTTTCGCCAAAAGTTCTATAGCTGCTTGATATTGAACGTCTGCTTCTGTGCCAATCTGTTCGCGAGTGATTGGTTCAGAGGAAATCAATTTGTCTGGCTTTATACCTTGTTTATTGATATCGCGGTGGTTGGGGGTTTCATACTTAGCAATAGTGACAGCTAAGCCAGAACCATCGGATAATTCAAATAAGGACTGGATTAAACCTTTGCCAAAGGTGGTTTCTCCTACTAAAGTCGCACGACCATTATCTTGCAACGCACCAGCAAGAATCTCGCTAGCACTGGCGCTTCCTTGATTGACCAAAACCACTAGTGGATCACGAGTCATGGCTGGGCCAAATGCTTCAAAGCTTCCCTGAGTGCCTTGACGATTCACTGTGTAAACAATGGTACCAGATTCTAACCACAAGCGGGCAATCTCAACTCCAGCTTGTAATAGTCCGCCTGGGTTATTTCGCAAATCGAGAATGTAGGCATCAGCGCCTTTTTTTTCTAAACTGGAAATGGCATGTGCTAACTCCATAGGAGCATTGGCGTTAAATTGTGTGAGGCGAAGATAGCCGATAGACTTTCCTTGAGGGAAAGAGCGTAATTCTGCTACGACTGGGTTGAGTGCAATGCGATCGCGCACCAGTTGAACTTGCCATTCTTCCTTGTCTCGTTGCATGAACAAAGTGACAGAACTACCAATCGCTCCCCGCATTTTGGCTGCAGCTTCGTCAAGGGTAAGTTTTTCTGTGGAGATACCCTCAATTTTTAAGATCCGATCGCGCGGTCTAATTCCAGCTTTTTCTGCTGGTGAACCTGCTATGGGGGCTACAACCTCTAATAAACCCGTCTCGGCATTGAGAGCGATTTGCAATCCAACTCCTGTGAGTTCCCCAGAAGTATTGACTTGTAGACTGCGGTACTGTTCTGGATTTAAAAAACGGGTAAAAGGGTCGTCAAGACTCTGGAGCATGTTTTGAATTGCTGAATAAGCAGATTGGTCATCTTTGAGCGGCTTTGCCAGAGCCTCTTGCCGTACCGACGCCCAGTTTTGATGATTAAATGTTTCATCCAAATATGTCCGATTAACAATTCTCCACACTTGTGCTACTAGCTTTTGTTCGTCGCTCAAAGCCAAGGCAGGTTGACAAAAACCGCAAAAACCTACCCAAAATGCTAATAACAGGGATAATCCCGCCCGAAAAACTTTCTTCTGCATGAATCCCATTTTTACTTCCACTTTCAACCCAAATTGCCAGAGTTTGCCTAAGCGTCTTTACTTTTTGATGAAATCTGTCTCTCGACTATGTTACTTTTTTTATAGAAGTGGTGCATTGCTCTCATCTAATTGTTCAGTCAAGATCAAAATTAAAGAGCGCACATTCTACTTCCAAAAAGATAAAATCGACATTGTGTCCACCACCACTGTGTGTTTGACGCCAAAGAGAACGCAATACATACCCTCTTTTCAGAGTGTAAAGTTTTTTTTAAACTTTTAACATTCTGACTGCTCAAAAATAAATGAGCAAATGCCTGTTTAACTAAAATCCCAAAGCTGAAACAATTTGGGAAGTTTATCAACCGCGAATCGATTTTTAGGAACCTGAGCTTGTATGGCTAATGTTTACGACTGGTTTGAGGAGCGCTTAGAGATTCAAGCGCTTGCTGAGGACGTCACCAGCAAGTATGTCCCTCCTCACGTCAATATCTTCTACTGCTTGGGTGGAATCACTCTTGTGTGCTTTCTTATCCAGTTCGCGACTGGATTTGCCATGACATTCTACTACAGACCAACTGTTGCTGAAGCGTATACCTCAGTACAGCACATCATGAATGATGTGAACTTTGGCTGGCTCATTCGTTCCATCCACCGCTGGTCTGCCAGTATGATGGTGCTGATGATGATTTTGCACGTTTTCCGGATTTACCTGACGGGTGGGTTTAAAAAGCCCCGCGAATTGACTTGGGTGAGTGGTGTCATTCTAGCTGTGATCACAGTTTCTTTTGGTGTGACTGGCTATTCATTGCCTTGGGACCAAGTTGGCTACTGGGCGGTGAAAATTGTAAGTGGTGTACCAGAAGCAATTCCCGTGGTCGGTACCCTGATGGCTGACTTACTACGTGGCGGCTCCAGCGTTGGTCAAGCGACACTAACTCGTTACTACAGCGCACACACCTTTGTGCTACCTTGGCTAATTGCCGTCTTCATGCTGTTCCACTTCTTGATGATTCGTAAACAAGGGATTTCCGGCCCATTGTAATCGCAAGTTGTGAACGGTCGGGCATAAACTGTTAGTTTCAAGATCGAGTCGTTTGTTCTAAACTTATGGAAAGTTAAAGACTAAACATAACAAATCAAAGAGCAGCCCACTCGCATCTTAAGCTAAAAGTTAATGCCCACACTTATGATGGTTTTGACAAAAGCTTGAAATTAATTTCAGCAGGAGAGCACATTAAAAAATGGCGACACACAAAAAACCTGATCTGAGCGATCCAAAGTTAAGAGCCAAACTAGCAAAAGGCATGGGTCACAATTACTACGGCGAACCAGCTTGGCCTAATGACCTGCTGTACGTCTTCCCAATTGTGATTATGGGATCTTTTGCTTGTATCGTGGCTTTATCTGTATTAGATCCTGTCATGAGTGGAGAACCAGCGAATCCCTTCGCTACACCGCTGGAAATTCTACCAGAGTGGTATCTCTATCCCGTATTTCAGATTTTGCGTTCAGTTCCTAACAAGCTCTTAGGAGTGGTAGCGATGGGTTCCGTACCCTTAGGACTAATACTCGTTCCCTTTATTGAGAACGTGAATAAGTTCCAAAACCCCTTCCGCCGTCCAGTAGCAACTACGGTATTCTTATTTGGTACCTTGGTGACCTTATGGTTGGGAATTGGTGCAACTTTCCCAATTGATAAGTCCTTTACTTTTGGACTGTTCTAAATTAGTTACCCAAATAAATACGGGCATTGCATTAGCTACCAAGTTTGAGGTTCTATATAGAACCTCAAACTTTCTTTAACTGAGCCTGCACTGGCTAGATAAACCAGTCGCTAGGCTTCAGCTTTGTCAAAAAATACGCTAAAATAGATTGCATCACTCAAAAGGTGGAAACCTACTTTGTTGATTGCAGCATAGGAACCCAACACTCGAATTAACAAGCAAATAACACTCAGCCTACTTGGGCACCATGTGGTGTGCTGGGAACCAAAGCAGTTGGGATATATGAAGCGAAATCTTCTTAAAATCCCCGGTGATGACAACGAGGAAGTGTCCACACAAAGTTCTTTGAAAGCTCTTTGTTTCTGGAAAAGTACAAGATGTGCTTTTCTTGAGAAATAAACAGGCGTTAACTTTCATTAACCAGGTTGCATTTCGGATTTAAATTTTGTATGGACACTATATTGCAGAATCTAAAATCTGTAATATACAAAAGGTACAAACATTTTTCACTCACTTATCATAAGTCAAGGTCAATGCTAAGCATCGTGCAGCAAGACCATCTGACGGTGAAGAGCGAACTGAAGCTTCTAAATCAGGTGCAACAATGGTTTGAACGATTTTGTCTACAACACTTGTTTCAACTTGGTTGGTCAGAAAGTCAACTCTATCGCCTCAACCTAGCATTAGCAGAAGGCTTTACCAACGCCGTACGTCACGCTCATCATGCTTTACCTCCGGAAACAGCCATAGAAATTGATGTTTCTTTATGGATGGATCGGTTGGAGATGAGAATCTGGGATTATGGAAAACCTTTCAATCCTGATGCGCTTGAAGAACCACAGCCAGGTACACTTCAAGTAGGAGGATATGGATGGTTTCTTCTGCGGCGTTTAGCTGACCACGTTGTCTATGAACGTGGTGCAGATGGGAGAAATTGCTTACTCATCGTCAAGTATGGTTTACAGGGGCAGCCGTAAGAGTTTTCAATGAAATTGACTACAAAATAGTAGTTTGAGAATGCTAATCTCGAAGCAAAGTAGTCAATTATGGATAAAATTCTCACACAAAAACGTATAGATTTCAGTCAAAATTCCAACACTAAAGTAAATCAAGTCTTCGTGTTCCTAGAAGTTTTTGAGGGAGAAGGCGGAATTCAATCATATGTAAAGGATATTTTTCGAGCCTACCTAGCACTTGACGAACCTTTCTATGCAGAGGTATTTTTACTCAGAGATAGTCAGAATTGCTCAAATCCTTTTGAGTCAGAACGTTTAAAATTTCATTACTTCAAATCCCAGTCCCCTCAACTGGGACGAGTCAGAATCACTCTAGCATTACTTTCCCATCTGTTGCGTCAGCGACCAAGTCACGTTTTCTGTGGTCATGTAAACCTTGCCCCCTTAGTTGGTTTGTTGTGTCAACCTTTGGGAATACCTTACACAGTTATGACTCATGGTAAAGAAGTTTGGCAGGCGTTACCAACCCTTACGAAATCTAGTTTGCAAAAAGCAGCACAAATTTGGACAGTCAGTCGTTACACTCGTCAAATCGCCTGTGCTGTCAATAATCTTGATCGTAACAAAGTCAAACTATTACCTTGTGCTGTGAATGATAATAACTTTACTCCAGGAACAAAATCGACAGCGTTGTTAGAACGCTATGATTTGACAGGAGCAAAAGTACTGATGACCGTGACGCGACTGTGGTCTGGTGATATTTATAAAGGTGTAGATGTCACAATTCAAGCGTTACCACAAATAGCTGAGGTTTTCCCTGAGGTAAAATATTTGGTTATTGGTCGTGGCGATGATCAACCTCGATTAGCCAAACTTGCTCAAGATTTAGGCGTTGGCGATCGCGTTGTCTTTGCTGGGTTCGTTCCCACAGAAGAATTAGTAGAACACTACTGTCTTGCTGATGCTTACGTAATGCCTTCTGCTGAAGGTTTTGGCATTGTCTATTTAGAAGCGATGGCTTGTGGTATCCCCGTGTTGTCTGGTGATGCAGATGGGTCAGCTGAACCACTACAGAATGGTAAACTGGGGTGGCGCGTTCCACACCGCGATCCAAATGCAGTGGCACAAGCTTGTATAGAAATACTCAAAGGAGATGACCAACGTTGTGATGGGCGATGGTTGCGAGAACAGGCGATCGCTCTATTTGGTATCGATACTTTTGCGCTGCGCTTGCAAGAGCAGCTTAAGTCTGGCGTTAAGAGTTCATAGTCACGCATTGCATCTTTGTTGAGTTTTGTGACTCATTTATATTAAGAATTAATGAGTCACTATTGACTTTTTAGCTTTAATGGAGTTTATACCGACGTTGTGCTTGTTACTGTATGCAGAGCATGACTAGGACTGTGTTAATAAAATCGCTATCCTAGAGGGAGAGCAAGAGACATTTAAAAAATGAGCCTTAAAACGTTTCAGCTTAATCTGTCTAATTTACGCCCTTGGCTCACCTTGCTAGCAATTACATGGTTGCTGGCGTCATTAGGCTTGGGCTGGTTGGTTAACTCCTTGGTGATTATTGTTGGGCTATTGTTGTTGGCACCCATTCTCATTTTTTTTGGGTTTCGCTTCTGGCTGCAATACAACTTGGTAACCGATCAATGTCCCGTTTGTAGATACCAATTTACGGGTTTAAAACAGTCTCAGTTGCAGTGTCCTAATTGTGGGGAACAGTTGATGGTGCAACAGGGACATTTTCAGCGCTTAACTCCAGAAGGCACAATTGATGTGACAGCAATTGAAGTACCGAGTAAATCACTTGATGATTAGCAGTTTTCAATTGGGTAAAACACAGATCCTTCCTGTGACGGCACAGAGCAATGCTCTGTGCCTTTTGCACGTGTTATAATCCTTGCCTTCGCTACGCGAACAGCCCAATCACAGGTGAATGCCGTTGAGTTGCATATAACTTAACAACCAATTTGCCGCTGTTGCCCTCCGTGTTTGCCGAGGTCCAAATTCACCAATTTTATAACCTTTGAAACCTAGTTTTTCTTTCAATGACTGTTTGTTCTCTTGAGGAATAGAACGAGTCAGCTTGACAGTTGCAGGGCGACTATCGATAAAATCTGGTGGTTGTGGGTACTCATCCCGCCATTCTGGTGCGACTTGGTGAGTGTCCCACCCTCCTGTTGATGAGTCATAGCGATACCCCAAGCAATGCCATACCAATTGGTTGACTGTCGCATCATCAATCTCCTCATTCAGGATTGCCCAAATAGTTTCTGTTGTTAATGGTGGCAAGTTAGACATACACAAGTTAGTTGGATTTTAAAATTCTTTGGTGGATCATAAACAAGGTAAACTGAAAATAGTAAAGACTTGACCAGTTAATGCAGAATACCACACCGCACCCAAAGCAAGTCCGCGCTCATGTATTCATTTCTGGAAGAGTTCAAGGAGTAGGGTATCGCTACTCCACCGTGGATACAGCTATCCAACTTGGATTGACAGGTTGGGTACGAAATCTCCCAGATGGTCGCGTGGAAGCAGTGTTTGAAGGTAGTCAAACGCTTGTAGGACAAATGATTCGTTGGTGTTACCAAGGACCACCCGCTGCGATGGTTCAAAAAGTTTTGATAGCATACGAGGAACCAGAAAATTTACGGGGATTTGAAGTTAGGCGTTTTGAAAAGTCTGAACTGGGTCAATGACCAGCATGGCTGTTGTTTCAATCTAGGCAATAGACATAGTCGTGAAAAACAATGTAGAGACGTTCCATGGAACGTCTCTACAAGGGTTGCAGACAACGCACAATTAATTTCTGGAGATGTCTAATAACGAGACAACCGACTGAGATAGAAAATATCCAGTCTTGTAAATATGAAAAGATATCTGGATATGATTCAAAAATACTGCTACTTTTGTTTGTAGCCTAGTTTCTTACAGGTAACTTATTGTTGTAGATGTCTATTTATACCTCAAGAAAGCAGAAGTTCAGCCCAACAGTTCAGTCAAATTCTCAATCTAGCCCAAGCGCTAGTAATACTCCTTAGATGAATTGGCGTAAATCAACACAGACTGTTTGTGTTGGCGGTTTATTAATTGCGCTTTTGATATGGGCAGCAAATATCAGTTTTTCTGACTCACACAGTAAAGTTAGTAGCACGGATACGACAGTCAAACCACTGCCTACACAACTATCAGAAGAAGAAATTCAGAAGCAGGCGCAGGCGATCGCAGTCAAAGTGATGTCAAAGAATTTCTTAGGCTCCGGTATTATATTAAAAAAACAAAAATCTGTTTATACAGTTGTCACAAATGCTCATGTGCTGCGAGCAGACAAGCCCCCTTATCGTATTCAAACTTTTGATGGTCGCATTTGGCAAGCAAAGACATTGAGTGCAATATCTCTACAAGGCAATGATTTGGCGATATTGCAGTTTCGCCCCACTAACGCTGTGTATGCTGTCGCATCTGTTGGTTCTTTTCCCAAAGAGGGGGATGAGGTGTTTGCGGCTGGGTTTCCGTTTGAACAAGAGAAACAAGAGGCAAAAAACTTTACCTTCACCACTGGAAAGGTATCTTTGGTGTTACCCAAAGCCTTAGAGGGAGGTTACCAGATTGGTTACACCAATGATATCCAAAAGGGTATGAGTGGCGGACCATTGCTCAATCGTCGGGGTGAGGTTGTGGGTGTGAACGGGATGCACGCCTATCCATTGTGGGATGCTCCTTCAGTGTTTGTTGATGGTAAGGAAGCTGATGAAAAGTTGCACAAGATGATTGTGCGCCTGAGTTGGGCTGTGCCAATTAAGACAGTAGTACAAGTTCGCTGACTTATCTTAATCATTTTTTACTTTAAAAATATCAGTAAAACTGATATATCTGGACATGATCCGAAATCGTGCTATTTAAATTTGTAGTTTAATTTCTTCTTCCAAACCAAAGCTTTACCTTTTTAGTAAACTGCACTTATGAAATTGGGAATGTCTAGTCAAGTTTTGACGTGGAGTGTGAGAGTTTTCAGTCTAGCTACGCTGACTACCATTGCCACAACTACAACTCTAAATCAACCCAGCTACGCAGAAAGTCCAACCTTCTCCTGCAGTAAAAGCAATGGTGTACCCACAACATTTGTTCATACACAAGACGGAAAAGACCTGCCGGTGATTCGCTGGGTTTCCAAGTATTTTACAGGATTGACGCCTCAGCAACGCTGTCAGCAGGTGTCTCGCAGATTTCAGAGGAGCTATGACAACGGTACGCTGAAATATATCAAACCAGGTATGCTCAAGGGACAACCTGTTGTGTGCGCCGTTGCTGAAAAAAACGCTGCTTGTACAGATACAACTTTGTTATTTACTCTCAAACCAGGTAGCGATCCTGACGCTACAGCACGCCAGTTATTTGATCGCCGTGCTTTGGCAGCTGGAAACACCGTGAATCAAAATGGCGGCGACACAAGCAACGATCCAGTCAATATTGATTTTGAAGCGTATCTATATTTTACTAAAAATTGAATAATGAAATTTTATTATAGACTGGCACCAGTACTGATTGGAGTATCAATTGCCCTTGTGCAAACGCAAGTGGCTGTGGCACTCTCTCCAGCTGAGGTGAATAAAACTGCCAAGGAAATCACAGTACTGATCCAAAGTAAAAAGCCAAGGTACGGTTCCGGGGTGATTATCAAGAAAGAGGGCAATACTTACACTGTTCTGACATCATATCATGTGGTAGAAGTGGCAGATAAATATGAAATTGTCACTCCTGATGGTCAGCGCCATTCACTAAACTACAGCAGTGTGAAACCATTACAAACAGGAGTAGACTTAGCTGTGGTGCAGTTTACTAGCAGTCAAAATTATACAGTAGCCAACATAGGTAACTCCGACGCTAGCACAGAAGGCACAACAGCTTATATAGCTGGTTTCCCTGCACCGACGTTTGCAATCAACCAGTCAACTTACACTTTCAGCGAAGGGAAAATTACTGCTAATGCCTCAAAACCGCTGCGTGAAGGTTACGCCTTGGTGTACAGCAATAATACGTCAGACGGCATGAGTGGTGGTGCAGTCTTGAATGAAAAAGGTGAACTGATAGGAATTCACGGCAGAGCTGACAAAGATACCAAAGAAATCAAAACAGGCTTTAACTTAGGCATTCCCATCAATACGTTTTTAATAATTTCAGCAAAAGCTGGGGTAGATGTGGGAGTTTCTGTGCCTAATACTCAAGTAGCGACACAACCCAAAGCTGACGACTTCTTTATTCAGGCTGGAGATAAGTATACAAAAGGAGACTTTAAAGGAGCAATAGCTGATTACAACCAAGCACTGCGGATTAATCCCAACCTTGCCGATGCCTACTACAACCGGGGTCTTGCCCGCGACGAGTTGGGAGACAAGCAAGCAGCAATAGCTGATTACAACCAAGCACTGCGGATTAATCCCAACTATGCCAACGCCTACTACAACCGGGGTGTTGCCCGCGCCAACTTGGGAGACAAGCAAGCAGCGATCGCTGATTACAACCAAGCACTGCGGATTAATCCCAACTTTGCCCAAGCTTATGTCAACCGGGGTCTTGCCCGCGCCGAGTTGGGAGACAAGCAAGCAGCGATCGCTGATTACAACCAAGCACTGCGGATTAATCCCAACTATGCCAAGGCCTACTACAACCGGGGTATTGTCCGCGCCGAGTTGGGAGACAAGCAAGCAGCAATAGCTGATTACAACCAAGCACTGCGGATTAATCCCAACCTTGCCGAAGCCTACAACAACCGGGGTCTTGCCCGCGCCGAGTTGGGAGACAAGCAAGCAGCAATAGCTGATTACAACCAAGCACTGCGGATTAATCCCAACGATGCCGAAGTTTACTACAACCGGGGTAATGCCCGCGCCAACTTGGGAGACAAGCAAGCAGCGATCGCTGATTACAACCAAGCACTGCGGATTAATCCCAACCTTGCCAAAGCTTATGGCAACCGGGGTAATGTTCGCGCCAACTTGGGAGACAAGCAGGGAGGAATTGCTGATTTGCAAAAAGCAGCTGACTTGTTTGGACAACAAGGAAATACAGCTGATTACCAAAAAGTGCTGGAATTTATTAGAAAGTATCAGCAGTAGAGAGGTGGGGAGATGGGTAGATGATTCTTGCTGTCTGTGTCGTAGATAGCATCTTCTTCGCTGTAGCCTTTCAATAATTGCTCAACAGCAACATAATGCCATGCTTTGTCATCTTCATTGAATTTCAAATGATTTCATCATTGCCTCTACCGTTTCGATAAACTCATCATAATTATTTTTTTCTGCTGTGTAAGTAATGACATATGCCTTATCACCTTTTAAAGTAAAAAATTGCAAATTTTGCAAAGTTTTTTTTCCATATTTTACAGTAAATAATAATACTTTTCCTCGTCTATTGGCAAGAAAAGAGTCACTTGATTTGATTTGATTTGCTTTTAATAGATTGTTATTTTCCTTCATTAACTCATTGCTAAATTCCTCTAAAGTTCCTGAAAAATCTTCAACGCTTATAATCACCTTTTCTTGAAAATCATCTGTATCACTTTGTTTCGGAGATACAAATGTAGCCACTTCTCCTGCAATAGGATTGGTTCTATTCTCTGGGTTTTTCCAGCTTTGAGGATACTTTATTTTTATCCCAAAATTAGAATTTTCATATGGTAGGAATTTTTCTGACTTTGAAGGTTTAAAAATATAGATGACAACAAGACTTGTAGCAAATACTGCTGCTATTACCGAGCCGATTAAAAGTTTTTTGGGTACGCCTGGTGGCTGGGTTGGTGGTTTAGTTGTAGAGACTTTAGTGTCAGGCTGCTTCTGCGTTTGATTGCTAACTGAAGTATCAGGTAATAGCGTTTTTAAAGCTTGCAAAGCTTCATCTGCTGACTGGTAACGCTGACGGTAGTCATAACAGATCATTTTGTCTATAATATCAGCTAACTTAGGACTAACCTGTGTGCGATCGCGCCAAATAATTTCACCTGTACGGGGGTCAGTTGGGAATGCGGGATTCATCCCTGTCAAAGCTTGAATACAAATAACTCCAACTGCATAGATGTCACTGCTTAATGTTGGTTGACCATTGGCTTGTTCGCTTGGCACATAACCAGGAGTACCAATAGCAACAGTAAACTGAGTTTGTCCTTGAGCATTAGCTATTTGAGTGGTGACTTGCTTGACTGCACCAAAGTCAATCAGCACAATCTTGCCATCTGACTCACGTCGCATAATATTCGAGGGTTTTAAATCTCGATGAATGACCCGTTTTTGATGAACAAAGGCTAAGACCTCTAAAATCTCTTTTAAAAGCTTAATCACCTCAGCTTCACTGAGTTGTCTTTTGGAAAAAACTTCTTGGTTGAGGTCTTGACCTTTAATGTATTCCTGAACGATATAAAATTCTTGATTTTGTTCACAATGTGCTAAAAGTCTTGGGATTTGGTCATGATTTCCTAATATTTCCAGTATCTCTGCTTCCTGGTCAAAGAAACGTTTCGCGTAGTGTAGAGTGTAAGGATCATCAGACTGAGGTTTCAATTGCTTGACAACGCACTGAGGATTCCCCGGTCGTTGCGTATCTTCAGCTAAGAAAGTGACACCAAACCCCCCTTTTCCTATCTTTTGGATAATGCGGTAGCGTCCACATATTGTTTGACCCAGCATTGAAGTCACCGTGTGTTCAAGAATTTGTCACTGTATCGGGACCATCCCAAATGTTCGCTCTTGATGCCAAATGCAGTTCACACGCATTGGGATGCTTCCACTGTATATAGCTTATTTTGTCAGTAGACTCAAGCCTTATCTATCAAGCTGCAAGTGGGAGGATGAGAACCGTGCCAAGCACTTCTTGTGGTTGACTTTTTATTCACCTATCTATATAATGCAAGCCGTGCTCCAAAAGCTGGTGCTTGAAAGGAGATTGATATAAGACAAAATACTCAACTTAGGCAATCCAAAACTCAAAATTCACCATCACCAAAGCTTTGCCAGACAGTCATTAGAGCTACGCAATACATCCTCGTTTAAATGCACAATAGCTCAGATCTTGCACCAGGCGACTAAAGTCGCGGCTACACAGGCAAAACCCGCCTGCGCGGGTTCTAAACCCTTGATTTTCCGTCAGTCCGCGCAGGCGGACTTCGTTTGTATAGCCGCGATTTCTAATCGCTAGGGCTAGGTGCAAGATGCACAATAGCTTGACTGCAATTTAAAGGTGCTTATTACATTCTTTAAAGTTATGTAGCCTTTTAATTACGGACGATCAGCCACTGCGGTAAACTAAGCCATGATTATGATTCTTTCAAACCAGAAAAACTCTCTCAAAGGAGCTTTTTTTCAATGTCTCATACCGTAAAAATCTACGATACCTGCATCGGCTGTACACAATGCGTTCGTGCTTGCCCTACTGACGTACTAGAGATGGTTCCTTGGGATGGCTGCAAAGCTGCTCAAGTCGCTTCTTCTCCCCGTACTGAAGATTGTGTGGGCTGCAAGCGATGTGAAACGGCTTGTCCTACCGACTTTTTAAGCATCCGCGTTTATTTAGGAGCCGAAACGACTCGCAGTATGGGTCTGGCTTACTAAATTTTCCCTTCGGAGCACAATTCATTATCTCGATAGGAAGCACTTTTAGTAGTGGAGGCTGGGCATTACGTACCATTGATAACAATGGTGAGTCATGTCCAGCTTGCAATTTTTTTTATAACTCCACCTAGTAGTCTGCCAAAGCTACTTTGCAGGCTCAACGATCTCTGAGAAACCCGGTTTCTCGAAGAAACCGGGTTTCTGTACCCGGCGAAGTTCCTGTGGTGAAACACTAGTCCTAACGGGACAGAAGATGGAAATCCCTGACTTCTCAACAGAAGTCGGGGATCTCTTTTTTTAAGACAAAGCCATTTTTTTGCCAAAATGCTACCTTTGTGCTATTGACTATACTGGGTTTATTAGTCCTATAACAAGAGTGGTGTGATCAAATGTGCGGAATCGTTGGGTATATTGGCACTCAAGCGGCAACAGAAATTTTGCTATCTGGGCTGGAAAAACTAGAGTATCGGGGATACGATTCTGCGGGAATCGCCACGATATGGGAAGGTGAAGTGAATTGTGTCCGGGCAAAAGGTAAACTTTACAATCTGCGTTCTAAGCTAGAACAAGTAGAAACACCCTCTCAAATTGGTATTGGTCACACTCGCTGGGCAACTCATGGTAAACCTGAGGAGTACAATGCCCATCCTCATATGGATACGGCTATGCGAATAGCAGTAGTTGTGAATGGGATTATTGAAAATTACAGCGAGTTGCGCGAGGAACTAAAACACAAAGGATACCAGTTTCGCTCAGAGACTGATGTTGAGGTTATTCCCCACCTGATAGCTGAGTTTTTCAAGCACCCCCCTTCTTCTGTTTCTCCTTTTTCCCCGTCTCCCTTGCTTGAGGCTGTTCGGGATACTGTTCATAAACTTAGGGGGGCGTTTGCGATCGCACTCATCAGTGCTGACTACCCGGATGAACTCATCGTCGTTCGACAACAAGCACCTATGGTGATTGGTTTTGGGCAAGGGGAATTCTTCTGCGCTTCCGACACACCAGCGATTATTTCTCATACCCGTGCGGTTTTACCTCTAGACAATAAGGAATTGGCACGTCTGACACCTCTGGGCGTTGAGGTTTACAACTTTGCAGGTGAAAGGTTGAGAAAACAGCCCCGCCTGCTTAACTTGAATCCCATGATGGTGGAAAAGCAGGGATTCAAGCACTTCATGCTCAAAGAAATTTATGAGCAACCAGGGGTTGTACGGGCTTGTTTGGATGCTTACTTCAACGCTAATTGGAATGTTGGTGATTCAAGCAGTTCTCCAGTTAAGCTTGGTTTACCAGAAAAAATTTACGCTAACTTAGAACAAATTCAAATTGTTGCTTGCGGTACGAGTTGGCACGCAGCATTAGTGGGTAAATATTTAATCGAACAACTGGCGGGAATTCCAACGCAAGTACATTACGCTTCAGAATTTCGTTATGCACCAACACCCCTGACACCCAATACCTTGACTATTGGTGTTACGCAGTCTGGTGAAACGGCTGATACGCTAGCAGCTTTGGCGATGGAACAAGAACGTCGTCAGGATAAAGAACCAAAATATCAAGCACGATTATTAGGAATTACGAATCGCCCAGAAAGTACTCTGGGTCATATGGTAACTCAAATTATTAATACTCTGGCGGGAATTGAAATTGGAGTCGCCGCAACGAAAACTTTTATTGCTCAGTTGATGGCATTTTATGCATTAGCATTAGATTTGGCATATCTTCGCAACAGTATTTCTTCTACAAAATTGCAAGAGATTATTGACGGGTTGCGGCAAATCCCAGGTGAAATTGAAGCAACTTTGGAAAAACAAGAGGATTCTATTGGACAATTAGCGCATGAGTTTGCAGAAACCAAAGATTTCATCTTTTTGGGAAGAGGAATTAACTTCCCCATTGCTTTAGAAGGGGCTTTGAAATTAAAGGAAATTAGTTATATTCATGCAGAGGGATATCCGGCTGGAGAAATGAAGCACGGACCTATTGCTTTGTTGGATGCGAAAGTGCCAGTTGTGGCGATCGCCATGCCCGGAAGTGTTTACGAAAAAGTCATTTCTAACGCCCAGGAAGCCAAAGCGCGTGATTCTCGCTTAATTGGTGTTACTCCTTTGAGTCAGGGAGAAGCAGCGGAAATCTTTAACGACTTTATCCCAGTTTCCAAAGTTGATGAATTGCTTTCTCCTATTCTCACAGTAATTCCTCTGCAATTATTGGCTTATCATATTGCGGCGCTTCGCGGTTTAGATGTCGATCAGCCTAGGAATTTAGCGAAGTCTGTGACGGTTGAATAGTTTTACATCTGATATTCTCCACTTTTGTGGAAACATAATAAAGTTGTACAATTTTTCGTAAGGGTGGATCTTATAAATACCGCTACATATAGCAGTCGCCACAATACGCTTGGTGATAAGCATTTCTCACTTTGCGAATTGGGTTTGGGGAAAAGGTTACTGGGTTTGGGTTAAAGGTTTTTTCTTACCCTTTCCCCCTTTCCCTTTCCCCTTTAACCGAACCGTATTGGCAGTCACCAAGCTGATAGTGAAACCCTTACGATGCAAGCATTTCAGAAATTTTTAGATCTAATTGATTGAGAATTATTGTCACACTTACCCTATTGCTGGGACACATCTTTTTTGTATTATTTATGCTACGTGTTTAGGTAGTTTAGAGTTTTTGAAAAATAGTAGCCAAATCACGTCATTTTGCGTCACGGTAAAAAGTGACGATTTTGTTGTGCGATAAGCCTCTGGCTTGACGCTAGCCCCGATAGGCGTAGCCGTGCCGTTAGGCATAGGGGGCGCTAGCTCCCAAAGGGAGCGCACTCTCGGACGCAAACGCGTATCGCGGGAGGCGGAAGCAAGCTTGCGTGTTAACAATGTGTGGTTATTTTGTTCGTTACAAGTTTGTACGTTAACAACGTGTGATGATTTTTTAGTAGCGTCAAGAAAACGTGTAATTATTTTGTTCGTTGTTGTTCTGTTGTGCGATAAGCCTCTGGCTTGACGCTAGCCCTGATAGCGGAAGCGTGCCGTTAGGCATAGGGGCGCTAGCTCCCAAAGGGAGCGCACTCTCGGACGCAAACGCGTATCGCCACATGAAGACTCCTTCTGTGTAGCCATTGTTGTTATTATAAATTTAGAGGAGAAAAAATTTAGATGTTAAATCAACATTTTTTGGCTGCTCTTTTGGCTGTAACAACCGTGACGACTACTGTTGGTGCTAATGTTTCTCCATCATATGGAAATCAGCGGGAAATAGCACAGCAATATCAACAACTGCAATATCAATTACCACAGCAACAGCAATATCAGCAACTGCAACTGCAACAGCAATATCGGCAACTGCAACTGCAACAGCAATATCAGCAACTGCAACAGCAACTACAGCAATATCAACAACAACGACAGCAACAGCAACTACAGCAATATCAACAACAACGACAGCAATATCGACAACCAAGTCCGAAGTAAATGTAACACTAATTGCCGTAAAGAAATTTTCAGTAATTCAAGGTCGGTAAAAGGAGGTAAACGCGATCGCCCTGGTTTTTCTGAAAGAAATTTAACATTGGCAGGTATTCTTCCTAAATAATCATAACCCTTACGGCCAGTGATTTGTACCATTGTGTAGGAATGTAACCCCCGATCCCACATCAGCAACATTCCTGATGTGACCGAGCGTAATAATCTTAACGCTCGCACTCTTTCTCCTATGCGATAGGGGCACATCAATGCATCAAAGATTAAGTGTGTTCCTGCTTCTACCAATATGACTAACCTGACGAGCGCGAAATGCTGCTTGTGTCCCAGGACGGCTACTGGGACGACCAAAAACTCTTGCATTTTCATTGCTGTCTGGAACATCGAAACAAGTGCCATCTATAACCACGATTCGTAGCCCATTTAAAAACGCTCCCAATGTTTCGGTTGTCGCTGCAGCCCTGCTTGTGCGTGACAAAAGTTTGCCCCTGTGAGGATTGCATCCGTAAAATCTGTACTGCGGATATCTGCGTAGCTAAAGTCAGCACCTGTAAGATCTAGATTTTTAAAAGAGCGTTCTCTGAGATTTTGACCGGAAAAGTTCTGCTGCATAACTGCGTTAGTAGGGAGCTTACACTGTTATTTTCTACCGCTTTTGGCATTTCTTACGCATATTCCGCACCCTAAACTCTCACAGAGCTTCGCAACAGTACTTATTCGGGCGGCGTCCAATACGGTTCGCAATAAGCTTCTCTCTCCCTGCCTGCCCTGCTTCCCTGGCTCAGATAACTTTCCTTAACCGAACCGTATTGAGCGGCGATCGCTCAACTAATTCACCTGATTTGTTAGCAATCTGTCAAAACCCTTGTGGATTAATGGCTTTTCGCAAATTGTCCAACTTTTTTATTGCTTTTTGAAATCACAATCCTAAAAACTTCTCAGTTATTGTCTAACTTTATTTTTACAGCAATCGCTAAAGTTCTACGATATATAGCGGTTCTCATTTGTATGAAGTACATTTTTTAACCTCACCCCCAACCCCTCTCCTTACTAAGGAGAGGGGAGCGTTTGCGCCAGCAAATGCGGGGTGAGGTGACGACTGTATTACACTGAAGTGAGAACCGCTAAATATATAGTTTCAGATTCTGAAATTGTCCAACTTTTTTATTTTTCTACAACTAGTCCGAAATATAGAAAGTCTAAGTCAATAGTCAGACTTGCTCAAATTTTCAAGAGAGGATGTTTGAAAAGTGAGGGTTTAAGTCCCCTGGAAAAATCACCAGGGAACGCATTCCTCCCAACTGAATTTTGTGTTCTGTGTTCTTGTCTTCACTCTGGAATTTCCAAAGTTTTATTAATCTCGTTTAGTAAGTTCTCCATTGATATGGAGCGAGGTAAGATTTGGGAGGCAAGAGTATTTATTAAAGTTTCTATTGACTCCAATTGGGGAATGTGAGTTTGCTCATCTTCAACCTGATCAGAATTTAACCGCTGATCAAGGAGCAAAACTGGTGGTAAGTCGAAAGGCAACTGTTGCAACGCTTTGAGGGCTGAGTACACCTCTTTGTTGATGCTAGACTCTCCCAGGCAAATGAGCAGTAGATCAACACTTTGATGGCGAATTTGCTGTAGCAGTTCTGCCCAAGATCGACTCATGGAGGCTTTGAAGCCACCTGTTTGCAGGTACTGAACCAAAGCTTGAAACCACTCAGAACCACGAGAGATAATCCAAGGACACGGAGTATTTTCCCCAGCGATCGGGCTATTCAATGAGAAGTTTTTTGGTGTACGACAACCCTTAATCTGCTTGTGAGTTGTATCTGGTAAATCTGGCAGTATCCCTAAATCCACCACTAAGATGTTGGGTGGGCAGTAGCATGTATCAGATGCAATTTGCAGAGCTGATAATAAAGCATCTGTTTTGCCGCCGTTATGATTTTTATCTGTGTCCAATGGCGTTAAGCAAGGAAACACAGAAAGCCCAGGCATCACAGAAGCAGCCTGCGTGGTTGACACATTACAGGTGACAAGCGGTAGATTCGCTAAACGGGGGTGTGATGAGAGTTGTTGCAGCAAAGCTTCGGCTGCAGGCATTTCTGTATCCAGCAAAACTACATCAAACTGCCAAACCCGAGTCAGCAATTCTGCCTGATCCAAATCATCCACTTCTATAACCCGATGCTGTTGAAGTAACGATTGCGAAGTCGAAGATTCACTATCAGGATGAACCAACTTCAAAATTTTTAGTGGTGTTTTGTTAGCAAAGATTTCTTCATCATCTGATTTTTGCTGCTTTTGTTCTGGTGGAGTACACAGACTTTCTATCAGCGGTGTTAAGACTTGATGCTGTACTGGCAAACTCAAGAAACCATCTGCTTGATTGGCAAATGCTTGCTCTTTTTCAGCTCCTGTTGCTGTCACAATGGTAGGAATATGAGATGTTGCGACATCGGACTTGAGTAAAGTCAGTACATCCCAACCTGACAGCAAGGGGAGCAACGGATTGAGGAAGATAGCTTTGGGTTGCAAGCGTCGAGCTTTTTCTACAGCCTCACATCCTGATCGGGCAATCACAACTCGATAACCCAAACCTGTTAGTTGTTCGGTCAAATCCTCAATATAGCGAGCAACTGCTTCCACAACTAAGATCAGGGATTTAGAAGAAGTCAACTGATGGGTTGTAGACGCCTGAACGGCGGCTTCCTGTAAAGCCCAAGGTGACTTTCCGTAGACGCCTGTGGAGCGGTTAGACAAATCGAATGACGGCTTTGCTTGTGTAGGCGACTGCGTTTGCGATAAGCCCGCTTGCTGACGCTTTGCGTATCGCGTTGACGTACCTTGTCTGTTGGAGTTAGGCGGAACCTGCCCCGGCGCAAAAGCCGTGCCTTTGGCATAAGTCATACCCGTTTGCGCGATTCGTGCCGCAGGCATAAGGCTTGTCGTCGAGTGGGGTTGGGTTGGGTTAATCGGTTGTAGACGTCCTCCAGGCGTTTTCCCATAAGATCCAAGGTGGTTTGCCGTAGACGCCCCTACAGCATCTTCTTCGGTTAATCGGGCAGATTGATGATGCGGCGCAAAAGAAATTGTTCCCATCTCCTCATCTGCCAATCTCCCCGACTCTTTGGGAGGACTGGGTGGAAGAAGTAGTGTAAACTGGCTACCTTTACCCTCACGCGACAAGAAGCTAACATCACCACCGTGAAGACGAGCTAATGCTCTAGTTAAGACAAGCCCCAAACCTGTTCCTTCATGCTGACGGATGAGAGGATTTTCGAGTTGTTGGAATTTTTGAAAGATTAAATGCTGCTGATGTTCTGGAATACCAATACCTGTATCCCAGACTGTAAAGGCAATCCAACCCTCCCAACGGCTAACCCCGAGTCCAATTTCACCAGCTGTTTCAGTAAACTTAAAGGCATTGGAAAGCAGGTGTACCAGCATTTGGCGCAGGCGCAACTCATCCGCCACAATTTGGTCTAAGCCTGGTTCAATTGAGAGAGTAAATTGGTGTTCTTGTGGAGCCGTACTTTGATCGAGTGAGTTTAAGCCAGCTTTGTTAGTTTGGCTATGAATAGCTTTTGCCTCAGATACAGCACGCTCACAGATTTTTTGAATATTGGCGTTGGTGAGCGTAAGCTCCATTTGTCCCGTTTCCATACGGGTTAAATCCAAAATATCATTAACCACACTCATCAGGTGGCGTCCACTTTGGTGAATAAGTCCTGCATAACGGGCTTGACGCTCGTTTAATTCTCCCAACTGCTGATCCACTAGCAACCGCGATAATCCTAAAACGGCAGTCAAAGGAGTTTTGAGTTCATGACTAATACAAGCTAAAAACTCATCTTTTAACCGGTTGAGTTGAATTAAATCGGCATTTTTCGCCGCCAGTTCTTTGGAAAGCTGCTGCTGCTCTGTGACGTCAGTGGCTAGCATCAGCCACAACTCACTATTGAGTGCTGAGTTTTTGGTAGCCAAAGGTGTTTTTGAATCCGTACTCAGGATTTTCAATTCAGGACTATCTAGAGGGATTTTGGCAAACTGCCAAACCCGCTCTTGACCATTTTGCACTTGTACTATGCAGGTACAAGTCCCTTGTTGGCTATCTAGAAAGCAGCGATTTGGTGCCGGATTTTCAACCATTGGCTGCTCTTGAAGGTTATTCGTCTGAGCGTGAGGAGCCGCCCCCAGTGTTGAGCGAGGTAACACATCTTTTTCTGGGATGACTTGGCTTAATGGCGACGAAGAATTTTCTTGACAAAAATGCTGGTTATTGCTCAAAAAAGAAGAAATTTTGGCTGCTGTTTGAGTCGCGTACTGTAATTTCTTGGAGGAGACTTTTGCCAAAATCGTTTCTACTTGTCGTCTGACTCCTTCTGGATCTTTTAATGCTCCCAATTGCTGCCACCAAGCTGGATTTTGCGTCACCACTTCGCCGTTGCTTGTTTGTAGCGTTAAAGGCCAAGGCAGGCGTTCTAATAACTGCACAAGTGGCTTACATTCTCGTTTTTGCTCGCCTGTATGAGTTTTATCAGTGGTTGCCCTAACTCCAGTATCCACAGATGACTTTTGAGGTGCTTTCTTTGAATTTGTCCGCTTAGTCCCCTTATGAGTATCAATTTGGAGTTTTTGTGTTGTCAACAGTTTCAACAAGCGTAAGCTATCCACAAGCCCCAAAAATTTGCCATTTGAGTCAACCAGTGCCCAATCTAAATTCCTGTTTTCTTGAATCTGCTGGGAACCAAGAAACGAACTCAATTGCTCTATACGCAAAGATGCTGGTATTGTTTGTATAGGTTCAATTAACCCTTGACCGAGTGTGGAAAGGGGTTGCTGTAAATTTAAATAGTTAGAATCACCTTTGCCTTGACCTGCTGTCAACAATTGTGGTAGCAAACGGGCAGAGTAAACCAAGCCTAACAAGCATTTTTGCTTATCTAAAACTGCTAGGCGATCGCGCAAAGCGCGGCTCCCTTCCGGAGCATGGCACTGCTGTTGTTGAAAAATGTCCAGCACAGTTGCCAGAGTAGCTGTTTCTACGCAGCTAGGCACGGTTGCTATAAAGTCAGAAAGCGGGTATTGTAGCATTGACATATGGCAATGAGGTCGCTCTTGTTAGGGGTTGGGCTTCCGGCACCACCAGCTAATTGCCAAAGAAGCTATGTGGGTGTTTAAGTTTCAAGCTATATCTTCTAAGAAAACTGAGTTTAGCATTGTCAGCAAAAATTGAATGGCTTACAGATGAGCTTCTTGCTGAGTGACAATTTTTTGCAAGCAAGAGTGCTCAACACAGCGATCGGCATTTTTATTTGCCGCTTGACAGTTTGGAAGTGAGTTTACCCTGCACTCAACCGCCAATTTTTGGAAAAAGCTCCCCTAATAAATGGGGAAGTCGTATGCGTTGGGCAGAGCAAGGCTTTGGCAATAGCTCCTGTAGTAAGTGCGATCCTGCGGAAGGGAGCCGCGCTTTCGCGATACGCGTAGCGTCAAGCAAGCGGGCTTATCGCACCTCTTGGGGGACACGTAGCGTGTTTTAAGGAGACTACTCAGGAGCCAGCGTTAACAACGAGTGCAAATTCTAGTCGATCAGCGGCTCTCCTCCTGTAGCACCGCACTTCTTTTGAAAGGTAAATTCTCCTACGTACTGCTCGCTGTCTTGTTGCCCTTAGGGTATTGTGGGCGTCCACACTGGTATCTTCAAGCGTGTTGAAATTCATCATCGATAGCTACAGCTACACTAATTATCACCCCAAAAATTCGCTATTGAACCTTTAGGAATTATAATGATTTGGAATGCGACAATCGTTTATCTTTGTTTAAGTATCTTATTAATGAGCAAAGTCAATAAATCTATAATTAGGTAGATATCAACAGTGCATAAATACTACACCTAAACAACACGGGAGCGTGGCACCCCAAAATTAAGACCGGGCAAAGACTTAGTGAGGGTAGTAGATATACACATCCTCATTTGACTCAACGCTTCCTCTAGCATGTGCCAAGTTCTATAACTTAGTACCAGTAACTGGCTGATCATTATCAAGCACGTTAGATAACACATTCAGTCCTTTTCGTCAACTGGCAGATTTGCTTTGTACCTTGATATTTACTAAAAAAGTATTTTCTTAGGTTATGAGCTAAAGGTGTTTTGAAGTGTGAAAAGTTAGAATGACGATTTTCACGCTTGAGCTTGGCTTCACTTTAATAAGAAGCTTCAAAGTTTTTAACAATAGAGTCAGTAACTATGATTGATCAACACAAATGTTATTTTCCATAATGATTTTCCAGGTAGATATCAAACCATTTTGGAGGACTCAAGTTGATTCAACTAATGAACAACGGTTTTTTGGGCGGAACAGCGACATCACTGATGTGATTGTTACCCAACTTTACCAATTTTTTGTGAGAGCTACCACGCAAAGGGACGTTCAGTTTATACTCAAATTGCTGCCCAGAAATATAAATAAAATATTAAGCTTTAATTGTTCCGATGCTGTTAAATGACACAAGAAGTGAATTCCACCAGTTTTTTTAACCAATGACGAGAGCCGAAGAGCAGGCATTATTGCAAGAACTCAAATCAGACTACCGCCATATCCTTATAAATTACTTTACCACTACAGACAAAACACTGAAACACTACATTGATAAATTTATAAATGCAGTCTTTTATGCTAATATTCCTGTGCCTCAAGTCATAGAAATTCACATGGAACTGATTGACGAATTTTCCAAACAGCTAAAATTAGAAGGAAGGAGTGATGAAGCATTACTTGATTACCGTATAACATTGATTGATATACTGGCTCATTTGTGTGAACTCTACCGTTGTTCAATTTCTCGGTAGCATAACTTCATCAAAGGTTCAACAGTTTTTGTTGGTAGAAATCGCTCCTTTAAATTCCATCACAGTCAATAAAAGGATATTGTGGTTCTATCTATACTTCTAGCCTGTACCTAATATGAATCAACCACGAAGAACCTATGTTCTCAAGCTTTATGTGGCAGGGAATACTGCGAATTCAGTACGGGCATTAAATACACTCAAAAATATTTTGGAACAAGAGTTTCAAGGTGTTTATGCTTTAAAAGTTATTGATGTGCTGAAAAGCCCCCAGCTGGCGGAAGAAGATAAAATATTAGCCACACCAACATTATCCAAGATTTTGCCTCCACCAGTTCGGAGGATTATTGGAGACCTTTCAGACAGAGAAAGAGTGTTGATTGGATTAGATTTACTTTATGAAGAATTGATTGAGGACGAGCAAGAACCGTTGGAATAGTAAGTTCTACTACAAAAATAATCAGCAATAGTTACTAATCATTAATATAAAAACTGGGTTTCCTTCCTATTTGTAAACGTCAACATGAGTCAGAAAGAAAATTTAGAACAAACCAAGACACCGACACGAGGTGTAGAAAAAATTCGGACAATGATAGAGGGCTTTGACGATATTAGTCATGGTGGCTTACCTGTAGGAAGAACGACTTTAGTTAGCGGCACCTCTGGAACTGGCAAAACTTTATTTTCTCTGCAATTTCTTTATAACGGTATTACCTACTTTGATGAATCAGGAGTCTTTGTTACATTTGAAGAATCTCCTAGTGATATTATTAAAAATGCTGGGATTTTTGGTTGGAATTTAGAACATCATATCAATGAAGGAAAATTATTTATACTGGATGCTTCTCCCGATCCGGAGGGACAAGATGTTGTTGGCAACTTCGATCTTTCTGCGCTGATTGAGCGTTTACAATACGCGATTCGTAAGTATAGAGCTAAACGCGTTTCTATTGACTCAATTACAGCAGTTTTTCAGCAATATGAAGCAGTGGGAGTTGTGCGGCGAGAAATATTTCGTCTAGTTGCTCGTCTGAAACAATTAAGTGTTACTACAATTATAACCACAGAACGCATAGATGAATATGGACCTGTTGCCTGTTTTGGCGTAGAAGAATTTGTTTCCGATAATGTGGCAATTGTACGTAATGTTTTAGAAGGAGAACGTCGCCGTCGCACAATGGAAATACTAAAACTGCGTGGTACAACACACATGAAGGGTGAATATCCTTTTACAATTACCAATGCAGGAATTAATATTTTCCCATTGGGAGCGATGCGCTTAACTCAACGGTCTTCAAACGTCAGAGTATCTTCTGGTGTTAAAGCCTTAGACCAAATGTGCGGCGGTGGTTTCTTTAGGGATTCGATTATTTTAGCAACAGGAGCTACGGGTACTGGTAAAACTCTTTTGGTGAGCAAGTTTCTGCAAAATGGCTGTGTTCACAGTGAACGAGTGATATTATTTGCCTATGAAGAATCACGCGCACAACTGTCTCGCAATGCTTACTCATGGGGAATTGATTTTGAGGATTTAGAACGTCAAGGTTTGTTAAAAATAATTTGTACGTATCCGGAATCAACCGGTTTAGAAGACCACTTGCAAATTATTAAATCAGAAATTGCTGAATTTAAACCATCTCGTATTGCCATTGACTCTCTTTCTGCACTAGCACGAGGGGTAAGTAATAATGCGTTCCGGCAATTTGTGATTGGTGTGACGGGTTATGCCAAGCAAGAAGAAATTACAGGCTTTTTTACCAACACAACCGAGCAATTTATGGGTTCGCACTCTATTACAGACTCTCATATTTCTACGATTACAGACACAATTTTGATGTTACAGTATGTGGAAATTCGGGGAGAAATGGCGCGGGCAATCAATGTCTTTAAAATGCGTGGTTCGTGGCATGACAAGGGTATTCGCGAGTACAATATTACGGCTGACGGTCCGGAAATTAAAGATTCGTTCCGCAATTACGAACGAATTGTCAGCGGTGCTCCTACGCGCGTTACTATCGATGAGAAGGCGGAACTGTCTCGCATTGTCAAAGGATTTCAAGACACACAGAGTTCCGATCCCTAAACTTGGCATCGTGAGATATTCTGTGGGAGAAAACAGTTTCAGCCGCTTAATTTTCGTGTGAGGGGATGCGGTGAATAAACAGCAAATATTTAGTAGTTTCTTTCCTGGTGTAACAGCAGCAGTATTAGCGACTCAGTCTGCTTGGGCAAATCCTGTACCAGCCACAGGAGTAAAGCTTTTTGCTTCTTCAGATGGCTTGACTTCTACTTTCGAGAGAACTCCAACTGCTCTCGATATTAAAAAGGCGCAACTGCCTCATACTACTAGTAGCAGTTTTCTAGCCGCAGCAGTACCAACTGTTGATGTTATGGGAGGTGGTTTAATATCTTCTATAACTCGTAGTGGTGTCGAGGTAATATTGACAGGAAAAACTGGTGTACCAGTAGCAAAGGTAGCACATAAGCTTCAAAGTATGCTTATGAGTTTTAAATCTACCCCAAATCAAAGCCAGTTGATAAATAAAATTCCTCAGTCTGGGACAAGCGTACAAAAACAAAACAACCCAATAATTGTTGCCGAGGAATCAAAAAATACATTTTCTGCTTATAACGAGATCTCAACACCTACTTCCACTGTTGAACAAAAAACGCCTTCTTCGGGGCAAGTCCCTACAGAAAAGAAAAGTTCTGCTCAGTTACCAAACAAGTCACAAACCCCAGTTCGTGGCTCAGTAGAAGTCGCAAAGCTGTTGGAGCAGATGAACTCATGCCCACAACAAGCCAGCAATGGTAAAAGTCAGGTCGGTCGTTCTGCTTCCGTGCTTCTAGACTCCTCTACCTGCTCCCAACAAAATACTACGAAAAATTTGGTAGCTCAGGCAAGTTCTTCTAAGTCACAAGGAACAACTCCTGCGCGAATAACTCAGGCGGGTTCCTCCAGGCGATCGCGAACAACTCCTGCGCAAACAACTCCTGTGCAAACCACTCCTGCGCCAGCAGGTTCGGTGCAGCTCCCTAATTATCTCAAAGCCAACCCGAATCCTCTACAGTTTCCTACAAAATCAGAAGAAGTTAGGATTCAGGGAACTCAACCGATTACTTTGGCACAGGCTCTGGAGATAGCACGGCGAAACAATCAAGATCTACAGATATCGTTATTAACTGTAGACCGCAGTCGAGCTAGCGTAAGGCAGGCGCAAGCCGCGTTGTTGCCTAGTGCCGGTCTGACTGCAGGTCTCACCCGTGGTGGACCTGCTTTCTTGAATCAACAACAAGCTAATTCCACAGGCACAGCACTCGAAAATGTACCCTCTACTACAAATTTCCAAGGCAGTGCTTCTGTGCAGTACGATCTCTACACCTCTGGACGAACAACAGCCAGCATTCGACAAGCTGAGGAGCAGCTACGTTACTATGAATTGGATGTTGAGCGTCAATCTGAGGAAATCCGCCTAACTGTCACTTCTCAATACTACGATCTGCAGGCAGCAGATGAACAGGTACGCATTGCCCAGTCTGCCGTGAGAAATGGTCAGGCTAGTTTGCGAGATGCACAAGCTTTGGAAGCCGCTGGTGTGAGTACTCGATTTGATGTTCTACGTGCTCAGGTCAATTTAGCAAATTTTCAACAACAGCTGACAAGTGGTATCTCACAGCAGCAAATTGCTCGCCGTAAATTAGCCCAAACATTAAGTTTGCCGCAGTCAGTTGATATTAGTTCGGCTGAGCCAGTCAGAATAGCTGCTCTGTGGAATATTCCGCTGCCTGAAACTCTTGTCTTAGCTTTTAAAAACCGTCCAGAACTGCAACAGTATTTGGCGCAACGGAACATAAATGAACAACAGCGACGCCAAGCGCTCGGTCAGCTAGGTCCTCAAGTGAGCTTGGTCGGTAGGTACCAGCTGGGAGATACGTTTGACGATCAAAGAAACGGTACCGATAATTATTCCCTAGGAGTTAACGCTACTTTGACTTTGTACGATGGTGGAGCAGCAAGAGCAACCGCATCTCAATACAAGACCGGCATTCGGATTGCTGAAAATCAGTTTGCCAGTGCGCGCAACCAAATTCGTTATGACGTAGAAAGTTATTATTCTCAACTGCAATCTAACTTGCAGAATGTTCAAACGGCTACTACTGCTCTTGAACAAGCTAGAGAGTCTCTACGTCTAGCACGTTTGCGATTCCAAGCAGGTGTCGGCACTCAAACTGAAGTTATTGACTCAGAAAATGCCTTGACACAAGCTGAAGGTCAACGAGTCACAGCAATTTTGAGTTACAATCGTGCTCTAGCTGGTTTACAACGAGCAGTCACCTCTAGAGCAGCAGGCTCGGTTACTCAATAGTCATCAGGAGCCAGTGCTGGCTTGGAAGGAAAAGGGGAAAGGTTAAAGAGGAAAATCTTTCCCCTTTTCTCCTGCCCTTTTACGTTTTTTCGTGAATTGTTGATTTGAGCAATCAAAATTGTCATATCCTAGCATAAAGGAAAACTTCAAACACTGAAAACACAATCTGATGACGAAAGTTACGGCAAAAGAAATTGCACTGTTTCGCTCTCAAGTTGCAGATGACTTTATAGCTATGGAAGCACTGGATATTATAGAAGAATGTGATGGAGATTTGGAAGATGCTGCAATAACTTTAGCAATTCGAGCCGGACAACAACCAGAAATAGCAAATTCAGAATGGTTAGATGCTTTAGCTCGAAAATGGCGTGCCGTTATTTGTCAAGAAGAATTTCGGGATGATTTGGTTAAGGGTTCAGTTAAAGGGATGATGGAACATCTCAAAACAATGCCGACTTTTCCTAAAATGTTAGCAACGCCTGTTTTAATATATGTATTGAAGAAAAGTGTAAACAATTTTTGCGAGCCTCTTGACTTAGTACAGTGATACAGGAAAATTCAGGAGTCGTAACGTCAGGAGTCAGGAGGAGGCAGCGCGTTGGACGGGTTTCCCGGCTTGAAGCGCCTGCCGTTCAGGAGTCAGGAGTCAGAGCTATCTCCTCCGGAGACGCTACGCGTTAGCCGTAAGGCGTGCGCTTTGCGCATACGACAAAGCTCAGCTACCAAAGTAAAAAGGGCTTTGTGTCAGCTTTTTAGACCTCAGTACTGTACTTCATTTACTTGCAATGTGCTGTATTTTCATCCTTATTAGATTTGAGTTTTAACATCAATGAATTATCTTATTGCCGTTTTAGCTGACCGCATCCAAGCAGAAGCTGCTTATCTAGCTTTAGAAAAAGAAGCGATAAAATCTACAATTTTGGGTAGAGGTTATAAAACTGCTGATGAATTTGGCTTGATTGACCCCAACGAGCAAGCAAAGAAGCAAACTCAGTTCATGGCTGTTTGGCTGGTACCGTTTGGATTTTTCGCAGGTATTACTTTTAGCCTCCTCACTGGCTTGGACACTTTTGCTTGGGCAGGTGAAATTGGCAATCACATTATTGGTGGACTGCTGGGCGCTGTTGCAGGTGCTATGGGTAGTGCGTTTGCTGGTGGTGGAGTCGGTTTATTGGTTGGAAGCGGTGACGCTTTACCTTACCGCAATCGCTTAAATGCTGGCAAATACTTGGTTGTCGTTCAAGGTTCTGAAATTCTTACCCGTCAAGCAACCCGTGTCTTACGTCAGTTTGAACCAGAAAATATTCAAGGTTACGCCGCGCCCAGGGAATAGTGAGTCCAGTGCTGCAGGAGGGGAGCCAGTGCGTTGCGGTGAATCCAGCGCTGCAGGCGGGTTTCCCGCCGTAGGCGACTGGTGAACCCGGAGGGAGCCAGTACTGCAGGAGGGTTTCCCTCACTTGGTATCTGGCGTTGGGGTTCCCCCCGTTGTAGCACAAGCGCGTTTTCCCGACAGAGGCATCTGGCGTATGCGCAAAGCGCACGCCCAAAGGTCTAAAGCGCAGCGAGACCGGAGGTCTTCCCCGAAGGGTAGTCAGTGAACAGTGAACAGTGATAACTGATAACTGCTAACTTGTAACTAGATAACTGATAACTGATAACTGTTTCAAATGTTGCCACGGGAAGAACTTTTAAAAGGTGTTGAAAATCGAGATAGTATAGCTCGTGTGATTGACCAGGCGGAACTTGCCATCAAAACTTGGGAAGTGGTTTTCACTGATTTTCTGTCTCCTCCAGAGTTAGCAGAAATTCAACAGGTATTTAGCCGTCTGACAGAAGTGCAGTTGGTGGTTTGGGGTGGATATCCCCAAGCTGAACGCAAAAGAGTGGCGATCGCCCGTTCCGAAATCCCTTTGGATCAATCTCAAGTCGCACTCACCGCTTTAGACATAGCCGGAAATTTCTTGTTTGATACCGCCACTCACCGCGACTTTTTGGGCGCAATGTTGGGAACTGGGATTGTCCGCGAAAAGACGGGGGACATTATTGTACTGGGCGAACGTGGTGCACAGGTAATCGTCGTACCGGAGTTAGCAGAGTTTTTGGAAATGAATCTCAAGCAGGTGCGATCGGTTCCCGTGAAAACTCAGCCTATAGATTTGAGTGAGTTGAAGGTGCGCGAACCAAAGAAAAAAGAACTAACCACTGTGGAAGCTTCTTTAAGGTTGGATGCGATCGCCTCTGCTGGTTTTGGAATGTCTCGTAGCAAAATGGTTGAGTTAATTGACAGCGGAGATGTTCGCGTCAACTGGAAGGAAATAACTCAAGCAAGTTCTCAACTAAAAACAGGCGATTTAATCGCCATTCGTAGTAAAGGACGTTTAGAAGTTGGGGAAATTGCTGTTACTAAAAAAGACCGCTACCGTGTGCAGTTAACAAGATATATGTAGGCAGAGGCGCTATAGCGCCTCTGTTGTTAAACTGTTTTTGCCTTAAATTGTTTTGCCAAAAGACTCAACAAAGTTTTACGTGGAACAAGGCTGGATA
>NZ_JABXYX010000069.1 GCF_017982655.1 Brasilonema sp. CT11 | reverse complement strand
TCAATAATACTCAGTCGTGTATGTCCTAATGCAACACGTCTATCTGGAGAAATCCAAAATTTTTGTCCATCTGGGCCTCGATGCTTCAAGCAATTAATACTTTGTCTCAAAGATGATTCGGAAATTGGTTCCTGTTTTGAAAACAAGGCCACTATGCCACACATAAAATACCACCACTATTTGAGACTAATTTAAATAAAAAAGGGATATTATACCACGTCTACTTTGAAAACCGTAGTTTTTCCTCAGGAGAAAAGGCTTTAACTACCAATCCACGTAATAACGATCGCATTGATAGCAATCTGACCTACTATGCGTGCAAGCACAGCACCTAGGCAATAGTGGATGCCCCCTCCAAACGGCAAACTGTAATGCTGACGAGTGAGTCATATGAAATCCGCTTAAATAGTTATCGTATAAACTGACGCTGAAACTTTGAGACACACTGGACGCGGGGAAGTTTTTACGACAAGTAATCACCAGGATTTCATATCAGAGGTGATCGGGATCAGCAAATTGCGCTGGATCTCGATTGGCAGCTCCCAGGCACAGATCGACTCGCCCACCTGCCCTTTGTTGATTTGCTGATAAGTCTCACTGACTAAATTATGATGTCAGTACGGTTGTTACTACTTTTACTTGGGAAGAATCTGCAATAGAGAAAGCTATTGCTACATTAGATGATATATAAAGAAAAATCGCTTATTACTGCGTATTGACCCGCTCCTCAGATAAAACTATGAGTACAAATACCATTATTTCCAAGAATCCTTTACTAAAAGGCTCTGGTTTGCCTTCCTTTGGGGAGATTTCAGCAGAGTCTGTTGTACCAGCATTTAATCAACTGCTCGCAGAACTTGATCAGGAACTTACGACTTTAGAAGCTAATGTAAAACCTACTTGGAACGGTTTAGTAGAACCTCTGGAAAAGCTGACAGAACGCCTTAATTGGAGTTGGGGAATTGTAAACCATTTAATGGGTGTGAAAAATAGCTCCGAACTTCGTGAAGCATACGAAAGCGTACTACCGCATGTTGTGCAATTTTCCAACAAGCTCGGTCAAAGCCAACCAATTTATAATGCTTTTAAGGCACTCCGTGCCAGTGATGCTTGGGCAACACTTGAGGAGTCTCAACAGCGTATTGTAGAAGCAGCTATCCGAGATGCGGAACTTTCTGGTGTTGGTTTGCAGGGCGAAGCAAAGGAACGTTTTAATGCCATTCAGATGGAATTGGCAGAACTGTCTACCAAGTTTTCCAACCATCTGCTAGATGCAACCAAAGCGTTTAGTATGACTTTGACAAATCCAGAAGAAATCGAGGGTTTACCTCCCAGTTTAGTGAGTTTAGCCGCACAAGCAGCACAAGCTGCGGGCGAAGAAAATGCTACTCCAGAAAATGGCCCTTGGCGCATCACTTTGGACTCGCCTAGTTATGGTCCTTTCATGCAGCATAGCACCCGACGGGATTTGCGGGAAAAACTATACAAAGCCAATATTCGCCGTGCTTCTTATGGTGAGTTGGATAACAACCCCTTAATTGAACGCATTTTGGAGTTGCGTCAAGAACTAGCAAAATTACTTGGCTTTGAAACATATGCTGAATTAAGCTTAGCCAGTAAAATGGCTCCTAATGTTCAAGCAGTTGAGTCCTTATTAGAAGAAATGCGTCGTGCTAGTTATGATGCTGCTATTAAGGAATTGGAAGAACTCAAAGCCTTTGCTGCTTCTATTGGTGCGCCAGAAGCAAACGATTTGCAGCACTGGGACATCAGTTTTTGGGCAGAACGTCAACGAGAAGAAAAATTTGCTTTCACGGCTGAAGAATTACGCCCTTATTTCCCACTTCCTCAAGTGCTGGATGGCTTGTTTGGACTAGTGCAGCGACTATTTGGCATCACTATTAGCCCGAATGATGGGCAAGCCCCAGTTTGGCATGAGGATGTGCGTTACTTCCAAATTGCTAACGAAACAGGTCAGCCAATTGCCTACTTTTACCTTGATCCCTACAGCCGTCCACAAGAAAAGCGTGGCGGTGCTTGGATGGATGTTTGTATTAACCGTGGCAAAGTCACAGAAAATGGAGTAACCACTACCCGCTTACCTGTGGCATATTTGGTGTGTAACCAAACTCCCCCAATTGGTGATCAGCCTAGCCTCATGACTTTTAATGAAGTGGAAACTTTGTTCCACGAGTTTGGTCATGGCTTGCATCATATGCTGACCAAAGTAGACTATGCTGCAGCCGCAGGCATCAATAACGTTGAGTGGGATGCAGTGGAATTGCCCAGCCAGTTTATGGAAAACTGGTGCTACGACAGACCAACTTTGTTTGGTATGGCGAAGCATTACCAAACTGGTGAACCTCTACCGGAACATTATTACCAAAAGTTACTGGCAGCAAAGAACTACATGAGTGGTAGTGGTACATTGCGACAAATCCACTTTAGCAGCCTTGACATAGAACTGCACCACCGCTATCGTCCGGATGGCGGCGAGACTCCTAAAGATGTGCGATCGCGCCTTGCCAAGACCACTACTGTTTTGCCACCACTACCAGAAGATTCCTTTTTATGTGCTTTCGGGCACATTTTTTCGGGTGGATATGCTGCTGGTTACTACAGTTATAAATGGGCGGAAGTATTAAGTGCTGACGCTTTTGCCGCATTTGAAGAAGCTGGCTTAGATAACGAACAAGCTATAAAAGCTACAGGTAAGCGTTATCGTGATACAGTGCTGGCTCTTGGTGGTAGTAAGCATCCAATGGACGTGTTTAAGTCGTTCAGGGGTCGTGAACCCAGTACTGAAGCTTTGCTCAAGCATAATGGCTTAGTAGCAGCGGCGTAACTCTCAAAACCTCAGTTAGTTATACCCATTTCTGTAGCTAACTGAGGAAACATGAATCATATCATGCCCGGATGAATACTTATACAAAATCAAGAACCTCATCCCCTGTCCCCTCTGGTGAACTCGCCCAGAGGGGGCAAGGGCTGAGGTTTTTTATTGTAAGTAATTAGGCGAACTGCTGAATAAGAACTGCTGACTAAGCCTGCCATAGCGGACTTAGTCTAGCAGAGGAACTACTTGAAAAACAAACTTAGTGTGGCTGAACTCTAGCAGTACCTGCGTTCATTATTCCCTAACGTTTTTTGGTAAACAATAACTAAAAAATTTTCTTCGTGTTTTCACGAAGTTTTGGTACAAAAAATTTTTATCGTCACTTTACAAAAAAGATTACTAAATACCTAGCTTAATTTGTTAACATTGTTACTTAAATGCACAGTAAAAAATAAGAGCTATACCATCGTCAGACCACAGAGTTTCTTACTGGCATTTTGGTGCAAATAAGTTACTTTATCTACCCAATCAAAGAATAACTGCAGACACAGCAGATTACACGCTTTGAATTTTCAAAGCAGATTTATGCTGCTTAGGGATTTTTATACACCAAGTGACCCAACCTAATGACCAAGTTTAGACAAGGAATTTTATGAAACAACATTTGCGTTTTGTTCGGCGTGTGCTGTTCGTTACGCCATTCATAGCTAGTTCTGCCTTAGGAGTAGCACCGAGTCAAGCTGCTACTTTTGCTTACTCTCAAGGTGACTTCGATTTTACTAACTTTAGTCAAAGACCTTTGGGAGTAGGAACTGACACTAACGCCAATACCCTTGCTATTGGCAAAGGTGGTATGGTCAAAGCTTTATCTCAAGCAACAGCAACTTTTGTAACTGGTCCTACTCCACCAGAAGCATCCAATTTTTCTTTGAGCGAAGCTTTGGGAGAAGGTAGAGATTATTTAGGACAAGCAAATACTCAGGCTACAGTTATCGGTAATTTCGTTGTAGATGCAAATACACAATGGTCTGTTGACTTTACAACAAATTTAAACCTGAAAACATCAATAGATAATCCACCTGCAGAAAATGCAAGAGCAGCCGGAGATATATCTTTCGCATTGATCGACACCACGAATAACACTATCTTAGATTTCTTCGACTTAACAGGAAATGTAGAGACTCTAGGCGATAACGATTTTATCGCATTTCAAAAAAGCGACAATGTGAGTTTGAATAATCCACTCACCACGTCTAATTTTGGGGGAAATCAAGAATCTGCTACAGCTTCCATTCAGGGTTCTGTGCAACGTTATTTTGCCAACGAAACAAATGTCGCTTTAGTAGAAGTTAAGAGGAATCGGGCTAGAGTTGTAGTACCAGAACCTTCTACTACTCTGGCTTTACTGTCCTGTTGTAGCCTTCTTGGGGTTGTCACTAAAGCCAAACGTAAAGCAATGACTTTAGTACGCTCATTGAAAGAAAAGAACTGCTAAAGGTTAATACGCTATAGTGACCAAAAGCGATGATGCAGACTTTTGGTCACTCTATCTGTATCCACCAACTGATACTGAATAGTAAAACGCAAGTGTGTTTCATACTAGTAGTAACCTCAAAAAACAAAAGCCCTTGGGAATGAACCGAGGGCTTTGTTATTGATGTCAAGCTACAGATTGGCTTTCGTGATCAGTGATTTCCAGATCCAAATATTTAATCTGTGCTTGAGATACGCTAACCAAAATACCAACTGGCTTGTCCTGCCTTCTCCGTTTCCTAGTTTTGACAAATTTCCCGTTAGATTCGACAACATATCCTGATGAGTCGTTTTGCAAAATCCCTGGTTTGATGCGAATCAAGCACCAGCTAGCTTGGCTCTCTGTCGCTACAATTTTCCTTCAATTCAGGGTGCACCGCACAAGGGAGGAGCATCTCTCCCGAAAAATACTTACAGCTGCCGCACGCAATGGGAATCACCAGTGAGGGCTTGATTGGTGGTGGTGTGGTTGGAGTTGGGGATTTTCGCAAACGCGCGATCGCTAATCCTCCAACAACCATCACTACACCACCACTGTCGCTTGCACAGCTAAAAACCATAAGTTTGTGGATCGCTGGACGTTGTGATTCTAGTGCACGACCCACTGAAATCAATGCAGTACTAGTTGCAGATGTCACCAGTGCTGCCCCACCAATACCCACTGCAAATATTCCCAGAGTATAGGCACTAACAGAAATTACTTCTAGAAATTCGTCTTTGGTTATCATGAAAAAGCCCTGTGTAATGTTTTTGTGGTAGCAGCCAAAAATTGATTTGTTCCAGGTTACTATTTGCACTTACTATTTGGTGTGATTAAACACATCTACTACTTGTCGCCTTTGGCGGACGCCCATCGGTGATAGGTTAAAAAAGCGTGCATTTTGTCAATACGTGTATATAAGGAAATAATTAGATATAAGAATGATAATCATGCAACAGGAGGGAGAGCCGAGCTAAGCTCGACTCTTCCCTCCCTAATGTTTTGATTATCATTTAGGATTGCTATAGCTACTCACAAATCCGTTATTAATCTTGCCTTTCTCAAGAGATATTGCAGCGCTGTCTCTTCTCTAGAAATAATATCAGCTGTTCCAGACATCCCAGCTTGAAGATGACATTTGTATTCACCATGTCCGAAAGAAAGTGTTTCTGGTTTTACTGTGACTTCAAAGTTGCTAGTACCAGCAGTTGAAGAACCAGTGGTTCCTGTACCCGAATTGCTCCCAGATGTTATGGCGTCTGGAGAAATGGTGCTAACAGTACCTTTAAGAGTGCCGTAATCAGGATAGGGACAAGCATCAACTCGCAATTGCACTTTTTGAGCAACTGCGACTTTTCTAACATCAGCAGAAGGAATTATAACTTTAATGACTAGAGGAGTGTTAAGAGGAACAATTTGAGCAATAGGTTCGCTAGTACGGACAACTTGACCAGGGTTATAGACATTGAGCTTAAGAATAATGCCGTTACTGGTGGCACGAATGATGCTACTTTTGAGTTGAGTATCAAGTTGTTGCAGGTCTTTTCGAGATTGGTTGATTTGGTTTTGTGTTTCAGAACGCCGCTGAATTAAAGCTTCTTTTTCTTTGAGCAAAGTCGCGATCGTTGCTTGACCTTTAGCAATTTCTTGCTCAATGCGTTTTTTTGCCATCTCAACCGTTGCGTTGCTGGGATTAACAGCAGCTTTAGCTGATTTGACTTTGGCTTTGGCAATATCAACGGCTTTTTGTTGACCTTGTAGTATTAATTTTGTTTGTTCAACAACGAGTTTTTTCTGTTCAAAATCACGCCGACCAATTGCTCCAGTTTCTGACAACTGCTGATAGCGATCGCGATCTACCATAGCAAAGTCTAAATCTACCTTGGCTTTTTGTAAGTCTGCTTCTGCTTTCTGCAAATTTGCTTCTGCACCTAGTGAGTCGCTTGTCGTTGTAATTTGTCGTTCTTGATATTCCCGTTGACTACGTGCCAATTCCGCTTTTGCAGAAGAAATGGTCTGTTCTATGACTTGCTTTTCAGCACTAACCTGAACATCTAAACTTTTGATTTGAGCATACATTTGAATAAGTTGTAACTTGCTTTGCTCAATATTGCCTTTGATCTGGCTCTTTTTAATTTGCAGTTGATCATCATTAAGGACGGCGATCGCATCTCCCTGCTTGACCATTTGATTTTCTTTTACAAAAATCTCTTTAACAGTTCCTTCTATTTCTGGTTGTACTAGCCGGAGGTCTCCTGTGGGACGCACATTAGCACTACCTTTTACTGTGACATTGTATTTTATAGAGGAGGCAAGGCTAAATATAGTAGCGACAGTTCCAACAAGAAATACTCCAGCTAAAGATGTCCAAGGACTAATAGGAGGGAGAAACCCCTCGCTTTCAACTGAGGAAATTTTATGCGAAGGGAGAAGTTTTTGATTCTGTGTATGCATAATGACTAATTGCTAATTGTTAATTGCTACTTGAGTTTATAAATCTCTTATCTGAGCCATTAGCCATTAACTAAAGTATCAAAAAGTCCAAATGGTCTCCTTCTTTTGAGCGTAAATCTGAAAGAGTTCCTTGAAGTTTTAATCTGCCTTGATCTAACATTACAACCCAATCAGCACGATTAATAACTTTGGGACGATGGGTAATCAAAATTGTGGTTTTACCGTGACGGTGTTTAAACAGTTTATCCAGCACGAGGTTCTCACTCACAGGGTCGAGTCCAGAGGTAGATTCATCTAAAATCAGGATTGCTGGATCTGTGGCTATAGCTCGTGCTATTGCTAATCGTTGACGTTGTCCACCAGAAATATTTGCGCCAAATTCACCTAAAATCGTTTGATATTTCTCGGGTAAATTACTAATAAAATCATCGGCTTCTGCAATTTGGCAAGCTTGCACAATCTCCTCAAAAGTTAATTGTGGTCTTCCTATGCGAAAGTTTTCAAGAATGGAACGACTCCAGAAGTGAGCGTCTTGAGGAACTAAAACTACCTGTTGACGCAGACAATCAAGAGGGAGGTCATCTAGGTTATACAGTCCAATACGAATATTTCCTGATTGCAGTGGATACAACCCAGCAATGACTTTAGCTAAAGTGCTTTTACCACAGCCGGATTTACCAATCAAGGCAACAACTTTTCCACCAGGGATTGTTATAGAAAAGTCCTCTAATAAGTCAAGCCGACCTGCATAGTGAAAGTTAACTTGACGACAAATAATATCGGCATTTTGTTGTATTCGAGCAAATGGCTTTTTGGCGTCATCTTCACTATGTTCTGGGGTGGCATCTATTACTTCTGTCAGGCGTTGTGTGGCAGTTTTGGCACGAGTAAATCGATCAACAAAATTAATGATAGTACTAATTAAGCCCAGGAAATTAGCATTCATCGAGTTAAATGCTAGCAATTGCCCGATACTTAAATTCTCCGCTGGGTTACTTACCAAATTACCGCCAAACCATAGTAAAACAATACTGCCAATAGCAGAAACAAAACTAGAGAAGCTATTGTTGATAATGCTAATCTGAATAGTCCGGAGTGTGACGTTAGCCAGATGGCTAAATCGGGTTTGAAATTCATCCCAAAATTGGGGTGCGGCTGTAGTACTTTTGAGAGTGAGTGCGCCTTTAAATGTTTCTACTAAAATGCCTTGTGTTTCTGCTTCTGTGACCAAAAGCTCACGAGTTTTTTGCCGTAAACTAGGCTGAAAGACTATCGTAGATAAAGTCATCACCACAGAGACGAACATCGCTACTATGGTAAGTTTCCAGCTATAGAAAACCATCAAACTCAAAGAAATGATCGCAATAAAAAATCTACTGGGTAGAGAGATAACAACTTGAGCAACTAACTGATTAATCTCGTTGATGTCTCGCAACCGACTCACAATTTCCCCGCTGCGTCGAGATTCGTAGTAAGAAAGAGGTAATCGCAGAATAGCTCTTCCAAATTCTAGGACTAGTCCTAGTTGTAGACGTTGGGCAAAGTGAGCGATTAAGTTAGACTGCACCCAGGAAAGACTGCTAGCAATCAAATTCATGACTACGACGGCGATCGCCACAGTCGTCAGTAGTCTCGTATCACCACGCACCAGCACATCATCAGTTAGGAGTTGCAGCAGAAAAGGGGAAGCTAAAGAGAGTAATCCTAGTATGAAATTTAACGGCAAAGCTTGCGCTAAAATTCCGCGAAAAATCCACACACGTCGGAAAAAACGCCAAAAGCCTCCAACCTCATCGTTCTTTTGCTCCAAAAAGCGAACTGGATCTGGCTCTACCAAAAGCATCAACCAATCCGTCCAACCCTCGGCTAAATCTTTTTTAGAAAGATAACGGATTCCTACTGCTGGATCGGCGACGATACATTTTTTGCCTTTCTTGCCGTATAAAACAACCCAATGGCACCCTTTCCAGTGAATAATTGCTGGTAAGGGCGCTTCATTCATCCGATTTAACAATTCTGCCGAAGTTCTTACATGGCGAGCTTTAAATCCGAGTGTTTCTGCTCCTCGTTTCAGCCCTAATAAAGTTGTGCCTAATTGTCCAGTACCGACTGCTTCACGGATATGATTCAGCGTAAAAGTACGTCCATGATGTCTAGCGATAGAAGCTAGACAAGCAGCACCGCAATCTTCTTCACTGTATTGTAAAATATGAGCGTATTTCATAAAGAAATGCTTGTCTCTACGTCTGGTGTGTTTGAAATCAGTGAACACTCAACACTAACCCTCACTCCCTCACTCCCTTAGAATGTTTCTTGAAAGCGCCCCACGGGCGGCGTTAAGCGTTTGCGTAGCGCCAAAGTCTGCCGGGGGGATACTCCCTCCGGGGCTAGCGAGCCTTGGCTGCTTTGCCCCTTAGGGGCTAGCTCTACCGTTTGCGCAGCGCCCCTTTTAGGGGCTAGGTAATCGCCCGTTATGAATGAAAGAACACTCTTTTTCACGCCAGATACCTCTGTCGGGAGACTCTCATCAAGTACTGGCTCACGCCACATGCCTCAACGCGGGGAACCCGCGCACGGCAGTGGCTCCCCTATACCCCTACACCCCTACACCCCTGTGTTTCTTCAGAGGTGTGGTCAGGGATGCGCGACTCAGCGCCAAAAATCACACAAAGGGCGTGGTAAAATTATGCACTAGCATTGCCTGCAAACCATTCTTGCCCACGCCCTTTGTGTTGATTGATATGCTCCGATCGTTGCTGTATAGCCCAGAGCAACGATCGGAATATAAAGCAACGATGCAACACCAGTTAACAAGTTAGCTGTTTTAAGAACTAGCTATCAGCTTTGTTATAGTTCAGTCGTTGTAGTTAACTTGTGCCGAAATTGTTAATGACGACTTAGCCTCCGTGTCATTTGCTTCTACGCTTCCATTGATATCAGTAGAGTAAGTGCCGCTGTCCACTCCTGTGCTAGCCGCAACAGTACCTTCTACGGTAGCTTGGTTGCTGAAACCGCCGACAACGCTGGTTGCTTGAGATGCTGCAATTTCAGTGAAAAGTGGATTCATGATTTTTTTCCTTGAACTAACTTAGTGTGAATTGAATTGATTTGAGTGAACGGGAGTTAGGGTGTGGTAAGATTATGCACAAGCAAGGCCTGCAAACCATTCTTGCCCACGCCTTTTGTGTTGATTGATCTGCTCCTATCGTTGCTGTATAGCCCCAAGCAACGATAGGAACTTGCATTGGCGATGCAACACTACTAAACTTGTGACTGTTTTTATAACTAGCTGTAGCGCGTAGTTATAATTTAGTAGCTAATTACTGCGCTAATATTTAATGACGAGGTAGCCTTCTGGTCATTTGCTTCTACGCTTCCATTGAGATCAGTAGAGTAGATGCCGTTGTCCACTCCTGTGTTAGCTGTAGCAGTACCTTCTACGGTAGCTGCGTTGCTGTAAGTGGTGGTGGAATCTGTGCTCTTAGCGTAACCGCCGACAACACTGGTTGCTTGAGATGCTGCAATTTCAGTGAAAAGTGGATTCATGACTTTTTTCCTTGAACTAACTTAGTGTGAATTGAATTGATTTGAGTGAACGGGAGTTAGGGTGTGGTAAGATTATGCACAAGCATTGCCTGCAAATCATTCTTGCCCACACCTTTTGTGTTGATTGATCTGCTCCTATCGTTGCTGTATAGCCCCAAGCAACGATAGGAACTTGCATTGGCGATGCAACACCAGTTAACAAGTTAGCTGTTTTAACAACTAGCTGTCAGCGTAGTTAATCTGTGCGGTAATATTTAATGACGAGGTAGTCTTCTGGTCATCTGCTTCTACGTTTCCATTGATATCGGTAGAGTAGGTACCGCTGTCCACTCCTGTGCTAGCCGCAACAGTACCTCCTAGGGTAGCTGTGTTGTTGTAACCGCCGACAACGCTGGTTGCTTGAGATGCTGCAATTTCAGTGAAAAGTGGATTCATTACTTTTTTCCTTGAACTAATTAGTGTGAATTGAATTGATTTGAGTGATCTGGAAAATCAGACAAAGGGCGTGGTAAAATTATGCACAAGCAAACCATGAAAATTATTCTTGCCCACGCCCTTTGTGTTGATTGATATGCTCCGATCATTGCTGTATAGCCCCGAGCAACGATCGGAGTATGCACACCCATGCAACACCAGTTAATAAGTTAGCTGTTTTAAGAACTAGCTGTCAGCGTAGTTAATTACTGCGCTAATATTTAATGACGAGGTAGTCTTCTGGTCATCTGCTTCTACGCTTCCATTGAGAGCAGTAGAGTAGGTGCCGGTGGGCACATCTGTGCTAGCCGCAACAGTACCTCCTAGGGTAGCTGTGTTGCTGTAAGTGGTAGATTCTGTTGTGCTCTTAGCGTAACCGCCGACAACGCTGGTTGCTTGAGATGCTGCAATTTCAGTGAAAAGTGGATTCATGACTTCTTTCCTTGAACTAATTAGTGTTAATTGAATTGATTTGAGTGAACGGGAGTTAGGGCGTGGTAAAATTATGCACTAGCATTGCCTGCAAACCATTCTTGCCCACGCCCTTTGTGTTGATTGATATGCTCCTATCGTTGCTGTATAGCCCCGAGCAACGATCGGAACATGCGCGCCAATGCAAGACCAGTTAACAAGTTAGCTGTTTTAAGAACTAGCTGTCAGCGTAGTTAATTACTGCGCTAATATTTAATGACGAGGTAGTCTTCTGGTCATCTGCTTCTACGCTTCCATTGAGAGCAGTAGAGTAGGTGCCGGTGGGCACATCTGTGCTAGCCGCAACAGTACCTCCTAGGGTAGCTGCGTTGCTGTAAGTGGTAGATTCTGTTGTGCTCTTAGCGTAACCGCCGACAACGCTGGTTGCTTGAGATGCTGCAATTTCAGTGAAAAGTGGATTCATGACTTCTTTCCTTGAACTTAGTTGAGTTATCTGGAAACCGATGTCTTTGTTTCCGATACTGAAAATGTAGCATTAAAAATTACTGATTGAGAAGATTAAACACTTAAGTTGATGGAAACAACATGAACATTTGTACTAACGTAAGTAAGTAAAAATGTTCTATTCGGGAGTTATCAATAATACTTTAACGTTCTCCGTTATATTACACTTATAAAAATTTTTTCCATGTGCTAGCGCTAGCATCAAGTCAGTGCAAAAATTTACTGAGTATGTAATGATACTAAAAACAATAGAAAGATTAAATGCTGAAGAGAATCGTAAGTTAGTAACAAAAAAGACTGTAACATCATGGCTTGCAACTCAGAACTTTCATTACCTTGTCGTTTCGCCGACAATCATTTGTACGAAAAATTACCAGTAACTTAACTTTTCGCGATCGCCTCTTATGTCGTAGTAGAAGTCTAGGATTCAATGACTCAGCAGTTTTTGAAGCGACACACCTGTGATTAAGCTAGCAAGAGCATTTGCCTACAGGATTTTTCCTGTGACTAGGTGCCAAATCATGACTCGGCAGCGTCATAGTCTCAACAAATGATATGATGGTGCGAAATGAAAAGAACAAAACATGAAGGTAAATGTATCTCGTCAGAAACCGCGTGTCTTGACATGGCAAGCGGTTTTCTCAATGCTCATGTTTGTTTTCATGTACCTGCCTATAGTGGTACTGGCGTTTTATAGTTTCAACCAGTCGCCCTACAGTGCACGTTGGCAAGGGTTGACTTTGGAATGGTATGGCAAGTTGTTTAGCGATGAGCGGATTTTATCGGCTTTACAAAACAGCTTGATCGTAGCCTTTTGTGCAGTAGGGATTTCTGCAATACTAGGAACGTTGATGGCAGTGGGGTTGGCGCGTTATCAGTTCTTAGGTAAGAGTTTGTATCGCGGTGTTTCTTACTTACCATTGATTATTCCTGATATTGCGATCGCAGTAGCTACCCTAGTTTTTCTAGCAGCGTTTGCCATTCCCTTAAGCATCTGGACAATTGTTTGTGCTCATGTCGTCTTTTGTCTTGCCTATGTTTGTCTTGTTGTATCTTCTCAACTAACTCATTTAGATCCCCATTTAGAAGAAGCAGCACTGGATCTCGGAGCAACACCAGTGCAAGCCTTCATCAAAGTCTTGTTACCTCAGTTAATACCTGGTGTTGTCGCTGGTTGTTTACTAGCCTTTGTCCTCAGCTTAGACGACTTTCTCATTGCCAGTTTCACTGCTGGTAGTGGTTCCAACACTCTACCTATGGAAATTTTTAGCCGCATCAGAACAGGAGTCAAACCAGATATTAATGCTCTGAGTGTTATCTTGATTTTAGTCTCTGGGATTGTCGCTCTTATAGCTGAGTTAATTCGTGCGTCAGGACAAAGAATAAATAGTCATTAGACTTTTGCAGAAGTAGAGAACGCTTAACAGGGAACAGGGAGCAGAACCTCGTAAAATTTGACTTGTGCAAGAGCTCTATTAGTCATTGGTCATGATCCCGATCCATTTTCCAAACGACTTGACAATATTAGGAGTGTTATCATAATATTATTTTATATAATGGGAATCCTTGCGTGCATACATACTTATATTTATAAACTTCTAACTTAGAAACTTTTCACCCTACATAGGCAGATGCGCAGAACTTTTTTATCTGTGTGCTTGGTGTTGTGGGTGTGAGCAGACAGTCAGAAATGTTTGTGTCAAGATACATTTCTGTATTTGAGCAGCTCAAGTTAGAGCCAACTTTGGACAAGATGTGATACATGGCTCACTATGCAAATTTGTCAAAATCCCAGTTGCTCCAATCCCTTCAACTCTGACAGCAATAGATTTTGCACCAGTTGTGGACAAAATAACTTTGGCAACTTCCTTAGAAACCGCTACCGTGTGTTGGGATTGTTAGGCGAGGGTGGGTTTAGCAGAACATATGCAACCGAAGACGTTGATAGACTAGATGCTCCATGCGTCATCAAACAATTCTTCCCACAAATTCAGGGGACTTCAGAACGTACAAAAGCTGCACAATTGTTTAAGGAAGAAGCGAAGCGACTTTATGAACTGGGAGAAAATCACTGGCAAATTCCCAGATTACTTGCTTACTTTGAACAAGGTTCTAGTCTTTATCTGGTGCAAGAATTTATTCAAGGGCAAACTCTATTACAAGAACTCCAGCAACAACCTTTTAGTGAAGAAAAAATTCGATATCTATTAGAAGATTTATTACCTGTTCTCCAATTCATTCACGAGCGTAACGTTATTCATCGGGATATTAAACCAGAAAATATTATTCGCCGCCAAACTGATGGCAAACTCGTTTTAATTGACTTTGGTGGTGCTAAGCAGGTGACACAAACCAGTTTATCAAGACAAGCTACAGTGCTATATACAATCGGTTATGCACCTAGCGAGCAAATGGCTGGATTTGCTTGTCAGGCGAGTGATTTATACGCTTTAGGAGTCACTTGTGCGCGTCTTATGACTCAATGTTTGCCCATACAAAATCCTGATGGAGGACAGATTCAAGATACTCTTTACAACCCCATGAATGGTGAATGGTTATGGCGAGAGTATTTACAGGAAAAAGGGGTTACTATTGGCAATGACTTGAGGGAAATTCTGGATAAGTTGCTGAAACATTTGGCAAAAGATAGATATCAATCAGCAACAGAAGTTTTGCAAGAATTGAATGCAACAAAATTTTTTGCACAACCAATTGTGGCAATTCCTCAAGCGAAATCGTTACCATTTGAACAACAGAAAGTCACAACGCCAATTTCTGAAATAAAAGCTTCTTCAGAACTCGACTCCTTACAAACCTTTAATTTTGATGTGGTGACAGTAGACGCACAAGGTGATGAAATCAGCCGTGAGTGTCGAAATGCAAAGTTTTATGGAGAAAACTTGGGGAACGAAGTGACGTTGGAAATGGTAGGAATTCCTGGCGATACTTTTATGATGGGTTCAAAAGACAATGAGGGGGATGGGGACGAACGTCCACAACACCAAGTGAATATCAAACCTTTTTTTATGGGGAAGTTTCCCGTAACCCAAGCACAATGGAAAGCAGTCGCAGCTTTACCTAAAGTCAAACAATCTTTAAATCCTTATCCATCAAAATTTAAAGGTGCAAATCGACCAGTTGAAAACGTTTCTTGGCACGAAGCAATAGAATTCTGTACCAGGCTGTTTGCAAAAACTGGACGACAATATCGCTTACCCAGTGAAGCCGAATGGGAGTATGCTTGTCGTGCAGGAACATCGACACCCTTCCATTTTGGCCAAACAATTACGACTGAATTAGCAAACTGTAGTCAGGAGACTCAGACTTGGGAACAAAAACCCAAAAACCAAAAAGAAACAACACCTGTAGGTAGTTTTCAGGTGGCAAACGCCTTTGGCTTGTATGATATGCATGGGTTAGTTTGGGAGTGGTGTGCTGATCCTTGGCACAAAAATTACGATGGCGCACCCACAGATGGATCTGTTTGGGAAGTTGGTGGCGACGATAATCGTCGCGTGCTTCGCGGTGGTTCTTGGAGTTTTAGTTCTGCGCTTTGCCGTAGCGCCAGTCGTAGCTGGAACGAACCGGATGGCGGATTGAGGATATGCGGCTTTCGAGTGGTGTCAAGTTGGTCTGTTTAGAGTTCGTAATTTTATAGACAAATCTACAATCTTACTTATCCTTATTGAAGGGCTAGTGCCACTTGATGGAAAGAAAATATGGATCATTGATTGGGAAGCAGCATTCCAAAATGACCGGTATGTTGATTTGGCAACGATTGCCAAATCCTTTATTGCAGATGAAGCACAAGAATAAATCTACCTTAAGGCATACTTTGGCGACTCGCTTGATGAATACAAACGCGCACGCTTTTTCCTCATGCAGCAGATCTGCCATATGTTCCAGGCGATGCTATTTATGAAATTGGCAGCAGCGTCACAGCCTCCGGATTGGGTACATGACGATCGCATGGATACTGCTCGCCTTAGGGATTTTCATATGCAAATGCGTACCGGCAAAGTCTCGCTCGCTTCATATGAAGGGAAATTACTTTATGGGAAAGTTTTATTGAACGAGGCTTTATACAATATGAAGACGCCAAGATTTGCTGAGTCAATAAACAAAATGACTTAATTTCTCGTTCCTTGCCAGAGACAAGGAACGAGAGAAATCCATGAAAAAATAAAGGTGAGCATCTTGCCCACCCCACAAAAGTTATTCTTTTACTATGCAACGCCTTAAACTAATTTCAAATCTGGATACTCAGCGAGGACATCATCAGAGGTGAGGGTATCACCTTCAGCTTGTGGAGTCCAAAGAACTTCGATCGCAAGCAGTTGCTCTCCAGGGATACTACCAAATTGACGTAGAGCTTGACGCAAATCGTCAGCGCTGTTAATGTCGCCTAGCTGGAGTTTACCCAAGGTTGCAGCTAGTAAAGTAACGATAATATATTCTCCAGGTCCTTCAGTGATCAGACGGGTTGGGTTGTCGAGTTCACCAGCAGCAGGTAAAGCATCTTTGGGAGCAGTTGCTTTGAGCTGGTTGTTCACATTAGAAAGAGTTTCTCCTGTGAATTTGCTGCGTTCTGCCAATGAGAAACGGTTGAATTGAGCTTCAGCTGCGTTTAAACGCGCTTGTTCGGTACCACCACCAGCGTAAACCCAATATTCCGGATGGCGTAGCAAAGCTAGGCTGGCTTCTTGCAGAATTTCTGCTCTACCTTCTGGGGAGTTCGTATCAGCAGTTTCAGCAATCTGGTTGAGTTCGGTTTGCAAATTACGGGCGCTACCTAACAAGCCAACTTGTAAACGAGTTACGGAAACAGAAGGGTTGCTGTTGTAGCTGACTTCACTCTCACCAGAAGCGTTACCAGAAGCAACGCGACGGAAGGTTTGTAGCAGGAAGTTGGCGATCGCAATAAAAATTAAAATGCTAAATAAACCGCCAAATCCTCCCCCAATACCCCAAAACGGAAGCAGGAACGGAAAGCCAAAACCACCGCCAGGATAGGGAGCATAGTAACCCCCACCATAACCTCCACCTGGTGCGTAGGTGCGAGGAGAGGAGTAGGGACGGCTTGATGAGGGCATTCTGAAAGAACCACCGCCGATTCTACCCCCACTGGCGGCTAGCGCTCCATCGGAGTGACTAAATGCCAATGTAAAAACAAGGCATAGCAGGAGCAGAGATTTAAAAAGGGGTTTGGTAGCTTGTTGTAGTTTTTTACGCATGACGACACAGTGGCTTGAAAAACAATATTAGTTATCTTTTCTCCCTATGCTGGTTGGAGTTTTGTGCTTATTCAATAACGCCAGCCCGTAGCCTTAAACAGTTGTTGGCACTTTTTGCGCCAGTACAGACTACATTTCCAATTTACCGTCTACTGTATTGCACGGGCAGCATGCTTTGGGCGGATTTCTGGAGTAGATAACCGTACCTGACAAGTTATTGAAGCTTCTAAATTCAATATTCACAAAGCCAGTTCCTTCTTTGTTGTACCAGAATTGCTCTGTGCACAAGTTTTTGTTTTTACTTTTTTTTCATTTTATAAAATAATTTTCATGGCTTTTTCATAATTATTGAAAATTTGAAAATCAACCAAATATTTTGTATATTTTCTCACTATACTTGTCTTGAGAGTAGAGAGTATAAATAATTTTCTGTTTTAAAAAATATAATTAACCAAAATAGCTTTTGGCATTTTGGCATAACATCTTGGGTGCTCTTCAGATATTATACTAAAAGTAGCTAGATTTCAAAGTCTTAATAGGAGCGATTTGACGGATTGAATTATAAGTAGAAATTAGGATAAGTTTAAAATATACTTGTATAAAATTTGTAATAGCAAAAAGTATCCAACGTAAAATATCATTACGTAAAACCAAAGCATGAACAAGCCGTGCCGCAAGCATAGAAGATACCCGTAAGAACAAAACATTTTACATTTTTCCATATTACGTACTTAGCAGGTGTAGAACTTATTTCATCTTCATATTTACTCTCACTTCTATTTAAAATTTTTATCAATTCGTATATACAAAAAACAGTATATATGATACAAATAAAATATTCATCATCAACAAACTTGAAATATATAAAAAAAGTTAGCGGATTCTTTTCGCCAAATAAAGCTTTCTAAATATAAAAAAATGTTCATAATAAAATTAGATGTAATAGTCATTTATCATTAATCCTTCAAAGTGATTATTTAAATGAATAATGATAAATAACTATTTATCGGCTCTACCATGCAAGTAAATGTCAGGGATTTATTAAGTCAAAGAAACCTGGAACAAAATCATCTGAATTTCTTCACTTTAGTTAAAAGTATGAAGAACAAAGGTTGCCAAACTTAATGTAAAAAAATTATGCGATTTTAACGTTTAGTGATCATCTGATGGAAAACATTTCACGCATAAGAGCAACAATCCGAGACAAAACTATGTCAGACCCGGATATCCTAGTCATATCTCGTAGCTTCCAACCAAAAGAAGGTGGAATTGAAGAGTATATCTATAATCGTTGCTTACAAGACCCAGAACGGGTGATTGTTTTGACGGCTAGTTGTTCGGGAGATAAGCTATTTGATAAAGCGCAAAAGTTTCCAATCTATCGCTGGCCGATTTCTCGGTACTGGCATGGTAGTTTTGTGGAGGGTATGCTGGAATCTTTCCTCAATTGTGTTTGCTCATTTGTGCTCGCCGTAAAACTTTATTTTCGCTATCATTACCGTTATATTGAGTGGGGTCATGGCTACCATTTTCTTTCTCTTCTGGTGTTAAGTTATCTTCTACCCATCCGGTTTTTTATCTACTTACACGGAAAGGATATTCTTGGATTCTCAAGTAACCCCATACTGCGTTTTCTGTTTGAATGCACGTTAAAACGAGCGCAAGGGATTGTTTGTAACAGTTCCTATACTCAAGATTATCTCAGGGTTCATTTCGATGTTGCGACACCAACTCATGTTATCAACCCTGCTGTGAGAGTAGAAAAATTTGGTGTTTCATCTTATCAAGAAAATCTGGATGATTTACGTGTCAGGGTGCGCAATGGATATAGCATTCCAGAAACAGCAGTTGTGATTCTCTCAGTCGGACGGGTGCTGAAGCGTAAAGGTTTTGATCGCGTGATTGAGAATTTAACACTCCTACTAACTTTTGGGATGGATGTCCACTACATACTGTGTGGACAAGGTCCTTATGAGTCTGCACTGAAAAATTTAGCCCGTCGTTTGCGGGTGCACAAGCGAGTTCATTTTGCTGGATATGTGCCTGACCAAGAATTAAGCGCATACTATGCAGCATCTGACATACTTGCAATGCTGACTCAGGGAGATGATAAAACCCCCAAAGTTGGGGGTTTAGGTATCGTCTGTTTAGAAGCAGGTTATTTTGGGAAACCTGTGATTGCTTCTGGCTTGGGGAGTGTAGTGGATACAGTTCATCACGAGGAAAATGGCATACTAGTGAATCCCAATTCCGGTTATGAAGTTTTTCATGCTTTCAAACGGTTGTGTCAAGACCAAAAGCTGCGTGAACAACTCGGTCGTAGAGGGAAACAATTAGTTCAATGCAAAACCTTACACCGCTCAATTTACATTCCTGAGTCTCGCTACGAGTGTTTGTCAACTTAACCACCACCAACTATGGTAACTATTTCCAAGCGATCGCCCTGCTGTACTTTTGTGTCTGACCAAAACTGACGGTGTAAAATTTCGCCGTTATACTCTACTGCTACCAAGCGAGGATTAAAACCCAGTTGCTGAAGTAAGTCGGGTAAAGGTGTTTGCGGTAAACTGCTACGAGTTTCCCCATTGACAAGTAGTGTAATATTATCAGACATAAGACATACCAAGTTCTGGTTTCATGCGACTTATCAGCTGTGAGAGGAAAAATTGTGTCACTAAGGTAGGTTGTTCGGCTTGCATCAGACTACGCACCACGGCGACACGATTTGCTCCTGCATCGATCACCTCATTCACATTATTTGGATCTATTCCCCCAATGGCAAACCAAGGTATTGAACAATTTTTAGCCGCATAGCTGACGTACTCTAAGCCAGCTGCTGCTTTCCCCTCTTTTGTTGGAGTTTCGTAAACCGGTCCCACGCCAACATAATCTGCACCTTCAGCGATCGCTGCTTGCATTTCTGCCGCTTTTGTGGTAGACCTACCTATCAAACGGTGAGGACCGAGTAATTCTCGGGCGATCGCAATAGGCAAATCTTGCTGTCCTAAATGTATCCCATCAGCATCTACCGCTAGAGCTAAATCTAAGCGATCATTGACAAGAAAAATAGCACCGTAATCGTGGCATAGTTGCCGCAGCTTTTTCGCTTGTTGTAAGCGCACAGTATCATCGGCTGTTTTATCGCGATACTGTACGAGTGTTAATCCTCCTTTAAGGGCAGCTTCGACAGTTTCCAGCAACTTATCACCAGGGGAGGTGACAAGATATAGACGCGATCGCAACAGCAGTTGCTGTCGATGACGTCCCATCAAAGTACTTTCCAAGGTATAAATGCGATAACGCATCTGCTTACAAGCTTTGCCCATGTTTGGGTTGTAAAGCTTACTGTATTCTTCCAACACCCGCAGGGCTTCTTGCACTCGGCAGAAGTTAGCTTGCAACAAAGATTTGATGCTCGTACGTTGCTCTTCTTGAGGATGAGTTAAGTCAGTTCCAGGATCTCCAGGTGTATTTCGCGCCGCCCGCAGTTCAGCAGTATGCCAATGAGCTATTTCTTGTCGCTCTTTTTTGCATTGGGCAGCCAATTGGGCGTTGTTCAACCCAAAGCGACACCATTCCTCAATGATTCGCAAACCTTCACGAGCGCGATCTAAATTTGCATCTAAAATGCGGTAAACAACTTGCTGTATTTGCTCTGTTTGGCTGTATGGCTCGACCATTACAACAACCCCGTTAGTGCTTTCATCGTAACAGTCAGCCTCTTTCATATTGGCAATGTGCTCCGCATCTCTATTGATTCTTAACTAACTTAAATGTGTATCAAAAAGAGCGAAGTAGTCAATATGTGAGTAACTTTATCGACTTGATTTACGACATCTACAAAAGTATAAAAAGTTTTTTGGTTGAAGGAGTGCCGTAAAAGTGATTCACCCCCACGTTTTTTCTAAATCTTATATCGTAAACAACCTGCTAGGAAAGCGAGTCGCCAAGGATGACAAACCATATTTTTTCCTCAATCAAATAATATTATCGGTGTTTCGTTTCTTAATTTTATGTTTCACCACTGGCATGGGAATGGCATACATGGCAATGCTTGGCGCAAACCTTGATGTTGCCATTGCTCAAATACCCAGAACAACAGATGGGAAACAGCTGGATGTCAAAACAATCTCTCAGGTTAACGTCCTTTTTGTCAACCCAAGTGTTGGAGATGACAAGGTAAACAATGGCAGTGAAGGTACTCCTTTTAAAACTATCAGCCAAGCGCTACGAATTGCTGGTCCCAACACAGTCATTATGCTCTCAAGCGGTACTTACAGTGCTGAAACTGGAGAGAATTTTCCTTTGATACTCAAACCAAACATTTCTATTCAAGGGGACTCTGGCAGTAAAGGTCGTGGTATTGTGATCAAAGGAGGAGATACTTACCTTAGTCGCACCTTTGGTGGTAAAAACGTCACGATTGTCGGCGCGAACCAAGCCAAGTTGACTGGTGTAACAATCACCAATCCTAACCCTCGTGGTTACGGTTTATGGATTGAATACAGTAATCCAGTAATTGTGGAAAATACCTTTACTGGTAGTACCCAAGATGGAATTGCGGTTACTGGTAACAGTACCCCTAACATTCGCAATAATTTCTTTTATCAAAATGGAGCGAATGGAATCACCGTCTCTGGAAATTCCCAAGCCGAGGTGCGGGAAAATTTGTTTCAACAAACGGGCTTTGGTATTAATATTACCCAAAATGCTCAGCCAATTGTAGTTGGCAATTCTATTCAAGACAACAGAAGTGGCATTGTAGTACAAGCCAATGCTCGCCCAATACTACGAAACAATCTCATTCAAGGTAGCAAAGAAGATGGGTTAGTAGCCATTTCTCAAGCCATGCCCAATTTAGGCACCGCCTCTGAACCAGGCGGTAATCAGTTTCGCAACAATGCTCGTTACGACATTAACGCCAGCGCCTCCAAGCAAATCTTTCCTGTTTTTGGCAACAACCTTGCCAACAACCGCATCAATGGCAAGGTAGACTTGACTGGAACAACAGCAGTTGCAGACGGAGGAATGGGGACAACATTGGCGCGTGGGAACTCTCCAACAAACCTGAGTCCCTCACCCCGTCTTCCTCTGCCCACATCTTCTAACAATGTTTCAGCAGGATTGAACAATCAACTACAACCATTAAGACCTGCTAATTCTCCACTTTCTGCAACTGCAACCAATCAACAACAGCTTTACGCTCAAAATCCTGGCTTGCCAACTCCTAATAGCTTAACAAGGTATGGCGGACAATCTCCAACTAAGACACTATCAAGTCGGCAAGTTACCCCAACAAGATCAATTCAACCATTAGCAAATACATCTAATCCATCACGACAAGCAAATTACGTACGCATTTCTCCTGGGAGCGTAGAATTCACCGCACCCCAAACAGCAAGTAACACTGTTGATACAGGGACACAGGGAAGCGAGGATGCCGGAAATTTACAACAAATGACTGCGCGTCCTCCCCTTCCCGCATCTGGGCGTCAACTGCCACAAGTCAATGCAACTTCCTCTAACCAAGTCGCACTAGCACCCGTACAAAGAGTGCAGAGTCAAGGACAGTCCGCATTACCAACACTACAAGCTGCCCCTACCGGTGAAGCAGCTCTTTTGCCCGTTCCCAATACCAATATCCCTTTGGGCAATACTAGTAATATGCGAAAAGTGGCAGTACCTCAAAGATCTTCAACAACAGCGTATGTTGGCAATTCATCCCCATCGCCTGGGGGAGAAAGTCAAATGAATTTACGTTACCGAATTGTGGTGGAAGTCCAAAATGAAAAAGAGCAAGAGTTAGTCAAATTCCTTGCTCCTAATGCTTTTCCCACTGTCTGGCGCGGTAAGGGAGTGATGCAAATTGGTGTCTTCAACACCCGCAATAACGCAGATAGCATGATTAAAATACTGAATAATAATGGTTTGAAAGCTGTGGTTGAGCCGGTGAACAGTTAACAGTTATCAGTTAACTGTTAACTGTTAACTGATAACTATTGAACATTTTCCTTCTGGGTTGATGGAGGAAGTTTCTCTCTCCATCACGCCATTTTTATTGTGTTTTTTATTGTGTTTGGATTGGGAGATTGAATAATATCTACAAGAATCCGCAGCAACTCTTCTAATTCTTCAGGAACACGATAGAGTTTAATATCTTGCAAAATTCGTTTTTCTTGACGGTGAAATATTCCAAAACGCCAATCTTCGCCAGTCGTTACCGCTCCATATAAAAGTTCTGAGTTTCTGCGCAAATTTCTAAAAGAGTAGGAGCAATCAGTACTTCTCGTCTAGCTGTTTCGCTTATTGGGTTAACGTAGGTTAAATTTCTTTCTAAATAGCGGCTTAAAAAATCTAGACATTTAATACTTCCCTGATACCTTGGCAAATCTAATCGCTTACGTTCATAAGTACAATCAAATTCGGCGAGAATGTCTGCTGGCGCTAATGGTAATTCAAAATATTTGCTAAATGTATCATTAGTACCAGGTTGGAGGATACGTGGAGGTTCATATAATTTTATATAATTTTAAATATACGTGGGAGTGTTACTAATAGCTATAATCATCTCCTATCCTATTTCTTGTGACAGAAAACTGTGTGAACGTCTGGGGAGTAGTTTTCCAGAAAGCTGCGGCTTTTCGCTAGAAATTGCTTTGAGTTTTGATGTAAATGACTCTGATCCTGCGCTTGTTTGCGGGGTGAATTGCTCAATTGGGGGATTATTGGTAGCCCCAGGGAGAAAGTTATCTTGATCATTTTGGTTAGCAGATGCGGATCTGGGGGTTTCCATAGAGGAGGTTTTCGCCTGATCCGGTTCTCTGCGTTGAGATAACTGCTGTTGGGGTGAGATGGGGTGTGGTGGTGATTTTGCTGTATCCCCGTGTTCTGATGTCTGCAAGTCTCGGGACGCTTTCTTCAAGGGAAGCCATTTGGGTGTTCCAGTGTCCACAGTTGAGGGGGCTGGTGGGTGAAATTCCTCTGGGGAAGTTTCCTCAACAGCTGTTGTTGTTTCTACAAAAGATGAGGAAATTGGGGGAAGTGCGGTTAGGCTTTGTGGAAATTTGCTGCAAATCAAGCGCTCAAATTCCATGTTAAAATGAAAAATCGCTTGCCCACGTCGCTGCCAACACGTTAATATTTGCTGCACCGAAACAGCTTTGTAGCGCCCCTGATAAAGTGCTTCAATCACTGCCATGTGTAGCCAGTTCCCTGGGTATTGCTTTTGCCAAAGACCGACTATCTCACTGGCGTTATAACCACCGAGGTCGAAACTATAATGAATTAGCAGGGCTATTGCCAAGTCAGCAGATGTGTCCGGGTTTGGTGTGAACATCTGACTCTCGGCTTCAGGCAGGTACACATCTTGCTCCCATCCCATACAGCCTATGTTGTTTTGATGATCTATAGTTTTTTTGGTCAGTGCTTCCAAGTATAGAGGGGAAGTGGTATTCATTTTACTTTTGATATCAAGAATGGGAAAAGATATAGGGTGAATTAATGCTGGGAGTTTGCCTCACTGCCACTAATGCTTGATAAACCATAGCAGCCACTTCCCCCCGTGTCGCCTCTCGATTTGGGTGGAATTGTTTAGAATCGGGATAATTCACAACAATTTTGTTTTGGGTGGCAGTAGCAACTGCTGAACGAGCATAGTTAGGAATTATGTTATGATCGCTCAAGCCTAGTAAGCTGTTGTTATCAGCTGCTTTGAGACCAAGTCCATTTACCAGAGAGACGATTACCTGTAATCGAAGGACATTTTGCTCAGGACGGAAGGTGCGATCGCGAAATCCACCAACAAAGCCCCCCTGCGCAGCAATTTTGATGGCATTATACGCCCAAAAATCCTTTGGCACATCCGTAAACTCAGTTGGAGGATGTTTGGCAGTTGGGTTGAAGCAAACCGCAACTAAAGCCGCATACTGGGCGCGAGTGATTGGTTTATCTGGTTCAAAAGTCTCATGGGCAAAACCGTGAGTCAAACCCATCTTGAGCAATGCTTGGATAAATCCTGCTGCCCAGTGTGTCATAACCTCCGTGTCAGAGGCAATCTCCACGTTAGGATTGACAATGTAGGGAGAAGAAATTGGCTTTTGCTTCCCACTAGTTACTAATGCCTGATAGATGCAAGCTGCCACCTCAGCGCGGGTGATGTCCCTAAGTGGTTCTAATAGTTTTATCTCAGGATAATTGACTATCAATAAATTTTCAGTCGCAACCGCTACCGCATTTGTTGCAGCACTAGGAATTTGGGCGCTATCGCCAAACACATTTAAAATATTTGGATTGCCCCCACTTAGTTTGAGTCCATTCACCAGAGAGACTATTGTTTGAATCCTTGTTAAATTTTGCATTGGTCGAAACGTCCCATCCGGAAATGCACTGATAAACTCCATACTAGCAGCACGTTCAATAGCTGGCGATGCCCAAAAACCTCGTTTTACATCTGTAAATTTGCGTATCTTTTTTCCGGAAGGTAGCTGAAAGCTCCTAGCAATAATATCGGCATACTCAGCACGAGTTATAGGCGCTTCAGGTCGAAAAGTGCCATCAGGAAAGCTGTTCATTAAATTATTTTTATGTAAAGCTTCTACAAAGGCCATTGCCCAATGCCCAGCCATGTCAGAAAAATCTGTGTTAACTGATACTGGAACAATATCCTCTGTTGGATTAATAAACTCTATCATTCCCTTAATCTTGGTAGAGTTTAAATTATTACCAACAGAAAGTAAGTGAGCAGAGGTTGCATTTTGGATATCAAACTGTCCGTTATCACGGAAAATATTACCACCGGGTTTTTGAGGATTACCCAGGTCAGGATCGGCATTCCCATTCACCAACAATCCAGTTTGAATGTTGTTTTCGATCAGATTATTTCGCAGGATAGGACGAGCATCTCGCGAAAGGGCGATCGCATTTCTATTCTCTAAAAAAGTGTTTTGAATAACACTACATTCAACATAATCACTGATAGCTATTCCCAAAATATTTTTTTGGAAAAAATTGTTTAACACTTCTGCTTTGCTATCACCTGCCATAACCAACCCACTGACACCGTTTTCCAGAAATACATTGTCCTGAATCAGTGGTTTGGCACTACCACTGACAAACACAGCTTCCCGACCGCATTTGGTAAAAGTATTATTAGCCAAAATTGGGGAAGTGGATTCAATCCAGACACCAGTCCCTTTTTTTGTAGGATTTACAACAGTGACGCCCATCAATTGAGCATAATTTAGTAATACCAGCGTAATATTTTGTATCCCAAAACTTTCGCTTTCATACTTTCCACTACCCAAAATCACAATTCCTTGACCTTTGGTTGCTTCATGACCAACCAGCATCACACCCACTGGAATCACCAGCGGAAATATTTCACCACTAGCAGTGTTGTAAGTTCCACAGGCTAGCTGAATGACTTTCGGTGTTGTGGTTACCTTCAGGGCACGGGTAATTGTTTTATAAGGATTTAACCGTGTCCCAGCATTGGCATCATTGCCAATTGTAGGGTTGACATAAATTGTAAGTGTGGCAACGACAGTAGAGTTGACCATTTAGTGACTAATAAACAAATTTTGAATATCACAATCATAAATAACTCTACAACTGCGTTTACACAAGAATGTTCTTGTGCTGGAAAATACTGTTAAATAGGAGGCGCGATACAATCAAGATACTATGCCTGCCAAAGATATTTATCACAACACGGTTAAAAATGCTCTCATGAAAGACGGCTGGACAATCACCCATGACCCATTGCGGATTCGTCTAGCGCGTGGCAGAAACTTATTTGTTGATTTAGGTGCAGAACGTTTACTAGCAGCTGAACGAGGAAAGGAAAAGATAGCCGTTGAGGTCACTCGCTACGCTCAAATTCAAAATTCAAAATATGCCCTCCGGGCACGCTACGCGTTCGCCTTTGGCGTGCGCTTTGCGCATACAAAATTCAAAATTGAAGACCTTTATCTTGCTGTCAGTGAAAATACTGGCAGGACTGTCTTTGAAGAAGAAGCAGGGCAAACCCTGATTGACGATGGCATTATTCGTTTAGTAACCTTTAATCCCAGCCACGAGGTGATTATCCGATGGATTTATTAAATACCCAGTATCGTGAGATTATTGAAAAAATATTGAAAAACTACACTCACTTTCTCGGTAGCGATGACCAGGTGCAAGTTGAATTAGTATTTGATCGAGAGCGCGATCGCTACCTTTTAGTAGAAACTGGCTGGCAAAACGGTTATCGCATCTATGGCACATTATTGCACATTGATGTTATTGATAATAAACTCTGGATTCAACATGACGGTACAGAAGAAGGTATCGCTTTAGAGCTAGTAGCTGCTGGAATTCCCAAAGATAGCATTGTCCTAGGCTTTAGAACACCTGAACAGCGAAAACACACAGAATTCGCGATTTCCTAGAAAAGCAATTGCTTTTAAAAGATTTTGTAAAGCAGATTTTAACGGAAGAAGAAGAATTTCTACAGGAATTTTCCATCCCCTTGTGGGGAAATAGTTGTGTAAAGTCGATACAATGGTGCGATCGACTTCTTCCAAATGTTTCCATCCCTTTGCAGGGAAAGGGTTCTGTAAAGGAAAATATGCCTAATTAGGCACGGTTTAACCCCAGACAATTTGATGTTTCCATCCCTTTGCAGGGAAAGGGTTCTGTAAAGCGGGTCTTAAAAAGTTACAAACCGTAACGAAGGTTTCCATCCCTTTGCAGGGAAAGGGTTCTGTAAAGTCTTCTTAGAACAAACGACACATTCAGTGGCGCCAAGAGGTTTCCATCCCTTTGCAGGGAAAGGGTTCTGTAAAGATTAAAAGAGTAGCAAGTGTAGCATTTTTTGTAAAAAATGTTTCCATCCCTTTGCAGGGAAAGGGTTCTGTAAAGAGTTTTTGGTTTAACATATGGGGGATCTATAACAAGATCGTTTCCATCCCTTTGCAGGGAAAGGGTTCTGTAAAGCATCCTCGCCGCCTGAGCCTACCGGAGGTCAGCCTACTAAAAGTTTCCATCCCTTTGCAGGGAAAGGGTTCTGTAAAGCCGCAGCCTTGCCCCGAACCATATGAATAGCTGATCAAAGTTTCCATCCCTTTGCAGGGAAAGGGTTCTGTAAAGTGCCCTTGCACCTAAAGGTTCTCCGCAAATGCCGGGGTTTCCATCCCTTTGGAGGGAAAGGGTTCTGTAAAGTTGAACGAACCTATGCGGGTTCTGTTCGGGAAGCTATTCCCGCGGTTTCCATCCCTTTGCAGGGAAAGGGTTCTGTAAAGGTGTGCTACTTTGACTGCAGATCAGCAGGAGGCGTTGTTTCCATCCCTTTGCAGGGAAAGGGTTCTGTAAAGGAATCCGTCTTCAAAGCCAACTGGCTTACACTGAAAGGTTTCCATCCCTTTGCAGGGAAAGGGTTCTGTAAAGAGTTCACTTGTAGAATCCTTACTGGGAGAGGGTTTGAGACCCCCAAATCGACACACTCCAAAAAAGTGATTAAAATCTCACAAAAATAAATTCATTTTGGCGTCTGAAAAGCTTATTGGGCAAGCAATCGACGCACTCAAACGAAGTTATGCGGTTTTCAAGGATCGGACGGAGTGTGTCGATGAAGTTCAACACACTCTTTTAAAAATAAAATGTCTCACCTATAATTGTCAAGTTTTTGACCAACTCCACACTCAAAAGTGCAGTAGCTGCTCAGTACTCAACGCTCAGAACTGTTTTGGTGATTTATCATGGTTTGATGAATTACCATTTGCACCTAGTTAAAGCGGATGATTTCAGTTGAACATCTGAGTAAAACATACGGCTCTACCTCAGCAATTACTGATGTCACTTTCGACGTCGAACCTGGAGAGATTTTGGGGTTTTTGGGACCTAATGGTGCTGGCAAAACCACAACCATGCGAATTTTGGCTGGTTATTTGCCAGCGACGAGTGGGACTGCGCGGATTGCTGGCTTTGATGTCCATGACAATTCTCTGTCGGTGCGGCAACGGATTGGTTACTTACCAGAGACGCCGCCGTTGTATCCAGAGATGACGGTGGAGGGATTTTTGTATTTTGTGGCGCGGATTAAGGGAGTTTCGGCGGGCGATCGCGCCACCAAAATCACCGCAGCAATCGAACGCTGCAATTTACAACAAAAGCGTCACGTCATTATTCGCAAACTTTCCAAAGGATATCGTCAGAGAGTCGGCATAGCTCAAGCAATTGTCCACGATCCACCAGCCATCATTTTAGATGAACCCACAATCGGACTCGACCCCCGGCAAATCATCGAAGTACGAAATTTAATTAAAAGTCTTGCAGGAAGCCACACAATCGTTATTTCTACTCACATTTTGCCAGAAGTGAGCATGACTTGTAGCCGTGTCGCAATCATCAATGGTGGGAAGGTTGTCGCAACAGATACACCCGACAATCTCATGAACCAATTGACAAAAGGTTCCGGATATGAAATAGAAATTGAAGGAGAAGCGGCTCTCGCCAAACAAGTCCTGCAAAATGTAGCAGGGGTAAACTTTGTCGAATCAATTTCTGCGGTGGGAATGCACAGTCATACCTCCTTAAAGGAAAACCAAGCATACCTGCGGGTGATATCACAACCAGGAACAGAACCAGGAAAAGATATTGCAGCGGCGTTGATCACAACAGGATTCGGTTTACTAGAAATGCGGCGTGTTAACGCTACTCTAGAAGATGTATTTTTACAACTAACTACAGAAGAAAAAATTTTGGAGACTGAAACAGAAATCGCAGAGGCAAAAGAAGGAGAAGCAGCCTAAATGGGTGTCGTACTGGGTAATATTATTGCCATTTACCGCCGAGAGTTACAGAGTTATTTTGTATCACCTTTGGCATATGCAATTGCTGGTGTTTTTTGGCTTCTATCTGGGTTATTCTTCGTGCTGATTTTGATGGGACCAGAAGGCATTCTGCAAACAGTAACTGCATTAGATTTACAAGGACAACAATTTGGAGTGCCAGTTCCACCAATAGATGTTCCTTACGAACTTGTCAGGGCATTTTTGGATCGAATGGGATGGCTATTGTTATTTGTGTTGCCAATTCTTTCTATGGGACTTTATGCCGAAGAACGCAAGCGCGGAACTTTAGAACTTCTCGCCACATCACCACTGACAAACTGGGCGGTAGCTGTTGGTAAATTATTAGGAGTTTTGACATTTTTCATCACAATGGTAGTGCCGATCATGGGATTAGAAACCATTGCTTTGAGTGCGTCAAGTCCACCAATGCCACCAGCCATACCCTTACTAGGGCATTTAGGACTCATCTTACTAGCAGCAGCAATTTTATCTTTGGGAATGTTCATTTCTTCTTTGACAGATAGTACAATTCTGTCTGCCGTTTTCACATTTGCATTAATGTTATTACTCTTGTTCGTTGATTTAATTGCCAAAAATATTGGTGGTTCTATGGGAGACGCACTAGGACATCTATCATTGCTGAAACATTACAATACCTTAGTACAAGGTATATTCGATACGAGCAGCCTGATTTTATTTGCCAGTTACATTCTTCTCGGTATCTTTCTCACCGCTCAATCAATTGATGCATTGCGTTTTCAACGTTCGTAGATAGGAAGAGGGAACAGCGAACAGGGATCTGTTCCATACTGTTCATTTAACGTAACAAGTACAGTCCCAAAAATGAAACTTCTCGCTAAAAAGAAACCTTTAAAAATCTTATTTTGGTTTGGTCCGTTCCTGTTTGCAGCAGGCTTAACATCTGGATTGGTATCGGATAATTGGGGACCAATTCAACTCACATTGATAATTTTGGGAACAGTCATCATTGTATTGTGGCTGATATGGCAAAACAAGCAGAATAACTGGTTGGGACAACGTTCTACCCAAGCTAGTACTAATGCTTTGATTGCGACTTTGGCAGTTTTAGCGATTTTAGGATTGATTAACTTTTTAGGAACTCGCTACGATACACGAGTTGACTTGACAGAAACTAAGTTGTTTACCCTTGCACCCCAGTCACGGGAATTGGTACGCAACTTACAAGTACCAGCAAAAATATTGCTGTTTGACGTTAATCAAGACCCTGTAGACAGGGACTTACTAGAAAATTATCGTCGGCAAAGCTCTAAGTTTAGTTTTGAGTATGTAGATCCACAAGCAAGACCAGGATTAGCACGTAAGTTTGGTGTCAAAGACTATGGAGAAGTTTACTTGGAATTTGGCGATAAACGGCAATTAGTTCAGGTAGTAGGTCCGCAGCAACGTTTATCAGAAGTAAAATTAACAAATAGTCTGCAACAAATCAGCAGTATAAGCTCTGCTAAAGTTTACCTCCTCCAAGGTCACGGCGAACACGAACTTTCTGGTAAAGACGAAGGAGTTATATCGCAAGCTATTAAGGCATTAAATGACAAAGGTTACACCACTTCTGCCCTGAATCTGGTAGAAAAGTCCAGTATTCCTCAAGATGCTAATGTTGTAGTCGTTGCAGGTCCGAAGCGATCGCTATTTGAGAACGAAGTCAAAGCACTACAAGACTACCTCAATCGAGGTGGAAATGTACTGCTGATGATTGACCCAGATACAGACCCCAAACTCGAAAGCTTGCTTGCTCAGTGGGGTGTAAAATTAGATAATCGTTTGGCAGTTGATGTTTCTGCAAGTGTTGGACTTGGTCCTGCAGCACCTTTGGTAACTCAATACGGAAAACACCCGATTACCAAAGATTTTGGCAATGGTATCTCTTTTTATCCCTTAGCACGACCGATTGACACAAATCCAGTACCTGGTATTCAGGCGACTCCCTTGTTACTCACCAAAGCTTATCCTAATAGCTGGGCAGAAAGTGACCAGCAAAGCGAAAACTTGCAATTTAATCCCGAGAGCGATCGCAAAGGTCCACTAACATTAGGCGTAGCATTAACAAAAAAACTATCAGCTAAATCTGAAGCTACATCTAAATCTACCCTCACACCGACACCAACTGCAACACCTCAAACCCAAGCCAGCCCGACTCCCAGCACCAAACCGACAACTGCTGCAACTCCAGCCAGCCCAACTCCCAGCGCCAAACCCACAACTACAGCGACTCCAGCCAGCCCGACTCCCACGACTACACCGACAGCAACTGCAACTCCAGCCAGCCCGACTCCCTCATCAACTTCGGGTGAGTCACGAATGGTGGTGTTAGGAAATTCAGATTTTATCATCAATGGCTTGTTCGACAAGCAACTTAATGGAGACGTGTTTCTCAACTCAGTCACTTGGCTAAGTCAGCAGGATCAACAACCGCTTTCAATTAGTCCAAAAGAAGTCATAAACCGTCGCATCAACCTAACAGGAGTACAAGCCCTTCTTTTAGAGTTATCATCTGTGGTGATTTTACCTCTGATTGGGTTAGTGGTGGCAGCTATTTTCTGGTGGACACGAAGATGAAATTACAGCGAACAACTTTAATTCTGATACTGCTAGCGCTTGGTTTAGGTGGTTTTGTCTACTTCCATGAAATAAAGAATGCACCTGAACCAAAGGAAGTCAAGCAGCAGCAAAAAATCTTCTCTTTCAAAGAGGATGATGTGCAATCTTTGACAGTCAAAACTCAAAATCAGACTTTAAATCTGGAACGTACTGACAAGTCTGAAGAACCCAAGTGGATGATGAAATCTCCCGAAACTGCCCCAGCAAGTAGTGCTATTGTAGGTTATTTGATGAATTTGCTAGTGGAGGGAAAGAGCGATCGCATTGTATCCATCTCACCCAACCAACTTGCAGAATTCGGCTTAGATCAGCCTCAAACAACAATCGATGTCAAACTAAAAAATCAGAAAACACATCAGTTGATTTTGGGTAAGCCTGACTTTAACCGCCGTTTCCTGTATGCTCAAGCTGACCCTTCTACAAAACCAGGTGGCAATACTGATGTGCTATTAGTATCTACGGATTTTGAAAATGCAGTTAATCGAGAACTCTCAGAGTGGAAACAACCTATAGATGATAGCAAAAAACCCACTCCCAATACTGAGAAACCGATAGATGATGGCAAAAAACCCACTCCCAGTAGTGAGAAATCTATAGATGATGGCAAAAAGCCCATTCCCAATACTGCTAAACCCATAGATGATGGCAAAAAGCCCACTCCCAGTAGTGAGAAATCTATAGATGATGGAAAAAAACCCACTCCTAGTAGTGATAAATCTACAGATGATGGCAAAAAGCCCACTCCCAATACTGCTAAACCCATAGATGATGGCAAAAAACCCACTCCCAATACTGATAAACCAACTCCAGCAAACAGCCAATAACAGCTTTTTTTATTTGAGGTGATGGTATAGTTTATTTTCAACAAACTTCACTCGTCATAACTGCCAGGTTCAGATACGTTTATCAGTAAATCGATGATATTTTTGTGCTTTTTATGGAACTTCAGTAATTCCAAGTAAGCTAAAGGAACAATGATTGGCCACAAGATAGTAGCTACAACCAAAACGATAGTAGAATAGAAGCGCTGCTCTGAATCCATGTCTTCATCTGCTAAAAAAAATACCACCCATTGATTAAAAAAACAGGAAGCCATGATTAAATAGACTATAATTACAAGGTAAGTAATAAGCATTGTGTCATGATAATATAGTTTTAAATAAAACCAAGTACAGTAGAAATCTTGCCTCACGTTTAGAACAAGACCTTAGTTAACATATATCATGTATGTGTTTTTTTGATTGTTTCGTATAACGTCTAGCTTAAAGTACGACTCAACTCTATTCTAGACAAAACAAAAAAGAGAAGTTATTCACTTTCCATAAAACCTGCTATAAAATTAGAAAGTTCTCTTACATTAATAATGTATATAAATTTCTTTTTTCAAGAGTAATTCTACGGAAAAGACCGCTTTCAAAAACTTGCTAGTCTTTAGAATGTGTTCATGATAAGTCCAACCGCAACACTACTAATTTCCTGTCCCGACCAAACAGGACTGGTGGCAAAAATTGCCAACTTCATCTATGCTAATGGTGGTAATATTATCCAGGCGGATCAGCACACAGACTTTACGGCAGGGTTATTTCTTACTCGTATTGAGTGGCAGTTAGATGGGTTTAATTTGCCGCGTGACTTAATTGCACCAGCATTCAATGCCATTGCTCAACCACTGCAAGCTAAATGGGAATTGCACTTTTCTGATACTGTCCGGCGGATTGCGATTTGGGTGAGTCGTCAAGACCATTGTTTATTTGATTTAATTTGGCGACAACGTGCAAAAGAATTTGCTGCACAGATACCTGTCATTATCAGTAATCATCCTGATTTAAAAGTAGTAGCAGAACAGTTTGATATCGACTATCACCACATCCCCATCATCAAGGAAAACAAACAGGAACAGGAAGCCAAGCAATTAGAATTACTACAGCAGTACAAAATAGATTTAGTTGTATTAGCAAAATATATGCAAATTGTTAGTGGAGAATTTATCGTCAAATTTCCACAAATAATTAATATTCATCATTCATTTTTACCAGCTTTTGTTGGAGCAAATCCCTATCACAAAGCTTTTGAAAGAGGTGTAAAGATTATCGGTGCGACTTCTCATTATGTGACTGATCATTTAGATGCAGGACCAATTATTGAGCAAGATGTGGTACGAGTCAGTCACCGTGATGAAGTTGAGGATTTGATTAGAAAAGGAAAGGATTTAGAGCGAGTTGTTTTAGCAAGAGCAGTACGCCTACATTTGCAGAATCGTATATTAGTGTATGGAAATAAAACAGTGGTGTTTGAATGAGTAAAGCAGCCATAGCACTTCTTTTTGAGTTGTGATTGAGTTATGAAAATTATCGATTAGCAACAAGACGAGGTTGCTATATTCTTTATTTCAGACAACCTCAAAGTTTCCAAGTGTGCAAACTGCCTCTTGAGATTTTAGCTTGTGGGCTTCTCTTCTATTTTGTTGTTGTTAGCAACTTTAACGTGTTCAAAAAAGTTAGACATCCAAGGTAAAACTACAAGAATTATGCCTAAGACTATCAGGAATAAAGAGATTCCAAAGATTTGGTCACGAGGAATTTCGAGAACACCGCGTAAAATGACTTCTCGCAAAGCAGAAACAATAGTAATTTCTACTGCTGCAACTACGGATATTCGTTGGTCTTGCAAGTAATCAATTAACAGTCTAAATAATTCTACCAGAATCAAAATAAACAGAATATCAGATGTAACTTGCCGTAAATCTAGTGGATGCAAAAAAGAGAAGAACATATCTCCCAATCGTAAAAGCATCACACAGAACAAACCAAGACAAAGAGAGATGACAATAAAGTCTTGAAAAATCTCTAGATTACGTACGATTGTATCTCTTTGGAACCAAGTATTTAATCTTATAATTATCCGTTTTGGCATGGTATCTCCGGACATTCTAGATTCGTCCAGCCCCATGATAAACAATTCAAAATTGAAAATATGCTCTATGTCTTACAGAACTTTATAAATAACCTTTAATATCAACTGTGCTTAATTACTTATAGTTCCTGCGTAACGTGACCCCAATCCCCTGCGATCTCGCCCAGAGGGTGCCGCAGGCTAGTGAGGTTCTTGGTTTTTTATAAGTATTGATCCCAACATCATATGATAGGTAGTATTTTCTGTTGAGTTCATATCATAATTAAAAAAGAGTTAAGAAACATGAAGCTGGACTGTCTTTAATATGAGCAAAATATCTCTAAACTTAATAGCAATATCTATCTTTATCATGACGATGTCTACCCTCTTGGGACCATTGTTGCACATATCACCCGTAATCCCGGCAACACTAACCTTTACCGTTTTAGGAATAGCAACTCTTGATTCATTTAGTTTACAAGGCAAGGGTGGTAGTTTACTTATAGATTGGATAGCTGGTTTTTCTCCAGAACACAGAGAACGCATTATTCATCACGAAGCCGGACATTTTCTAGTTGCTTATCTGCTAGAAATTCCAGTGATGAACTATACCCTAAGTGCCTGGGAAGCACTCAAACAAAGACAACCAGGACAAGGTGGTGTGAGTTTTGATGATGGCGAATTAGCATCTCAACTAGAACGGGGTACAATCAGTGCTCAAAAGCTAGACCGTTACTGTACCATTTGGATGGCTGGTATTGCTGCTGAAACATTGGTTTACGAAAACTCAGAGGGAGGAGCTGATGACAGAAGCAAGCTCTTAATGGTATTGACAAATTTGGGTTTTTCTGAACCATTAGGTGACCAGAAACAGCGCTTTTGTACACTCCAAGCCAAAAACCTTTTGCAAGAAAACTGGTCGGCATATCAAGCCTTAGTGAATTCTATGCGAGAACGTGCTTCAGTTGCAGAGTGTCAAAATGCAATTGCACAAGCTTTTGACACTCCCCAAACTGCGTAATTTATGAGAATTGAAAAACCAAGCTCCCTGACTTCTCACCAGAAGTTCGGGAGCTTTTTTTATCACGAATGATTTAGAATCACTTGTGTATTCTGCGTTCTTCTTTAAGGTATATTTGCGGTGTTGTGGCATGAGAACATTCGGGTATTAGCCATGTCTCGTTCTATCAGCGTTGTTTGAAGCACGCAGTTTGGAAGCTGTGAATGCTACAGTTGCACAGTTTGTCAGTGGTACAAGTTGGAGTGTTGGAATGCGAAATCCTTCTTCTTGCTCCTTATACAGGACTTGAGGAGTTGTTTGAACTTTAATGTCACGTTCATTGCACACATTGATAGGAGGAAAGTATGACCATTTCAAAATTATCTGCTTCAGAGCAAGAGACAATCACAGATGCGGTTTTAGCTAATAGCTTAAAAAGTCAGCAAGAAAAAAGACCAGATTTACGCCAACTACACCCGAAAAGCCATGCTTTAGTTTGGGGAGAATTTATTGTTGAAAATGACATTCCTCCTGCACTTAAAGTTGGCGTGTTCGCAACAGTTCAAACCTTTCCCATCTGGGTTCGTTTTTCCAATGCTGCAGAAGCAGAAAAACGGGGTAAGTTCGTTTCAGATAAACAACCTAATGCTCATGGCTTGGCAATAAAATTGATGAGTGTTGAAGGCGAAAAAGTTCTTGATGATGAAGACAAAACTCAGGATTTTATTCTTCTCAATCATCCAGTCTTTTTCCTACGAGATGTCAAGGGTTATATTGATATTGGCAAAGTAGCAAGTGGACAAGCTGATCCAGAATTAACGCAAGCCATGCAACCTTCTTTTGCAATACTCCAGGAAATGGCTAGTAAAAAAATTAGCAATCCACTTTTGATTCAGTACTGGAGTACAACACCATACAAATTAGGTTCTCAAGCTATCTAGTTCTCTGTCAAACCTCAACAAATAGAAGCAGTTTAGTAGATCGGCGTAAATAATTATTGTTGGAATAAGGCAGGGAGCAGGGAGCAGGGAGCAGGGAGAGAAAGAGTTTGAGCCTTCTTTACTTTTCTTCACACAGTTTGGTTTTATTGCACCGACTTACTTTCCAACTCAATTCCAGAGTCTGATAATTCTCTACGTGAAGCAGCAGTAAAATATCTTACTCAAGAAGGTCACGATGCTTTTTTTGACTTTCTCATTCAGCTTTATGTAGATGAAGAAAAAACTTCTATTGAAAATCCAATGCAGGAGTGGAAAGAGGAAGATTCACCTTTCATCAAGATAGCTACTATCAAGATTCCTAGCCAAAAGTTTGACTTTGATGAGCGAAAACGATTGGATGAGGGTTTGTCTTTCAACCCTTGGCATACTTTACCTGAACATGAACCAATTGGTAGCGTGAATTTAGCTCGAAAAAAATTTATCAAGAACTTGCTAAATATCGACGCGAGGAAATTCAAAAGCGTTTGAGAGAACCGCAACCTTTCGCTTCTGTTCAGGATCAACCTCCTTAAATAGACTTCTTGCAAAAGTCATCATAACTCTCAATAAACACGCTTAACGCTTAACAGGCAAGAAGGGAAACACTGAGGAGGCTGAGCCTCCCAACCCTCGTTACCAGGCTCCGCCTGGTAACAAGAATAACCACAAATTAACACAGAGAAACTATCCGTGTGCATCCGTGTTAACTTGTGGTTTCATTCATGATCGACACTAACTACATCCCCTACACCCTTATACCCTTACCCCCTTAAACCCCTAGTTCATGACAAATTCTTTGCAACGACTTGCTGTTGTTTATTTTGCAAGGATGCATACAATCTATTCAATGCATTCACGTAAGCTTGAGCGGATGCTACGATGATATCTGTGTTGGCTGCATGACCTGAAAACACTCTACCCTCATGCTTTAGACGGATAGTGACTTCACCAATCGCATCAATACCCGCTGTGACTGATTGTACAGAAAACTCAATTAACTGGTTCGGTACGTTGACAACACGATTGATAGCTTTGTAAACTGCATCTACTGGTCCAGTACCGATCGCAGCATCAATTAATTCTTCACCTTCTGGAGTCCGAAGTGTGACTGTTGCGGTAGGACGAGCATTACTACCACAAGAAACTTGCACTAATTCTACACGGAATAAATCCGGAGCTTGTTGGATTTCATCAATAACAATTGCTTGCAAGTCCCAATCAGAAATTTCTTTCTTTTTGTCTGCGACTTCTTTAAACCTGACAAATGCTTTATTTAATTCCGTTTCTGTGAGTTCATATCCCAATTCTCTCAAACGTGTCCGGAAAGCATTTCTTCCTGAATGTTTGCCCAAGACAATTTGATTTTCTGTCAAGCCAACTAGTTGGGCATCCATAATTTCATAGGTGAGCTTATTTTTTAGCACACCATCTTGATGAATTCCAGACTCATGAGCAAATGCATTCGCACCCACAATTGCTTTATTCGGTTGAACGAGCATTCCTGTCAAGTTAGAAACCAGACGGGATGTTTTGTAAATTTGTCTGGTGTCAATATTTGTTAATGGTTCTTCCGAATCAATTGAACGTCCAAAGAAGGGGTTGAAGTATTGCCGACGGACGTGCAAACCCATCACTAATTCTTCTAATGCTGCATTTCCTGCACGTTCACCAATACCGTTGATAGTACATTCTAACTGTCTGGCACCGTTTTTCACAGCTTCTAAGAAGTTAGCGACAGCCAAACCTAAATCATTGTGTCCATGAACAGAAATAATTGCTTGATCAATGTTAGGTACATTTTCTTTAATCCCTTTTATGAGTGCCCCAAATTCACTCGGTGTGGTGTAACCTACCGTGTCAGGAATATTAACTGTTGTTGCTCCGGCGGCGATCGCTCGCTCTAAAACTTGATAGAGGAATTCTGGCTCAGAGCGTCCTGCATCTTCCGGAGAAAATTCTACATCATCAGTGAATGTTTTGGCATAAGCCACCATTTCTTCAGCAATCGCTATTACTTCTGATCTTGTCTTTTTCAGTTTGTACTTGAGGTGAATATCGCTTGTTGCAATAAAGGTATGAATTCTCCCTTTGGCGGCTGGCTTGATTGCTATGGCTGCAGTTTTAATATCTTCGTGTCGCGCTCTTGCTAAACTACAGATCACAGGACCATCTTGTGTCCCCACAACTTGGGCAATCTTACTCACAGCCTCAAAATCTCCAGGACTGGCAAAAGCAAATCCTGCTTCAATCACATCCACACCCAGACGTGCTAGTTGCTTTGCAATAGTCAGTTTTTCATCTATGTTCAGTGTTGCTCCCGGACACTGCTCACCATCTCGAAGTGTCGTGTCAAATATGATGATTCTCTCTTGTGTCGTGTTCATTTGCAGCTTGTTGTTGACTTCTTACTTGTGACTTAAAATACTTTTTACCTTAGTTTCTTTGCAATTCCTCTTGTAAATTATTGCTAAGGTAACTGAGAATCTACTTTTTCTATTCTGTCCCGAATATCATTTAAATCTATATATCTGTCAGTAGCGTTACGTAGTTCCCTAGCTATCATTCCTTCTGTTGATACTACTGTAATATGCGTATTTTTTCCCCGTAACAGTTCTATTGCTCTTTCAAAATCTCCATCTCCACTAAATAAAACCACTCGATCATACTGGTCTACTGTATTAAACATATCTACAACAATTTCTATATCTAAATTAGCTTTTTGTGAGTAACGACCAGATGAATCATCATAATATTCTTTTAAAATTTTCGTTCTAACTGTATAACCTAAACTAATGAGAGCATCTCTAAATCCTCGTTGATCTTGTAGGTCTTTTAAGCCAGTGTACCAAAAAGCGTTGATTAAGGTTGTGTCTGATTGTTCGTGCCTGAAATATTCTAAGACTCTTCGTGGGTCAAAAAACCAGCCATTTTTCTGTTGAGCATAGAACATATTGTTTCCGTCTACAAAAATAGACAGACGATTCATCGTAAAACCCATAGTAAAGTTACACCTAATAATATATAAGCAATTTAGATTTAACAATAGATGATAGCAGCAATTAGAAAATATTAATTCTGGTGGTATCTATAAATTATATATTGTCATATATAGCTTTTATCTAACCTCTAGCATTTAAAAAATCAATGGAAGCATTTGAGTAGTCGCTGTCCTCCAGTTTAGTAATGTTAACTTTTTTCTCTCTTGGCTGGTAAGCGTGCCCCTATAATCAAAATCTACCAAGAAAATTGACTACGTAACAGCATTCTTTGCTCTATACCAATCAAGTTTTCTCCTAAAGAGGTATCGAAAAGTTTAAGAA
>NZ_JABXYX010000279.1 GCF_017982655.1 Brasilonema sp. CT11 | reverse complement strand
AACCTTTGATCGCCTCTCTGGTGGACGTTTGCTAATAAACGTGGTAACGGGCGGAGATCCGGTAGAGTTGGCTGGAGATGGTTTGCACCTGAGTCACGATCAGCGCTATGAGTTGACGGATGAGTTTTTAACATTATGGCGGGCGATCGCCAGTGGTGAAGAAATCAACTTCGTCGGTGACTATTTCAACTTTGAGGGCGGTAAACTGCTGTTTCCCCCTATCCAGAAACCATATCCACCATTATGGTTTGGCGGTTCCTCTCCTATTGCCCAACAAGTTGCTGCCAAGCATGTGGATGTGTACCTTACCTGGGGTGAACCACCCCAACAAGTCGCCGAAAAGATTACCGCAGTTCGTAGACTCGCACAGATCCAGGGAAGAACTTTGCGCTTCGGTATTCGCCTGCATGTAATTGTGCGCGAAACCGAAAGTGAAGCTTGGGATGCGGCAAATCAATTGATTCGGTATGTGGATGATGAGGCGATCGCGACTGCACAAAAAGCTTATGCTCGCATGGATTCCGAAGGACAACGCCGCATGACCCAACTACACCAAGGCAGTCGAGAAGCACTACAGATTAGTCCAAACTTGTGGGCAGGAGTTGGTTTAGTCAGAGGTGGTGCAGGAACTGCCTTGGTAGGCGACCCCGATACCGTTGCCAAAAGAATGCTGGAATATGCAGATTTGGGTATCGATACCTTCATTCTATCTGGTTATCCCCACTTAGAGGAAGCTTATCGAGTCGCAGAACTCCTATTCCCCCGTCTCCCTCTGGAGAATCTTCCTGTAGTTGCTGAACAGCATGTGTTGAGTCCGTTTGGTGAAATCGTTGCCAATCAAGATTTTCCTAGACAGCAGTTTCAGAAAAAAAATATAGCCACCGTAGATTAGCAGCAATACTAACTATAATCAGGAAATTTTGACATGGCTTATATTGTTGCGATTGCTGGCAGTGCATCCCATTGAGTTATATCTGCAAACTCTAACACTATGTCTAGACTGGATTCTAGCAGTTCACAGCAGCAGTAACAACTCATAACGCAGGCTTCACACAGTACAAAAAAGAGGTGCTATGATGGTGGATATTAAATTTGCGTATTGGGTTCCCAACGTCAGTGGTGGGTTGGTTGTCAGCAAAATTCCCCAACGTACAGATTGGACTTTCGATTACAACGCCCAACTGGCTCAAGCAGCAGAACAGGTAGGATTTGACTATGCTTTGGCACAAGCTCGGTTTATTGCCAGCTACGGTGCTGAGTACCAACTAGAGGCGCTGACTACAGTAGCAGCTTTAGCGCCTGTGACTGAGCGGCTAAAATTAATTGCTGCAGTTCATCCAGGACTATGGCATCCAGGTGTCGTTGCCAAAATGGGTTCCACAATCGATTTTATTTCCAAAGGTCGCTTCGCCCTAAATGTTGTCAGTGGTTGGTTTAAAAATGAATTCACGATTTATGGTGAACCGTGGTTAGATCATGACGAACGCTATCGAAGATCTGAGGAATTCATTCGCGTACTCAAAGGTATGTGGACAGAAGAAGAATTCCACTTCAAAGGAGACTTTTACCGCATCAACGGTGGTTGGGTGAAACCCAAACCAATTAATCACAATCCACATCCAGAAATTTTCCAAGGTGGTAACTCCAAAGCAGCACGACGCATGGCAGCGCGGGTATCTGACTGGTATTTCATGAATGGCAACACTATTGAAGGTGTGCAAGAACAGATTCAGGAAGTTTCTGCCCTAGCGCGTGAAGAAGGACGCAGAGTCAAGTTTGGACTAAATGCTTTTATCCTAGTGCGAGACACTGAAAAAGAAGCTCATGACGTGCTGCGAGAGATTATTGCTCAAGCAGATAAAGAAGCTGTTGCAGGTTTTGGAGAGGCTGTCAAACAAGCAGGAGCTTCTACCCGTGAGCGTCAGGGGATGTGGGCAAACTCAAATTTTGAAGATTTGGTGCAATACAACGATGGCTTTAGGTCAGGTTTAATTGGCACAGCAGAACAAGTTGCTGACCGAATTCGCCAATTCTACGAAGTAGGAGTGGATTTAATTCTCGGTGGATTCTTGCATTACACCGATGACTTGCCAGCTTTTGGTCGCACTGTAATTCCCTTGGTACGAGAAATTGAGGCGCGTCGTCGCACACCTGATGAGTTAGTGACTGTGTAAACGGGTGAGTTTTGAGTTTTCACTGGGATTTCTCACAAGAGCAACACAAGGAAGGTAAAACATGACATCTGTAACCAGTACCGAGCAAAAAGCTTATGTGATTCGTGACGATGAAGAAGCTATCAGAATCGCCCATGAATTAGTAGCTGAATTTGTCAAAGGAGATTCCGAACGAGATAGACAAGGAAAAATACCCGTTGATGAGGTGAACAGATACTCCCAAAGTGGGCTGTGGGGAATCACTGTTCCCAAGGAGTACGGTGGTTCCTTTGTCTCGAATGTCACCCTGGCAGAAGTGACCAAAATTATCTCTGAAGCTGATTCCAGTTTGGGACAAATTCCTCAAAATCACTTGTATATCGTGGAATCCATCCGGCTGGATGGTACGGAACAACAGAAACGTTTTTTCTTTGATCTAGTATTGCAAGGTAAGCGGTTTGGCAACGCCTTCTCTGAGATTGGCACCAAATCAGTGCTCGATGTACAAACACGTTTGCAAAAGTCTGGAGATGGATACGTTCTCAACGGACGGAAATTCTACTCTAGCGGAGCATTGGTAGCAGATTGGATTCCAGTGATTGCTCGCAATGACGACGACAAAACAGTGATTGTCGTGGTAGAAGCTGGCACACCAGGCTTGAATGTCATTGACGACTGGAGCAGTTTTGGACAGCGTACCACCGCCAGTGGTACTACTATTATTGAAAATGTCAAGGTGTCCGAAGAGCAAGTCATACCGCATTACTTAGCTTTTGAACGCCCGACAACTCAAGGTCCTATAGCTCAGATCATTCAAGCAGCAGTGGATGTTGGTATTGCTAAGGCAGCTTTGAGAGACACGCTCCACTACGTTCGCAACTATGCTCGTCCCTGGATTGATGTTGAACTGGAGCATGGCTACGAAGATCCACTGACTATCTATAATATTGGTAACCTCGTTATCCAAGTTCATGCCGCTGAAGAACTGCTGCGTCGTTCGGGTGAGTATATTGATCGGGCGAACGCAGACTCAACTGATACAACTGTGGCTGAGGCTTCAATTGCTGTTGCTGAGGCGAAAGCGATCGCTGCTGAAGCTGCAATTCTAACAACCAACAAGCTGTTTGAGCTAGCAGGTACTAAGTCTACCTTGCAGCAATATAACTTAGATCGCCACTGGCGGAATGCTCGGACTCATACTCTACATGATCCTGCTCGGTGGAAATACTACGCTGTTGGTAACTTCTACTTAAACGGTGTTAACCCACCACGTCATCCTTGGTTGTAAAAGAACAGCAATCCCATAGCTTGAATCGTGAAGGGCGTTAATATATAGATCAATTCAGCAATGTTAAAAATTTTGCCATTGCTGAATTGATGTATGAATTGTTCTTTGTACCTTTGCAGATTAAGTAGGTAGGCACGAAAAAACCAAACTATGTAAAGATATATAAATGCGGAGAATGCATTTACCGAAGTGACTTATATATGGGCGCTCGTTTAAGGATATTCTTGACTCGTGAGCAAGACCGAACC
>NZ_JABXYX010000278.1 GCF_017982655.1 Brasilonema sp. CT11 | reverse complement strand
TCAAAGCTGGATTATATCGTTCAATCTGGTGAAATTTCAACAGATGCGTTAAGCGTAGCTCTGCCGTAGGCAATCGCTCTCTGTAAATTCAGTGTGGATATGGATTTACGGTTTTCGGAGATGTCTATTACATAAGCAGTTCAAAGGGCAAAATGTCAAGCTGATTAAATCCCGTGAGTGGCACGATCTATACCCACATCAATATGCAATGGTGCTTTGGATGTTCAACCGCTACGACTCCAAACGCAATCACTCAATATCTCCTAGGGTCATTGCTGGGGGATTAGTGGCACCTTTGGGTGTGTGCTTACTGATTGGGTATGGATTCCGAGAAAATCTTTCACCGCCACAGTCACAAATTCAAAAACTCAGAACAGATGGCTTAAAGTAGTCAAATCGTTAAAAATTTTAACGAGAGAAAAAAGAAGTAAGAGAAAACACTGGTAGTATTTCGTGTACATACCAGCGTTATAACTCATAAAACATTGATAACGAATCTCTACAATTATGGCATGGCAACAAAGAAACGGAGTATATTGTCTGAGTATATTTGCTAGATACTGAGTGTTTTAATTAATACATATCAGGCGTGTACTTGCAGCGATCTAAACCTTCCGCTACCACGTTCACTTTTTATATTCACGTTTTAGATACCCAAAACGCTTCTTTTGACAAAATATCATTTATACACTGGCAACTAAAGGTTTAATATGCAGATATAGCATAGCTTAAATGCACGATTAGCATAATAAACAGAGGGGCAACATAAGCAGAAAAATCATAAACAAGGTTAAAAACTCAAAACCTTTACAGGTTAAGACTTGTAGCGGTTTTTCTGTTTGTGTACTACAGCTTGGCAATACTTTGTGAGAAGACTTATTCCGTATAATCATGTTCTTGCAACTACACACGACACGCACACTACAATTTTTATTCCTATACAAAACCTCTTGACACCAGTCTTATCCTTGGTTACACTAAAAAGAAAATTAAGTAAACAAGGAATTCAACAATGAGTAGACAGCTTAAGGCATCCGAAGAACTAGAAAATACTTATGTAACAGAGCGTGTAGCCTATTTACTGCCCATATTTGAGGCGTTAGCGCCTTACAAGATAAGTGAACGCAAGAAAGGAGTGAATAAAATTCCAGGTTGGTCTGATTTAGCCTCGAAAGAAGCACGTTTGCTCAAGCAAAATTACCCAGATGAGCGCCCAGAAGCCGAAAAGACCTATGGTACTTGTTTACGGCAGATTACAGTGCTCAAAAAAGAATTGAAAGTTGCAGCTAAGACAGGACTTAAGGACGCTGCACTTTACCATCCGGTCAACACTATCATCACCAACTTTGGGAATGCTCTAAGCTATTTGTTTACTGAGTACAAACAACAGCAGAATGCCGTTTACAGGGAAAAAGTTGACGATCGCCGAAAGAAGGAAAACCGAATAACACTTGATTTGACCAATGCTCTCAAGATAGCTCACGCCACACTGTTGGAAGTTAAGCAAGGTCAAGAGGTTGATTGGATGGATGTTAGTTGCGCGATCGCACTATCTACTGGTCGTCGGATGGCAGAAGTGCATCTGTCAGCCACTTTTAATCAAATTGGTGAGTATGAAGTAGCCTTCAGTGGTCAACTCAAAGGTAAGTCCAGAAGAGTAAAGTTAGGTGATAAAAAAGTTGCACTTAGAGATGTTGTTTTTAAAATCCCAACTCTATTACCAGCAGAATTAGTTTGTTTGGGCTTGAAGTGGTTAGGCGACAAAGACAAACGGTTCCCTCCAGACGAAGACACCGAACGGGTAAATCGACGCTGGTCTAAAGTTCTGAATTTAGCGGCTAAAGATTGGGATATTTTCCCTGCTGAGGAACGAACTTATCATAAATTTCGTGCTGCCTATCTGAGAGCTTGTATAGTCAACGCAAATGAAGACCCCTACGATTTTACAGATTACGCAAGCAGCATCCTTGGTGACGACGATGAAGGGACTATCAACTCCTACAAAAGGTATGAATTAAAAGCTGGAAGTCTAACCAAAATATAAAATAATCCCTATACAGAACCTCTTGACACAGCTAGAACAAGACAGTTAGTGTAGGGATATGAAAAAGATATCTACAACCAACTTAACACCATGAGCACAGTAACAGAAACCATCGCAGAAACCATCAACGACGTTATCGCCAAACTTCAGACAGTCACGGATGAAGAAAGTATTAAAGAGATCGTGACATCTGCTTGGCTTAAGCTTAAGGCAGGAATCAATAGTGATAGCACTTTTGTTCGCAAAGTCCGCGCACCGCTACGTAAAGCGATTGTAGAAAATTTCCCCACAACGGAATCAGCAAAACCAGGGTACTACCAAACCGAAGCAGGCAAGAACAAAAACAGCCGATGGGAACATTTAGGACTTTGGTACGCTACGACCAATGAGAACAGATGGAACGTTGTAGGAGATGAAGCGCGTGCTCAGTACTACAGCAATCTTCCTCCATTACCTCAAACAAAACAAATTGAGCCAGTTGATCAAGCAGAACAAACGGAACAAACGGAACAAGCAGAACAAGTAGAACAAGTTGAATTAGTTGATCAAGCAGAACTTACAACAATTAAATTAGAAGATATGACACTAAATCAGTTAGAATTCGACGTTGAAACTCAACAGGTTCTTGCAGACGCTCTTGTACACTCTGGAATGTCCTTGGCTGATTTCATCAAGCAAGCTTGTAAAGTATACGCCAAAACTTTAGAGGGTAAAGCTAAGCAGTATGAAGATGATTTAACTACCGTTTCCACAGAAGAATTGGTCAACGTCAGTCAAGAAGTTGCCGGAAAAGAAATCAGAAACAAATATTTTACTCATCCAAAGCGTGCTGAAGAATTGACCAAAAGAGCAATAGCCGCAATCCAGCAACACAATACTAATGCAACAGAAAAAACACAACGCTGGTGCATCACACAAACGGCAGTCCAAGCGCTCACGGGTTCCCGTCCAAAAACTGTTGGAGAGATTTTAGCCCGATTCAAGACAATGGTGGATGACCACAATCAAAAGTATGAACTCAAACCTTATGACAACCGCAAAGGAAACGACAGGAAAATTGAGCATGAAATAAATTTGATTACCTTAGTGCCTAATGGGTTGAGTTAATAAATCACCATTTTCATTAAAAATCTTAAATTTGTAAGTACTTACCTTTAAACCACCCCATCCCCGCAACTACCTTGTTTGTGGGGTATTTTCGTAAAATTCTTAAATGTAAGTACTTACCTTTTTAAAATTTTTTGTACTGAAATTATTTTCTACGATAGTGAAATACTTGAATACGCGCCTGAGATGCCGTACATCCCAGTTAAAATTAAAAGTTTTTGTGTAGCTTCAGTATTAAAGTTGATTTATTAAAAAAATATAGGCATCATTGAATACAATTATTTGATTTTTTCATTAAACATATGCCCTTTTCAATTCTTCCAGACGGTTCCCTTGTTGGAGTGTCGCCCCCAGGTATACATATATTAAATCCAAAATATAACCCAGATGGATCTATTACAGGAACAATTGATACAAATTATAATCCAAATCAGCCAGTAAGCTCTATCTCTCCACCAAACCCAACCCCAGTAAGTTCTGTTTGATCAACTAATTCAACTTGTTCTACTTGTTCTGCTTGTTCCGTTTGTTCCGTTTGTTCTGCTTGATCAACTGG
>NZ_JABXYX010000006.1 GCF_017982655.1 Brasilonema sp. CT11 | reverse complement strand
GAAAGTTTTAGCTCAACGTTGCTGTGTTTTATCTGAAATGACGTCGGAAATTTCTGCTCTTACTAACTATCATTGGTGGCCTTCTACCGATACAGGATAAAGGGGGTTATCAATGCGGATTTCGTATTACTTAGTAATGTTTACGGGCGATCACTTGGCGCTGTGCGCTCCTTTGCAGATGGCACTGTTTGGTTATTGTGATAAACCCAGCATCAAGTAAGCGAGTGATACTCCGGCTTGTAGACGTGGCTACGGATGAACGCTTCTACGTCATCTGGTCGCTCGACACGAGCCAGGTTAGTGTCAAAAACGACCTTTGCCACCCGTGCAGCGGTCTTGATCTCGGTTTCGAGGATGCTTGATTGTGGCGGGAAAAGGAGTCCCTGCTTGAGTTGGTCGGGCGTTACCTGGTCTGAGACGGCTCGGGCTGCCTCGGTAAACATCTCATCAGTGACTCGCTTGGCTTGAGTCGCGTAAATTGCCATCCCAACTGCTGGGAAGATGTACGAGTTGTTGGCTTGACCTGGCAATAAGGTCTGTCCACCATAGTGGACTGGTGGGAACTGCACACCTGCTGCATAAAGCGCCTTGCCCTTCGACCAATTGTAAGCTTGCTCAGCCGAACACTCTGCATGGTCTGTCGGGTTGGAAAGCGCGAAGATAATCGGACGGTCGTTGATTTGGGACATAACCTCGACAACTTCCTGAGTAAAGGCTTTGCCCACCGTGCTCACCCCGATAATAACAGTCGGCTTGAGCGATTTGATCGCTTCTACAAAATCTTTGGTGGGTTCATGAGGATGGGCGTATGGCTGTTGAAACTCGAACAAGTCCTTGCGGCTTGGTTCGAGCAACCCGTTGACATCAAACATGGAAACCTGTCCCTGCGCTGCTTGAGTCGAGAGTTCTTCTTGAGTCATGGCAGAAACAATTAAGTTGGCGATGCCAATGGCTGCGGAACCTGCTCCTAAAAATAGAATGCGCTGGTCTTTGAGTTTGCCGCCTGTAACCTTTAAAGCGCTGATAATGCCCGACAGTGCGATTCCGGCAGTCCCCTGGATATCATCGTTGTAGCAGCACACTTGATCGCGATATCGAGCAAGTAAATTAACAGCATCACTACCCGTCCAGTCCTCAAAATGAATGCAGCACAGCGGGAACACCTCTTGAACTGCCTCAACAAACTCATCCACAAAAGCGTAAAGCTCTTCGGTCGCAGGTCGTGACTTGCGCAGTCCCAGGTAAAGCGGATCGTTGAGCAGCGACTCGTTGTTCGTTCCTGCGTCGAGATACAAAGGCAGAAGACCTTGGGGAGGCACACCCGCCGCCGCCGTGTAAAGCTGGAGTTTGCCGATTGGGATACCGATGCCGTTCGCGCCCAAGTCACCCAGTCCCAAAATCCGACCGCCATCTGTGACGCAGATAACGCGCACATCCTCAACGGGCCAATTGCGGAGGATGTCCTTCACACGCCCTTTGCGGGCAATTGACAGATACATACCGCGAGGACGGCGGAAAATATGACCGAACTTAAGGCAAGCTTCGCCGATGGTGGGGTCATAGACAATCGGCAGGAACCGTACTGGATCGGACATCAGGACTCGGTAGAACAGCGTCTCATCATTATCGAGCAAGTTGACAAGGTAAATGTAGCGATCAAGATCGCTACTCTTGTGCCCAAGCTGCTGCATCACCCGGCGCAATTGCAAATCTTCTGACTCGGTAACATCAGGAACCAACCCCACGAGTCCAAGTTTTTCCCGCTCCTCATCGGTGAAGGCGGTGGACTTGTTGATGGTCGAATCATGGAGAATATCAATTCCGCGCTTATTGTTGAACGATTTGTCTGACATCAAATTTTTGCCTCACTTGAGTGTTGTTATTCGTTGTTTAGCTCTTAGTATCGCTGGGTTGAACCATCTTTTTCGGATCGACAATTTTGTCGTATTCTTCAGCGCTAACAAATTCCAACTTCAGCGCTGCTTCTCGAAGAGTTAGATCGTGGTCAAGGGCATAGTGCGCGACTTGCGACGCCTTGTCGTAACCGATAACCGGACTGAGTGCTGTTACCAGCATCAGCGATCGCTGCAAGAAGTTATCGATCTGCTTGTGGTTGGGTTGGGTTCCTTCAATCAGAAAAACCCGGAAGTTATGGCAACTGTCGTGTAACAGCCGGATGGATTTCAGGATATTGAAAATAATCAGCGGCTTGTAAACGTTCATCTCCAGATAACCACCGCCACCACCGAAGGTTACAGCCATATCGTTTGCCATGACTTGCACCGCCACCATCGCCAGCGCTTCACACTGAGTTGGGTTCACCTTACCCGGCATAATCGATGAACCTGGCTCATTTTCTGGAATGTGGAGTTCAGCAAACCCGCAGCGTGGTCCACAACTAAGCAGTCGAATGTCGTTGGCTATTTTATAAAGCGAAGTGGCAAGCGTCTTAAGAGTACCGCTAAGCTGAACCAGGGCATCGTGGGAGCCTTGAACTGTAAACTTGTTCGCAGCCGTGACAAACGGTAGACCAGTCAAATTGGCGATCTCCTGAGCAACTTCTTTGTCAAACCCAACCACGGTGTTGATACCTGTGCCCACAGCTGTACCGCCTAACGCCAATTGATAAACACTCTGTAAGCTCTGCTCTAGACGCTCCAAGTTATCGTCCAACATCCCCACGTAGCCAGAGAACTCCTGACCAAGCGTGAGTGGTGTAGCATCCTGCATGTGCGTACGACCGATTTTGACAATGTCCTGCCATTCCTGCGCTTTTTTGGCGATCGCATCTCGCAACTGCTGTACCACTGGCAGTAAACGCTGCTTCGTCCCTTGTGCAGCTGCGATACACATTGCTGAGGGGAACGAGTCATTCGACGACTGCGACATATTGACGTGATCGTTCGGATGGACGGGTTTTTTACTTCCTAGCGACGTTCCCGCAAGTTGGCAGCAGCGGTTAGAAATCACTTCGTTCACGTTCATGTTGAACTGTGTGCCACTCCCCGTCATCCAGACATGCAGGGGAAACTCGTCGTGATGCTGTCCGCCAAGAATCTCGTCGCAAACCTGAACAATTAAATCCTTTTGCTGGTTTTCCAAGTGTCCACCCCGCTGATTGACTAGGGCGGCGGCTTTTTTGAGTACTGCATAGGAAAGAATCATTTCGCGGGGCATCAAATCATCCCCGATGCTGAAATGTTCTAGCGATCGCTGGGTTTGTGCTCCCCAAAGCTTGTCAGCAGGCACCTGCACTTTACCGAGACTATCGGTTTCAACACGGAAATCAGTCATAAGATAGCAACGACCTCAAGCTCAATAGTTTCTTTTGTATTTGGTATGTTAACCATGTTTAGCGCATCTACTTATCAACAAAACTTCAACACCTAAAAACCTGATTTATATCTGTTAACTCTTAACAAACACATTTTCAAATCCTTATCTAGCAAGGATTTTGAGACATTGTGTTTCTTCCATATGTAACGGAATCGGTCGCCGCGCCCGTAAGAGGCTGACATCTTGCACCAAAAACAGTTGATAACATTTAATCACTCAGTCTCACACTTAAAGCCCTTAGTTTAGAGGAAAAAATCTAAACAAAAAACGACCATCACTCAATCGTTTTTCCATCAAACTTCAAAAGCGAAACAAACCGATTTCCATTTGAGCAGTGGTTATTATTCAAAGCAACTTTTCCTGCGTTTTTCTACGCCTGAGTCTACCGTGGAATTTTGATAATTTCAAGACACAACTTGTTATCATTCTGATGCTTGATGGTTATTAATAGAAAGAAGAGATAACAATGGACCTGCAACAGCTGCGCTACTTTCAAGCCGTCGCTCGACTGGAACATATGAGAAAGGCAGCCGAGGAACTCTCTATCGCGCAACCCGCTCTTAGTAAAGCGATCGCACGCCTAGAAAAAGAACTTGGAGTTCCCCTATTCAACCGTGTAGGACGACATATCCAACTCAATCAGTTCGGTCGCGCTTACCTGCAACGGGTGCAGCGAATCTTTGATGAGTTGGAGAAGGGACAGCGCGAGATCGATGACATGGCAGGACCAGAACAGGGACAAATTGGGTTGGCAGTTTTGCATACTATTGGTGCGCAATTGCTCCCGGAACTCATCAGTGTGTATCGACGCAAGCATCCTGCCGTCAAATTCCGTCTGTTCCAAAACGGCTCTCTGACGATGCTAAACCAACTCCATAGAAGTGATATCGATTTGTGTATCACGTCTTTTTTGCCTAAGCACGAGGGAATTGGATGGATCTCGTTAATGACAGAAGAAATCTTTCTGGCAGTTCCCCCCGGACATCATTTGGCGGGACTTGCTGATGTTTGCTTAAGCGAAGTGGCGCAGGAAGACTTTGTTAGTTTGAAATCAGGTTATAGCTTACGGGAACAGATTGATCAACTCTGTCGCCAAGCAGGATTTGAACCAACAGTCACTTTTGAAGGTGACGAGTTAACGATCGTCCGTGGTTTAGTGGCAAAGGGACTCGGCGTTGGATTGATTCCAGCACTTGCGTGGCGTTGTATTGACGAACTAATCCCAGTCAAGTTGCACATTACAAATCCGCTTTGTCAGCGAACAATTGGTGTTGCATGGCGAGAAGAACATTACTTATCATCGGCAGCGCGACTATTTCGCCAGTTTTTGATTGATTACTTTGCTCAACTTGAACAAGAACAGGCGTCTGATGGATGCTGAGTAAGTCGGCACATTAGCCGTGCTTATATTTCGGAGATGTCTAATGAACACTAAACCACCGAAGCACAAAAGCAGTCAAGAGCGAAAATGGTATCGGGATTGAATAAGCCAAAATAGAGAACAAAAATGGTTAAGCATTGGATAAAAAATCTCGCGCTCACGCTATCTATGGGGTTACTTGCGGACTGTGCGAGTTCCACGGGGATAGGGCTTAAAAGCGATGCGTTGTGGCATATCGTACATGACCGTTGTGTTCCCCAAGAGGAGCAGAGCGGCAATCCCGCACCTTGTGTCCGCGTCGATCTCAAGAACGGCTACGCGCTTCTCAAAGACAAGGTAGGCGTGGCGCAATATTTGCTGCTCCCAACCGCAGCCATTTCCGGTATCGAGAGTCCGGCTCTACTATTGAAAAACGTGCCCGAATACTGGAGATATGCCTGGGAAGCACGTGACCTCATATCACAGCGTCTGCAGCGCAAGCTGCGGCGCGACGAGATCGGCTTGGCAGTGAATTCGGCTTACGGGCGCAGCCAGAACCAGCTGCATATCCATATCGACTGCATCTCGCCCAAAACTCGCTCGGCGCTGCTTTTGCATTTAAGCACCATCAGCACGGACTGGGCAGCGCTGTCGGTCAAGCTGAACAGGCATAACTACCGGGCGCGACGCATCTACTCCACAGATCTGAGAAACGTCAATCCGTTTCTCCTTCTCTTGCAGGAGCATGAGGCGCAAAACAACATGGGCGCTATGACGCTTGTCATAGTGGGGGTAAAGTTTGAGAATGGCGACGAGGGGTTTATCCTTTTAACGGATACAGCCAACTTGCTGCATGGCGACAGGGGGAGCGGGGAAGAGTTGCTCGACCACAGCTGCGCCGTAGCGAGTACGCCCTAGTAGTCTGTCAACCTGAAAATGACATATCTGGATCGACGCACAGACAGCAATGCCACTTGAAAAATTTCAAGAAATACTCTGACTATCCTCATATGCTGGTATGGATAAATGCATTGAATACAGGGATGGAAAAACTAAAATCGTTTAAACCACTTAACTTATTTGAATACGAACAGCTAGCGACTAAATCTCTGTCTAAAATGGCTTTGGACTACTACGCTAGCGGTGCGTGGGATGAAGTGACACTACGGGATAACCGCGCTGCTTTTGAAAAATTTAAACTTCGTCCGCGATCGCTTGTAGATGTCAGTCAGCGCAACCTAGCAACTGAGGTTTTAGCTCAACCGCTTCAAATACCTTTGTTGATTGCTCCGATGGCGTTTCAATGTCTTGCCAATCCACAAGGAGAAGTTGCAACAGCAAGAGCCGCTGCATCTGCTGGTGTTGGCATGGTGTTGAGTACTCTTTCTACCAAAAGCATAGAAGAAGTAGCAGCAGTACGTCACGACACAAATCTTCAAACTCCCCAATGGTTCCAGCTTTACATCCACAAAGACAGAGGGCTAACTCGTGCCTTGGTTGAAAGGGCTTATGCTGCGGGTTATAAAGCACTTTGTATAACTGTAGACGCTCCTGTGTTGGGACGGCGAGAACGAGACAAACGCAATGAGTTTGCTCTACCACCAGATATGCAATTGGCTAATCTCACAAATTTATCAGGGTTGAACATTTCCCAAAAACAAGGGGAATCTGGATTGTTTACTTATTTTGCTCAGCAACTTGACCCTGCAGTTACGTGGCAAGATTTAGAATGGTTTGAGTCTTTATGTCCGCTCCCCTTGGTGGTGAAAGGAATTTTACGGGCAGATGATGCTGTTCGTGCTGTCGAGTCTGGAGCAAAGGCAATTGTTGTGTCTAATCATGGTGGGCGTCAATTAGATGGAGCCGTTGCATCTATTGACGCTTTGGCTGAAGTGGTAGATGCTGTGGGCGATCGCGCTGAAGTATTATTAGATGGTGGTATCCGTAGAGGTACTGATATCCTCAGAGCACTAGCACTGGGAGCAAAAGCAGTGCTTGTGGGACGTCCTGTGTTGTGGGGATTAGCCGTAGCAGGAGAAGCTGGTGTTGCTCATGTCATTGATATTCTCCGAGATGAATTAGATGTGGCTATGGCGCTCAGTGGTTGTGCAAGTTTGGAAAAGATTGATTCTAGTTTGTTATTTTTGGCAAAATAACAAACTAGATAACAGATAAAATACTTTTGCTTTTGCTGCGGGGTAAATTTACTGGAGTCGTTGATGGCACCTCTGAACCTTGCAAAGTCCCAGCGGGTAGGAAGCCGCTACGAGTGTAGAAAAAGAAATAGCTACTTAGTAGTTTTCATATTCAATATATTGTTATTGATAATGGATATTTTCGCTAACGCACCCCTTTTTTAAGGTAACTAAATCTCTTTCTTTAGTACGTATGTATTCTTTTTTGATTTTTTACCAAAGGTACAATCACCCCAGACACAAAAAACAAAGCCCTCCAAGGCGATTCTAAAGGGGCTTTTTTTGGGCACTTTATGATGTAAGCTTCTGATGGCAGCGAAGTTGCAAAAGCTTAAATCATGATCAACAAACAAAGTAAGAGACAGGCTAAAAACCCAGTCGATAGCCCGATCGCGTCAACAGCCTATGAATTAACAGACCAAGAACTACGACAAATAAATGGCGGTAATGTCGTCTGGGGAGGAGCCGGGAATCCTCCTCCTCCACCTCCGCTAAAATCCGATGAGATTAAGGCATTTCCACTCGAAAATGATGGCTAGGAGTCAAATGCTCTACAGGTAATGCTCAAAGGTACATTATCGCAATATGTTTTAGCTTGAAAAACGCCCATCTCGTCGAACGCTGTGTTGGTATTTCTGACTGCGTAAGAATCTTGGCTCAACCGAGCCTATTGATTTTTCATTTGCATACTGTTCACCCTGTATCACAGCGTACACCTTGATTGTCCTTGCGTCTTTGTCAAGATTTTGAGATATTAAATTGAAAAATTAATTCCGATAAATACTTATGGCAACCGAGCAAGAGCTGAAATCTCTTTTTAATAGTTTAGATACCGATCAAGATGGCAAAGTCTCCCTTAATGATCTTTTTTCGAGTCCTGGCTTAAGTGCGGTTGTTTTAGCAGAAACAGGTGTGAGTAGCCCTCAAGAGTTACTAGCACAGTATAATTCAACCGGTGGTATTACCTTTGAAGGGTTAAAGGAAGCAGTTAAAAAAGCAAGTAATTTTAACTAGGAGCTAGACTCTAATACTGTTTCACATTACCAATATCACTTCAACCTGTCCCCAGTGGCGGGTTTTATTGTTCCAATATTAAAAATGTTCTAATACCAAATTGCAATCAAAGGTAGTACCTGTCATTGCGAGTGAAACGAAGTGGAGCGAAGCAATCTCCCCCAAAGCGGTACTACAGCAGAACGCAACTTGGTATAAATAGTGCGATCATGGATTTTTCCGCACTCTAAGAGAGTGTTAAAAACCCCAGAAGCGGTAATCGGGTGAGAGTGCGATATTGTCAATGAGTATGATTACTTTTGAGCTGACTTTGAAATGTTGGTTTGCTGACTCCTGAGGGGAATATCCGCGCCTATTGTCAAAAAAAAGTTACAAAGGGCGCACTTTTGACTAAAAACCTGGTATGAGTACTCAAAGACGGTAATTTTACGACTCCTCTTAACAATACTGTTTTTAAACATGAAACAAGTGCGTCACCCACTCTTTCTCCTCACGTTACCCCTTGCAACTGTATTCAGCTTGACCTACTTTGCCGTAGCCAAAGCACAAATCACTCCTGATAACACGCTGGGTGCAGAGAACTCCCGCGTCACACAGAATGTGATTAAAGGTGTTCCTAGCGACAGGATTGACGGGGGCGCAACTCGCGGGGCGAACTTGTTTCACAGTTTTCAAGAATTTAATATAAACGCTGGTAGAGGAGCTTATTTTTCCAATCCGGCAGGGATTGCAAACATACTCACCAGAGTGACTGGGGGTAATGTCTCAAATATTCAAGGTGTTTTGGGTGTGTTGGGCAAAGCGAATCTGTTCTTGATCAACCCGAATGGAATTATCTTTGGACCAAACGCTCGCTTGGATGTGGGTAGTTCTTTTTTAGGAAGTACGGCAAATAGTTTGCTGTTTAAGAATGGATTTGAGTTTAGTGCGACAAATCCCCAAGCACCGCCATTGTTAACGATAAATGTTCCGATTGGTTTGAGATTTCGGAATAATCCGGGCAATATCACCACACAATCCACGACAACTGAATATCCTATTCTTCAGGTACCAGAAGGAAACTCACTAGTAGCATTGATAGGCGGTAATGTCAACTTAGATAATGGAATACTGTATGCACCAGGAGGACGAGTTGAGTTAGGAGGATTATCTGCTGTTGGGACGATAGGACTCAATAATGATGGCAGCTTGAGTTTTCCTGTGGGAGTGCAGCGAGCGGATGTATCGCTGACGAATGGTGCGAGAGTTAATGTTATCTCAGGCGGGGGCGGTAGGATTGCAGTTAATGCCCGGAATTTAGAGATGACGGGAGAAAGTTTCCTCGGCGCTGGAATAAGAGAAGGCTTAAGGACAGTTGGTACTCAAGCAGGAGATATTTCGGTTAATGCTACCGGGGCAATAAATCTTAACAATAGTTTTATTGCTAATCAGCTGCGACCAGGAGCAAATGGACAGGGAATTGATGTCAGTATCATTGCTAATAGCTTGCGGCTTGAGGGTGGGGCACAGGTAGGTGCTGTCACTTTCAGTGCGGGCAAGGGGGGAAATTTGAGGGTTAATGCCCAAGATGTACAATTAATTGGTACGAGTGCTGATGGTTTTCCCAGTACCTTGTTTGCTTATGCAGGGTCAAACTCAACAGGAGATGCGGGTAATTTTACGCTCAAAACCAATACTTTGCTAGTGCGAGATGGGGCACAGGTATCTACTAGCACTTTCGGTGCGGGTAAGGGGGGAAATTTGAGCGTTGATGCGCAAGATGTGCAATTGATTGGTACAAGCGCTAATGGTCAGGTTGGCAGTGGCTTGAGTGCTGATGCAGAGCGAAACTCAACAGGGAATGCAGGTGATATAACGCTCAAAACCAATACTTTGCTCGTGCGAGATGGGGCACAGGTAAGTACTACTACTTCCGGTGCGGGCAAGGGGGGTAGTTTGACTGTTGATGCCCAAGATGTACAACTGATTGGTACAAGTGCTGATGGTCAGGTTGCCAGTGGCTTGTTTGCTTCTACAACGCCAAACTCAACAGGGGATGCGGGTGATTTTACGGTAAAAACCAATACTTTGCTAGTACAAGATGGGGCAAGAGTAAGCGTGCAAAGTCTCGGAACAGGAACTGCAGGCAACATGACATTAAATGCTCGCTCTATCCGCTTAAACAACAATGCTTTACTCACCGCCAATACACAAAGCGCTAAAGTTGACCCGAGTAGAGAGCAAGCGACAATTAATATTAACTCAAAAGATTTGATCATAAGTCGCAATAGCAACATCACAACCAACGCCACAGGAGAAAACGTTATTGGCGGCAACATCAATATTAATACCAGTATCCTGGTTGGTTTTGACAATAGCGATATCACTGCTAACTCTGCTAATTCTCGTGGCGGTAATATCAAAATCAATAGCCAAGGTATTTTTGGCTTTCAGTCTCGCAATCCTGCTTCTTCAAATACAAGTGATATCACCGCTACAGGGGTAAATAATCAGTCGAGTGGTAATGTACTAATTAATGTAGTTGATATTGACCCCACTCAAGGGTTATTTGAATTAACAGAAACTGTGGTTGATCCGGCGCAGCAGATTGCTCTAAATCCCTGTGTCAAAGGTTTTGGTAACAGTTTCACCACCACCGGACGCGGCGGATTCCCAACTGATCCAAATAAAATCCTCAGTAGTGATAATGTGCGTGTTAATTTAATTCAGCCTGTGCCTAGTAAGGTAAGTTTAACAACTCCAACACAAAAGCAACCATCTAAAAAGCCACCTCTTAAACAGATAATACCTGCTCAAGGCTGGATATATAACGAAAAAGGTGAGGTGGTGCTAGTCGCTTATGATCCGACTAAGACTGGTCCACAGCGTGAACAGCCAGCGCCTACTAGTAATTGTGCTGCAACAAAATAGCTACAGTGTTAGACAGCGTAAAATATGATAATGGCTCTTTTCGCTAACGCACCTCTTTTTTAAGGTAGTTCACCAATTTTAAACTGACTGGTGGACAGGCAATGGAAGTACCTGCCAGTCCATTCAAGGTGTTTTGATAGTCGAATGTTTGGCACACAAGTGCGGATGTCTCTAAATAAGTCTGTTGTTTAGGAGATATTTTCTCAGTAAATAGAGATACAACAGGACTCAAAGCAGTGTCTTGGGAAAGATGACTATTTAACAGGTTTGTTTGCCACTGTTCATAGCTGATGAAGCGGACAGAATAACCGAGATCGTTGATACTCCTCACTAGCTGGCGCATAGGCAACGTTTGAGGATTTCCTATATGAAAGGCTTTGCCAACAGACGTTTTTTGTCTTGACAAGTAGGCGATCGCTTTACTCACATAATCTACAGGAGTCAAATTGAGACTCAAATCCAAGTCAGGGGCACTCTTAAGATCGATAAAGCCTTTGAGCATTCTGGATATCAGATCGTTAGTTGGAGAAGCACCTGTTTGACTATGCCCTACAATCGTGCCTAATCTGTAGATACACACAGGAATGCCGCGTTCCTTTGCTGTCATCACCAACTTCTCCGCCACCCATTTACTTTGGGCGTAGCCATTAGAGAGTCCTTCACAATCAGCGAGTTCGTCTGACTCCAAAATCACCTTCATTTGCTGATAGGTGGGTGATTGGAAAACATCCAAGGTAGAGATGAAATGTACAGGTTTGACTTTGAAAAGACTTGCTAATCTCAGAATTTCTTGGGTTCCCAGAACATTAACTGCTCGTAGTGCAGCATAAGGATAAATTAAATTAACAAACGCCCCATTGTGATAAATAACATCGATTTCTCTTGTCAATTCGCCAAACTGTTGTTCATTTAACCCGAAAAGTGGTTGTGATAAATCCCCAACAACTGGAATAATCCGGGAGTTTAATTCGTTACTCCAGAGTAAATAGCGCTCTAGGTTTTGGCGAATTTTCTGCTTGCCCACATAAGCACTAGTCGCACGAACCAAACAATAAATTCTGGCTTGAGGGAACTCTCGCAGTAATTCGCACAATAAAAAAGCTCCGATGAAACCTGTTGCCCCAGTTAAGAAAAGCCGTTGGGGTTCAGTTACAGGACGAATTGCCTGATCTAAAACGGCTTCAGCATATAAATCTGTAGAATCCCCTCGCCCTTCTATAGCTTCAGCTAGTCCAGCAATAGTAGGTGCTTGGAACAGACTCAACACAGGTAACTCCAGTTGGAAAGTTTCTCGCACCCTAGCCAGCATCTGCACTAGTAGTAAAGAATGTCCTCCCAACTCAAAGAAGTTATCATGTATCCCTACTGACTCAACACTCAGAACCTGAGTCCAAATTTGAGCGAGTTGTCTCTCGACTTTGGTACGGGGTGCAACGAATGCGTCGTTTAAAATAGGTGTATCTTGATTGGGTGCTTGGAGAGATCGCCTATCTACTTTACCATTGGGCGTAAGTGGCAAAGAGTTTATCAAGACAAAAACAGACGGAATCATGTATTTGGGCAACTTTCCTTGTAGAAAAGAGCGCAAGTTTCTCAGACATAATCTCTGAGTGCTAGGTTCTTTCACCAGATAAGCAACCAGGCGTTTGTCTCCAGGATTATCTTGTGTTGCTACAACCACAACTTCCCTCACGCTTGGGTGCTGGCTAAGGGCTGCCTCAATATCTCCCAACTCAATACGGAAGCCGCGAATTTTGACTTGATTATCAATCCGTCCGATGAATAAAATTTTGCCATCTGGCAAATAGCGAGCCAAGTCTCCAGTTCTATAAAGACGTTCTCCTGGCTTGTCGCTAAAAGGATTGGGAATAAATTTTTCGCTGTTTAATTCTGGTCGGTTGCGATATCCCCTAGCCAAACCAGCACCACCAATCAATAACTCTCCTGGGGTACCAATAGGCACAGGTTTCAATGAATCTAACTTACCGGCTACCTGAGGTTCCACCAAATAAATTTGCGTGTTGTCAATAGGTTTGCCGATTGGTACTTGGATGTTCCCAGGCTCTACCTTGTAAACAGCGGACCAAATCGTGGTTTCCGTCGGTCCGTACATATTCCAAAGGGAGTGAACCAATTGTTGCAGCTGATTTGCCAGTCCTGGGGTTAATGCTTCGCCACCACAAAGAATTTTGAGCTGTTTATTTCCCTGCCACCCTGCTGCTAAAAGCAGTCGCCAAGTCGCTGGAGTTGCCTGCATAACTGTAGCGCCAGATTTTGCGAGAAGCTTGCTTAGCTGTTCTCCAGAACTCGCAACTTCACGGCTTGCTAATACAATCCGAGCGCCTACAATCAATGGTAAGTAAAGTTCGAGTCCAGCAATATCAAAGCAGATAGTTGTCACCGCTAGGAGTACATCTTCCTGTGTCAGTCCTGGCTCTTTACGCATCGAATTTAAGAAATTGACAACAGAGCGATGCTCTATTTGCACGCCTTTGGGTTTACCAGTAGAGCCAGAAGTATACAGTATGTAAGCCAAATTTTCAGGAGTGACTTGTGTTTTAGGGTTTTCCTCGCTTCCTACCGCAATTCTTTCTTCCTCAGTGTCAATGCAAACGACTTGCGCTTGATGTTTTGGCAGCCGCTCAAGTAGATTCTGTTGGGTTAATAGCACGCTGATTTGTGAATCTTCTAAAATCCATTCCAAGCGCTCTTGGGGATATGCAGGATCTAATGGCACATACGCTCCACCAGCTTTGAGAATACCTAAAAGCCCAATCAAAAGATTTGTTGAGCATTCTAAGCAAATTCCCACCAAAACTTCCGATCCTACATTCAAACTCCGCAAATAATGAGCTAGTTTATTTGCGCGGCGGTTCAGTTCCCTGTAAGTCAGCTGTTCATTTTCAAAAATGACTGCGACTTTATCAGGAGTCACCTTTACTTGTAATTCAATCCACTGATGAATACATAAATTTTTTGGAAAATCTGCTTGAGTTTGATTCCACTCTTTAAGCAACAAATGCGATTCTGGTGTGGTCAAAACTGACAAGTCTAAAGGTTGCTGTACTAGATTGCTAACCAAACTAGTCATGATAAATCCTCCTTTATTTTGTGTGACTCATATCAAAGATTGACTGTACAAAAATATGAAAATCTTGCCCTAACACCCTAGGAGTGTTGAGCAAAGATTAAACAGGTTATGACTCACGCAAATCGCTTCAATTAAAAATTCATAATTCAAAAAACTTAATGAATTATGAATTTTTAATCTATTACCAATGAGTCATTACGTAATTCATCAAGCACTATCAACTGATATTCCAACCGTTATCCAACCGAGAAAACCGATATTGCAATCCTATTTGAGTTGTAAGTTTTTTTTAAATGGTAGATGCGTTAAATGTAGATGCGTTAAATGTAGGGTGTCGCTTTGTGACGAGCCAGGCTGACCGCAGGCTACCACAAAGGAAATGTAGGGAAGACACAAAAAGATTTTTTTATGAATTATTTAGGACTGCTATAGCTGATAACTCAAAGTGACAATTGATAACTATTAAACCTGCTGCTTCATGATTATAAGTGCTGCCTTTTCTTCAGGAGCCTGAGCAACCAAGTGATTTTTGCTGTAGAAGAAAAAGTAGAGAATTGCTATGACTGTGAAGATAGCAACGCCCCAAGCACCAGGTCGGTATGCGGGTACAGACAAACAAGCAAGCAAGGCAACAATTGCCAATAAAGCACCAACAGCCGCACCCCAAATCCCTAGTGGACTTTTATACGGTCTTGGTAAATCGGGATGAGTACTCTTGAGCTTGATATAGCTCAATAGCACCAAAATATAGATGATTAATGCCCCAAAAACCGCCATATTTAACATGACATCTTTGACTGAACCCCCTAAAACATCAATAGTAACTGCACAAATTAATCCAACTACTGTACCCAAAAATAATGACCTGTAAGGGGTATAACTTTTGCCAGTAACGGCTAGCCACTGGGGGATATACCCAGCACGGGCAAGAGAGAAGAATGTCCGTCCATAGGCGTAGATAGTAAAATGGAAACTAGCCAGCAAGCCACAAGACATTAAGACTGCTGTGGAAAAGGTAGTAACCGGACCTTTACCAAAATAAGCTTCTAACCCATATCCCAATGGAGCGGTTGATTGACCAACAGCAACAGCACCATTGCCTACGCCAGAGTTTAATACCAAGGTAAATGCTGAAAGGACAACCAGAGTGAACATGGCTGCTATCAGAGAACGAGGAATCTGCTGACAGGCGTCACGGCTTTCTTCAGCAGCTAGTGGAAGTTGCTCGATCGCCAGGTAGAACCAGATAGCATAAGGAATTGCGGCGAAAATGCCTGACACACCTTTGGGCAACCACGTTGCCAATTGCCCTGTATTAGCAGGAACATTGAAAAGAAGGTTCATTTTGAAAATGCCCAATCCCAGTATTAATACATAGAATACTGTTAAGATTATCAGCGCAATGAGCGTGATCACATAACCCACATTGAAAGTCTGTTCCACCCCCCAGATATTAATCGCTGTGAAGATAGCGTAGATCACCACCCAAACAAGATAAGCTGGTACACCAGGAATTAACGGTTTCAAGTAGCTGGTGACAGCAATCACAGCGACAACTGGAGCAAGTACGTTCTCAATAATCATCGCTACACCGCATATATAGCCCCAAAACGGACCAAAGGCAGTGCGCGTGAAGGAGTAAAGACCTCCCGTATGCGGGAGCATCGCTGACATTTCAGACAGACTGTAGGTTAGGCATATATACATGATTGCCATTAGCAAGGTAGCAATTGTCATACCCCAAAAGCCGCCTGCTATCAAACCAGAGTTCCACCCAGTGAAATTACCTGATATGACAACGCCGACTCCATAGCTCCATAACAGCCAAAAACCCGTATTTCCTCTGAGTTGTCTCTGCCTGAGATAACTCTCGTTGACACTTCCATAATCAGCAAAACCCGTAAATATTTGCTTGAGCATATCCTGTTACTTACTTGATTATACGCAATTGTACCCAGATTTTATAAGTACTTGGGCAAAATAAACGTAAAGATTCTTATAAAGAGAAGAATCAGGTATGCGGGTTTATACTGATACTCTGAAAAATAACACGCATATTATTTTTGACTTTCCCGTCGCCATTTTCCTCTTACCAAGCGAATTTCATCAAAACTATAGTTATCACCTAGATATTCTTTAATAGGTGTTAGGGAAATATCACCAAGAATTTCTAAGACTTGCAAAATTTTTTGCTGCTTTTCTACAGGAACTAACAAATTAAAATCTACTGACTGATTTTTCTCTATTAAATCGGAAAGGTGACGAATAATTGTTGTAGGGCGAAGATTGCGTTTGACGGCAATTTCTGTCACGCTAAGACCTTGTTGGTGTAACTGTAAAGTCAATAATTCAGTTTCTGAAGGTAAGCCGAAAAAAGGTGTGGAATTTTCTTCTAGTAAACCTTGCTCTTGACGGTAGGCGCGAATTTCTGCAATAAATTTTTCTCCATAGCTAGAAACTTTATGACTTCCCACGCCAGAAAGTTTACTGAATTCATGTAAGGTTTGGGGTTGCACCTGCACCATTAATTTTAGAGTAGAATCAGCGAAGATGACGTATGGTGGGACAGACTGCGCATCAGCAATTTGTTTGCGTAAAGCACGCAACCTTTGTAACAGTAATTCCATCTCAGCGGCTTTTTCATTTCCTTCGTCCCAAGCGATCTTTTGTACTACAGGAACTGCAATAGAAACTGTTCGCTGTCGCCGCATCACTTCCCAACTTAAGGCGTTGAGTTTCAGGACAGCATAACCGTCAGCAGTTTGTTCTAGTAACCCTTGATGCAACAGAGAACGCCCCAGCATTCGCCACTCATCTGTAGTTTTATCTTTACCAATACTGTAGGTGGAAAGTTTGTCGTGTTCGTATTGAGTGATTTTCTGGGTTTTTGCTCCTCGCAAAACATCTATAATATGACCCATGCCAAATCTTTCTTTACATCGAGCCACACAAGATAGAAATTTCATGGCTTCAATTGTCCAGTCTTCTACTGGTTTGGGATAACGACAGTTGTCACAGTTACCACAATCACCAGAAAAACGTTCCCCAAAATATCCTAACTGAATTGTCCGTCGGCAGTCGGTTCCTTCCGTGTAGTCTATCATCTGCCGCAGTTGATGTTTGGAAATCAACTGTTCTTGAGGGTCTGGTTTTTGGTTGATGAGAAATTCAATTGTTTTGACATCACCGTAACTGTAGAAAAGTGTACAGCGAGAAAGTTCTCCATCTCTTCCTGCTCTACCTGATTCCTGATAGTAACTTTCCAGATTACGGGAGATATCAAAGTGAATGACTAGCCGGACATCCGGTTTGTTAATTCCCATACCAAAGGCAATTGTTGCCACCATAACACGCACATCATCTCGAATAAATCGAGTTTGATTTTTGGTGCGTTCTTCATCAGTTAATCCAGCATGATAAGCCAAGACTGAAATCTTATCGTGTTGCAGCTTCAAAGTCAGTTCATCAACTTTTTTGCGTGTCAAGCAATAGACAATTGCTGAACCTTCTGTTTCCCGAATGAGTTCCAACAATTGGGCGTAAGCATACTTCGTTTTAGAACGGACTTCGTAGTAAAGGTTTGTGCGGTTGAAGCTAGCGAGATGGATGCTTGGTTGCTTTAACCCAAGTTGTTGGATAATATCAGCACGGACACGCTCAGTTGCTGTCGCAGTCAACGCAAGGACGGGAATATCTGGGTAGCGTTTTCGTACTGATTTCAATTGGCGATATTCTGGACGAAAGTCGTGTCCCCACTCAGAGACGCAGTGTGCTTCGTCAATAGCAAAGGCAGAAATACCAATTTGATGATGGACTAAATCAAGAAAGGGGAGAAATCTTTCACTCAGCAGGCGTTCTGGAGCGACGTACAACAGTTTGACTTTACCACTGAGGATGTATTCTTCGCGCGATCGCACTTTATAAATATTCAGACTGCTATTAAGAAATGTTGCGGCAATTCCATTATCTCGCAGTGCTTCCACTTGGTCTTGCATCAAGGCGATCAGCGGCGACACCACCACGGTTAAACCTTTTTTTAACAATGCTGGTAGTTGAAAACACAGCGACTTTCCGCCACCAGTCGGCATCACAATCATTAAATCCCGATTTTGTAGCGCTTGTTCTATGATTTGTCGCTGTTCGAGGCGAAAGCTATCGTAGCCAAAGTAGTATTTCAGCGCTTGTTCTAAATTGGGATTCTGTGACATAAGTGACTGTGTTGGAAAGGAGGCATTGTGCCTGCTTTACATGATAGTCAATCTTAAGCAAGTAGACGAATAACACTTTTGCCAGAGTCTCAAAGTATCCACTGACTCTTATGGTTCAGTAACAAGCCTGACAGGAAAAAACCCAGCTTTTTCAACTAAATTTTGACCCTCATCGCTCAAGAGCAAATTAGCATAGGCAATACCTACTTGCTGCTTGCTCCTACCATCACGCTTTATGATGACATACAGATTCTTAATCAGTTCTTCTGGATAAGATTGCTCCTTAATCAGGTTTTTATTAACAGCTTTACAGGTATCACCAGCACAGGGAGAAACAAAACGTGATTTGTCATTCTTAGCAATAGGGAGTACAGTAAAGCGGTCTTGTTCTAGCTTAATGGTGTACTCATTACCATCTGGATCTTGAACATCAAGAAATTGACACTCTGAGTGCATAAATAAAATACCTCCTGATAATTATCAGTAACCTCACCTGCTAATATGCAGTGAGGCTGCTTTTACTGATAATTATTTTTGCTCCCAGTACCTATAGCAATTGACCAGTGATCTAAAAATCATCCAATGTCAATCCAAAATGCCTTGAATTTTCCTTGATAAAAATTTCCTCAGTGTAGCCATTTGATGCGTGGGCAAGATGCTCACCAGAAGAATCATAATGTTATGTGTAGCGTTATTAGCACTTGTCATCTATGGCAAAAGCAATCTGGAATGGTACTGTGTTAGCCGAAAGCGATAACACCGTAGTTGTGGAAAACAATCATTACTTTCCCCCTGAGTCAGTTAACAAACAGTACTTTAAGGAAAGTAACACCCACACAACTTGTCCTTGGAAAGGTCTCGCTAGTTACTACAGTATCGAAGTTGACGGACAACTCAATAAGGACGCTGCTTGGTACTATCCTGAAGCAAAGGAGAAGGCTAAGCAAATTGAAGGTTATGTCGCTTTCTGGAGAGGCGTGAAAGTCGAAGCTTAGTAAAAATTTAATACTTCTAAAAGTACCCTCACCCCTAAATCCTTTTCCAAGTTGGAAGACGAATCAGGAGTGAGGGCTTTTGTATAATTTTGTCACTGACGGACTATAAGGTTAGCGGGGGAAGATGTCAATCCCTAGCAATAACAATATCGTTAGACTTGATCACTGCGTAAGCTTCTGTACCCTCAGACAAACCCAGTTCATCAGCTGACACTCTTGTAATAATTGAGGTGAGTTCAACTTTGTGAACGATCTCCAGGGTGACTTCAGTGTTAACTGCTCCTGTAACAACTCGTTTAATAATTCCTTTAAGAATATTGCGGGAGCTGACTTTGAGTGGTTTTTTGCGAGCAAAAACTTCTATCCTAGAAGTCCAAGCCTCCTCTGTTTCATACCGTTGAGTTGGTAGTGATGGCTGTTGCGCAGACTCCTTGTTGAGACCACGCACCAATTCGCGCAAAATTTCTGTTTTAGTGCGCTGAGACTGCTTTGAAAACTCTTCTAAAATTTTTCGCTCCTCCTCTGAGGTTTGAAAAGTAATCCATCCTTGTTCTTTTCTTGGCATACTTTTACCAATTTTGTTGGTAATAATGATCTTGTCTTGGTATGATCCTACCAAGTGTCAATCCTTGTAAAAATAAATCTCTGTCCCGCTGTTTTCCTATGAAAAGACAACTTGTTTTTCTTGGCACAGCATTTACTAGTTTGCTTGTGAATATTTAGCTTAGGACTGTTTGACTTTTTCCCAGTTTTAGCACAATTTAACACTAACTTACTTATATTTGCTACTACCAGCTGAAAATATAGATGATATAGGAATCCAGTTTGGTTTATGAAGTTACTAGTTAAGGTAGGGAACACAACGACCACGCTCAGTGCATCGCGCTTAACGCATAACATAAACTGTAGGAAGCTTCGCAAAAATCTGCGGAATCATCCTATATATGTATCAATTTATCAATCATTTTATCTATAAAGCAATACTAATCCTTACATAAGGATCGCCCAATCGCCAGTCAGGGAAGTGCGCTTTGCACAATTCCTCAGCATGTCTTGCCCAAAGACTCTCGTGAGATGATAGCTCTGCTCCTTGGGAGCAGGGAAGGCGTTTTTGAAACAAACGCCTTGATCCTTACGGGTATTTTCTATCCCTTCGACACGGCTGAGCACAAAGCGCACGCACTCGCGTTCGCCGTAAGTCCTGCAAACAGGTCTTTTGGCGCGAAGCATTCGTAACCATGTGTTAAGACACATCGTTTTCATCCGATATTTCATCTACCGCAATTTCCCAAGGTATAGCCTCTTTAGATGGAGGACAGAAACGGATTTTGGCACTATTAGAAAATAGCTTTAATGTGTTAACCATCTGAGGAATAGCATTTGCTATATGCCAGTAACTTTCCATGTCATAGCTAACAATGATCAGTATTAAAGTCCCACCCTTTATTTGAAAATACCAGTGACAATTAGACAATAAAGCTCTAATCATTGAATCACAAGCTTTGAAAAAGTGTTTGTAGATAACATCTTCTAATTGTCTTCGTAATAACTCATCAAGTTGTGTCACCCGAGTAGGAGGCAAATCATCTGGAGAAAGAGGAGGAAGAAAACGTCTGCTCATGGCACAAAATATTTACTATCAACGGAATAGCTTATACATAAATTCGCATTCAATGATGATGAGACGTCTAATTCTAAATATTTTTTTCCAATTTATAATAAAAAAATTCATAAAAATGGAATATTTTGTAACACATTGAAAACCTCTTTCTTTGATTTATTTGTTATTCAATACATGCTCTGACTTATTAGATTGTATTTGTATGAGTGACGCTATAGTTATAAAAAAAGAACAATGAAAGTTGTCAGCTTTCAGCAACCACACTGAAAGCCAACAACTCATTATTCGCTCATCACAGAGGCTCTGTGTTGAGCTTCTTGCCAAAGTTTGTGGAGGAAAAACTCAGTAAATGAAGCAGAGTGTTCACCATAAGATGAATCGCTGCTCGCGGTGATAAAAATGCCATCACCATCCTGAGAACCATTTGATAGCCAATAACCTCGCAAAGTCACTTCCACACACTCGTGATCACAATTGACAAGAGCAATAATTTCACTGTTCTCTCTATTGACAAGAGCTTTAAGTATTTCTACTCCTGGCAAATTAACAGGAAGTAAAAAGGAAGCAGTGCTGGGTTCAACACATAAAGATTGCCCCACTCGCAGTGCCAAAATCACTCGCGCTTGCACCCATTCTTCCAACGATTGAACTAAACACTCTAAACAAAAACTCGTTTCAGTGTATGTTAATTTCAGCATTGCTTATGCTCTCCTGTTATTCCAGGTTTGCTTGAGCTGGGTGAGTGAACTTCCGATCCGCTTTGGCTAGAAAAATATAGTGGATCAGCTTTACCTGTTACTAAAAATACAATCGCTTGCTCGATATTAACCCGACACAGTGGCAAATCATTTTGAGAAAACACCACCACGGATTGTTCTAAAACTTGCATCGCGCTTGTCACAGCTTGACTCCTTATAAACAAACCCCCGCTTCTTATTGAGTGGAAGCGGGGGTTAGAATTTGACCTTTAAGTCTTGGTGCTTCTATATCGGTACAGCATCCTGTTGCTTGTACCTCCCGCTTCGTCGTTCTAGTTTTGCTACTGCATTCAGTACACGAATGCTGACATATTGAGAATCATAATTGCCTTGTGTGATTTGCCATTTATTCCACCCACCGTCTCCCATAAATAAATACTCCACTCCCACAGCGGCTGATTCCCAACTAAATCGGCAGTTGACAACACGCAAGGAAGTAGAGATGGGGTAAATGGATTTCACAGAAAATTTCACCTATTGAACATTCCTTTAAACATACTACACTTGTATTACTATCCTGTCCATACTTTAAGGAGAAAAACTGATGCATACAATAGCTCGCACACCAACCACCGATATGGAAGTCACCAGCATCCGTCTAGAACGGGAATTGAAAGATAAACTCAAAGAATTAGCTGGTAATCAGGGATATCAAGCTCTGATTCGAGACATCCTCTGGAATTATGTGCAGCAAAAATCAGGTGAGTGGAAGCCGCGATTTTCGCGAGCCGATATTCGGGCTAGCATAGCCGCAACAGCACAACAAGAAGAACGCTGTGTACTAACAGGTCAACTCATTCAACCAAAACAACCAATGTTACTAGGACTGACAAGAAATGGGGATATGGTTCCTCTGAGTGTCGAGAGTTTAGCTGGTTAAACTTTTTTCTTTGTGAATGCAGCTTAGTTGTTCTATGTGATACTGCAACGGGCTGCATTCAAAATTTTGTTTTCTCTTTATTTATCACTAAATGTAATAGTTTAAGATATCAAATTATTAGACTCTTTGATCCAATAGATTTGGATGCCTTGCAAAAGACTGAGGCTGTTTCGGTCGCAGGAGTTTCAACAACACTGAGGTATAAAAACCCTAAACCTGAGTCAGAAGTAAAATTTTGTAAACAATTATGAGTAAGACTATAAACACCTAAAAAAATTTTGGTTTTTTCTAAAAGTGAGTCACACAGTTTCCCTGAAACTTTGTGGTGATAGGATTTTCTTCTACTTCAACTAGCAGAGTTCAACCCATTTACCAAATGCATAACGATAAATAAAAATACCTTCTTGTCAGAGAGACCTCAGTGTTAACGCGGATACATTTTACCGAGTTTTAGCCTCAAAACCAGAGAAATTACGGTTTGTATATGGAGGCTGGCAGGATATTCTAGGTCTAGGTTGGCTAATTATTGAAGACGAACATACCCGAAATTCTTTGACAACAGCGTCTAGATTAATTTTTAATATTTTTTACACATAAAGAAAATTTCTCACAAAGGATTTGACCATCTCCAATAGAAAGGGGCTATAACAGGTAGCACAAGCTTTGGATGAATCATGTTCTGAGAGGTTGCTTACGAAGAAAATGGGGTCAATATTCAAGAGTGTGGCAAGAATGAACAAACCTTTATCACCGTCCAAGTGCTTAGATGAAGTAAATCTACACAAACAATATTCGGTTAAGCTGATGCCGCATCAGGAAGAACCTGTCTACCAGTTAGTAAACAAAATTAACAAAATAATTGCCAATAGCTCAACTCCGACAAGGATGCTGCAAGATCTTGCCAAAGTCATAGGAGTTGCCTTTCAAGTCGATGGTTGTAGCTTAGTGACAGTATCACCAGAAGTATCGAGTGAGACAATAACTGCTAGCTGGTGTGCCGAAGAGAACTTAGAGTTGTCTGGTGCAGAAGATGAAATGTTTTCAATGGAACAGCACTTAGACGTAGCAGTCATCGAATGTGCGTCTGAAAGATTCACCATTGAGGATATTCCAACAATTCAAAAATGTTTGGCAATTGGACGTCAATCTTTGCCACCGACAATTAAGGCAGTTTTAGCAATACCCACTCGATTTGGTGGTAAAAATAACGGTGTAATTAGTCTGATCAAATCGCAGCCATACATTTGGCGGGAATCAGAAAAACAGCTATTAAAAGCTGTCGAGTCGTGTTGCGCGATCGCATTTTCTCAAGTAGCACAAACACAGCAGATTGCTGATCAAAATCAGTACTTGCGAACTTGTGTACAGCATCAAAGCTTAATCAAGCGACTAACTATTATAAGTCGCACCAATCTGGAGACCAATCAAATGCTTCGGCTGGCGCTCGCTTCCACAGCTGAGGCTCTCGAAGCAGATCGTGGTCTGCTTATACTGCTCAAGTATACCGATCCATTGTTTAGAAATCGACGACAACAACAAATTCCGCAAGCAAAAGCCTCTGTAGTGGCCCAGTGGAATGGAACGACAGAAACTCCCCTAATAAATCAGTTAGATATTTCACAGATTTCTTTTTTTCTGAAGGACTGTGGTCTATGCCAGCGTGCCTTCGTGAACTCTGGAAATCCATTAATTATTAATGATGATACAGATTTAAAAGATACTTTAACAGTTAACCCAGTATTTGCTATAGAAGCGCTGCCTGTAGTGCTATTAATGCCATTAGAAATTCAAGGAAAAGTATTAGGATTTTTAGTGTTACAGCAAGCAGTTGCTCGCGATTGGCAAGCAACAGAATTAAATATAGTACAAATGGTCTGTGCTCAACTCAGCAATGCCATAATTCAAACACAGACACTACGGCAAGTACAAACATTGGTAGATGAACGTACAGCACAACTGCAACGTAGTTTGGAAGTTCAAGCAAGACTTTACGAAGTGAAGCGTCAACAGACTGAACAATTACAAAAGCTTAATGATTTGAAGGATGAATTTTTAAGCAATATTAGCGATCGCTTGCGTCATCCACTGACAAGGATTAGTGTGGCTATCCGTAACTTACGTCAAATGGGGCAATTAAACGAGCGTCAGACCAAATACGCCCATATGATCGAGCAAGATTGTACGGATGAGATTCATTTAATTAATGATTTATTAAAACTCCAAGAATTAGCCACCCATAATGAACGTCCACAGTTAGAAACGACTGATTTAAATACAAGAATTCGTGATTTATCTGCCACTTTTGAGGCTAAACTAGCAGATAAGGGCATAAGCCTTTCTCTAGATTTCCCAGATTCGCCACTCACAGTGCAAACCGAAAGAGAGAGTTTTGACCGTATTCTGCAGGAGTTATTAACAAATGCTAGTAAATACTCAGAACATGACACTGTTGTCCATTTGCAAGTCACTCATCAAGTCAATCAAGAGGTTGACCAAGTTATGATTAAAGTGAGCAACATTGGACGTGGCATCTCAGAAGAAGAAGCTAGTTACATATTTGACAGGTTTCGTCGGGGGAAAGGGAGATGGACTCCAGGGGCAGGCTTAGGACTTGCTCTGGTCAAGTCTTTAGTTCAACATCTCAATGGGACAATTGCAGTGGAAAGTACGCCTATAGAGGATTCTAGCTTCAGTACAATCTGCTTTACCCTAACACTGCCCCAATTTTCTGATAAAAATGACTCATAACTTGTGAAAGTGACTGAAGAACACAACATACAAGAGGGACTGGATTTGTCTGTTATTAGCGACGACATCGATCTAGAAGGAAATGGAGCGACTCAAGCAGATGATTTACAAGCTGTAGACGTCGAAATCGAGAGAATAGCAGAACGACAGCGACAAATCACGGCTTCGCTTCAAATTTCCCAACCAGTAGAACAAGTCTGGAAAGTACTCACAGATTATGAAGCTTTAGCTGACTTCATCCCCAATCTGACAAAAAGTCGCCTCCTTGAGCATCCTCAAGGAGGTATTCGTTTAGAACAAATAGGCGCTCAGCGGTTTCTGAGCTTTAACTTTTGTGCGCGTGTTGTTCTGGACTTAGAAGAATCTTTTCCCAAGGAAATTAATTTCCGTATGGTAGAAGGAGATTTCAAAGACTTCTCTGGTAGCTGGCTATTAAAGCCTTACTCCTTTAGTGGATATATGGGGACATATCTTTACTATACCGTGAAGGTTTGGCCCAAACGTACTATGCCAATCGCAATCATCGAACGTCGTATAAGCGACGATATGCAGTTGAACCTTCTTGCCATTCGCCAACGAGTGTTAGAAACATAAATAAGGAGAAAAGTAGAAAATATTCGAATATTTTCTACTTTTCTCCTTATTTTTAATACCCCCAGGGGAATTCGAATCCCCGTCGCCTCCGTGAAAGGGAGGTGTCCTAGGCCTCTAGACGATGGGGGCGCTAGGTCAACACTTTAAATACTATAACTATTTTTCTTACTGATGTCAACAGCTTTTTGAAAAAAACTTTCTAGGAAAATGAGAAATAGGGACACTCTAACTGTTTGCCAGCAAAAATACTTTATAAGAAGAATGGAGAACTCAGAGTATAGTCACAGGCAATCATCACTCCTGGTTCACAACAACAGAAAAAATGTATAATAAGTAACTAAATATGAAACCATAAGTCGATTTGGTCAGAAACTATCGGTGTGATGTTGCACGCAGTAGAATTAAGATTTACTATTCTTTACAAAAGATTTTGAAATATCTCGGTCAAAATCTACAGCATGGAAGCATCTTTTGAAATCACCCTGCAAATCGTGATTGCCGTCTTTGCAGGTATTAGCGCTCAGGTGCTGGCTGCATCCCTTCGGATACCCAGCATCGTCTTTTTGCTGATGTTTGGCATCCTGCTTGGCTCTGATGGCTTTGGGCTGTTAGACCCTCATATGCTAGGCACTGGGCTGGAAGTTATTGTCGCTTTGGCAACAGCAATTATTTTGTTTGAAGGCGGACTTAGCCTTGATCTCGAAGAGTTAAGCAAAGTTTCGACTAGCCTGCAACTGCTTGTCACCTTAGGAACGATGATCACCCTGCTTGGGGGTAGTATGGCAGTGCACTGGCTGGGTGAATTCCCTTGGCCAATTGCTTTTCTCTACGCTTCCTTAGTTGTGGTTACAGGACCAACTGTTGTTAGTCCTTTGCTCAAACAAATCAATGTGGATCGGCAGGTTGCAACGCTTTTGGAAGGGGAAGGCGTTCTTATTGACCCAGTAGGAGCTATCCTCGCCGTTGTAGTGCTCAACACGATATTAAACGACCATACCGACTTTATGACGGCAATGAGCAGTCTCACCCTGCGCTTAGGTGTTGGTGGCGTGATTGGTGCAGCCGGTGGCTGGCTAATGTCCTTAATTTCCAAACGTGCCAATTTTCTATCGTTTGAGCTGAAAAACCTGGTTGTTTTGGCGGGATTATGGGGCTTATTTGCTTTATCGCAAATGATTCGTAGCGAGTCCGGATTAATGACAGTTGTCGTTGCAGGAGTTGTTTTTGGAGCTTCTTCAGTGCCAGAAGAACGATTGTTGCGGCGTTTCAAAGGTCAACTGACTATTCTCAGCGTTTCGGTGTTGTTCATTTTGCTCGCTGCTGACTTATCAATTGCGAGTGTCTTTGCTTTGGGTTGGGGTGGTGTGTTCACGGTGCTGGTCTTGATGTTTGTCGTTCGCCCGCTAAATATCCTCTTTTGTACTTGGAACAGTGAATTTAACTGGCGACAGAAATTGTTTTTAAGTTGGGTTGCCCCACGCGGAATAGTTTCTGCCTCCGTTGCTTCTTTGTTTGCAATTTTACTGACTGAGCGCGGAATTAACGGTGGTGAGGCTATCAAAGCTTTGGTGTTTCTCACAATTATCATGACTGTGTTCTGTCAAGGGTTAACGGCTGCTTGGTTTGCCAAATGTCTGGAAATTACCTCAAAAGACGCCATAGGGGCGGTGATTGTCGGTTGTAACCCCTTGAGTTTATTAATTGCTCGGTTGTTCCAAGAATGGGGAGAACCAGTGGTGATGATTGACACTGACGCACAACGCAGTGAACAAGCCCAAGCACAAAATCTAAGAGTTATCTCCAGCAGTGCCTTGGATACTGGTGTATTGGAAGAAGCGGGACTTGGCTCAATGGGAACTTTCTTAGCAATGACTAGTAATGGTGAAGTTAATTTTGTGTTAGCACAACGTGCAGCAGAAGAGTTTAACCCGCCACGTGTCTTGGCTGTTTTCCCTCGCGATCCACAAGCAACAATCTCTACGAATGAGAATACGGTTAGTCAGGCTTTGATCCCAGATTTACCAATTAAAACCTGGAATGATTATGTGAATGACGGACAGGTCAAGTTGGGAACAACAACGCTTAATGAATCTAGTTTTGACCTTCAACAAGAGCATTTGATGGCATTAATTAGAGCTGGCGAGTTGATACCGCTATTGGTAGAACGAGAAGAACATCTTCAAGTTATGCCTGCAGCCCAAGAGTGGGAAGTTGGCGATCGCATTATCTACCTCTTACACGATCCCAGACCACAATTATTAAAACGCTTGTCGGGTGCTAGCCAATCTACTCGGCTCGCCCTTGAAAAATTACCGAAGGTTGAAGAAATACCGTTGGCAAAACTCTCTCAACTTTCTAGCAGCGATGCTCCCACATCTTAAAATTTCTTATCCCTGAGCATTGGCTGGTTGCTGCTGTACTTTATCTGTCTGTGGGAGCGTTCCTTCTGAATACATTTTTTTCAATTGTTTTTCTTGCCACAGCACGCTCAATAAATGCACAACAGATAGAACTATGGCAGTAACCGAGATCAGATAACTATGTATTGTGTAAAGGTGCTGGACAGTGACGGTACTAATTGCTCCACCACCAGTCAAAATTTCTCCCAGTATTGAACCAACCAAAGGAATAGCTTCTATGGTTCCCAGTTCGATGTTAAAACGCCAAAATCCTTCTTGATCCCAAGAGAGGATCATCGCTGTCCAACCCAATCCAATCGCACTTAGGGTAAAGAAAATTCCACTGATCCAAGCAGTCAGCCAACTCTTGCGAAATTGTCTGCTGACAAACATGATCACAACTTGGATCAGAGCAATAACAACAACCGCGTTACCAGTTATCTGGTGCGCTTTGTGGAACAACCACCCGTATGGAACTTCTGTGTCAATAATTTTCAATGACTGGTAAGCTCGACCTGCTGCTGGTTCATAGTAAAAGGACAACAAAATTCCGGTCGTAGCACCAACCAGGGTTAAAGTGATGATGACTACCGATAATATTGTTGTGATTCGCCGCAGAACCACATCTGACTGTGTGTTGTGCATGGCTAAGCACTTCCTTAATTATCTTTACTTGTATTACGAGTGTAACTAAGAATTATTAAGAATAGTTAGTTTTTGAAAAGAATTATAAATTATCTTTTATACTAAGTACTTAACCCAATTTTTCAATGGTTCTGGTGAACCGTACCACAATCTGGAGCTTTTAGGAGAATGCCTGACTCCTTCTATAACAATGTTTTGGGCACCTTGAAGATGAGCCGCCTCAATGGGTATAATTCCGTCACCCCACGTGTTACCTTTCCCGCAAGTTAACTGATAGCTACTGTAAGCTAACCAACTACCCCTGCGCCTTTGCCCAAAGATAGTTTTTCCAGCTACACAAATGTAGCGAACATTTTTGTAAAATGCTCCAGGATAGTTTTGATTAACAAAATCCAAATTCCAGCGTGTCCAGCGTTCTTGGCTGACATGAGGTGTACCCAATGTAATCAGAGTTGCAACCAGAGGGTGAGCTTGCCATACAGATGATGTGACTTCACCACGTCCGGAGTAAGGTTTTTCTCCCAAGTAAATCCGAGAAAGCCAACCTCCAGCTGAGTGACCAATCAAGTTAATTTGAGACGTATTGCATCGCTGTAACATCTGGTTGACCGTCGCATGGAGTTGCTGCAAAATAGGTGTCACAGATCTTCGGCCAAGAGTGGGTATCCAGTCACGCCGTCGCAGTGCTACAGTCACAGCAGGAAAACCCAATTGCTGCAAAGATTGTTCTAGTGAGCGGTAAGCGACTCCGCTTTCTAGATATCCCGGCAAAATAACTGTCGGTAAAGGCATTTTTGATTTTGGATACAGATTAAAGATGAAAAAGCATCATTGTGGAAGCAGAATGTTAGCGATTGCAACTTTTGAGTAAAATATCCGTCATTTTTGAAAAAATAACAAGTTACAAAATTGGTGTTGTTCGGTGTTTTCAATTTCAAATAGAAAGCTATTATTTGAAGAGGGGCGCTTCCGTTCTACTACTATACTATATGTTACATGTTACCTCAAAGATAAAACTGCTAGATAACTGCAACTAAGTCGAGTGAACGATAATAGCAAAGTAATAGATTGCTAGATAACTGCAACTGAGTCGAGTGAACGATAACAGCTATGTCCTACGTCTCCGTCCTAAAAAATATACCCGAATTCTTAAGCCAGCCGACTGGGATAGCAGTCCTAGCATCTCTTGGCATTCACAGTGCTATCGCCTTTCTCCTGCCGATAGTGCCAATGAATTCTTCTAAACCTAAGCAAGAACCATCATTAAAAAGCAGTGTTGGACTTGTTGAATTAAGTCAATCTGAAAAAAACCGTCTACCACAACCAGGCGTACCACAACTCTCCTTACAACCGCCAGCACCCGCATTACTTCCACAAGTTCCTTCGCCAAAGTTTGCCAATCAATCAATTCCATCATTACCGCCTCTACCACCATCAAGATCTTCTACTGCCCTGATATTACCCCCCCTGCCTACCAAAACGAATAATATAGCCATTGCTTCGTTACCTAAAAGTCAGTCTTTGCCAATTCTTTCCAAGAAAGATTTGCAACCTGACCCATCGTTAAGTGCGAAATTCAAACCATTGCCTCGTTATGTAGAACCTGACCCATCGTTAAGTGCGAAAGTCAAACCATTGCCTCGTTATCCAGAAGAAAAGGTACAATTAGGAGAAGCTAAGCCACTGGCATCTTCTAGAACTCCCTACAATGTACCTCCAATACAGGCAGCTAACATAGCTCAGGAACAGGAACTCCTTAACACCTCTGCTCCTGTTTCCCCTGACCAGATGCCTCCCTCTGGTGATGTAAGCACTGCTACACAAACTACTCAGTCGGGGAGCGAAGTTTTACAAGGTGCGAATAATCAGCAGCTGGTAACTCCTGTTGTACAATCTCCACAAGTTGGAGATAACAGCATCGCTTTAGCAAGGCAAAACCTCCCGCAATTGCAGCAAGGTTCAAATTTGCAAGCTCCTGAGTTACCCCCACTAGCAATTGCCAGGTCGTTGTCAACACCGTCAACACCGTTAATACCGTCAACACCGTCAACACTGTCAACACCTAAAACCTTTCCACAACGTTTGGCAGAAGCTAAACAGCAATATCCTAACTTAGAAACTAAACAGCCCATAGCTGAAACAGTTAATGGCAAAACAGCACAACAGGGCAACGTTGAAGGTGATTTGGTAGTCAATCGTCAAGGTCAAGTAGAGTCAATAGATTTCCGAAATAATACTGTTTCACCTGAGTTGAAAACATCTGCTAGGCAATATCTCAGAGAATATTTCCAAAAAAATCCTGTGCAGGCAAATGGCAAGCCCAAGCTTTACCCATTTAACATTTCGTTCAAGCCTAACAGCAATATTTCTAAAATTCCTGCATCAGAACTGTCAACCTCATCTCGAGTCAATCAAACACAACCAGCAACTAGCGCAGCACAACGCAGCTTAATTCAACGTTTGCGCTCAGTACCAGTCACCTCACTACCATCCAAAGAACCACAAAAAATCGAGATGACTCAGGGTTTGCGTCCCGACAGGGTCAATTTACAACCATCCAAACAACCGCAAAAAGTTAACCTGGCTCAAGGCTTTAGTTCATCATCAACGAACCAACAACTATCCCAAAACCAAACTCAGTCTGCACCGCAAGCAAATCTTGAACAACAAACTTCACGACGGCGACGGGTGGTTGTGATGCAGAATACGCCTGCACCACAAACTAATCAAGAAAAACAAACATCACAGCAACAAGTTGTTGTCAGACAGTCTGCATCTTCTTTACAAACTGATAAACAACAACAAACATCACAGCAACAAGTTGTTGTCAGACAGTCTGCATCTTCTTTACAAACTGATAAACAACAACAAACATCACAGCCATTACAGCAACGGGTTGTTATCAGACAAAGTACGTCGTCACCACAAGCTAACCTTAAACAAACTTCTGAGCAAGAAGTCAGTAGCAATCAAGCTTCTGCTTCTGGTCAAAATAGTCAAAAATTACTACAACAGTTGCGTCAAATTAGAGATACAAGACAAGGCGGCAATCAGGAAAAATAAAAATAGTAATCACTCAACTAAAGTACCTTATCTTGCTTCCCATTAATAAAAAACCCTCTAGTATTCCAGAGGGTTTTCTTTTTGTATTGTATTTTTAGCTATCTTGCCAGTTTTGTTCTGCTTCTTCGACAATGTAAGCAGCTACGTCTATAATCTCCTGTTCACTTAACTTACTCTTGAATGCGGGCATAGCATTCTTACCATTTTGCACCTGGTAGATAATCGCTTGGATTGAGTCTGCATCATAATCCTCCAGGTACTTTGATAAAGCTTCCTTTTTCAAAGTTTTTTCGCTAATCAGGATGTTACCACCACCTATATGACAAGAAGAGCAATTAGCTTTAAAGATTTTGGCACCGTAGGATATTTCGGCTGCAAGTGCTGAATCAATAAATGTAAATTGGAACAAGGCAATCGCCAATAAAGCTATAAATAAAACTATTCTCAAGAGATTCTCCTTGCAACTAGCCTCCAGCGACTCAAAAACAGTCTCCAGTCACTATTGTAAGGCTGCCAGAAGTCTTAAAGGAACTACTCTTTGATACAGTTGCTAACTTACTCGTGCGACTACGCCGTAATCCTCTAAATTGTTTGTGACTAACGAGGTAACTTGTTTGTTTAGATACAAATTTTCTCAAAATTAGCGGTGACGAGTTTATCTCTGTTTGTTGCCATCAACTCTTGGACGAGGATAAAACTTGTCACCACTGATAACCCCTCATGTAAACATCCCAACATTAGGGTCTGTTATCTAAAAGCGTATTTCGCTCTTATATAGCATGATGAAGTTTTTCTGTCAACAGCTTAAATCTAGCCTTCGACAGTGACTTTGCCAACCATACCTGCGCCACGGTGAGGTTCGCAGTAGAAGGTGTAGTCACCGGGAGCTGCGTCTGTTGGGATAGTTGTTGTTGTTTTTTGACCAGGACTCATGAGCAACTTCTTATGAGACAATTCTTTGGCAACTTCCTTACTCTTGCCAGGATTTTTGGCTGGATCAAACACAACATTATGAGGAGGAACTTTGTTGTTGAGCCATTCAATTGTGTCGCCTGGTTTAACCGTCAATTGCTTTGGCTGAAATACCAACATTCCTTTATCACTACCCAGTTTAACAGTATGTGTTTCCGCTGAAGCACTGGGAGCAAAAACAACTAAGCTACTAACAACGAAAAAAGTTGTTAACAATGCTAGACTAAAGCGCCGTAAGCTTGACGCGATCATTTTCATAGCTTTCTCCTAACAGCAGGTTTTATCTTCCTTATCCATTTTAAATAAGTTTAAGCCTAAATATGACAATATGTCGTAGATGCAAAGTTTTTTTTAATATTGGCGAATCATACTATTCTCATCAGCAATGACGACTTGACTTAAAACACAAAGATGTATATGATTCATCAGTCTTAAGTACTAAGTTCCAAAAACTCTTTTTCTCCTCAATTCCAGTTCACTGACTCCAACTATTTTCCTAAGTGTTGTAACTGTTAATCAACTCCATTAAAAATAGTTTGTAGTCGTTAGTCAGTAGTACCGCGCTCGTTGTCCTAAGGCGAGACACGCTTGCTCTAACGCCTGACTCGTACGCTTGTACTGACGCGGAATTCAAAATATGTCCTGTGGACACGCTCTTACAACTAAATCCAAAAAGCTTAGATCATAAGCTTTTCAATGATTCTGTAGACGCGCAGCGATGAAAATGTGTGTGCTTTTTTTACTAAATGTACGAATGACTAATTATTAGTCCCTAATTATAGAGTTTCTAAGGATTCAACAGCAGAGCCAGAGCCGGCACGAGGAAAACCTCGGTACAGCCCTGGCTCACTAATGACTAATAACTAAATCAAGCTACTCGTTTTAGTAATAAATTTTACCGCCTCCCCATCGTATAGGGTCAACCTTCGGTTGCACGAGAATATAACCAGCGATCGCCTCTAGGTCATCATCGCTCAGATTTCTCATTTCTGTGAAAATATCTGCGCTTTTGGTGCTGGGGTGTAATTCAGAAATTTCCTCTTCCCCGTCAAAGGTGGTAGGATTTTTCAGGTAGTCCACCAAACCTTCAACGTTGTTACGGTTTGGTGTTGCTAGGGCGAGTGTTTCAGGATCGAGTCCTATGTTTTGGTTTGTCTTGGTAATACCTCCAGGATGACACTGGGAGCAAGTGTTGTTAAATAAGCGTTTGCCTTCTTTGAGTTGTTTAAGGCTAACGACAGTAGTCTCGCCACCTTCATTTAATGTCACCGTGCGGGTCGTTTTATCTAGTTGCACTGCGGAGGCGCTACCGACAACGAATTGAAAGGTCAGCAAAATAGTAGCCGCAAAAATGCCAAACAATTTTCTAAACATTTTTCCCCTTAACGATTTTGATGCTCAACACAGCTAAATGACAATGCTCAACCTCATTCGTGCTCATGGCTAATTGCTGAGTGCTAATATTGTTTGCTATTAGACACGAGCTATAAGCAACTCAAGTCACTTCGGTTTCATAACTTGTGTTGCTAGTACCTTCTAAGTGTGGTTCAGACAGAATTTGGGAAATAATTGCCTTTGCATCCTAAGCGAGCCAAAGGGGTCTTAGGGTTTTTGTAGGCAATTAAAAGTTCGTCACACATAGACAACACCTTTTCCACAGGAACACTGTAGTCAGTGGCTATCTCGGCAATTGACAGATCCGCAAAAGCCATAACACTTCAGGTAGAGATAGAGCTGCTGTAATACCAATATCACAAAAGGCGACAGGGAAACTCATCAGTGGTAGGCTGACTCAGAAAGCTTGCCATGTCATCCTAGGTGTAAAAGTGTCAATTAGTGATGATGTTGATAGTGACCGAAGGCAGGACTGTAGATTGCTAAAAGGTTTTGGGGTAAAAGTGCGACTTGGTGCAACACCAGTGCAAACGGAGTTTGCATTACCCCAAGCGATGCTCCCAAAGGGAACCGCCCAAAGGGCGATAAGCCCGCTTGCTTGACGCTACGCATATCACAATGGCGACTCACCATATGGATGTCATGGCAAACCTCTAACACTGTCAATTTTTGTATTCTGTTGTACTAAAATTTTACATTTTCTTCTGCATCTGGTGTCAGTCCAGATCACTGTTTTGTCCTTACTGAAAACTGCCTGTTTTGCTGTGTTTAAGTTTTGTTGATAATGAGATTTGTTTGCTCAAATATATAAGAACGATTATCATTCTTATTTTATACTCATGATTAGGTGTTACTAGTAACAAGAAAATTTCTTAAGAGTCCTACTGTATGTACTTATACTAAAAAAAGTATAGATTGATTCAGAATGAACTCTTATAGTTTGTTGTGTAAGAGTTTTACTTTCACATATATTATATGCAGATTTAATGACAAATTTTGAAATTTATTGTTAAACAATTTGCTGATTACTGATAAATTAATGAAACTACTTTCTATAAAAAATGAGTTTTAAGAAAGCAGAGTGTGGCTAGTAATTGAGAATTGGTGTGAGGAAAAAATGACAAACTTGTGGAAATCTTTGCTGGCTGGTCCAGCAGTTCTCGGGGCAATGTTAGCGATGAGTAGCGCTGCTGTTGCAGGGGAAACACCTGCCAGTTTAGAAATCAAACAAGCTGAGAATACCACCCAAAACAAGACAGCGGCACAAGTCACTTCGGTGTCTCAGCTATCAGATGTACAACCCACAGATTGGGCTTTTCAAGCACTGCAATCTTTAGTAGAGCGCTATGGCTGTATTGCTGGATACCCGAATGGAACTTATCGCGGAAATCGGGCGATGACGCGATATGAATTCGCTGCTGGGTTGAATGCTTGTCTCAACCGAGTTAACGAACTCATAGCCACAGCTACAGCAGATTTGGTAAATAAACAAGATTTAGCGACATTACAAAGATTACAAGAAGAATTTGCAGCAGAACTGGCGACACTGCGAGGTCGTGTGGATACTTTGGAAGCAAAAACTGCTGAGTTGGAGGCAAATCAATTTTCGACTACGACCAAACTCAACGCTGAAGCTGTGATAACTGTGGCAGGGATTGCGACAGGAGACAATGCAAGGGGAGAAAAAATAAGCCGGAATACTATCGTAGGAGATCGGGTTCGCCTCAATTTTGACACAAGCTTTAATGGCGAAGATTTACTCAGAACCCGACTACAGGCGGGCAACCTAAATGCTTTCTCTGGAACCTCTACGTTTACACCAGAAGGTGACTTCCGATTTGCAGGCGGCGCTTTCGATGACGGTAACAGTAATGATGTAGGGCTAGACGCACTGTTGTATCAGTTCCGGATTGGCGAGAAAACAACCGTTGTTGTTGAAGCCAATGCAGGTGCGATTGATGATTTTACCAATACAGTTAACCCTTTCCTAGATGGCGATGGTGGCAGTGGTGCCCTTTCTCATTTTGGGACTCGCAACCCAATTTACTATCATCTTAATGGTGCTGGTTTAGGACTTAGGCACGAGTTCAGCAAGAATCTAGAACTCAGCTTGGGGTATTTGGCAAATGATGCAGCGAATCCTGACAGGGGAAGTGGTCTGTTCAATGGTCCTTATGGCGCGATGGCACAGCTAACTATCAAACCAACTGACAAATTTACCTTTGGTTTGACCTACGTGAATTCTTATAACACTGATTTCACTGCTAACGGTAGTGCAGGCAGCAACCGTGCCAACCTGCGATCAGCATTGGCAAATAATCCCAATCTACCAGACGCTTTGGCGAACTTCTCAGGGATTGAGGTACCAGTTTCTAGTAATTCCTATGGTATAGAAGCATCTTTCCAACTCAGTCCTAAGTTTGTTTTGGGTGGTTGGGCAGGTTATACCAATACTCGCACTTTGTCCTCTGTTGGTGGAACAATTCCCCGTGGAGAACTTGAGATTTGGAATTATGCTGTGACCCTAGCCTTTCCGGATTTAGGTAAAAAGGGTAACGTCGCAGGTATTATTGTGGGTATGGAGCCGAAAGTGACTGGTGTGAGTGATTCTCTGAGGAGAGCTATCGGCAAAGACGAAGACACCTCATATCACATTGAAGCTTTCTACCAATATCAGGTGAGCGAAAATCTTAGCATAACTCCAGGAGTCATTTGGCTGACAGCGCCAGATCATAACAGTAACAACGATGGTGTTGTGATTGGTGCAGTCAGAACCACCTTCACTTTTTGATAAGCACAAATTAAACAGTACAAAAAGACCAGCCTACCACAGCTGGTCTTTTTAAACATCTTAATTTGTGTTGTCTTCTCAAAACAGTGAACCCCAAGTTGCGCGTTCCCAAAACGCAACGGGATACTTTTCTTAACAATATTGTAACAGTCAGTACAAATTTTTTATGACTTTTATCAAAAAAAGATATTTAGGAAGAAAATAAGTTTCCATCTTTAAGAAAAATTCTAAATATGGTATGTAGCCGGAAAATCACTTAAATTTTGAATTAAAAATCAAAAGTTAAATAAATTTTTTGTATTTTGAACAACAAATATAATCGCAACTCACGACTTAGGATTGAGCACTAACGACTGCGGTTGTCCCCAAATGATACGCTCCTGCTTGTAGATAGCAATTCCCGGTTTCGCTCCTTTGGGTTTATAAACATATTTTGGCTGAGTGTAAACAACTGGAACCTGTTCACTTTGACGACCACGACTGTAGTATGCTGTTAAGTTAGCAACATATTGCAAATCACCTTCTTCTGGGACACGACCTGCTTCCAGACGCAGTAACACGTGGCTACCTGGAATCTCTTGAGCATGGAACCATAAATCGTAATCGTTTGCCACACGAAAGCTTAATTGGTCATTCTGGCGGTTATTCCGACCAATTAAAACTTCAAAACCACTGGGAGTGCGATAATGATAAAAGTTCATGCTAGCAGCTTCCGTTGGACTGCGACGGCGATATTCTGAGTCTTCTAAATACCGCTGTTGAATAAGTTCCTCGCGGATTTCTTCAAGAGCTTGTAAATCTTCTGCTGTGTTGTAATTTTCTATCTGCGAAATGGCTGCTTCGACTTGCTCCAAATACTCAATTTCAGCATTGACTTCTGCCAATAATGGTTCTACGGCAATACGAGCGCGTTTAAGTTTTTGATGCTGCTTGTAGAGATTTTGGGCATTTTGGACGGCATTTTTATCTGGCTGTAAAGCGATTTTTACTGGTTCGCTAGTTTCAAAATCAGGGATAACAATTTCTGTCATTCCCACTTGCCATTCATGGAGATACGCCATCAACAAATCAGCATTTTGTCGATACTCATCTGCTTTTTCTGACTGCTGCAAGCGTTGCTCAAAAGTAGCAGCTTTTACTCGTAATTTTTCCAAAAGATTATTCAGTTTTTGACTCAATTGATGCCGCAGTTGGGAAAATATTTGTTGATTGAGCTGATCCGTGTAGTAACGGTTGAGTAACTCTTGGATATCTTTGGCCCTTTTGTGGACACCCCAACCAACCACGGTGTAACCTTCTTGTGTCCAACCAGGTTCAAACTTCTCGCTTTCTACCTTTTGCAGCCATTCTTGCCAATGGTGAAACAGCCGTTGCCAGTCATCAAGTTTGAGGGTCTGTGTCGAACTCTCTGGGTTGATGTCTGATACCATCAGCATTGATTGTATCAGTGAAGGAGAAACACCGCGATGGGTTTTGAGCAACTGACGCTTGATTGCTCCTGGTACTAAGCTAACTCGTTCTTGCCAGCGTTCTTGAGATTCACTTAAGCTGGGTGTAGCAGCGGTGAGACTGGGTGGTGTTTCATAAGGCTGTCCTGTCAGAATTGGACGCACACTAGATTGTTGTTGTTTGACTTGATGGGCAACGGTGATAATGCTGTTATTGGCATCGGTGAGAATAACATTGCTGTACTTGCCCATGATTTCGACGTACAGGTGATACAGGGCGCTTTCTCCTGGACGACGGGCAAATTGTAAATCAACTACACGTTCCCAAGGAGCGATCGCCTCAAGCCCCACCAACGCCAAACCGCCCAACTGGTGCACTAGTTGTTGGCTAAAGGTAAAAGTATCTGGTGTTCTTGGTGGTGGTTCACCGATGTGAAGACGTGCTGCTTGCGGATGCCAAGAAATTTCCAGCCAACCCCGCTGCTTGAGGGTGCGGAGTGCTACGGCAATAGTGTAGCTGTTGCGTTGATAAACCTGCTCTACGCGCGATGGTAGCCAGTGAGCGCGGATGTCGCTACAAACAGCGGTAAGAGTTGTAAAGTCAAATGTTTGCACAACGGTTAGTCGCTGTTATTTAGGTATCGATTGCCAGTATAGCAATCTTAAATCATTCGTGAACAACAAGATAGGGAACAGGGAACAGGGAACAGGGAACAGGGAACAGGGAATAGGGAATAGTGGGTAGGTTGGGGAGCCACCGCTGGTGTGGACGGGTTCCCCGGCTTGAGGCGAGTGGCGTTTGACGCTGCGGTTACCCAACACAAAACGTTTATTGTTGGGTTAAGCGTCGCACAACTACCTTATTCTTTAATAAGGAGAGGGATGCCCGACAGGGCAGGGTGAGGTTCCGTAAGTCCTGAGGGAAATTTTGGCGCAAGACAAAACCGGGGTGGGGTTATACGAGAATTGTGGGCGACATCATTATCTCGTTGCAGCACAACTACTAGTTGGTGCTGGCTGCGATCGTTGTGGACCCGTTTTGGTAGGATCATAAGCCACCAGCACGACCTGACCTTTTTCGTTATATATCCAACCTTGGGCTGGTACTATCTTTTTGACACTTGGCTGTTGAGATGGTTTCTTTTCTGTTGTACTTGTTGAACTTACCGTACTGGGAACAGGTTCAACTAAATCAACGCGCACATTGTCACTACTGAGGATTTTATTGGGGTCAGATGGCAATCCGCCACGTCCTGTGATGGTGAAAGTACTACCAAAACCTTTTACACAGGGATTTTGGGCAACCTGCTGTGCAGGGTCGATAACAGTTTCTGTCAATTCAAATAATCCACGAGTGGGGTCAAGATCTGGGGTGATAATGTTGATAGTCCCGTTTAAGGATGGGTTTTGTTGCGAAAATGCTGTGATGTCACTTTCAGGTGTTAATTGGGAACGGCGCTGGATTCCAAACACACCTTGAGTTCTAATTGTGATGTTCCCACCGTTACCGCTGAAAGCATTGGCAGTGATGTCACTATTTTCTAAGGGAAAAGCGACGATTAATGGGGAATCAATCGTAATGTTGCCGCCATTAGCCGTGCCTGTAGCATTAGTGGTGATTTTGCCGTTGTTGCGCAAGATTAAGTCACCAGATTTCACGGTAATGTTGCCTTCTCCCCCACGAGTGTTGGCGTTAAGCGAACTGTCATCAAGCTTAATGGTGTCAGCCACAATCTCCAAATTACCAGCATTACCATTACCAGTATTTCCCACTCCCAATTCTGTTTGACGAATATCTAGGGTTTTTGCTCGCACTTTCAAGTCTCCAGCATTACCACTGCCCGAGTTGTTTGTCTCCACGTATGCTGAGTTGTTGGTCTTAAATAGACCTGCGGTAATGTTGATTTCTCCGGCGTTACCTGTGCCACTTCCCTCGGTACTGCTAGTGACTCCTGAGCGTTCCAGTAAAAAAGAATTTGCATTGATGTTTATTTTTCCAGCGTCACCAATACCCGCAGTTTTTGTAGATATAACTGTGCTATTTCCTGGAGTTTGTAGGACTTCCAGAGAGCCTGCGGTAATGTTGATTTCTCCACCCCGACCTGTGCTACTTACCCCCACCTCGCTAAGAATTTGTCCTTTAAACTGAAAAGAATTTGCACTGATGTTGATTTTTCCCGCGTCAGCCGTGCCATAGGTGCTGGTTTGTATACCTGTTTTGTTGGTCGTAAGAGAGTCTGCGACATTAATGTTGATTTCTCCGGCTTGATCTGTCTTGAACGCACGGCTTAAGAGACCCGAGGTGTCAATCTGCAAAGAATTTGCATTAATGTTGATTTTGCCAGCATTACCCGTCCCAAAGGAGTCGGTTTGTATACCTGCGAAGGCGATCGCCATCGGACCATTGACAGCAATGTTGATGTCTCCGGCTTTACCAGTGCTACTTCCTGTCGTTGTGCTCACAAAGCCAGTTCCGCCTTCGATTCCCAAAGAATTTGCACGAACGTTGATATTTCCGGCATTACCCCTGTCCGACGTCTGAATGTTTACACCACTGCGATTCTCAAACTTGATGTTGTTGGCATCCAGTTTTATTTGTCCGCCGTTCCCGGAACTGGAGGTGTTAGAGGTGATGCTGGAGTTATTGAAACCTATAAAGTCACCAACAATGCTAATTTCTCCCCCATTTTGATTACCAAGGGTATTAGCTAATAGAGCTGATTTATCGGTGAAATTGATGTTCCTCCCGAGTATGGCAATAGAACCGCTGCCATCTGCTGTGACATTGGCGGATGCACCCTTAGAAAACTGGATGTCTCGAAAACTGGGGGTACCTTGATACGAGAGCGATAATCCCTGTTCTACTGGGACGAGATTCACAACCTGATTGCTGTCAAAACTGCCGATTTCAATACGTCCTCCTGGTGCATACAGTACCCCACCATCTAAGGTGACATTACCGCCTACTAGTGTTAAGGAGTTTCCTTGTCGAACACCAAGACCAACAATATTGCCACTATTATCAACGGCTCTAGACCGATTAACGATATTTTGAGGATTATCCCGAAACCTCAACCCAATCGGAACATTTATAGTTAACAGTGGCGGTGCTTGGGGATTGGTGGCGCTAAACTCAAATCCATTGTCAAATAGGAAACTGTGCGCTGTAGTTCCTAAAAAGGAACCACCAATATTCAAGCTGGCATTTGGTCCAAAAACAATTCCTGCTGGATTGAGTAAGAACACGTTTGCTGCACCATTGGCTTTAATCAAACCATCAATACTAGAAACAGAACCACCCGTGACTCGGTTGATAATGTTTTGTATATTGGCTGCATTGTTAAAGTTAGCTGAACCACCTGTGGGAACAGAAAATTCTTTGAAGCTGTGAAAAAGATTTCCTCCTCTTGTTGTACCATCATTGATAGTAAAATTTTTACCGTCAGGAGTGATAACTGTGGTGGATACAGTTCCATCAGGGGTCACTTGTTGGGCAACTGCGGTGGTGATATGCGCAAGAGTTGCTATGGTTGCTAGGGGTAAGGTGAGGAAAAAGAGAATATGATGCACCAGTTTTATTCTCAGCATTTTACAATTTTTGGATGATGGGGTTAGCTTTGGGGAGCACAGCAATGGTGTGCCCTTATCATCTGGTTTGCAGTTATGCCAATCAAAAATGATCTCGAAGGAGTAAAATAGTAGCTCTTGAGTATTAATATCACGTTTGTAGACTATGTAACCTGTTTGTAGGTTGTTTGTTACAAAACGTTGTCATTTTTACTTTCCCAAAAAAATATATAAAAAATAAAAAGACTTCATCAAAGAAGTCTGACGCGAAACATGTATGTTAAAAAATTTAAATGTACGATCGCAAGTTATGTCTCGACGAGAGATAATCGATATTCGTCGAAGTGTAAGAAGTTAACAATAAAAAGTTTAGTTTTTATTGTTAACTTCTTACATTTGATATTAACTCGCCAATATTGCTTCTTTTTGTTTGTCTTCGGGGGAAATTTCCGGTTGTGTTATTTCAGCTTTATCGTCTAACAATTGAGTGTAAAGTTGAGCAAGAGCAGATGCAACTCCTTCCCAACTGAACTTTGTTTCTACGCGTTTTCTGGCAGCTTCACCCAACTCGTCTCGCCATTGAGAACTGCTCAGAATTCGGTCAATTGCAGTAGAGAAAGCTGCTACATCCTGTGGTGGTGCAAGTAAACCAGTTTCTTCAGAGACAACTGTAAACTGAAGTCCACCAACATCACTTGCTACGACTGGTGTTTTACTTGCCATAGCTTCAATAGCTACTAGTCCAAATGGTTCGTAGTGACTCGGAACAACACAAACATCAGCCGCCGCGTAGTAATATGGCAGCATTTCTTGCTCGACACGACCGGGGAAAGTCGTAAAGTCGCTCATCCCTAATTCGGCGACAATACTTTCAATGCGATCGCGCTCGATTCCATCGCTTTGACCTGGGCGGCTACCACCAGCAATCATTAACTGCAGCTTTGAAGAAGGTCCTCGCAACTGAGACTGTCCGACAGCACGCACTAGTGTTTCTATGCCTTTGCGTGGGTCAAAACGTCCTACATACATCACAAGTTTCGCTTCTGGGTCGATTCCCAACTTAGCTCTTGCTGCTTGTCGATCTATACAACCAAACTCTGCGATATCTGTACCGCAGGGAATAATGTCGATGTTTCCTTCTGTGGAAACAAGCGATCGCATATGTTCTTTTTCCTGCGGACTTGTTGCAACGATTCGTTCCGCTGTCTCTAACACCTGTTTTTCTACTGCTAGCCTGGTTGCAGCAACCAAAGGAATCATATCAATCGTGTTGTACTTAACTGCTCCTAAGGAGTGGTATGTGTGAACCTGCTTGCTCCCTTGTTTTTCTTTGAGCTGCATTCCTACCCAACTAGAAAGCCAGTAGTTTGTATGAATTAAAGCGTATACGAAGCCATTTTCTTGTTGGAATTGGAGAAATTTATCTACAAATTCTGGCAAGTTTGCGAACAAATCGTCTCGCGGTACAAATTCAACAGCCCCGGCTTCTAAGCGAATCGTTCGACAGTTTGGGCTATGTTGAACTATTGTTTCTTGTTCTGTACTCACTTTGCGAGTAAACATATCTACTTGCCATCCAAGCTTGGCTAGTGCTTCTCCTACTTGGCGCACGTAAACGTTTTGTCCTCCAGCCTCTTCTTTCCCAATCTCAACAGCCGGATCACCGTGTACGGAAATTAGGGCGACGCGTTGTTCAGTTCTAGAGTTCATAGTTTGTTGGTGTCTTCTGGTTAAGAGGTACTAGGCAAATTGCGTATGCAACTAGACTTTTACCTCTGGCTAATTTTAATTAATCTTTATTATATTTTAAGATTACAACACTTTTATACATCTGCTACTAGAGGTAATCTTCTAACTTCAGTACTAATACTTACTTAAAACATTGCGTGGCTATATTTTTATCTTATTTTATTAATAAAAAAACATAAGTTTTGTAATGATCCTGACATACATAGAGTTTTATCCATCTAGATCACCGTACTATTTTGTGTAATTTTTATAGATTTTAAGTATAAGATAGTACCTTTTTCTTCTAAAGAGTTACTTTCTATGATTGACAAAATCTACCTAATTGACTGCAAATTCTCCAAGGACAACTTCCCAAGGTAAGAGTCTTATTGAACAAATATAACTTACGAAAACTTGTTAATGATAATTTAAAGTTATTAATAATACTAAAATTTCAGCAATGCGTCTCTCAATGTCTGATTTTTTACTTCGTTAGTCAAGACAAAAAGTTAAAATCAACCATCTGTTAATTTCTAGTTAGGGATATCTCAACAAATGGTAAGTTAATTGACGACATAAGCAATCTGACAAAATGATTCGAGACTTCAGTCTCCGGCACACTCTGAAAGATACTGTATGCAATTAGAATTTGTTCCTGTGGAAGAATTTTACTTTGTCCTAACTTTGGCGGTTCGGACTTTGGAAGAATTGGTAAAACCTGGTCTTGTCGAACAAGTGCGATCGCGACTGTTGGTAGAATGTGGGCAACCCTCTACTGTCGCTCCTGGTAAACAAAATACTTTCAACTATGTATTCCGTGTACAAGGTGTAGACAATAGCCCTGCATCTGGACTTGTCGTTTCCATTTCAGATTGGCAAGACAAGCTGCGTCTGAGTAGCGACTATGGGTGGACGCTAGATCAAGAACGCAAGCCTATTCGCACACAAAGGTATAGCCAGCGATCAGATTTTGCCCAAGAGTTGCGATCGCACTTACAAGTATGGTTACAGCTTCCCATTAATACTTAAGGGATATCTAGATTAAAAATTAAAAATCAAACAAGCTTGACTTTTAATTTTTAATCTCTACCTAGTTGAAGTTTAACTCGTCGTTTGTGCAGCAAGCATTTGCTTGAGTTTTTCCAACTCATTAGCCCACCTGGGATCTGGACGAATCGCATCGTCGCTAGTGGCGGCTGCTGGTGTATTTTCCCTTCCACCGCCACCACGACGAGACTTCTTAGAGCTTTTCTCTCTACGGTTGTTTTCTTTTGCTGGAGTTGGACTAGAGTTGCTAGTTGTAGGATTACTAATAACTTTAGTTGGTTGCTCCTCGTTATTTTCCTCTGCTTTAGTACGAGGTAATGCTTTTTCGAGTTTGATCGCAGTGTCTTTGAACAACTGACCATTGTATTTTTCAATAATTTGGTCTGCTTGTTCGTCATTATTGACTGTGAGAAAACCAAAACCACGACACTTGCCGGTTTTTCGGTCTTTAATCAGTTTAGTGGTAACAGCATCGCCTTCTTCTGCAAAAACTGCCTGCAGTTCTTGACGATCTATTTCTTCTTTGGGCAAATTACCTATGTATAGGCGAATGGACATGAACTAAACCTCCACAAGTTGAGTGAAAACGACCAGGCAAAAAACAGTAGCTTGGCTGTGGCTTTATATAAATACTGTTGAGCAATTCTGCCATAAACCAATTTTTTTCTGCGAACTGTTAACCTATACAATACAGTTTTTTACCAGGATAAAGCTTGCTTAATACAAAAGCGCACAATTCTAACGACACCTTTATTCTAAAAATTTGGAATTTTTCTGCGTACTGCTTATAACTCGAAAGTTCTTCAACCCTTTATTTTTCCAAAGAATCAAACACCATTCCCTACATTATCACGCTATTTTACACGCAGCCAGTTCATATTAGACATTTCTAGCAATACCATAATTGCATAGTAGCATCAAATACACTTTTTCCACAGTTTCATATCATAATAAACAAAAACCAGCCATTAACTGGCTGATTAACTGCTGTGTTGGGGAGAAAAAGGCTATATATCGCAAGCCGCCGCACAGATAAGCAAGCTTGGAACCCACGGTATATCGGCTATTGCTGTTAATATAAAGAATATTAACATTTTGTTGAGAATTGTGCAACTTTTGTTTACAAATCGCCGTGCGAAGTTATCAAGTGTACAGTAAAAAATCAAATCACTAGTGACCCTTCGGCTTCGCCCTAGTGGGAACGGCCACGCCTTATGGTGAGTCCAGTGCAGCAGGTTGTCGTCACTAATGACTAACCTTTTAACAAAATGTATGCCCAACCGCCAGCGTTACAACGGCTAAAACGGTACACCAAATGGGATGAGGACTGTAGATGCTTGTACCGCTATGAGTTTGCAGAGTTTGGATCTCGTGTTTTGCTCCAAAGGCTCCAAACAAGTAACCTGTAAATCATTTTTACGGTAAAATGTCAAGCTCTTTAAAGTGTGATTTGCCCACTGTTGTACTTCAGAATTTTGACTTTGAGTAAGAGTTTTGCATAAAGCGATCTGCCGCTATGCTGTAGCGAAGCGATCGCCCTTGGGATATTAGCGCTTTTTACATAAACTACAATTAAACCGATTTGTGCTTGTAAAGAAATGTTACTGTTACCAACTTTTTGGGTTAGTGCTTCAAGAGTGGCGATAAGCCGGAGGATTTCGGCGTGAGCGCTCAGTCGTTCGCGCAGCGTGCGCTTTGCGCATACGCTTTACGCTCCGCGTATCGCACTTTGGAAATCTCCTTGCTTAATTCCGGATAACCCTGCCTCCAACGATGCTTGAGGATCTAACTCGCTGTATGTTTGACAAGTTCGGCGTAAGTCTCCCATTCTTTCGGGAATTCAAAGTATGCTCGCTTGTCCTGCTGACACGCTTGGCGACGAGAGTGAGTGATGGGAGAAGCGCCAGGGGATGACTCGGTTTTTTCGTTTTTTCATCAACTTAACTTATTCCACGGAAAACAGTTTTTTCATCCGTTTGTTCAAAGTGAAAAGTAATACTAATGACTAATGGAACGGCTATCGTCGTATCCCCCACTAGGGTAAAATTGGTTAATCAAACAAGTATAGCACGGAGCAGGGAGCAGGGAGCAGGCGTGTGATTGTCCCGTGGTTTCCGTGTTTTCTCATTAGTTGATGTCCTAATCTACCTGGCAACTGCTATATATGTTATTTGAGAAAGAATGTTTACTTCGGTAGCCGAAAATATTTGAAATACTATTTTTATCAACGCTGAAACTAAAATTACCACTGCAAATAATACTGATAAAAAATTTTGAAAAGAGAAGAGAATTGAGTAAAGTAAATACAAACTACAAATGTCATTAAAGGAAAATTTTTATGCAACTATCACCTCAAGAAAAAGATAAATTGCTCATTTTCACAGCGGCTCTAGTAGCAGAAAGACGTAAGGACAAGGGGTTAAAGCTAAATTACCCCGAAGCAGTGGCGTATATATCTGCTGCTATTTTAGAAGGTGCCAGAGAAGGAAAAACTGTGAGTCAATTAATGAGTGAGGGTGGAAAGCTGCTGAAAAGGGATGATGTTATGGATGGAATACCAGAAATGATCCATGAAGTGCAAGTAGAAGCAACTTTTCCTGATGGAACAAAATTAGTAACGGTACATAATCCCATTCAAGATTAAAATCTCCCAAAAAAGATACAGAATTTTAGATTATGAGTTGACAGCAAGGGAAATTATAAATGTATACAAGTAACAAAGTAGTGATTTATGAAGCTCCTAACTACAAGGGAAATCACAAGGAACTGGGAGAGGGGGAGTATAAGATTTACGATTTGGGAATTGGTGACAAGAAGCTGAGTTCCTTAACAGTGCCAGCAGGCATGAAAGTCACGATATACGAAGACGAGGAATTTAGGGGTAGGAGTAAAATCTTTACTAGTAATGTCGGTGACCTGAAAAATATTAAGGTTGAGGAAAAAAACTTTAACAACGAGGCTTGCTCGATTAAAGTCGAAAAAATAGTAATGACTCCAGGACAAATAATAGTTACTAAATCAGAACCAATCGAACTCAATGCTGGGCGAGAGATTACCAAAATCAGAGTCAGTAATCAAGGCGATCGCCCAATTCAAGTTGGTTCTCATTTCCACTTTTATGAAGTTAATGATGGCAGTCAAGACAAGAAAGGTCTGCAATTTGACCGCAATCAAGCTTACGGGAAACGCTTAAATATTCCAGCCGGGACAGCAATAAGATTTGAACCAGGAGATGAAAGAGAAGTCGAGTTAGTCCCATTCGGTGGTAGCCGTGAAATTTATGGTTTCAACGGATTAGTGAATGGATCTTTAGAGAAACAGAAAAAATGATTGTAAAACGGGTAAGGGCGCAAGCAAGAGCGCCCCGATTGTGCTGTAATTTATTTCTTAGAAGTCGCCATAAGATTCAGACAGCAGATAGAAGCCAAATCTGCTGCAACTTGCTTCCACGTACTGCCAGCATCGTCCGAGAAAAAGACCTGACCGTCAGTGGTTCCGAAAGCAGCCAGATTCCCTGACGTAGAAAGAGTTGCCGTGTTGATATTGTGATCGAACCACTCCGGCAGCCCTCGCTCACATTTCTCGAAAGCTCCTGGCTTGTCGAGTGGGTGTCGATAGATGGCTGCTTTGTGACCACTAGGACCGGTAGAAGCAGTCATCAAAATGGTTTCTTCACACACAGCTATGGCTCGTGCGTAAGCAGCATGTAGGTTTTCGCGTGAAAAGCTCCAAGAATTCCCTCTATCTTTACTCACAGCCAGTCCCTGGGCTGTAGCCGCCAACACGAGATCCGGATGAGATGGAACTGTCCGTACTTCATGGACATCTGCATCAACCTCGATAGTGGGTTGCCATGACTTACCCTGGTCATCAGAGCGCAAAATGCCTCCAACGTGCACATTCACGTAGAGTTCACCAGATTGACCTATAGCCATCGAACGAACATCTGGAGGACCTCCCCACGGCGTATACCACTCATCTCGTCCCTCAGCCGTCTCAAAGCAATTGATGCGATGAGTGCTTCCGTCTGCAATGCGGATGAGATGGGCTTGCGATGTTCCGACTAGAACTGAGCCATTGTAAGGCAGGATGCAGTTCAGCTTTAAATCATCAATTGAAGTTATTTGGTGCCACTCGCCTTCTGGGTTGCGATGCCATACCGAGTTGCGATCAACGATAACCCACAACCCATCCGGACTTGAGGCAAGAGCAGTGATAGAATGACCTTCAAGTTCAACATATTGCCTGGAATCGAGAAACAGCAAGCCATCAGATGTTCCTGCTATTATTACGGGTTTCTGTATCGTCGCAGAGGCATTGGCAAAATCTGTATCTGTTTGCTTGTGCGAAGTCGGCTCAACCTGCTCGACTATTTGCTGTAGAGTATTATCCATTGTTTGAACCTCCGAACCTCATTGGTGCTGCTACTATGAGCATCTGTCGTACGAAATGGCTCACTCCTTCAGCACCCGCTTCTTAATCTACTGTACTGAATTCGTTCAACCTTGAACTCAGTCATAAGCATGAGGAATAGCACCTTGAAGGAAGTTCTGGAAACATTGAGAAATATGCCACAAGCCTACACCGTTCGGCTTAGTGCTCACGGGCTTTGCCTTATCTGTACCTCAGATAGGTGTAGGTAGTTGACCGCGATATAGCTGCGTTTGTATGTAACGACTACTGTAAAATAATGAAGATAGCTAGGGTCTGATTATACTAGCAGTCTCCAAGAGTTCAAGCAGGATAGATTAGCCATGCTAAAGTCAGCAGCTCGACTGGGGATTGGGGGACCAGTAGGAAGCGGAAAAACAGCTCTAATAGAGTCTATAGTCCCAACATTGATGAATCAGGGCATTGAAGTAGCAGTTGTCACCAATGACTTACTAACTACGGAAGATGCAGATCGACTCAAAAGTCGCGGGTTTTTGCCAGCAGAAAGGATTATAGGAGTAGAAACAGGTAGCTGTCCACACACAGCAATTCGGGAAGATCCAACTATGAATCTTTTAGCAGTAAAGGATTTTGAGTTACTCATTCCTGAATTAGACTTAATCTTGATTGAAAGTGGTGGTGATAATCTTGCCTCCACTTTTAGCTATGATTTGGTGGATTCGTATATTTTTGTGATTGATGTAGGTGCGGGAGATGATATCCCCCGTAAAAATGGTCCTGGCTTTGTACAAGCTGATTTAGCGGTGGTGAATAAAATTGATATTGCTCCTTATGTTGGTGCTGATTTGGAGTTAATCCGCAAAGAAGCGCCGATATACCGTCGAGGCAAACCTATTGCATATACTAATTGCAAGACGGGAGAAGGATTGGACGAGGTAATCGATTTTATTTTGGAGACAGTTCTGTTTCGCAGTGCTTCTGTAATGCATCAAAGAGTTAACGAATCGCAGATGAACGTCGAAGTAGATGGACGTAGATGAGAAGCGCTATAACTTGGAGTTAGGACTGAAGTGCGTTACGCCTAAAGGCGTCTGCCCTTCGGGCAATCGCTTTGGTAAAACTATTCTTGACCATCAATACACAGCTTATCCTTTGAGGGTATCTCAAGTATTCCGTCTTGATGATGCTGATTTGCACCGCGCCTACCTCTATATTATGAGTACATCTCCAGGTTTACTGGCACAAGATAAGTTGAATATATCTTTGCAACTAGCAGATCATACTAGCGTTTATCTTACAGAGCAGGCTGCTACTAAAGTTCATTCGATGCCTATAGCAGGCTCAAAAGCGACAACCAATTATGAAATTGAAATTGGGGAAAAAGCTACCTTAGAGTTTGTACCAGAAGCATTAATTTTGTTTGCTGATGCGAGTTTGGAGCAAACTATAAATATCAAGATTCATCCGACTGGAAAATTATTTTTGAGTGAAATGATTCTACCTGGAAGGTTGGCGAGGGGAGAATTTTACCAGTTTCAATACTACTTCAGCCGCCTGCAAGTGACTTCTACTTGTGGAGAGCTATGGTTTACTGATGCCATGCGCTTGGAAGGAAAGCGAAATCTCTTTACTAAAACTAACCTCTTTGCCTCTTCACCTGTCCTTGGTAATGTGATTATAGTTTTACCTGAAACAAATCTGGAATTATTGAGTAAAAGTGTAGAAGACTTAGAAGCAGCGAACTGCTCCGGTCTGACTGTAGCAAGCTCAATCTTACCCCGAAACAAGGGTCTGCTGATTAGAGCTATGGCTAGTGGAACTCACGAACTCAAAAATTATTTAAAATACGCCTTAAACTGTGTACGTCGCTCGATTAATCAACCTTCTTTACCCAATGATTTATGACTGAATTAGCAGAAATTTACCTGGGCAATTCAAAAGAAAATGTCAGCTTATCTGAACAGATAGAAAAAGCTCGATCCTCAGCACTTTGCTGGGAAGTTCATATTAGTCAAACTGATAGCCGCAAAGGTCGAATTCACGCTCACACGACTACTGGTGTGGCTGTAGGAATTGTGAAAAGTCGAGATTGGGCACTGCGGGAAGGAGATGTTTTAGAAACAGAAGAAGGTAAGTTACTACTTGTTCATCTGCAAGAGCAAAAGGTCATGGTACTTAGTTTTACGAAGCCAGTTACTGAGCATGCTATTAAATTAATTCATCTGGGTCATGTCTTGGGTAATCACCATTGGCCTATTATCGTACAAGATGGTAAACTCTACGTTCAATTAGCAGCAGATGTAGAAGTTATGGAATCAACCGTTCGGGATTTTCAGATTCCTGGGTTAGAGATTGACTTTGAACTGCGATCGCCACAACAATATCTCGACTTTTCTCCACACACTCATCACGATCACGGCTCATGAGTTTACCTGCATCCGTGTTCGCCCAACAACTCGCCTTAATGCAGTTGTCTGATTCTTTCTTCCCCTCTGGATCTTTTACTTTATCTCACGGGTTAGAATCCTTAGTCCAAGAAAATCAACTGCGTGGATCAGAAGATTTGCAAACTTTTTTGCGGCTATTATTACGTAACAAAATAGGAGTCACAGATACAGTAGCACTGATCCACGCCTACCGAGGAAGTGCGATCGCTGATTTAGAAGCAGTACGAGCCGCAGATGCTCGACTATTTGCTCAAACCCTAGTTGAGAAAACGCGTGAAACCCAACGCAAAAGCGGACGAGCATTACTTATGGTTGCCAGTTCGACTTGGCAAGACTCTCAATTGGACATTTTAAATCAAGATGCTGCCAAAGGTAAAATTCATTGCTTACATCCAGTTGTCTTTGCTGTAGTTGGTAGAGCAGCTCTTTTGAGTGAACAGGATACAGTGCTGGGTTTTTTGCATAGCTTCGTCACTGGTTTGTTGGGTGCTGCTATCCGTTTAAGTGTTGTGGGACATCTGCAAGCACAACGAGTTCTGCTTCAGTTAGCACCAGAGATTGAGACAGTTTACCAAACTGCTGCATCAATGAGTCTGGAGGAAATGTGGTCTTGTACTCCGGCTATAGATATTGCTCAGATGCGGCATCAAAAACTCGCTCAGAGATTATTTGCTAGTTAACGCGATGTGCAACTTTCCAAAGATGAAAGTCCCACCCTATGCTTAATCGAGAGATTGTGATTGTTATCTCTTGCTAGGGTGAGACAAATGTTATCTATGGAAGACTTTATCACAGCTGTATTTTGCTGCGTGGACGACCTATTGAAAGAAGTAATCAATGGTCAACCTGTACGTAGTCGCGGATTTCAGCCCTCTTTAAGTGACAGTGAAGTGATTACGATGGAAATTGTGGCAGAATTTCAAGGTATTGATACAGTGAAAGTTCTGGCAATACTTTCGCCGTCACTGGATGTCAATGTTTCCCCAGATGAAAAGCCGTTCAACCTTTGTACGACAAGCTGCAAACTTATGGCAGTACAAGCAAAAGCTACAACAACTCTTGGCAAGGGAACTTGGCGCTCTGAGTGATAATACGCACATTATTGATGGAATTCCGATTCCGCTATGTTGCTTTAGCCGTGCTCCTGGCTGTCGTAGCTTTCAAGGCGAAGCCAGCTATGGTTACTGCGCTGCAAAAAAGGAAACATATTACGGATTTCATGGTCACTTACTCATTAGTGCCTGTGGAGTCATTACAGGGTTCACTTTAACCCCTGCTAATGGAGATGAACGGGAGGCTATATGGGATATCGTGCGTTTGATTCAGGGGATGGTAATAGGTGACAAAGGATACATTAGTGCTACTCTGCGCCAGGAACTAGCACGCTATGGCATTAATTTGCAAACAGCCCTACGTTCCAATATGCACGACACTCGTCCCAAACGCTGGGTAAAGTTACTTCAAACCGTTCGCCGGCTAATTGAAACGGTAATTGGACAACTTAGCGTTAAGCGTAGCTCTGCCGTAGGCAATCGCTTTAATTTTGAAAAAGTGTGGGCTAGTGGATATGTGGCATTTGACAAGTCGTTTAAACCGCAAACTATTAGCTCACACTGTATGCGTCTGGTTAAATCGTCTGTTTGCTTTGGAACCCTTACAGTTTGATGACCTTGTGACAGAATAAGTTGCACATCGCGTTAGTTAGTTGTTCTTACTTGCGAACCGGCAGAAAAATACCTATTTTTGAACCGCAGAGGCGCAGAGTACACAGAGAGAGGAGTAATGTAGAGATTGCGTTTCTACAGATCACAAGAAAGATATTAAACATGAGTTATTTTATGAACCGACGGGAATATACCAATACTTTTGGTCCTACGATTGGCGATCGCATCCGTCTTGCTGATACGGATTTGTTCATTGAAGTGGAACAAGATTACACAACCTATGGTGGTACGCTTTACGGCGAAGAGGTAAAATTTGGCGGTGGTAAGGTGATTCGGGATGGTATGGGACAATCCCCGATTTCAAATGCTGATGGTGCAGTAGATGTGGTGATCACCAACGCCTTGATTCTTGATTGGTCAGGCATTATTAAAGCAGATGTTGGCATTAAAGACGGGAAAATTTTTAAAATTGGTAAAGCAGGCAATCCTTACACACAAGACAATATAGATATTATTATTGGTCCTGGGACGGAAGCGATCGCAGGAGAAGGCAAAATTCTGACTGCTGGGGCGATTGATACCCACATTCACTTTATCTGTCCTCAGCAAATCGAAACTGCGATCGCCTCTGGTACGACAACCTTAATTGGCGGTGGTACAGGTCCTGCCACGGGTACCCTCGCCACAACTTGTACCCCTGGTCCTTGGAATATTTACCGCATGCTACAAGCGGCTGATGGCTTCCCTGTCAATGTTGGTTTCTTGGGCAAAGGTAATACTAGCAAACCTGAAGGATTGATAGAGCAAGTTGCTGCGGGAGTTATGGGTTTAAAGCTGCACGAAGATTGGGGAACCACGGCGAACGCTATTGATACTTGTCTTTCGGTTGCAGATGAGTACGATGTACAAGTCGCAATTCACACCGACTCTCTGAATGAAGCAGGATTTGTGGAAAATACCATTGCTGCTTTTAAAAACCGTGTGATTCACACTTTCCATACAGAAGGTGCTGGCGGTGGTCACGCGCCTGATATTCTGAAAGTCTGTAGTCTAGCAAATGTTTTGCCCGCTTCTACTAATCCCACCCGTCCCTACACGATCAATACTTTCGACGAACATCTCGATATGTTGATGGTATGCCATCACCTCGATAAAAACATTCGTGAAGATGTCAAATTTGCCGAATCCAGAATTCGCAAGGAAACGATTGCGGCTGAGGACATTTTGCATGATATGGGGATTATCAGCATTATGTCTTCCGATTCTCAAGCAATGGGAAGGGTAGGGGAAGTGATTACTCGCACCTGGCAAACTGCCCATAAGATGAAAGTACAGAAAGGATTATTACCTTCTCCTGGTCATCCTCACCAAACTCATGATAATTTTAGGGCAAAACGCTACATCGCCAAATATACCATTAATCCTGCCATTGCTCATGGCGTTGCAGATCATATAGGTTCGGTTGAAGAAGGAAAGTTAGCAGATTTGTGTTTGTGGAAGCCAGCATTTTTTGGCGTCAAACCAGAAACTGTGATCAAAGGAGGAATGATCGCTTACTCACAAATGGGCGATCCTAATGCTAGTATCTCCACCCCCGAACCAGTTCATATGCGCCCGATGTTTGGTAGCTTTGGCGGTGCAATGGCAGAAACTTCTATAACTTTCGTTTCCAACGAAGCTTTAAAACAGGGTATACCCGAAAAACTTGGTTTAAAAACTCGGACGGTAGCAGTTTCCAAAACACGTGAGTTGAAAAAAGCAGATTTGAAACTCAACGACGCTACCCCACAAATTGATGTTGATCCAGAAACTTTCCATGTCAGGGTAGATGGGAAGTTGTTAACTTGTGAACCTGCTACCTCTTTGCCTATGACACAGCGTTATTTTTTGTTCTAATTATTAGAGCTTTTTGTTGATTCTAGTGTCAAGAACTAGTGGTGTAAGGGGAGCCAGTGCAAGGGAAGCGAGTTTCACAGGCTTAGACGCCCGCCAGAAGGTGAGGGGGTCGCAGTCTTGAACGCCACCTGACGCCAGACGCACGCCACATGCTACAACGGGGCAACCCTCATTGTAGCACCTGCCGTGGTTTCCCGTCTACAGGGGAGCCAGTACTGTAGGAGGATCTCCCTCCGTAGGATAAGAGCGTTGTCTACAATCGGTTGGGGTCGCGCATCCCCAACAGAAGTGATTCTGCCTCAGGAATTGCTGTTAGCGCAGCGGGGCGCAGCCCATTCTGACTTCTTTTTAATGACTTTATTGTCATGCGGAATTTACTTACGTTTGCAATTTCATTAATTGGCAAATTAAGAAACAACAAGAGCAAATATTGTAACTTTTCTTTGCAATGTATTTGAACGAAGCTAACTTGAAGAAGTAACCACGGCAATACCCTATAGCAATTCCAAAAAAAGTACTATAGAACACTAAAAGTGAAAGCTTTAAAATGTATTTCCACAAATCAATAACGCTCATTTACATAATTAATAAAAAACAAGCAGACATTATTTTTTTTTAAAAGTATATTTGACTGAAAAACTGAAAAAGAGGATAAGTAAGATAAGTGGGATAAGTAAGTATCTTATACAAACTATTGATTTGCCAGAAAATTCATGATATGTCTAAAAAAAACAGTGGTCGTACAACTTTTCAATTAAATATTTACAGTAGAAAATAATTATAAAAAAAATCTTTTGATTATATTCTTTTTGGTATTTTCTGCCGACAATATTTAGTTAAGGAGTTGACAAGAAAGCTGAATAAATCTTTTGTAATCCTAGCAGTTGGTATGTTTTCTGTATCAACGCTTTCTTTGTTCATGAATTTCAATTTAGGTTCATCATGGAGTGGGTTCGATAATATTTCGCGCACTTAGAGGATGTTAGAAAAGTCGGCTACAGAGTCAAAAAAACTCTCAAGGTGTAAGCTGCAAATACGCAGTACAGTACCCAGAGAGCCATAAGTCAACCATAGAGCAATCTTCCCAAGAGCAATTTGAACGAAGCTAGAGGGAGCCAAACAGGCACTTTAGAGGTTAAACAGATGGCAAAACTTGTGCCTCGGTTGTAACCATTTGGGTAGATGGCGGTTTCTGATAGCAATCCGTTTATGCAATGGGTGATAAATCTTGTCACTGGATTGTATAGGTGGTGCTGTGACCGCAATGGTTCAAGCCTTTTGTCTTATTACCCAAACAGTGGGTAGTGGAGGGTACCAAAAGCTTGCTCAATCTGTGTCGGAGTTTGAACAAAGACTACAAGCTATTACCGCCAAACAGTAGAAATATTTGTCTACATTGCCATGATGCGTATTGTGGTGAGGCGATTGGCATGACTTTTTTCCCTAATGACTTTTCAAACATCCTTTTAGAACTTGGCTGATAGACATTACAGATCATTGACTTTTTCAATTTCGTAAACCAAGGTAAACAAGAAATTAATATGAGATTTTCTGATCTGAGTCAGTTTGAGGATGATTTGTTAATTGAAACAGATTTATGTATAGTGGGTAGCGGACCTGCTGGTCTATCTATTGCAAAAGAGTTTGCTGGGACGAAGATTCAAGTGTGGATTTTAGAAAGCGGTGGCTTTGAGAAAGAGAGTGATACGGAAGCCTTGTGTAAAATCGAAAATGTAGGAGTTTCACGAAAAGACAATACTCGTAATCGGCTTTATGGTGGAACCTCACATACATGGACAGGTAGATGTGCTCCTTTTAATCCTACTGATTTTCAAAAACGATCTTGGATCCCCTACTCGGGATGGGATCTTAAATACGAAGAATTAGAACCATTATTAGAACGAGCAGGAAAAAATTTGGGACTTGGACCAAATTGTTATGACAATCGACTTTGGGAGTTGTTTAAAGTTTTGCCTGCTACACCTAATATGGACTCAAAATTTTTAGACACGACATTCTGGCAATTCAGTAAGAGTCTTAAGGAACGAGGAGAACCAATAAGGTTTGGACGCGATTTCTTCATTGATAATAGTCCAAACATTGAAGTTCTTTTGCATGCCAATGTAACCCATATTAATACAAATGAATTGGGGACTTGCTTTGAATCAGTTGAAGTGAGAACCTTAGAGGGTAAGCGTGCGTTTGTTAAAGCAAAAGCTTTAGTGCTATCTTGTGGCGGGATTGAAAATGCGCGATTACTTTTAGCCTCCAACCGAACCATTCCTAATGGAATAGGGAATCAAAATGATGTGGTTGGTAGATTTTTAATGGATCATACTTTATGTGTCATTGGTTCTTTTGCTCATCACTCTGCCTACAGTGTACGAAATAGATTTGGACACTATTTGATCAAAGATAAACAACAAACTCATGTTTATCTACATGGATTATCACTAAGTCCCAAAATTCAGGAACAAGAAAACCTATTGAGATGTGATGCTTATCTAGAAGAATACAATCCACTACCAAATGATTCTTGGTCAGCAATGAGGCGACTTAAAACTACTCTACGAAAACGGGAGTTGATCAAGCAATCAACTCAAGATATATTCACGATATTGTCTAGTTTTAGGGAGATAAGCTCAGGCTTTCACCGCCGTTACGTCAAGCGCCGTCCTCCACTCATCAAAGTTGAACGTATTGAGCTTCACTGTATGCTAGAGCAGTTACCCGATCCAGAAAGTCGTATTACTCTTTCTAGCAACCAAAAAGATAGATTGAATATGCCACTAGCCAAGGTAAATTGGAAAGTCAATTCGTTAGAACGACAAACTGCTCAAAGAATGAGTCAATTGATTACGCAAGAATTTAAAAAAATTGGCTTTCCTACACCGCATCTTTCTACTTGGTTAAACAAGGAAGAAAATTGGCAGGAAAACTTTGAAGATAAAGCCCACCAGACGGGGACAACGAGGATGTCAGCTAACCCGAAGGAAGGTGTTGTGAATGTAAATTCTCAGGTTCATGAAGTAAGTGGTCTGTTTGTTGCGGGAAGCTCTACATTTCCTACTTCAGGTACTGCTAATTCTACGTTAATGATTGTTGCGTTAGCATTGCGTTTAGCAGATCATTTAAAATATAACTACTTTGGAGCCTCGTAAAAAAATGGTGTTGCGTAATGCATCAATCAAAAATACCATCCATTTGTTCGCTTAAGTGCGAAATGTAGGATCTAAACTTCAGTCTTAACCGAACCGTATTAACCAGACTCCCGTGTTGAGCAACGGTTCACACGGGAATCTGGTTAGTGGTTAGTTAATCACTAACCACTAACTATTTGAATTTGTCGGTTGTGTAGAAACGACGGGGGCAATAGTACTCAATTTCAATTCTGGATGGTCTTCCTGTAATTGGTTACAATTCCATTCATTGCGGAATAATAACACTGGACGCCCCATGCTGTCTTTTACTGTTGTTGTATTAAAGACACGTCCGATTTTATTCAACGCTTCCCAGCCGCCCTCAACCCAACGGGCGACACTGTAAGGCAATAACTCTAGCAGAGTTTCTACTCCATACTCATTTTGCAACCGGAATTGTACCACTTCAAATTGCAACTGACCGACTGCAGCCAAAATTGGGTCGCGTTTGGCTTCATCCACTGAGTACATAATTTGCACAGCCCCTTCTTCCCGCAATTCGGAAACCCCTTTTTGAAACTGCTTGAATTTGGAGGGGTTGGGGTTACGCAGAACTGCAAATAACTCAGGCGAAAAATAAGGAATACCCTCATACTCCAGCTTTTGCCCAGTATAAATAGTATCGCCGATCGCAAACACACCAGGATTGTTCAAACCAATCACATCACCAGCGTAAGCAACATCTATGGATTCCCGTTCTTGAGCAAATAATTTCTGTGGACGGGATAAGCGAATCGTTTTGCCAGTGCGGGCGTGACTGACTGTCATATCTTTTTCAAACTTGCCTGTACAAACACGGATAAAGGCGACGCGATCGCGATGTTTCGGGTCCATGTTTGCTTGAAGTTTGAAGACAAACCCTGAAAACTCTGGGTATATAGGTGTAACTTCGCCAACACTGCTGCTATGAGGACCAGGTTTGAGGGCATAATTAAGAAAGTCTTTCAAGAATAACTCAACCCCGAAGTTGGTCATGGCACTACCAAAGAAAACGGGCGTCATTTTGCCTTGATGAACCAATTCCAAATCTAATTCGGGTCCTACTCCTTCTAGAAGTTCTATATCGTTTTTGAGTTGGTAGTAGAGATCTTGTTCTAAAAGTTCTTCTATTCTCGCATCGCCTAAGTCAACGACTGTATCCACAGCTTCGCGGCTTCCGTGGGCGCTTCTTTCAAATAGGTGTATTTGTTGTTCTTTGCGATCGTACACACCTTTGAAGCGATCGCCCATACCAATGGGCCAATTAACAGCATAAGTTACCAGGCCCAATTCCTGCTCAATTTCGTCCAACAATTCCAAAGGTTCCCTTCCTGGACGATCTAGCTTATTCACAAACGTGAAGATGGGTATACCGCGCAGCTTACACACTTCAAACAACTTGCGTGTCTGGGGTTCTAAACCTTTTGCCACGTCAATAAGCATCACAGCATTATCTGCCGCTGCCAAGGTACGATAGGTATCTTCACTAAAATCCTGGTGTCCAGGCGTATCCAACAAATTTATCTGACAGTCCTGATATTCAAACTGCAATACTGTAGAGGTAATCGAAATACCTCTTTGCTGTTCCATTGCCATCCAGTCAGAGGTTGCTTTACGCTGTGCCCGTCTTGCCTTAACTGCGCCAGCTTCATGAATTGCTCCTCCGTACAGTAGTAGCTTTTCTGTCAGCGTCGTTTTCCCAGCATCTGGGTGAGAAATAATTGCAAAGTTGCGACGGCTATCAACTGCTTTGTGTAGTTCTGACTCAAGTTCAGTAGACATAATGCTATTTGATTACTTGTAACTTAACTTAACTTAACTTTTTCCAACTTTAGTAAGTCTTTTAATCTTAAGACAACAACGCCTATGTAGTGGTCGTTATATAATAACCAAGTCAAACGGAAGGAGAAAAAAACAGTGTACGATCCAGATAAGCGAAAGATTTTATCAGCACTGAGTCATGGTGCAATTTTCTTGAGCGCTACTTTTGTGTCTGTAGGTCTACCCATCGCTATACTCTTTGTGTCTGAAGATCCAGTTGTCAGGGAAAATGCTAAAGAATCCATTAACTTCCACTTTAATGTATGGCTTTATGGAGCTATTGTGACAGGATTGATGTGGATCACCTTCGGTTTGCTGTTACCACTAGCAGGTCTATGGTTTCTTGCCCATTGGGGACTAACAATTTGGGCAGTTTTTCATGTTCTTACCGATCCAGATCAACCCTTCCGCTATCCCTACATTTTCCGGGTTTTTTAGTTTTTTGTCATCCGCCACTCGTTAGTCATTGATAAGATTACTCGCGCTACTAGTACATGACGGCGCATTGAGCGCACCTATAGCCTGCACCGAAGCCGCTCCGCGTCTACAAAATCAATAAAAAACTTAGGTCATAAGCATTTTGAATTTTGTTAGCGCTGCGGGACGCAGTCCATTTCTCCTGCTTGCGAATTCCGCGTTCCTTGCGCGTGTCACGCCACTTGCTCCACTTGGGGAGGACAGTGCCGTGGGCGGGTCTCCCGACTTGAGGCACCTGTCCGTTGAGCCAGTGCGTTGGCGGGGTTCCCCCGCTTGAAGCACCTGGCGTGAAACCCCAAGGGGAGCCACTGCTGGAGGAGGATCTCCCACTGTCACGGCATGTGGCGTCCGCAGTGGCTCCCCTTGGGACTCAGCTGCACTAGTTAGCCTTTAATTTTGGACTAATTACGCGCACATCACCATTAAATTTTAATTACGTCCAAAAACAGAAATAGAGGTAATTTTTAAGATTTTTGTTTGACGATATCGCTGTAAAATACAAAATTACCCCACAGCGTTACAAACAGTAGGGCAGAGGAGCCTCCGGGGGTTTGCCCCGAGTTCGGTAAATGGCGTGACAGTTAAGCGCTAATTGCCGAATCTCTGACTACAAAGCGTTTGTATCTTGCTATTTGTAACGCTTTGTTTTGTGTACATTTTGTATTAGTAAGTTCACAAAAATTTATGTTTCCTACCCATCGCCCACGTCGTCTGCGTACCCATCCACAACTACGCCGCATGGTACGCGAAACTGTTTTAACCACCAATGATTTAATTTACCCTCTGTTTGCTGTACCAGGTGAAGGAATCGCGAATGAAGTCAGATCGATGCCTGGAGTCTACCAACTTTCGATAGACAAAATAGTGGAAGAGGCAAAAGAAGTTTATGACTTAGGAATTCCTGCGATTATTTTGTTTGGTATTCCTGCAGATAAAGATGTTGATGCCACTGGCGCATGGCATGATTGCGGTATGGTTCAAAAAGCAGCGACTGCTGTTAAAGAAGCAGTACCAGATTTGATTGTGATTGCTGATACTTGTTTGTGCGAGTACACAAATCACGGACACTGCGGTTATCTACAAGTGGGTGATTTAACCGGACGGGTTTTGAATGATCCAACGCTGGATTTACTTGGAAAAACAGCAGTTTCCCAAGCCAAGGCTGGGGCAGATATCATTGCTCCTTCCGGAATGATGGATGGCTTTGTACAAGCAATTCGTAGCGCTCTGGATGATGCGGGATTTCATGATACCCCGATTTTGTCGTATGCTGCTAAATATGCTTCGGCTTACTATGGTCCATTTCGAGATGCTGCAGATTCTGCCCCACAGTTTGGCGATCGCCGCACATACCAAATGGACCCCGGTAACTCTCGTGAAGCTCTAAAAGAAATTGGGCTAGATATCGCCGAAGGTGCGGATATGCTCATGGTGAAGCCAGCTTTGGCATACATGGATGTTATCTGCCGTGTTAAGGAAGCTTGCAACCTCCCTGTTGCCGCTTATAACGTCTCTGGTGAGTATTCTATGGTGAAAGCTGCAGCTTTAAACGGCTGGATTGATGAACAGCGTGTGGTGATGGAAACTCTCATCGGCTTTAAACGCGCTGGAGCAGACTTGATTTTAACTTACCATGCCAAAGATGCAGCGCGGTGGTTGCGATAGGCGGTGAGTTTTGCCTCAAGTGCTACAACGTGAAGTTTTGATAACTTTGCTTGATAATCTCACACCAAACCGCTAGGGCAAAGAGCAAATCTAGGTGTCTTTGTGGCTGGGTGTGAGATTATCCTTTAACTGGAAGATAAATTTGAATGCCAAGACTTTTTCGACGACAGATAAATTTACACTATTAGTAGGGCAAATGTTGTCAACTAGCAACTTTTGGCGGGGGTGAGGGCGATCGCCCGTTTGCCAAATACGTAACTAATAGATTATAAAATAATATAGTTAACAAATAATGCTCAGTTGGCTTTTTTACGTCAATTGATTTAATAAATAAGTACTATAGTTTTGCAAAGGGAGCATTGGCTATGGATATGCAAGTCCTGAGAGAGCGTGCGGGACTCAGCCGCGCAGAGGTTGCCTTCAGGCTTGCAATTAGTGAAACGAGTGTGCGCAACTGGGAAGCAGGGCGCACAGAACCAACCATGACACCCAAAAAATATTTAGATGCATTGCGGCTGTTTAAATGCACACCAGAAGAACTGGCTACAGCAAGCGAAAAATCTATCAATCAACGACATAAGCGTAAACCAGGAAGACCCAGAAGATTTCCGGAAAATCCGGTTAATTCGTCTCCTCCGGTGAATCAGGTAAGCCAGGTTAATCAAGTCACTGATTCCCCTAGTTTCCACTTAAATGAAGTTGGATATTAATCAGGGAACGCTTAACGCTTAACGCTTAACAGGGAACAGTGCTCAAGGTTATGGGGAACAAACACTGGTAACTGGTAACTGGTAACTGCTAACTGTTCAAGTACTTGCTGTCACATAGCCTATAATTTTAAACGCAAGACAAGCAACTCGTGCGTTCGCGTGCGTAGCGGCACACTTTGCAGCATCGCTCACCATCTTAGGGAGCAGATGCGCGTTAAGATTCTAAAACAATAGTCGCATATAAAAGTCTAATGGCAGAAACACTGTTCTTCAACGCTTTACGGGAAGCCATTGATGAAGAAATGGCCCATGACGCAACTGTATTTGTTCTTGGTGAAGACGTAGGACACTATGGTGGTTCCTACAAAGTGACCAAAGACTTGTACAAAAAATATGGCGATCTCCGGCTTCTAGACACCCCGATCGCCGAAAACAGCTTTATGGGTTTAGCAGTTGGGGCAGCAATGACTGGGTTGCGACCAATTGTTGAAGGTATGAACATGGGTTTCTTGCTTCTTGCCTTCAACCAAATATCCAATAACGCTGGAATGCTGCGTTATACCTCCGGGGGTAACTTTAAAATTCCAATGGTGATTCGTGGACCTGGAGGTGTGGGTAAGCAGCTTGGTGCAGAACATTCCCAACGCTTAGAAGCATACTTCCAAGCTGTACCAGGGTTGAAGATTGTTGCCTGTTCCACTGCTTACAACGCTAAAGGATTACTCAAATCAGCTATTCGTGATGATAACCCAGTGTTGTTCTTTGAACACGTTCTACTTTACAACTTGAAAGAAGATTTGCCAGAAAAAGAATATCTGCTGCCTTTGGATAAAGCAGAAGTTGTACGTTCTGGGAAAGATGTCACAATCCTGACTTACTCACGCATGCGACATCATGTGACGCAAGCTGTCAAAACATTGGAAAAAGAAGGTTATGATCCAGAAGTCATTGACCTGATATCACTCAAACCGCTAGATTTTGATACTATTGGTGCATCTGTAAGAAAAACTCATCGAGTGATTATTGTGGAAGAGTGCATGAGAACAGGGGGCATTGGAGCGGAATTAACTGCCTCTATTAATGAACGCTTATTTGATGAATTGGATGCACCTGTATTGCGACTTTCTTCCCAAGATATTCCCACACCTTACAATGGAACTTTAGAAAGATTAACTATCGTTCAACCAGAACAAATTGTTGAGGCTGTGGAAAAGATGGTAGCTTTGCGCGTTTAGCAGGTGGAATTGGGGACTAGTTAGAAGTGAGTGCTTGATGATGTAAAATATCAACAGCAAAAGACTAACAATTTACAATCCCCAATTCTTTTTGACACTCCTGCGCCTAAAGGCATGAGGATTCTTGCTTCAACCGTCCTCCCTAGATACTTGAATGCAAGCACTCAATTATCCCTGTTTGGATACGTCCACAAGCTTACACGGACTGCCCGACCGCGTTTGAGAAGGTTTTTACAAAGCTTTCCTTTGACTCCCACTTGTACAACATCTAGGATTTTTACTACCAGGGTTTCGGTTCAGGAGTTGACCGCGTGACCTACTTCGTTTTTTATTGCGAATTACCGCCGCTTAAAATTAATGTAGCACTGTAGCGCGTTTTTATTCCTTGATTCTGGAAAAGCCGTCCCAGAAGGACGGGGCTTTAAACCCAGTTTTTCGGTAAAAGTTGTCACTCAAAACTGTTAAGTTATAGGTCACAACTCTTCCAAAGAGCGCTATCATAGCCTTTGTCGCAGCAAGTAAGGGTATGCAAAGACAGCGATCGCTATTAGTTTTGATTTTAGTTTTAGTAATCGCCGCAATTGCGGTGATTGCTACAATTCCTGCATCTCTGGGATTAGACTTGCAGGGGGGCTCACAGTTAACAATTCAAGTAAAAACGACACCGGAAATTAAACAAATCACTGATCGAGAATTAGAGGCTGTTAAAAGAGTCGTCGAAGGTCGCATCAACGGTTTAGGTGTTTCGGAACCAATTATCCAAACAGCAGGTCAAGACAAAATATTAGTACAATTGCCGGGGGTCAACGACCCACAGCAAGCAGAACGAGTACTAGGAGGTACAGCGCAGTTAGAGTTCAAAAAGCAAAAGCCAAATACAGAAATTCAACTGAATACATTTTTCGCATCAAAAACACAATTGAAAGCAAAACAAGCAGAACTACGAAAGACTAACGACAAAGCTGCAATTGAGAAAAATCAGCAAGATCTGAAAAAGAGTAACTCAGCGATCGCTGAATTATTTGAAAGCACAAACCCACCACTAATTGGTAAGTACCTCAAAGACGCTTATGGTGAACCAACCCAAGGCAACAACTGGAATGTAGCCATTCGCTTCGATGATAAGGGTGGTGAACTATTTGGCGAACTGACAAAACAACTTGCCGGTACCGGACGCAGCATAGGTATTTTTCTAGATAACGAATTGATCAGCTATCCTACGGTCGGTCCAGAATTTGCCGCATCTGGTATCGGTGGAGGATCTGCTGTGATTACAGGTCGATTTACTTCACAAGAAGCCAATGACTTAGGCGTGCAGCTACGCGGTGGAGCACTACCTGTACCCGTGGAAATCGTAGAGAATCGTACAGTAGGAGCTACCTTAGGTAAAGACAGTATTCAACGTAGCATCTATGCTGGCATAGGCGGTCTGGTGTTAGTATTAATATTTATGGTAGTGTATTATAGACTACCAGGTGTCATTGCTGACATTGCTTTAGTCATCTACGCCTTACTGACATATGCTACCTTCGTTTTACTGGCTATCACTTTAACTCTTCCTGGCATTGCTGGATTCATCCTTAGTATCGGGATGGCAGTTGATGCTAACGTGCTGATTTTTGAGCGCACTCGTGAAGAACTACGATCTGGCAAAAGCCTGTATCGTTCGGTAGAGGCAGGATTTTACAGAGCTTGGTCTAGTATTTTAGACTCTCACGTGACAACTTTAATTTCCTGTGCAACGCTTTTTTGGCTTGGGGCTGGTTTAGTCAAAGGCTTTGCTCTGACATTGGCATTAGGATTGCTCGTGAACTTGTTTACATCGATCACTTGTAGTCGTACGTTGCTGTTGGTGGCAATCGGATTTCCTAACTTGCGCAAGCCCGAACTGTTTTGTCCTAATCTGGCAATGTATACTAAGTCTGAGCCGGAGGCGGTACAATGAAAATTAGTGTCATCAAACAGCGTTTTCTATGGTGGGCACTTTCCGGTGCTCTGATTCTCAGCGGTATCATTGCGATGGTGATTTCTTGGCAGACGTTAGGCGCACCTCTTCGTCCTAGTCTGGACTTTGTCGGTGGTACGCGCCTAGTGTTTGAACGGGATTGCACAATCGCGCAAAACTGTGCTAAGCCAATTGAACTTTCATCTGTGCGGGAAGTAATCGATGCTCAAGGATTAGGCAACAGCAGCATCCAAGTTGTCGGTCAAAACCAACAGGCAGTATCAGTCCGCACTGAGACGTTAAATGTTGAGGCACGCACAAAGTTACAAACAGCATTGAGCGAAAAATTGGGAGGGTTTGACCCCAAAGCAACTCAGATTGAGACTGTTGGTCCTACTCTGGGTCAGGAATTGTTTACCAGTGGAATAACCGCTTTAATTGTCTCGTTTATCGGCATTATTATTTACCTGAGCGTGCGCTTCAAAACCGATTATGCCGTGATTGCGATTATTGCCTTGTTGCATGATGTCCTCATTACGACGGGAATTTTCTCGATTTTAGGATTAGTACAAGGTGTTGAGGTTGACAGCCTGTTTGTCGTTGCGATATTGACGATTACTGGTTTTTCGGTGACAGATACGGTAGTCATTTATGACCGGATTCGGGAAATTCTCAACCAACATCCCAATGACCCTATTAACCAAGTTGTAGATGATGCCATCAATCAGACGCTGACGCGATCGCTTAACACCACTTTCACCGTGCTGCTGACGTTGTTTGCCTTATTCATATTTGGCGGCGAAACTTTGAGAAACTTTGCCCTCGCTTTGATTATTGGTTTTGCAGTGGGCGCTTATTCTAGTATTTTTGTCGCTGGTCCGTTGCTCGCTTTGTGGCGGGGGAGATCACCAACGCGAACCAATCAGACATAGTAGATGATTCATCTTTATTAGTTATTAGTTACTCCTTAATCTATGGATCAACCGGAAGAACCACCAAAAACTAGCTGGTACACAGACGAAAGTGATGCGTCTTTTGCAAAACAAGTACAAAAGCTACACCAGCTAGAGGTGTATAGCAGATGGTTATTTGTTGGCTTTTTATGGTTGACAATCGCGCCTTTTTGTGTATGGGAGTTACGAGGCGAAATTGTTCTGTGGCGACAATATTTTACCTGGGTAGCTGTCCGATACGGGCTATACTACAATTTCTTGGCTAGTCTTGGTCTATTTTTTTGTCTCGGTATGACCGTTGCTGTTCTGATTTGGCAAAGTCGGAATATTTTATTCGGACTACCACCGCAGGAAAAGGAACGCCTAGAACAACAGGTTTTCCGAATACGTCAGCAAGGACCAAGTCATCCTTTCTGGAAATGGGTTTGTAGTTAAATGAAAATATTAACTTTTTTTAAGATTACAATTGATACAGGTATAGCACTATCTTACAAAATCGGATAAAAAGGTAGCGAATAAACTCCAACGATTCGGTAACATCCATGAACTCTAGTCACAATCAGATTCGATTTAGCGATCGCAAGTCTAAAATGGACCTTTATCAGATCCAACAGCTGCTAAACATTTCTGCTTTCTGGGCAAATAATCGCAGCATTGAAGATTTAGGCATCGCCATTGCAAACAGCGACCCTGTGATTACCGTTTGGGATGGAGAACGATTAATTGGCTTTGCCAGAGCAACATCTGATTGTGTTTATCGCGCAACTATTTGGGATGTTGCCATTCATACAGAGTACCGTGATACTGGACTGGGAAGTAAGTTGGTGGAAACTGTTTTGAGTCACCCGCGCATGAATCGTGTTGAGCGTGTCTATTTGATGACAACTCACAAGCAGCGGTTCTACGAAAGGATTGGTTTCCAACAGAATTCTACCACCACAATGGTCTTATATAACCAACCTAAATTTAATTCTCTTAGTGTAGATGCTCAACTTCAGGAATCACTAGGGGGATAGAGACTTGTAGCCTCGTCACATCATCAGCTTGTTCCTCAAGGGCGGGAGAGGGAACTACTTCTAACTTTCCCGCCATGACTTCCAAAAGAGTTTGATTGAGTAGAAGCTTCATTCCTGGCAAGAGAATATCATTTTTCTTGTCAGCTTCAGGTGAGTTGTTTTTCGGTGTCATGAAATCTATCGGCTCACTTAGAGAAGTTGCATGGGTTGGTACATCCAACCAAATATGAACGCAATCACTTGTGTGCCCAACATGAGCAGAAATACAGATGCTGCCTTCCTCCATTTGAGCAATGCAACTTTCCACTAAAGTGACTAATACTTGTCGCAGCCAGTAGGGATCTGCAAGTATATATATTTCTGGATTTGGCGGTAGAACTTGAAAGGGAAAATTGCGATTTTCCGCCAGCATATAAGTCAAATCGTGAACTTCTTGCAACAATTCGGATAAGTTTAAAGGCTGAATGTGTAATTTGTTTGTACCATGTTCAACTCTAGCAACCCTAAGAATTTCATCAATCAGCTTGAGTAATTTTAGCGCTCGCTCATGAGCTTGAGCGATAAATTCTCGTTCTTCCTCTGGATTTTCACATAGATCAGATAAGATTAACTGATGCAAACCAATCAGACCATTTAAAGGCGATCGCAACACATGAGTCGTTCGCGCCAAAAACCCCGCCTTAAACTGGCTTATTTCTCGTGCCATATAATACGCTAGCTGCGTTTGCTTCATCTGCTGCTGGAGTATTGGCGTAGCCTGTTGTTGTTCATCTTGCGATAAGACTGTCGATGAGCTAGAAGATACCTTTGTTTGTGCAAAGAACCCACGAACAGCAATCCCTATTGCTAGTCCTGCTCCTAGATAGACCCAGTTTTCATTCATAATTTAGCAATAATGACCTTTTTCATTGACCATACAGACACTAGACTTAGTTCCAGAGTTTCCATTTCACCAGTTTTCAACAAAGTCCTCAAAGACTAAATTTCTAGGTACAGATGAAAGTTCATCTGTTTGTCACCCAGTTTGAGGTTGAACAGAAAACCTGAAATTGTTTACACACAGCACTTTGTCCCGAACACTGCGATGATCTTTATTCTTTATACTGAGTTGATTGGGGAGCATCCGACAAACCAAGCTTACATCCGACATTCCCCACTCCCCACTGCCACAATCTGTTTTTTCGTATTTATATTTAGAATTATGGATTTATTTTATACGAACGTGGAGTCATTTGGAATGCCTATCGCCAATTTCCAAATCTTCAAAGGTTCAAAATTCCTAGTGTGAGACTTTAGGGTGCGGAATGTGGGTTACAAGTAACAAAAAATCCAGCTGTAGGATACGGCTGGATTTTTATTTTTTGGATTTTCCTTAAAAACATGGAAGTCATCTTCCATGCTCAAGTGAACGGTTCACTAAACCTATATAGGTTAGAAAAATCTGCCCTTAGAATTTTTACGGTGAATACCAATGACTGCTGGACGCGGTATACCAGTTGCTTGATTGCTACCACCATCACTAGCAGGAATATTGCTTGGCCAGCTGCTACCACGGGGTACCGTGCGTGTCTGGTCGAAGGTAGTACCGCTCAAATCCAATAGCTGGATACTGCGACTCAGTTGTGTACCATCGTTCACTGGAGAGTCTTCGCCGGGATGCTGTACGGAAAGAAACAGTGTATCACCGACTAAAGTTGGTCCGGTCATCTCACAACGAACTGGACCTTGAGCGAAGGGTATCACAACTCCTGCATTGGGACCACTGGTGGGAATGCAGAAAAACCAGTTATTACCGAAGACACCAGTAAAAGTGGAAACGTTACCTGTGGCAGAGTGGTCAATTTTATTTTCAGTTGGAATTGCACCAACTGTAAAACCGTTGTGGGTATCGGTGGACATATCAATACAACCCCAGACGTTTCCTTGATCGTCAATTACGAGGTTATCCACATTGGCAAAACCAGCGCCATACTCAGAACCAGCTTCCCCGCCCTGGGCGAATCTCTCCCAGCGGAAAGTCGTACCTGTACCGTCTTGACTATTTTCAATAATCTTGTAAAGTCCCCCAGATTGTTGAGTCGCATTAGGTGCAGCACTTAACTTGGCAACTTGGAAGATACGCGAATCAGGGTAACCGTCGCTTCCAGGTGCGCCGTCGGTGTAAGCAATAAACACTTCTTTGGTGTGCGGATGTATTTCTAAATCTTCGGGACGTGCTGTGGGGGTACCTCCAGCTAAGTTAGCAGCTAAGAAGGCGTCAGCAAGAACAGCACCTTGAGTGGGGTAGAAGTCGGAAAGCTTTTTGTTTTGATAATCGCTGAGGGCAGTTGCTTCGTTTTTGCGATCGCAGTTGAAAGCACCACCATCAGTTGTTTGTTCAGCAATGCCTTTACGTCTGGGTAGTTTCAGCAGTCCGTCTCTTTGTGCTGAGCCTAAAGCGTCGTATTCTACAGAAGATATGACTGATGGCGCAATCGGATTGGTAGGAGTCTGTAGGTTTAAAGCGATCCACTCGCCAGTACCATCTGGATTGAAACGAGCAACGTAGAGAGTACCACTTTCCCACAACTGGCTATTGCTTTTATCTTCCAGTGAGGAGATTGTACCATTGCTGACAAATTTCCAGGTGTGTCCCCCGCGTCTGTCATCTCCCATGTAGGCGACTAACTTGTTTCCCGCTTCAGCACGGACACCAACGTTTTCGTGGCGGAAGCGACCTAAGGATGTATGTTTACGTGGACGGAAATTGGGGTCTTCAGGAGCAACTTCTACAATCCATCCGTATTTTTCTCCAACTAAACCAAAGGTTTCACCAGTAGTTCCTTTGGTGTAGCTTGTTTGTGTGCCATCAGGTTTGACAAACTCTGTGACACCAACGAAAGATTCCTCACTTCCTTGGAAGTTTTCTTCTCCAGAGAGGATTGTACCCCAAGGAGTTGTACCACCAGAACAGTTAAACCCTGTACCAATGATTTTGTCACCCAGTCCATCGGAACTGAGAGGAAAAACTTCCTTCGCAGCAGGTCCAGTTCCAATGAGATACTTGTCATCACCTTGTTGGTAACTCAAACCTCCCCAAGAGGTGACTTTCTCATAGCCATCTTTGCGTTCTTTGTTGATTCCTAAGCCAGAAAGACCGTGAACACGACGGTTCTTGGAGTCTTTGACGACAGAGAAACGCCCATCAGCGTTACCGCGTCGAGAAATGCGGACAATCGAGCCACCGACGTTGTATAAAAATTCTCCATCAACTTCAAGATTTCTGGTGGTAGGTAAAGCGCGCCCAATCACTTGAGCAAAGACACCAGGAGTTTCTTTGAGATTTGTAGGTATCCCTGGTGCTAAACCAGAAATTGGGTAGCTGACATATTCATGATTCACCCACAAATAACCATCGACTGCTTTGCCTTTGCCAACAGGAATAAAGCCGGTGTAGTCGTTGTTGTAGCCGAAATACTCTTCGGGGTTTGGGAACACGCGATCGCCCCAACTAACAATAACGTACCGCTCATACTCTGGAGCTACCACAACGTCATCAACGACGTTGTAGCTAGCTAACTTCACATCAGGTGAAGCATCAAGAGTTTTTCCCTGTCCAATTTCTGTGGGTAAGTAGTTCTTCTGTTGCTTGTAAATTGGCAGAGGATGTGGTAAGCGTACAGGTGTAAAACCTAGAGGTGCGAATTTTACTTCTCTTGCATCGACAGTACCACCTAAAACTTGATCTGCCAGTACAGCACCTGCAGCACCTGCAAAAAATATAAGTACTTGTCTACGATTCAATTTAGACATAAGAATTTCCTTTTCAGTGCAGTCTCCACTTCTTTAAGGAGTTGTCTTAATAAGACAAACCAATGACAATAAAGCCTAATCATTTCCAGCAAAATTCTAGGCGAAGGTTTCATTGGTTTCGCCTAGATTAAAAAACAAATATCCAGTGGATACGAAATTTGCTTTCAAAAAGCTTAGAACGAAATCCACACAACATGAGCATATACGAGAATGTATGATGTCTAAGTTAAGACAAGGTAATCTAATAATTAATAACAGTATTCTTTCTATTATTTTATTTTTTTTAATGTCAAGAACAGTTTTTAGTAAATTTCAGGAGAGTGGAGGAAAGTTTTTTCTAATTTTGTGATATTATTCTGAGATTTCTTTTTTATATATTAGATTGAGGAACAAAGGTGATATTCCTCAAGACGACGAAATGACTTTCAAAAGGTGTGCAGATATATCAATAACAGTTTTCAATATCCAACAGGAGTGTTTAGAGAAACCGAGTATACTTAGAGAGTTGGATTGTGCCAATTTTTTGGTAAGATTTTCTAGTTGGCGAATCTAACGTAGAATCTAACGTAGGGTGGGCACTGCTTGCCTTTCTATGTCATTGGTGTGCCGTGAGGACAGTCCCCAGCCTACAAACTAAGATTTTCAGTCATTCGCGCTCCAATATCCCAGAAGTTGTGGGCGTTCTGCTTCCGACACTGTAAGCATTGTGGGAAATTGTACAATTTTCTCTTGCTTTTCACATTCTTTTGTGCAAAATTATAATTCATCTACAAAATCTACGGTTACCTTATCGATTAATTGTATTTTTTGAGATGATTAATTTATTGATGTCTATCTAACTTATGTATAGATGGTTTCTTTACACAAGCTGGGTGGCAGATAGCTTTATGTGTAGCCAAGAATTGTTTGCATTGACTAGCAATTCTTGAACCCAAACTATAGGCTAATTATCCTTGAGGGCGCTGCGTTCCGTGCAATTGCTCCTTAGAGTGTAGCACAACGCGTTATTGCACTGTTGATATGCTTCATCATCAGCACAATACTCATGCGATTTAGCCAAGAGTCGCAATACTTCATGTCTACAGGTATTTCCCTTCCTGTGGCACAATCTCATGGTTCACTTTCTAGGTGAGGAGAAAAGAGAAATGCAATCCGATCCCAATTTTCATCAAGCTTCTCAAACAGAGACACAAGCCCAAAGCAAAATCACAAATCCCGAAACTGGTCACGCTGATGGAAGCCGTAAGCGCTCATTACTCGGTCGCTTTAGTAGACGCTCATTTCTCGGTCGTGCTGGTGTGTTAACTGCTACTGGCGTTACTGCGGGGGTGATGTCTCCGCTCCTCTCCTCCACGAGGAAAGGAGACATCGTCCAGGCACAGAATGTTGTCGGGAGTGAGCGGGTGTTCGACGATAACAATTTTGTCCAGAAAGCCTATAACGTACGTGTCCAAGCAGCGAAACAACAGCTGGATCTTGGCGTTGTGCCGCAACCAACTAACGGTGATGAGGAACGTTACCCCAATAAAATCGCCAGTGACAGTAGGGGATTACCGCACGACAAGCGAGGCGAAGTCAACCTCGAAGCCTACAATTCTGTGACAAAACCACTGACAACGCTTGACCCAAATGACTTTGAAAAGATTATCTTGGGTGGCGGGAGGAAGCTGGTCAGTCCTCTAGGACCACTGGCAATCAGCCTGGAAGGACCCAATGCAGATCAGCTAGGAATTCCGGTACCACCAGTTCTCGATAGTGCAGAACAAGCGGCTGAGGCAGTTGAACTCTACTGGCATGCTTTGCTACGGGATGTACCTTTTAACAAGTTCCATGACAACACTGACGATCACAAAGTCTTAGCAGCTGTCGAAGACCTCAACAAGCTTTCAGCATTCCGCGGACCAAAACAGAATGGTTATGTCACCCCCCAAACCTTGTTTCGTGGCAGCGCCAACTATATCGATAAAAGTGACGCCTCAGGCAGAACAACACGATACGTTACTCCACCTGGGGTATTAGACGGTCCTTACATTTCACAGTTTCTGTTGCGGGAAATTCCTTTCAACACTCAGGTTATTTCGCCCCTGATTCGTACTGCTCTCCCTGGCAATGACTTCCTCACCACTTTCGACGAATGGTTGCTTGTTCAAAATGGCAGCGATTCTGGCAGGTCTATTAATTATGACCCGAAACGCCGTTACGTATCCACTGTTCGCGATCTTGGCGAGTTAGCTCATATCGGTGGGGCTTTGTTCTTTGGAGCCTTGTTGATTCTGAGTGGTATTAACGCACCCTTGAGTCCGACGAATCCATACAACAACTCAAAGACCCTAACACCTGGTATCGGTACATTTGCAACAGGGTATTTTCAAACCCTACTCCTTTTGGCTCCCTCGCGGGCAATCAGAGCTTCCTACTGGCGGAAGTACTACGTATCCCGCCGTCTGCGACCGGAAGCATATGGTGGACTGGTCTACAACAACCTTGTCAATAAAACTCAATATCCGATTAATTCCGAACTCTTAAATTCCAAAGCTTTAGCTCAAACCTTTAGCACCTTTGGCACTTATCTATTGCCCCAGGCATACCCGGAAGGAGCACCGTTCCATCCAGCCTACACTAGTGGTGCTGGTGCTATTGCTGGTGTCCAAGCCACACTGTTGAAAGCAGCCTTTAACGAGGACTTTGTCATCCCCAATCCCGTAGTGCCTGACCCCAATGACCCCACAAAAGTGATTCCCTACAACGGATCGCAACTAACAGTGGGTGGCGAGTTGAACAAGCTGGCAGCTAACTATGCCATTGGTCGCGATATTGGCGGTATACATTGGCGTTCGGATGTTGCAGCTGCCTTGGCTTTGGGAGAAGAGGTTGCCATTGGCATCCTCAGAGACGAAAAGCTGGGGTACGTCGAAAAATTTGACGGCTTCAGGTTGACCAAGTTTGACGGGACAAAGATCACGATTTAGCTGCCATTGGTTCGTGACTTGAGATTGTTTTGTAGCACCTAAGTAGGTCGGCGTAAATAATTCTTCTTAGAAGAAAGCAGGGAGCAGGGAGTAGGGAGCAGGGAGAGAAAGAGTTTGAGCCTTATTTACTTTTCTTCACACAGTTTGGTTTTATTGCACCGACTTACTTATATATCCCTGTTTCAAGAAACCATCCTGTTTTCTTAGAAGAAGAATGTAGCGGTTCTCAATTGCTTGCAATATGCTCTTGCTTGGAGAGTTAGAAGTCAGAATTCAAGAGTTATCTAGATAAATTCTGATTCCTGACTCTTGACTCTTTTAAGTTGAGTGTATTTTCTTTACCTGAGAATCGCTACATCTCAAAGTTTTGCTTAACTCACACCCAGTCTATATAGATCGAAGAATTCGAGCAGTTATGTCTAATCTTCGGAAGTTTTACTCTCGATTGCAGTTTGTGCTTCTAGGCATAGTGTTAACAATCACGCTTTTTCTTGGCGGCACACTACAAGCACCTACCGCAAAGAATGCAGTATCAGCACTACAAACATCGAAGGACATAGAACTAGCGAAGAAAGTGGGCAAAGAAATCATTGCTACCTGCCCCGTTGTCTCTAATGTTAAAAATGTAGATGCCTACAACTCATGCTCTGAAAAACTCTCTAACCTGAAAATCCTTCGCAATACTATGAGTTCACCATTCTTATGGGGTGCTCAAAAAGAGGCTGGTAACTACAATATCAAAGAAAGTAACACAACTGCATTTGAGCCATTTGTCTGGCGTCGTATTTACCTCGCTACTTTTATGTTCAAAGGTGAACCCAAAGTTGAACAGGTAAACAACCTGATTGTCATCCACCTCCCCACTCAGTTCCGCAATCAGTTTGATATTGGAGCTTATCCTTATCCGTTCTGGCATTCATCGAAAAAGTGGGATTCCTACCAGCAAACTACTGAATTACTTCTGTTTATGGAGCAGCAGAAGGTCAAAGGAGCGCTACGCTCAGCTGTAGTTGACAAACAACGTCCGAAGGTTGAGCACACATGGGACGGTAACTGGGTTTGGACTGATGCTCGTGGTCAGGAGCCTTTTGCGTCACTTTATACCCGTTTATTTTCTCCATCGAACCCACACATCACCAAAGTTGATGCTGCTTATCGTGCATTTGAAGTCAAGCTGCGGGAGCATACCTGCGTTGTCTGCCACAGTCCTGACAATGCCAGCAAGCAGAATCCCTTATTACTCCTTAGTTATCCAAATCAGGCGCTCTCCTTACGGCACGAAACGGTGCGCCAAATCGAAGAGAAACTGATGCCCCCTCCGGCTGGGATTATTGATGATAAAAAGCGACAACAGCTGATTGAAGTTGCCAAAGCATTCGCAGAAGCAGGTGACAAAGCTCTTGCTTACGAAGGAGAGAAAATAACTCCTGAAAAAAACTGATAAGTACTTGTGCAAATTAAATTACCTATCAAAAGCGACTCAAAAGCTTATTCAGTAAGGAGCGAGTGTGAAATTAATTTTGCCTAAGTACTTACCAATGAGCTTGGTTCTAAGCTCGACAAAATCCAAATAAAACTATGAAAGGCTCATTATTGGTCAATACTTTTCCCACCAGGCAACAAAATTTTTCAATTTTGCCTGAAACACCCAAAATTGAAAAAGTTCAAAGCATTGCTAATTACGCCTTTGGGCGTATACCCTCATCATTCAAGCAAATGGATTTTGTCGAGCAAAGAAAAGCGATCGCTTGCCATAACAGTGCTAAGCAATTTAAGTGGCAATGGTTTGCTGCACCCGTTTTCTGCCACTTAATTGCACATTAGCTTTCCTCAAAACAACGGTATACTTGTCAAAATGATGTATTTTTTGGAAAATCAGGCTTTTAACAAGAGTCAAAAGTGAGCCAGTGCAGTGGGTAGTCGCCGAGGTCTTGGTGGTTTCCCGACAGAGGTATCTGGTGAGACCAGCACGGCGCAGGTTATGCACTGAGCGTGGTCGAAGTGAGGGTTTCCCGACAGAGACGACTGGCGTATGCGCTTTGCGCACGCCCAGAGGTCTAAAGCGCAGCGAGACCGGAGGTCTTCCCCGATAGCCCTCCGGGTTCGCCAGTCGCCTGACGCCACATTCTTCAACGGGGGGAACCCCCGCACAGAAGTGGCTCCGGAGGGAGACCCTCCCGCAGCGCTGGACTCACCGTAAGGCGTGGCGTTAGCCATAGGGCGTTGTCTACAATCGGTTAGGGTTTAAATCCCCAAGCTGACTCCTGAATTCTGACTTCTGACTTCTTTTTAATGATTGAATTTTTTCAACATAAGAAAATTAAAAAACCATTGCCGGAAATAGGAGTTATGCCTCAAAAACCTGAAAGCAAAATTCGTATAAGACAAAGAAAGATGAATGTATGACGTTTAAGTTAAGACAAGGTAATCTAATAATTAATAACAGTCTTTATGTAAGTTTTTTCCTAAAAATAGTAATATTAGATAAACGAAAAAGTGAATTGATGAAAATCGTTCCCTATTTGATGCTATCTATCTATAGTTATCAGATTGATAAACGAAAATCGTATCCATCAACACAAGATTATTCTTAAGTGTGTTATATTAGCCATTGATCATTTGCTCTGGCTTCGTGTATAATACAGCACTTCAAATTGAGAGGTATCCAATGAAGAATGGCGAAACCAAGCTTTTCTGAAATTGTAATGATACATTATCAACAAAGAGTTATAGATGAACTACTATCTACAAGTGGTTCCTGTTAAAGAAGTTAGGAAAGTTAGTCCATGCCTCTAAGACCTACTCAGCTAAAAGTACCGTATCAACTCAAACACCGATTCACTCATGTGTTGGCATCTGTGCCCTTGTTGCTTGCTTCTGCTGTCTTTTTAAGTGTGATTTGCTCTCAAAGCCCGAGTCTGCTACTTTGCTTGATAGTGGGCGCGATCGCAGTAGCATTTATTCAGCAAATAGGACAAGCGATCGCTCTACCGAAACCTTGGCTCATATTACTGCAAACTCTCGTATTTTCAGCAATACTCAGTTTCTTTTGGATAGACTACTTTAGTGATCCAGCAGCAGCTCAATTTTTCGGAAAAGCAGAAACATTTTTCAAAAACAATTTAACCCAAGGTTCCCAACAAAGCGGTGCAGCTGCCGCAGTAAGTTTGGTGTTTAATGTTTTAAGAGCACTTTACTTACTCTACATTGCTGTTGCTCTGATTGGTGTGATTAACGCCGTTCGCAAAGACGAAGATTGGCAAGTCGTCGCCAGAACACCGTTGTTGGTAGTGATTGCTGTGACTGTTGCTGATGTGTTGACGAGCTTTATCGTTGGTAGTAATAGTTAAGTCAGGAATTTGTTATGGCTGATGAGCGAGATAAAGAATTTCGACCTGTCAACCAAATTCTGGGAACCCAACCTTCCTTAGGACCAATTCCTGCTGACCAAATTTTTCCTTGGACGATTATAGCTCTAGTTTCCTACATGATTGTGAATGGCATCTTTGGAGGTGTCTTCTCAGATGAATGGCAAAAATGGTTGTGGACAGTTTTAATTGCAGGGTGGGGAATAGCAACTTGGTGGATATTAACAGGTGGTAGAAGTTGGCGATTTTTGAGCAAATTTATCGGTGTTCCGACCTGGACAAGAGGTACTGCTCGTTATAAAAGTTTTCTAGAATTCCACTATGAAAGAAAAAATAGGAAAACAAAGCGTAGGCATCGCAGGTCAAGAAAATAGACTAACACCTTTTGAAGACGCTTTAAATCTTGCCACCATGCTGCGTATTGCAGTTGATGGCAGAGATGTTGGTGCTTACATTTTGACCAAAGGTAGCCAAAGGGATAGATTTTGCTTTGTTTTTGGATTTGAATGCAGAGGCATTCATACCACTTTAAGAACAGAGCAAATAGATGCAATTTGTAACAATATAGAAGCTGGTTTAAAAGACCTTCCACCAGAAGAAAGAGTGACTTTTCATTTGGGGTCTTTTTCTACAGATAACAAACGCCAACAAGAGCTAGCATCTCTTGTACAGAAAACCCCATCGCCTAGTATACAGTACTTGCTGACATCTGAAAGAGCCAGAACACAACAACTGACTCGCGCTGGTATCCGAAAACCAAAATTTCTGCGGGTATATGTAACATATACTGTAGAACCAGATGCTTCTGCTGCTGATGATTGGATTGAGAAGTTTTTGGCAAGGGCTGAGTCTTGGTGGTTATCATTTAAAGGTGAAGCAGCAGAAAGAGAAAACCAACGATTAGAAACTTTGATTTCTAATGCTTATACTGAAGGATTTCGGCGTTGGGAACAGATTTTATCTAACAAATGGGGTTTGGATATTAAAGCGTTGACTGCAAAAGACTTATGGCAGGAAGCTTGGCGACGATTTAATAGTACTGAACCGATAGATATTCCCCAACTACTGGTTTTCGATGACAAGGGACTGCATGAAGAAATTTATTCTGATTTATCTAGCTGCAAATTACTATTAGAAAATATCCATAGCACCACATTATTGATGGAGTCAAATGTACCTGTTGCTGACCGTGAATGGGTGAATATTAAAAATCGCTATGTTGGCGTGATGACGTTTCTCGAAAAACCGGGAGGATGGCTGAATAAAGCATCGCAACTGCGTTATTTATGGGAACTGCTTGCTAGGGATGCAATTGTCGATACGGAGATTTTTTGTGAGTTAACTGCAGCGAACCCAGCAATAGTCAAAACGACATTACAACGGGTGCTGAAACAGTCGAATGTAACGTCAAAAGTTGCACAAGAAAAAGGTAATACAATTGATGTTGGCGCACAATTAAAATTGAGAAAATCTGTGGCGGCGCAAGAACAAATTTATGAAGGAGCGTTGCCAATTTATACAGGAATTGCTATTCTCGTTCATCGCCAAAGCCGAGACAAATTGGATGAAGCGTGCAGGTATATAGAAAACTGTTTTCAACGTCCAGCACAAGTTATTCGAGAAACTGAATATGCTTGGAGAATTTGGTTGCAAACACTACCAATTGTTTGGGACATACTGTTAGCTAAACCCTTCAACCGTCGTCAATTGTATCTCACAAACGAAGTGTGGGGATTGATACCTTTGGTGACGACGAGGGCGGGCGATCGCACAGGTTTTGAATTAATTGCTGACGAAGGAGGTACACCACTTCATCTAGATTTATTTAAGCAGCACAAAAATTTAGCGTTATTTGCCACAACTCGCGCGGGTAAATCGGTATTGGTGTCAGGAATTTTAACCCAGGCTTTGGCACATAATATGCCTGTCGTAGCCTTGGACTTTCCGAAACCAGATGGTACCTCTACCTTTACCGACTATACAGAATTTGTTGGAGAGAAAGGAGCTTATTTTGATATTTCCAAACAATCCAATAATTTGTTTGAACAGCCAGACTTGCGGTTCTTGAATGAAGAAGAACAGCGAGAACGCTTTCAAGACTACGCCGCGTTTCTTGAGTCGGCGTTGATGACAATGGTACTGGGTTCATCCACTGGTAATCAACTGCTGGCGCAAACAGTGCGATCGCTTCTGAATTTAGCCTTAAACACCTTCTTCGCCGACGAGGGAATTCAAAAGCGCTATCATGCAGCGATATTAGAAGGATTTGGGACTGAAGCTTGGCAAAAAACTCCGACTTTAAAAGATTTTCTCATCTTCTGTTCGCGCGATCATCTTAACCTCAATACTATAGGTGGCAGAATTGATGATGCACTCGAAGTTATCAATCTCCGTTTGCGCTTCTGGGTGGAAAGTCGAGTCGGACAAGCTGTTTCTGCACCTTCGAGTTTTCCAACTGATGCTCAATTGTTAGTTTTTGCATTGAGAAACTTATCAGATAATGAAGATGCAGCATTGCTGTCTTTAAGTGCTTATTCTGCAGCACTGCGACGTGCTTTGAGTAGTCCCGCCTCGATATTCTTTATTGATGAAGCACCAATTCTGTTTGAATTCGACCAAATTTCTGATTTGGTAGGTAGACTTTGCGCGAACGGAGCAAAAGCAGGGGTTAGAGTTATTTTATCAGGACAAGATCCTGATACAATCGCCAAATCTAAAGCTTCTTCTAAGATTCTGCAAAACTTATCAACAAGATTAATTGGTCGGATTCAACCGGTTGCTGTTGATAGTTTCGTAGATATCTTAAAATATCCTCGCGAAATTATTGCGCGCAATGCGTCAGAAGGTTTTTTCCCTCGTAAAGAAGATATTTATAGTCAATGGCTGCTTGATGATAATGGCGTTTATACTTACTGTCGTTATTACCCAGGCTACGAACAGTTAGCTGTCGTGGCGAATAATCCTGATGAACAAGCTGCACGTAATCAAGCAATGCAACGATATGGAGATAAATTTGAGGCTGTTTCTCATTTTGCGCGTCAATTGATCGGGTCAATTCGTGGTTATTGAGGTCACGCTCAAAACCTCACCCTCGCTTGAATCGGCGCTAAAATCTTTCCCTTCGGCTAGCCCCTAAGGGGGCGCTGCGCAAACGCTCAGGGTTAACCCTCTCCTTAGCAAGGAGAGGGATGCCCGACAGGGCAGGGTGAGGTCAAACTAACGTCGGATAAACCTTTGAACCTTAAATTCACACCAATGTCTTCCACACTCTGTCGGCTGCACTAAAATCTTTCCCTCTCCTTAATAAGGAGAGGGATGCCCGACAGGGCAGGGTGAGGTCAAACCAACGCGGCATAAAAAATTCAACGTTAAATCAACACCAATGCATTCCGCTTACCCCCACTCATAATGACAGAAAAATACTTCTAAAACATCCACCAAGAGAATAGCAAGTCATTAAACCGAAGCTAATATGACCCTCAAAAAAATTGCCAAACCTCAAATCATCATGACTTCTTTTTTTGTCGTGGCATTTTTAGGAACCTTACCAGCCATAGCAGAATTGGGAACCGTTTGGACTGATTTTCAATTGTACACAACTGATTTTACAAATTATATTACAAACAACATTTCCGAGACTTTAAACCCTGTAGAACTTCAGACACAATCAGCAATCACAAGTTCATCAGGTGACCTCAATCTTCCTAATCCTAATTATGCTAGTCAGTATACTCGTGACCAGATTACTCAGTACTCAGTTTCGGATAAATTTGAGAATAACCCAGCAGTATATGGTAAAGACGTGAGTAGTGAAGTTAATCGATATATTACCCGTAGTGCAGTTGAAGGTGTTTTCGGGAGAGATGGACAAACTCGGTTAAAAGGTAAGTTACAGGATACTGAGAACACTGTTAAAAGAGTCAATCAATTAACTCAACAAGCTCGGCAGGCAAACAGTAACGCACAACAACCATGCCTACCCGTTGGTAGCTCAGGGGTACCGGACGCCACGTGTCAGGCAACGAAAAGCTTATTAGAGGTGTCATTTCAAAATTTCCGGCTTCAAGCAGACCAATCCAAGATGATGGGTGAAACCCTAGGAAATACAATCCAACTGCGTAATGATATCCAATATTCCAACTTGAATTTAGCAGATATCTCCCAGCAAATGAATGAGGCGAATCGTGCAAGAAGAGTGGGTACATCAGCAGAAGTCGCACGACTTTTGCGAGTCACTTCTCAAACAGATTTGTTTAGAAAAAGCGGTAATCCTCTTCCTTTACAAACTAATCTTGGTTCAGAAAGTAATCCTCCTGCTTCAGAAACTAATCCTTCTCCTACAGAAACTAATCCTCCTTCCTCAGAGAATATCCCTTCTCCCTTGACAGCACCATAGAAGAAATCAAGCTCAAGTGATGGTGAAAAAATGTGGCTTTCTAATTTCTCATTCTCGTCATTCTCGTTCCCATGCTCTGCGTGGGAACGCATTCTCAAAGGCTCTGCCTTTTGTGTTGAGGCTGAGCCTCCAGTGTAGCATTCCCTGGCTGAGCCAGGGAACGAGGAAGAAAGTAGAGCCACGGAACGAGGAAGAAAAATGTGGATTTATAATTTAAAACTTTTTTTGGCTCAACTGGACACCAGTAATGTTTTAACAAATGGTGTCGTGACTGCACAAACTATTGCTGAGGGTTGGGATAAACAATGGATTGATTTATTACAAAATAACACGAATAATAACTTATACGGTGCACTCACTAATTTAGGTATATTCTTTGCCGTAGGAACTTTGCTTTTCTTCATGGCGCAATGGATTAGAGATGTCTTGAATAATGAATATTCTCGTCCTCTATCTGCTTTGATTTGGCCTTTTATAGTAGTCATCTTACTCGCTAATCCGGGCAATGGCACTGCACTGTCTAATTTGACACTGGGATTAAGAGATTTTCTCAACACAATCAATCAGGAAGTTGTACAAGCAGCTGATGTCAATCAAACTTATCAGCAAGCACTGAATATGACTGTTGCTGAAGAAGTTGTTGGTGGTTTATTGCGTCCTTGTCAATCTCTGACAGGTCAACAACAAATTAATTGTTTGATTAAAGCAAAGGAGAAAATAGATGTCCTCTTACAACAGTACAGAAATACATACGGTCTCCAACCTTGGATAGACAGACTTGAACTTAAAGTTAGTCAGATAGTGATCACCACTGGGAATGTAGCAGAATTCAGTTTTAACTCTCTGTTGGGTTCTACAACTCAAACAATTATCAAAAATCTTTTAGTTTCCTTGCAGTCTGCTTTTCAAAACTTAATAGAAGTGGCAATGTTACTGATAGCAGCTTTAGGACCTGTAGCAGTAGGAGGGTCTTTGCTACCAGTCGCTGGTAAACCAATTTTTGCATGGCTTACGGGATTACTGTCTATGGGTATTGCCAAGATTTCTTTTAATATTGTTGCTGTCATATCAGCCGCAGTGATTGTGAATGGTCCAGCACAAAATCTCGAAGCTGATCCAGACTTAATGTGGTTTCTGATTCTGTTAGGAGTTCTCGCACCGATTATGTCTTTAGCTTTGGCTGCTGCTGGAGGATTTGCCGTTTTCAACGGCATCAGCAATACTGCTGTATGGGTACAGGAAAAAGTTTAGAAAAGTTAGGAGTTTAAAATATTAAGACGGAACAGGCAACAGGCAACAGGCAACAGGCAACAGTAAAATAGCCCCCTTTTTAGGGGGGGTTGGGGGGATCTCCCTTGAGAGAAACAAGCTAATCGAACCGTATTGGGACTTGAATTATTAGCCGGTAAATTCATTTCCGGGTGGGCTATGGGGCTAGAAGAATGAAATAACCACTAGGTAACTACAGCCTTCCTAAATAGGATGTGAACACCCTCCTCGCCTTCTCTTTCTTTTCTTTGCACTCTTGGCGCCTTTGCGGTTCGTTTTTTTTGTTCACGACTTATCTAGGATTGCTATAGCATTATGACCAAGTTATTACAAGAAAAGAAATCCTCTATCAATCTTTTAACGCTCTTTGCTATTTTTACCTTCAGTCTACACTTATTGGCAGCAATTTTCTTATTATTTGAAGGTTTACGTATCTACGGTCTCATTCATAAAAAACCTCTGACGTTTGTCCAACTTGTTGATGGTAAAGTAGTCTCTCAAACGGACAGTCTTGAACGAGAACCAGAAGTCATTCGCCAATTTGTTGCTAAAACAATGGCGGCGATGTTCAACTGGTCTGGAACACTTCCACCAGCGACCGTTGAAGAAGCAACTAACCCCAAACCTGATGCTGGAATAGCTGTTAATACTTTACAAGGTTTGACAAAAAAAGTTTCTACCAGTAGTTGGGTAGCAAGTTTTGCACTTTCAGAAGATTTTCGTCAAGGTTTTTTGGCACAAATTGCGGATATGACACCGCTAGAAATTTTTTCTCAAAACAATAAGCAAGCGTTAACAGGGCAGTTAGTTATCCAACGGGTTTATCCTCCTGAAAAAATCGCGCCAGGTCAATGGCGAGTTGGTATGGTTGCTAATATTGTGCAGGTGAGACGTACTGACAATAAAAAGTTATTAACTCCTTTTAATAAGGATTTTTTAGTACGATCAGTAGATTCTTATGGACATCCTCTCTCAAACGGTCTGACTCCATTGCAGAAAGCTGTTTATAGTGTCCGCGCCCAAAAGTTAGAAATTTACGAAGTCAGTGATTTCTGTCTAACCAATGGCTATGATTCTTCGTCAAAAAGTCAGTCTCAACGCTGTGGAGATATTCTTAATTCTGGTAGCTTTACACGATAGGTAGAACAAGATAATGCTATTTAATCAAACAAATAAGAAAAATAATTTTCTGCCTGTGTTCGTTGTCGCAACATTTGGGTTGAATGTGTTAACTATATTGTTGCTAATGTTTCACCAGTCTATGCTCAAAAGGCTGAGTGGTCAATTACCACAAAGTTTAGTGCAACTTGTTGATGGTCGTGCCATCACAATAGGTTCCCAAGAAAATTTAGAACGCAATCCAGAAACGATTCGGCGTTTTGTTGGTGAAACAATGACCATGATGTTTACTTGGTCAGACAAACAACCACCGCAAATAGTTTGGCAAGCAACTTCCGAACTTTTATCTGGTGATATGAGACGAAAATTTGAAGTGGAAACGACACAGGGAATTCCTAAAAGTGTTTTAGCCAATCCTGGTGGAAATGCAGAAAGCTTATTATTGATTCGCAGAATTTCTCAACCAGAAAAAATAGCAGATGGTCAATGGCAATTAGAAATCGTTGCTAATCGCTTAATTTTCGCAGGTTATAATAGCAAAGACGGGGAGGCAATTCCTTTTAATAAGAAAATATTGATTCGGGCGTTAGATACACAAGCGATTTCTATCCCAAATGTAGAAAATCCTTTATACTCAGCAATATACCGTCTTAATGAAGCGAGGTTAGAAGTTGCGAATATTTGTGACATTCAACAAAAAAAATGCCCCTAGCGAAAGGAAAGACACCTATGAACAACCTACCGAACTCTCATAATTCCAATAATTCTAACAATCACAATCATAATAATCATAACAATCCTAACGGTCATAATAATCATAACAATCATAATAATTCAGACCCAGAATCTAACAATCATCATTCGCATGAAGTACAACCATCAGATTGGCATCAACGGATGGCTAATTTAGTTGGTTTAGAAGAACAATTTCCCCCATCTCATCCAGAAAGCAGTCCTTCAGAGACTTCAAGTACTAATCCTGACGAAGTACCACCTTCTCATCCATCCTCACAGAAAACAAAACAAGCATTGTCATCTAACCCTTTTGCCAAGGTAGGTGTGGTGGGTGCTGCTACCTTGAGTGTGGCTTTAGTAGCAGGTGCGTTTCTCACTCAACTTATGAGTGGAACAAACAAACAAACGCCGAAGAATTTTCCACAAATAACTCGTAAGGAGAATGAATCGAACAAAATAGAGCAATTAAAACCACAACAAGAAATTGAGATATTAAAAACAAAACTAGCATTAGCTGAACAAGCAAAAGCTGTAAAATTAGCACAGCTTCAATTAAAAACTGTAAGACCTACTCAAACTCAGCCAAAACCAACTCCAGCACAACCAAGAATTAGACCACAAACTGTGACGCGGGTGGTGATTCAAAGAGTACCCACACCAGCACAAACTGTTTACGTACCTCGTGTTGTCGAACGAATTGTCAGAGTTCCTCAACGTGTTGTAGCACAGCAGCCAAAACCAACTTATACTCAGCCTCCTCAGCCGCAGCAAACTCCTCAATCTATTCGGCAGACTCCTCAACCAACAGCTAAACCTTCAATATCTCCATCCTTTGAGTTATCAACTCCAGGATTAAAGCCATCGGAGTTAGCACAAATTCCATTGTCTTTATCAATACCTACTCCCACCCCAACAGCCACTCCCACTCCCACTTCAACACCAAACCTACCAACAGTCGCAAATTCCCCTCCATCTACTTTGGGTTCTCAATTGAATTCCAGGGCTAGAGATAATGTACAAACTTTACCTGTTCCAAATCGGACAAATACAACCGCAAATCCTCAACAGACACCAGAAACAACAAACCAAACTACTCAGTATACTGGTAAATCTATTGCGGTGGGAACTAGTGCCAAAGCTGTGTTAGCAACGGCTATATTTGGGGAATCAAATAGAATAGGAAGTAATAGTAATTATAGTAGTAGTAATAGTAATAACAATAACAATAATAATAAGAATGATAGTCAATTTGTCGTGCGTCTGCAGCAACCATTGAAGTCTGTTGATGGGGCGATCGCACTACCTGCAAATACTGAATTATTAGCTCAACTTGACCAAGTTTCTGAAACCGGAATGTTTAACCTAACAGTCGTTTCAGTTATTTCTCAAAATAAAAGTAATCTCACAGAAACTCGCCTACGTCAAAGTGCAATGAAAGTTCGCGCACCAGGCGGAAGACCTTTACTTGCCAAGAAATATCCTGACAAATCTGGAAAGATCTCAGCTATGGACACATTCATCTTCGGCTTGGGGGGGGCTGGGAAAATAGGAGAGGTACTTAATCGTCCTGAGACAAAGATTAAACCGGATGAAGCGTGTCTGGCGTCTATTAGGGCGAATACTAGTAATACTACTATTGGGTATTGTCCCTCTATTCAGGAAACTGAGCAACAAAGAAACATCCCTGCTGCAGTTTTAGAAGGCGGTATGAATGCCCTTGTACCCCAACTTAACCAGCGTAACCAACAAGCAATCAACGAGATGATTCAAAAAAGTAACGTTTGGTATTTGCCAGCGGGTACACAGGTTGAAGTCGTTGCTAATCAAATAACGCGGTTTTAGGTTATTGCTTATTTCCTGTCAATTGACTCAGAATTGTAGGTTCGGTTAAGCGAAGCGCAACCCAACGAAATCAGCTAGGTGTTGGGTTTCGTTCCTAATGTTGTTGGCGAAATATTTAAAAACACATTGGAATATTTGAGAAATCGTTTGTTTTGGAAAATGTTGGGTTTCCTTGCGTCAACCCAACCTACTAGCTTCCATAATTTGCTTTGACAGAAGTGTCTGTTTATGGTAAATAATTAAACTTTATATTAGTCGTCGGTAGTCATAGTCTGCTCATCCTGATAATATGGCATAGTTGGCTTTTGAACCGTGGAAAGCTGAGAGTTCAAGAAACTATAATTTAGAATTATTTTTTTTTAGGAAATTGAGAATTATCTTCACTAGAAGCTTCTGGTAGTAGTTGTTGACGTCCGTTACGGATGATTCGCAACATATCCTGAAGATTCTGCTCAATATTTTCTAGTACACCGTCAGCGTAGTCATCAGCACCTTGTTCAACGGCTTCTGCTTCTGCAACAGCTTGACGCCGCATTTCCTCTATTTCTTGCTGACAGGCGCGTCGTTTGCGATCAATTTCTTCAAGAGTGTCTTGCATCATCTGCTCACATTCTTGTTGAACTTGTCGCCGCAGTTCAGCGGCTTCCCGTTCTGCTTGTATGATAATGTCGCTTTCATCCAAGATTTGCGATCGCTTGGCTTGCGCTGCATCAACAATTTGTTGTCCATATTCTTCTGCTTCCAGGAGAATATCTTCCTTTTGTTGGATAATTGTTGCTGCTTCCTGAAAAACTTCAGGTAAAGAAAGCCGTATTTCATCAAGCTGATCAAGCAGCTTGTCTTCATCTACTATCGTGCGTCGCGTCAGTGGAATGTTGAAACCAGCAAGAATCATCTCCTCCAAGCGGTTGAGTTCCATCTGTATGTCTACACTTGTTGTTCGCGTAGCATCTGGATTATCGGATATTCCAGCAGGATACTCTTGTGGGGGAGGAGTGCTTCCGTTTTGATTTAGTTCGATACGTGATGGTTTTGGGCGTAGCATTGGTAAATATCTAAAGCAACGTGCGGGGGGACAAGATGATCAACAGAGCCACCAAACTTAGCAATCTCTTTCACCACACTACTACTTAAAAAACTATATTCATTTGACGTTGCTAAGAAAACGGTTTCTATATCATGAGAAAGGGTTTTATTTGTGTGAGCCATCTGAAGTTCTACCTCAAAGTCAGAAATTGCTCGTAAACCGCGCAATAGCACTTGTGCTCCATGCATTTGGGCATACTTTACAGTCAAACCAGCAAAAGCGTCTACCTCCACATTCGTGAGATGTTTTGTACACAGACGAATCTGTTCTAACCGTTTTTCCACTGTAAACAGCGGAGTTTTGTTTGGATTCCGCAATACCGCGACAATCACTTGAGTAAACAAACGACTGCCGCGTTGGATAATGTCAAGATGTCCTAAGGTAACAGGATCGAAACTTCCTGGATAAATGGCAATCATGATCACAGATGCCTCACAGTTGTTTAGGTGATTATATCTAACCAATCGTGATTTGTAACAAAGTACAAGTTCTCAGTTAGAAATTCAATATGTTAGTTTTTGTGAGCTTTAGCCCACCTACTGCCATAGTTTTATTTATCTACTTTCAAAAGAAAATTCTGGATAAATACACTACCTCTACTGCCTTTTCTACTCACAGCGATCTAAAATCAATAGTTTGGCTTTTGCAACAATTTTTGACTGTCGTTCCCGTGTTCCCTGTTCCCTGTTAAGAGTGTTTCTTTCATTCGTAACGGGTTACAATCGCTCCCCGTAGGGCGCTGTTAACAAGCACAACTTAAATCTACATTACCTTTTTTTAGTCTTCTAGGTACTTTTACATGGCACTGGATATTTCCACCTTGCCCTTGGCATTTGAATTTTCTTCTCCAGGACCGATTCTGGTGAAAATAGGACCATTAACAATCCGTTGGTATGGCTTATTAATTGCTTCAGCAGTATTGATTGGCGTTACGCTTTCTCAGTTCTTGGCAAAGCGCCGTAACGTTAATCCAGATTTAATTAGCGATTTATCAATTTGGCTGGTGATTGGGGCAATTCCAGCAGCACGGATATATTACGTTTTGTTTCAATGGTCAGAATATGCCCAGCACCCAGAACGCATTATTGCTATTTGGCAAGGAGGGATAGCAATTCATGGAGCAATTATCGGTGGTGTTACCGCAGCATTAATATTCGCCAAAAGAAACCAGATTTCTTTCTGGCAATTGGCTGACTTGGTGTCTCCTTCGCTGATTTTAGGTCAAGCAATAGGACGCTGGGGCAATTTCTTCAACTCTGAGGCATTTGGCAGTCCGACAAATGTACCTTGGAAGCTACATATTCCACCAGAACACCGTCCCCCAGAACTGGCTAATTTTGAGTATTTCCATCCCACTTTTCTTTATGAATCTTTGTGGGATCTTATGGTGTTCGCCTTGCTGATCACTTTATTTTTTAGAAGTTTGTCAGGTAAACCGGCTTTGAAAACAGGCACGCTGTCTCTAGTTTATTTGGCAGCTTACAGCTTAGGACGCTTCTGGATAGAAGGTCTGCGGACAGATAGTTTGATGCTTGGACCTTTACGAATAGCACAAGTTGTGAGTTTACTGGGAATAATCTTCGGTTTAGCTGGGTTGGCTTGGATTTACATAGCCAAACGTCCTTTACCAGATGTCATCTCCAGCCCTCAAGAAGATAGACAGAGGCGGTGAAGGAATGGGGAAGCCACTCTTCCCCACGTTTTTTGTTCGGTATTGCTGGCTTCGGGGCGGTATCAATACGGTTCGGTTAACGTTTTAATATTTTGAAGATCCCCCCAACCCCCTTAAAAAGGGGGCTTTTAACCCTCTTTTACCCCCTTTTTAAGGGGGTCGCCGCAGGCGGGGGGATCTTAACCGAACTGCATTGCGGGCGGTATCACCGCCTCAAAGAGTTCTCTCAACCTCTAAGATTATTCCTCTAACTTGTCTACCATCTCGCACAGTTCTTCTTTTGCATCTTTGGCAAACTGAACACTACTAATACTGGCAAGAATTCCTGCTCCTGCGGTGAGGCTGGCTTCTGGTATTTTATTTAAGTAGAGAAGCCCTACACCAGATAATGTCATCATCGCAGATGCTGCGGTTACGCCTAAAGCAAGGTTGAAGGTGAGACGTGCTTGGCGTAGTAATTCTTCAATTATATTTTTTTTCATCTCTTGTGCAGCTTCATTATTGTTGGGTTGTAGTTGTGAAGAAATATTGAAGTTCATGAGTTGTTGCCTTTTTTGGTATGTGTTGTGTGTTGATTGACTGGTAAGCGCAAGGTTTTTTAAACTTGCATATTCGTATTATGTAGAGGCAACAATTCAAATTCGAGAGCAGATAGGTTCAGTGTAGATTTATGATTTGCCCTATGTTTTGGGGCAGATAGGGCAAGTGAATAAAACCTAATTGCCCTACACAGGTAAATTAAAGATTCGCTATGCTTTATTAAATGCCAATACGGTTGGTGATAAAGCTAGATCCCCCCTAACCCCCCTTTTTAAGGGGGGAATCTTAAAAGCCCCCTTTTTAAGGGGGTTGGGGGATCTTTAAGGATTAACATTACTAACTGAACCGTATTGTATTAAATACCTGGATTCATCAATCTCTTTTATCTATGCCGCAATCGGATAAGGTTCAATCTAGCGAAGAAGGCAAAATTCGACTGAGGAATGCCTATAAAGAAGCAGGTTTGACTATAGAAAAACTTGCAGAAAAAGCAAATGTTTCTCAGGACACAATTAAACGTTTATTAGGTACAAAAGACTGTCCAAATGGAGTTGAAAGATGGCAATTTGAAAAGATTGCCAAAGTTTTAAAGATTAAACCAACTGATATAGTAAATCCAAAAGATTGGTATCCGCAACAAATACCGGCAGAATTTGAACGATTAATCAAAGACAAAACAGAGTCATTTCGTGGTAGGAAATTTGTCTTTGATGCTATTGAAGAGTTTTTCAGCAATAACCCCAACGGCTACTTTACTGTTGTGGGTGATGCAGGCATGGGGAAAAGTGCGATCGCCGCCAAGTACGTATTAGACAATCCAGCAGCGATTTGCTTTTTCAATATTCGCGCTGAGGGCATGAATCGCCCGGAATTGTTCCTGAAAAAAATCCGCGAACAATTGATGAGTCGTTATCAGTTGCAGGATGCGGCAGATACTGATTTATCAAGTTTGTTGACCAAAGCTGGCGAAAGAATTGGTGTTGGCGATCGCTTGATAATTGTTGTTGATGCACTCGACGAAGTTGACCAAGAATCGACCGGAAACCTTTTATATTTACCTACTATTCTTCCAGAAAGGGTTTACTTTCTGCTGACAAGACGACCTTATAACCAAAATGAGAAAAGGTTAAATGTTTCACCCAGCGTTTCCACCAAGGAATTGGACTTAAGAGACTACGCCGAAAGGAGTAGCCAGGATGTGAAAGAATATATTTGGCTATTGCTCAATGATGGAGAATATAAACAGGGTTTGAGTCAGTGGATTCAAAAGCAAAATCTCTCTAATCCTGACTTTGTGGAAGAAGTAGGCACAAAAAGCGAAAATAATTTTATGTATTTGCGCTGTGTGTTGCCAGCTATAGCTGATGGTTTTTACGAAAAAAAACCTCTGGATGAATTACCTGTAGGTTTACAAGGATATTATTACAGCCACTGGGAAATCATGGGCATGATAACCAAGCCTTTACCAAAAAATAAAATCAAGATTATTTATGTGATGTGTGCTTTACGTAGTGCAGCTTCCCGTGAAGTGGTTGCCAAATATTCTAAGCAGAATGATTTAGCTGTGCAGGAAGTTCTTAATGGCTGGGCGCAATTTTTGCAGAAGCAGGAAAATTATCAACCACCGCGTTACAGGTTTTATCACGAAAGTTTCCGAGATTTTTTGCATCGCCAGGATATTGTGCAAGCGGCGGGGGTGAATTTACCAGGTGTCAGCGCTGAAGTTGCCGATAATATGACAGAAGGACTTTTTGGCTATGAGTAATCTTCGCGCCTGGTTAGCAGATAAGTCACCGGAAGAAAGAGAACATTTCTTGGGTGAAGTTCCTCGTTTGTGGTTAGAAAGTGGTCGAATTCAGAAAATCTGCCGTTTGTTGACTGATTTTGACTTTATACAAGCAAAAATTAATTATCCTAAATTTGGCGTGTTGGCGCTAATTGAAGATTACGATCTGATTGATGATACAGAATTATCAACTCATCCAGAATACGATGCCCAAACTGTTGAAGCGCTGAAATTAATTCAAGGGGCGTTGCGACTGTCGGCACATATTTTAATTCAAGATACAAAGCAACTAGCAGGGCAATTGTCAGGGCGTTTGCTGCACTTTGATGCGCCAGAAATTCAACGGTTGCTGCAACAGATTTCGCAAACTAAAACTACTTGGTTACGTCCCCTGACAGCTAGCTTAACTGCCCCTGGTGGCGCGTTAGTTCGCACCCTCAACGGTCATAGTAACTCGGTTCAGGCAGTCGCTATCACTGGTGATGGCAAGTACGTGATTTCTGGTTCATCTGACAAAACACTCAAAGTCTGGGATTTGAACTCTGGTGAAGAAAAGTTTACTCTGCGCGGTCATAGTGACTCGGTTCAGGCAGTCGCCGTCACCAGTGATGGCAAGTACGTGATTTCTGCTTCAGGTGACTCTACACTCAAAGTCTGGGATTTGCACTCTGGTGAAGAAAAGTTTACTCTGGACAGTCATAGTAAGTCAGTGAATGCAGTCGCCGTCACTGGTGATGGCAAGTACATGATTTCTGGTTCGGGTGACTCTACACTCAAAGTCTGGGATTTGCACTCTGGTGAAGAAAAGTTTACTCTGGACAGTCATAGTAAGTCAGTGAATGCAGTCGCCGTCACTGGTGATGGCAAGTACGTGATTTCTGGTTCGGGTGGCTCTACACTCAAAGTCTGGGATTTGCACTCTGGTGAAGAAAAGTTTACCCTGCGCGGTCATCGTTACTCGGTTAAGGCAGTCGCCGTCACCAGTGATGGCAAGTACGTGATTTCTGCTTCGCATGACTCTACACTCAAAGTCTGGGATTTGCACTCTGGTGAAGAAAAGTTTACCCTGCGCGGTCATCGTAACTCGGTGAATGCAGTCGCTGTCACTGGTGATGGCAAGTACGTGATTTCTGCTTCGCATGACTCTACACTCAAAGTCTGGGATTTGCACTCTGGTGAAGAAAAATTGACTCTGGGCGATGATCGTTACTCTGTGAATGCAGTCGCCGTCACCAGTGATGGCAAATACGTGATTTCTGGTTCGGGTGACTCAACACTCAAGGTCTGGGATTTGCACTCTGGTGAAGAAAAATTGACTCTGGGCGATGATCGTTACTCTGTGAATGCAGTCGCCATCACCAGTGATGGCAAATACGTGATTTCTGGTTCGGGTGACTCAACACTCAAAATCTGGGATTTCCAACGCGAGAGACGGTTTTTCTACTTTTTTTGGAATCTAATAAAACAAATAAATACTCCAAGAAAATCCCTCACCGGTCATAGTAACTGGGTTAATGCAGTCGCCGTCACCGGTGATAGCAAGTACGTGATTTCTGGTTCGGATGACTCTACACTCAAAGTCTGGGATTTGCACTCTGGTGAAGAAAAGTTTACCCTGCGCGGTCATCGTTACTCGGTGAATGCAGTCGCTGTCACTGGTGATGGCAAGTACGTGATTTCTGGTTCGCGTGACAAAATACTCAAAGTCTGGGATTTGCACTCTGGTGAAGAAAAGTTTACCCTGCGCGGTCATCGTTACTCGGTGAATGCAGTCGCTGTCACTGGTGATGGCAAGTACGTGATTTCTGGTTCGCGTGACAAAACACTCAAAGTCTGGGATTTGCACTCTGGTCAAGTAAAGTTTACTCTGGGCGGTCATAGTGACTGGGTGAATGCAGTCGCTGTCACTGTTGATGGCAAATACGTGATTTCTGGTTCCTATGACTCTATACTCAAAGTCTGGGATTTGCACTCTGGTAAAGAAATTGCCAGTTTCACAGGAGAAAGCGAAATCAAATGCTGCGCTGTCGCACCAGATGGCGTAACAATCGTAGCAGGCGAACAATCCGGGCGCTTGCATTTCCTCCGACTTGAAGGCATAGAGGCGTAACGATGAACACCCCACCTTCCCAAACTCCCATCAACTCCGCCTCCTACCCAACCGAATTTCAACAAGTCATTCTCGAAAAAAGCCAAAATTTTATCGGTCGTGAATTTATCTTCACCGCCATCACCGACTTTCTCCACCGTCACAAGCGCGGTTACTTCACCATTGTTGGTGTTCCTGGTAGCGGCAAAAGTGCTATACTTGCCAAGTACGTGACGGAAAATTACCACGTTATTTATTACAATGCCCAAATCGTGGGCAAAAATAGTGTTGAAGAATTTCTCAAAACAGTTTGCACCAACCTTGTAGAGATCTTACATGCAATCTCTGTACAAGATGAAACGTCTCTATACCCAATACCCGACAACGCCACACAGGGAAGTTGGTTTCTCTCACTCCTGCTGCAAAAAATCAGCGACAAGCTAGAACCATCACAACGGCTGATAATTGCTATTGATGCCTTAGACGCGATTGACCCTAACAGCCAACCCCCAGGTACAAATCTGTTTTATCTTCCCAGATATCTGCCGGATAAAGTCTATTTTCTTCTCACTCGCCGTCCCTTCAAAAGAGAAAAATCTGGTTTACTGATTGAAGCACCTTCACAAATACTTGATTTATCGGAGTATCCAGAAGAAAACCGGGAAAACGTGCAAGCGTATATTCAAGCAAACCATTACCTCTTCCCTGAGAATACCAAGTTGCAATCAAAGGTAGCACCTGTCATTGCGAGCGAAACGGAGTGGAGCGAAGCAATCTCCCCTAACCACAAACTACTACAACAGAACACAACTTGGTATAAAGATACCTCATCTCCCCTCACAGAGGAGGAGTTGGAAAACAGATCAAAATTCGTTTCTCGCCTCACCACAGCAAGCGAAAATAATTTCATGTACGTGCACCATACTTTGAATGCCATTGCTGAGGGTTTCTACTCACAACCTTACCAATTTGATAGCATTCCCCCAGGTTTAGAGGCATATTACCAGCAGCATTGGCAGAAAATGAAAAGTGAGGGCTTCGCCGTGAGCGCTCAGCCGAACGGTTTATCTGATTTGGTTTTGAAAGTGCTGAGTGTCCTCACTTGTGCGGAAACTAAAGAAATTTCAGCAAAAGGGATTAGTCGGGCGATCGCTGAAGATGAATATGATGTAGAAGAAATTCTTGAAAATTGGCTTGAGTTCCTACAGCAGCACCGCATTGGTAAAGAAACCCGTTACAGCTTCTACCATTCTCACTTCCGGCTTTGGTTGGCAAAGCAAAAGGGTATTTGCTAGACGGAATGTTCCTGTCATAGATTTTGGTAAACTTCATCATCGTTTCGTTTCCCAACACGGAACACGTCAAGTTGGTGAGTGTCATCGTCAATCGTGTAAAGAATCCTGTATTCTCCTTGATCGACACGATAACCACCTTCATAGCCTTTTAAGGCTTTGCAGTCTTGTGGTCTGGGATTGCCCTGTAGTGAGAAGATTTTAGATACTACTTGCTTGAATTGTTTAGCTTGCAAGTCTAATAAGTCTTTTTCTGCTGTTTTAGCAATCCGCAAAGTGTAGCGTTCACTCATTACGGCTGTTAATAATTGATTCTAAGGTTACAAAACCATCGTTTTGGGCAATAGCATGTCGTAACTGTTCTGAGTCAATGAAATCTTCTAAAGCTTCCAGCCGTTTCAAATCTTCTAAGCCAACGATCGCAACCACGGCTTTACCGTGTCGTTCAATAACAATGCGATCGCCTTTATACTCGACACGATTTATTAATTCTTGGAAGTTTGCACGGGCTTCTGTTGCACTGACAGTATCTGCCATTTTAGTATTTTGTACAATTTTGATATTTTATACAATTTTATCAAAACTTTCTTCTTCTTACGTTGAGTCAAGCCTACACTTCGCGCAAGTCTTGAGAACGAACGCTTAATCAAGGTAATTCGACGACACTAATTTGTTAAGACGACATTAATTTGTTGACGACAAATAATGTAGCAATCGACAGTTTGGAGAAACCTATCATGTGCCTGTAAGTAAGTCGGCGTAAAAAATTAAAGGTATGTCATTGCGAGTGGAACGAAGTGAAACGAAGCAATCGCAAGGTTTTTATCGTTATTTACATTCTGTTACATAGTGAGGTTTATTTGTGCCGACTTACTTAGTACTTTGCAATTCTTTTTGAGAAAAAACTTCCTGCACCCGTTCCAATTCCAAGTCAGTCAGATCATCTACCGTCCAGTTGCAGCAACGCTGAAGCATATGGAAAGGGTAAGTATTCGCCACACCAACCACTTGCATACCTGCTCGTTTTGCAGCTTGGATACCCGCAAAAGTATCTTCTATCGCTAGACACTCTTGTGGTTGAAGATTCAAATCAGGATATTCCTGGTTCAGGCGTTCCACAGCCAACAAATAACCATCAGGTTCTGGTTTAGTGGTGGTAACGTCATCACCTACGACAATAACTTTGAAATGTTCAGCTAGTTTAGCACGCTTAAGTACCAGTTCTATTTCTTTGCGGATAGCACCACTGACTATCCCGAGTTTGAGATTGCGAGAAGACACTTGAGATATGAAGTCATCTAAACCAGGATACAAAGGCAGTTCTTCTATTTTTTCCAGTTCCAAAGCATACCCTTGTGCTTTGGAATTGAACAACTTAGTTAATTCAGTATCACTTAGCACACGACCGCGATTAGCAAGCAAATCTTTTAAACAACTGCGATCGTTACGTCCTAAGCAAACTTTCCGATACTCACGTGGCTTAAGAATGAGGTTCTCCTTAAGTAGAATTTCCTCTGTCAGTCGCTCGTGAATTAATTCATCATTAATGATGACACCATTAAAATCAAATAAAACTGCCTTTAAACTCATGGCATTGTATCAAAAGCTGGAGATGGAAAACCCTGTAAATCTTCATTATCCACTGTCTCGTCTCTTTGTACAGAAGTGTAACGTCGTACATCTGTTCGCACAGTACCATCTTCAGATAAAATTGGTTTGACTCCACTTGTAACTTGATTTATCCACCATACATCCTGGGTTTGCACTGCTTGAAATCCTACAGCACCCATCCACGCATCCACACTCCCAGCAGCATATTCACGAATATACGGCTCCTCAAACACATTATTGAGCCAATCTAATTGACGCAAAGTGTTTTGATTTCCATCCAAAATCAGCACTTGTCCACCAGTTACCAGCAAGCGGAAACATTCTTGTAAAATTGCCACAGCTACTGTTGTTGGTGTTTCGTGGAATAACAAAGAAGCTGTAACCAAGTCGAAAGAAGCATCAGGGAAACCCGTCTTCTGTGCGTCCCCATGTCGCCAGTTAATGTCTAAACCAGTCTTTTCAGCTTTGTGAGAAGCACGCACCAACATATAAGGCGATAAATCCAAGCCGATGACTTCTGCCTGAGGGAAAGCCTGCTTTAACATCAAAGTTGTGGAACCTGTTCCACAGCCCAAGTCAAGAATACGTCGCGGCTGTACTTTGATCGAATCGATTATTGCCTGACGCACTATAGTTTCAGTAGGCGGAAGAACATATTGGGTAATAGGATCGTAGCTCACCGCCGCACCTGGCTTGAGATATCCATCCTTAATTCCATGAAAATTTTGGCTGCTGTAGTATGCCGGTACTGTGACATCAGCGCGTCGAAAGCGGCTGCTTTCTTTTTCCCAATCAACGCTCTCAAAGTAACGCCGTAACCCTTCCTCATCAATGAGCAAACGTACTACAGGGGATAGAAAACGTTCCCAAATTGTATCTTGACGAACTGTCATAAGATTGTGTTTAAGCTGTCGGTTTTTTTAATTTATTGTCATTTTATTTACAAATTTTAATATATTTTTTACAAGAAGTACTCGTCATCTAGTTAATACATAATGTATTATACAAATAATACAAAACCAGCTACTTGCTGGGAGTGGCACTTAGGTAATGCCCATCCTTATCTGGTTGTGGTGGGCATTATCCATTTAACTAACACATGTCTATTTGTAAGTAGGAAATAAAATGAAATACTGTGCAAAATTAAAATTGCAGTGAAACTGCCCCTAGAATCCGAAATTTTAAATTGAAAATTCTAAAGAATTATGGCTTACGAAAAGTTAAAACTTTCAACACCATCACCCATTCTCTCTTGGGCAAATCACCCTTTGGGTTCAGAAGAAACCAAGATGGCAAAGAATGTGGCATCACTGCCATTTGTGTATAAGCACGTCGCATTGATGCCAGATGTTCACTTGGGTAAAGGTGCCTTAGTTGGTTCTGTCATTGCGACAAAAGAAGCAATTATTCCTGCGGCTGTAGGTGTGGATATTGGTTGCGGTATGTGCGCCATTAAAACACCATTTAACGGTGAACAACTGGAAGGCAAGCTAAAGAAAATTCGCTTGGATCTTGAGGCAGAAATTCCTACAGGTTTCAACGAAAATAAAGACGTTGAAAAAAGTGTCACTAACTGGCAACGCTGGCGTGATTTCCAAGACTTGCATCAAGGTGTTCAAAATTTGCAAGGTAAAGCGATGAAACAAATGGGTTCTCTAGGAGGGGGTAAAGAATTGCCCCGTACTGTAGTAATACAGTAATGAAAACTCGTCCAAATCGGTGAAAGCTGAGATTGCTAACACCGAGGGAAGTGGTAAAACACCCCGTAGAGAGCAGAGGGACTTGGGCATCCTAATGAATTAGGATGAAGGTGTGCTCCGAACTATACCGAATAGGAAGGTATAGAACCAAGCAGAAATGACTTGGTCGATTGTAACTTTCATCTGTGATATTGTGGAACAATGGAAGCCACGGATATCAACCTCGAAAATCCCCATTATGCCTATTTATTTGGCTTCATTCAAACTGATGGACATCTATACAATACCACTCGAAATCGAGGTAAGTTAAGTATAGAAGTCAGCAAGCAAGATGAGGACATCTTATGGACTTTCAAGAGTCTGATACCGTTTCACTCCTCTATTATTGAGCGTGTACGTACTACTAATTTTTGTAGTAATTACACATCAGTTGTTTGGAGAGTATACGATAAACGATTTAGAGATACTCTTGAATCATGGGGTTTACCGAACGGTAGTAAGTCAGAGTTGATTAAACCACCTAGTTGTAGCTTTTCTAAAGCAGATTACTTTAGAGGTTTGATAGATGGGGATGGCTCACTAGGGCTTACCTCAAAAGGATTTCCTTTTCTATCTCTGGTTACGTCTAGCTCACACATTGCTGTTGAGTATGTAGAATTAATTAACCAGATAACTGGCAAAGCCAAGACCTCTAATAGGAATGTTAGAGATAACGTTTACAATATAGTGGTTTACAAAGAAGACGCGCAGATATTAGCAAGGCACTTGTACTATGATGGTTGTCTAGGGTTATCTAGAAAGTTAATCAAGGCTAGTGAAGTGCTGAGTTGGAGACGTCCTCCTGGTATGAAGCAGGTGAACAATAGAAAGTCTTGGACACCTGAAGAAGATGAATTCATTACTACCCATTCGGTTGAGTGCTCGATGAAAGTGTTAAGCAGAAGTCGAAATAGTGTTGAACTGAGACTGTGGAGATTGAGCAAGCTTAACAAGCAATTAGTAACAAATTGAATCACTTCATAGAAGTTTGCCTCGATACAGAGAACCAAGTTTGGCTGATGTTGCATTCCGGTTCCCGCCATATCGGGAATAATCTAGCGCAGTGCCACATTAATACAGCTAAAGAATTAGCAAAAATGGCGGGTAATAAATTACCTGACCCCGATTTAGCTCATTTTGTCGCTGGTACGCCAGAATTTCAAGCATACTGGCATGATTTGCAGTGGGCGCAGAATTATGCGCGTTTCAACCGTGAGGTGATGATGGGGCGTTTTAAGCGCATCGTCGAAAAGCATCTAGCGGGTGGTAAAGCGACTAAGCCTTTATTGGAAGTGAACTGCCATCACAACTACGCTGAAAAAGAAGTGCATTTTGGTGAGGATGTCTACGTGACTCGTAAAGGTGCAGTTCGGGCAACAGAAGAAGATTATGGCATTATCCCCGGTTCGATGGGGAGTAAATCTTACATTGTTAAGGGTAAAGGTTCTGCCAACAGTTTTTGCAGTTGTTCCCACGGTGCCGGACGTTTGCTATCAAGAAGTAAGGCGAAAAATACCTACACGCTTGATGATTTGATTGAGCAAACAAAAGGTGTAGAGTGTCGTAAAGATACAGGTGTTTTGGATGAAATTCCCAGTGCTTATAAGCCGATAGATGAGGTGATGAATAATCAAGCGGATTTGGTTGAGGTTGCAGCAACACTCAAGCAAGTCCTTTGTGTGAAGGGTTGAATTTAGGCTTGCCCATAATTCTCGTTTCACCCCACCCCGAGGGATGCAGTTCTTGCAGTTCTTACAAGGGGTACAGGGAACTTTTGAAAACTAAAGTTCCCTGTACCCCTGCCATTTGTTATTCACACAAATCCGTAATTCACTTTTTCGCTAGTGAAGAAATTATAATCAACTTGACGCCATATGAAAATATGAGACAGGCATTAGCTGTTTTCGGTCTTGGTGTTGCATTGGCTATAGCAGCGCTGCCGCCCGTGGCAGCACAAGCCGCTTCCGATCTGATCATTCCCGGTCAAAGTATCGGGCAGACACACCTCGGCAGCAATGCTAATTTCTACCTCAACAAACTCCCCAAACCAGATGCTGTAGATGTGGGTATGTCACAGTTCCGAGGGGTCTGGGTTTCAAAAAACAAAAGTCGGACTGATACCCTGTTCATTCATACAGTCAGCAACGGTGCACTGAACGTCCAGCCGCTTTCTGGCTCTAGTATTGATGTTATTCGAGTTACATCTCCTTGGTATCATACGCATGAGGGTATCTCTACTGCGAGTACCAGAGTGCAAATCTTGGGCCGCTTCCCCAACGCGCATCCGGTAGATGGAAACCCGACCATATATGATGATGCAAAGCTTGGCATCGCTTTTGAATTTGCAAAACAAGCAAACGCCTCCTCACCCTGCATTGCCATAATGGTTCATCCCCCCGGTAATGTGCATTTGGCGAACACTGAGAATGTCAATAACATCCTGCACGAGAAAAATTGACATGGTGTTAACAAACAGTAACTAGAAAAGAAAAAATTATAAACAGCAGCTATTTGCTGACTTCAATTCTCGAACTCATTACAACCAAGGCAGATTTTACGCTCCTATTGGCGTTAAGCGTAGCTCTCCGTCGTTTGAGTGCGGTCCCTCTTAGGGGCTAGGAATCGCCTAATTCAACTGGCCAAACTCCAAAGTGGACAAAAAATTCTGGATATTGCAACGGGTACAGGTATCATTTTTGATTTGTGAACATCGGGCATGTTCAGATTCCCGACTTCTTAAAGAAGTCGGGAATCTTGTTGTTCACGTTATTTAGGAATCAGGTAGAAAACAGCACAAAAAAGCAAAACAAAAGTGTGTATTTGCTTAGGACTGTGCACCATCAACGACTTAAAACGAAGGAGCTAGTGGACGACGAGGTGTCCCGCCACCACCAACACGCTGTGAACTGTTGTTCGCTACCACCTGAAGGTACTTTGGCAGTGCTTGCAGACCTTCCCATGAAAGCTGTTTCACTTCTTCGTCTGCTGAGGGTTCACCGTACAGGTTAAGGTGACCCCGATCCACTACATAGGCACCGTAGTCTTGGAGGGCGCGAGCCAGCTCGTAGATCGGTGTGCCCGGTGGTCCGACAATAGCCTCAATGTTAACGTCTGTTGGGATTGCCAGCAACGAACCCATGTACACATTCCCCGTCCCAGTATAGCTGCTGCCATTGCCGTCGTCGTCAGCCCAGTTCGCAGGCCATACATAAGGCTTTCCACTAGGGGTGTTCTTATTTAAGACAGCAGTTGTGAGCGAGATTCGCAGTGCGTGTCGAATCCCGTTGTGGAGTTCCCCCTTGCGGATCAGCCCAGCTGTACACGAGCCACCGTAGGCACACGAGCCGTGGTAGGTGTCAAAGACTCCAAGACCCTTCAAGTCAATTTTGTTGGGGTACGGTGCTTCAAGGTTGCCGTCAGCCCGCCTCTTTGCCCAGAGCATCTCTATGACAAAATTGTGGGTTTCGTCGATGATATGCAGATGACCGTCCTCGCTAGAATCCGGTACAGCGGCGTCTGGCACGTGCATCTCGAAAGCAAGTTTGTCGTAGTCGGTGCTATAAATGCTGCGCATCGGATCAGATGCATCAGCTATAAAGATCGGGATAGACCAGTCTGTTGTATTGATCTGGAGACCGTACTTCAACGCTTGCGTCGTCCACTCGGACGAACTCACCGGCTCGAACTGCGCTTCAGAGCCGATTGGCATATTCCAAGGGCTGTGTGCATCAAATGGCCAATAGGCGGGGTCACGTGTCTCACCTGTCGTGTTGCTACCCAATATAACGGGCGATAAATCAGCTTCTGAGATCGGCTTGCTCTGAGTCGCCATAATTGGCGGCACGCCGGACAGGACAAAAGTAATCACTCCCAGCAGGACGAGCCGTGCAAGCCTATAACGTGTGACGCGGTGTGGGCGTTGCACTGATATGCGTTGCTGGACCTTGGAATCCATTATTGGTGTTTTAGGCTTCATAGTCAGCGATTAACCCACCATGTTTTGTCATGCGATAACCTTACAGAGTTGAAGTAGAGTAACTTTGTCCAGATAAAAATTGGGGATTACTGGTAAGCGTTGGAGTATTGACTTTTTCCAAATTCGCCAGTGACCGAGGCTGAATGTTGTCCATATTCGAGCTATCTTGACCTGGCTGGCTGGTTGAAAAATGACTCGGAGTCAGAGTGTCCAATAAGCCGACATAGTTTTGTCCAGAGTTCAACTGAGAATTTAATTGAGAGCCTTGACCAGGAGTGAGCGCAGAGTTGTCAATTCCCTTGCCTTGTGTGAGAGTGTCCTGGCTAAGACCACTGTAGAGATGATCAGCCTGAGTAATATTACCACACAGTAGCTTATCACCACTGACAGTGAATATAGGGGTACTGCTGCTGGATCTATCGTTACCGGGCACTTGAGTAAGACTACCATCCGAAGCATTGCTAGAGCTATTTCCATTAACAGCGACAGGGGTAAGGTTGTCATTAGGATTATTGTTGGAAGTATTGCTTATGGCGTCTACAGAAGTACCTTTACTTGAGCTATTGTCACTCACAGATGCTGGGGTAATGGTTGTACCCAGATTAGAACCATTGTCAGTAACTGAATTGCTTACGTTTTGGCTGGTGTTCTGCAAATTACTCAAGTCAGGCTGTGCAATATTAATAGATGCTGTGACATTGATGTCAGTGGGGTCATTCGAGTTCTTAGCTGGCCATTGAGTATTTCCTCCACCATCGCTGAGTTGATCAGTAACTTGGTTTTTAATGTTCCAATTGTTACCACCATTGTAAGCAACGTTATTTGCAAAGGTTGAATTTTTAACAGTAGTGGACGAACCTCCTCCAGAAATGCCTCCACCTTGCCACCCAGCATAGTTGTTAGCAACAGTCGTACCATCGATAGTGACGGGATTAGAGCCATTAGCTAAAGCGATCGCTCCACCCAGACCATTTTTGCCATCAGTACTCTCGGCTCGATTACCAGAGAACGTACTCTTGGTGATGGTACCTGGCGCTTGTTCTCCTACCCACAAACCACCACCTTGCTCCAGTGCCCGATTATCTGTGAAAGTGGTGTTGTTGATAGTAAACTCACCATTACCAATTCGCAAACCACCGCCGAGTGAATCACCTTGACTATCCGGAACGACCTCATTTTTAGTGATTGTGGAATTGTCAACGATGATCTTGTCTGGGGAATAAGCATACAGAAACAGTCCTCCCCCTTGTCCAGCACCTTTGTTACCCTCAAATTTGCTGTTGCGAATGGTAATTGTGCCGCCTACAGAACCATGATCGAAATTCGCTCCAGAGGCATTCGCTCCATCAGTATAGATGGCTCCACCGTAACCTATGGTATTGGGACCAATCGGACCTCCAGCGGTTGAGTCATTATTGCGAAAAGTAGAGTCTTCTACTGTGAGTGTGCTCAATACAGTGTTGATCGCACCGCCATTAGTTCCCTTGTTATTATCGAACTCACTACCTTTGACCGTCAGAGCACTGTTATTATTAACTGCGATCGCTCCGCCACCGCGTTCGCTTTTACCAGCAGTACCATCGTTACCCTCAAACAGACTGTTAGTGATGGTGTTGGCTGTATTAAACCCTGCCCAAATTGCACCTCCTCCATTTCCTGAAGAGGCGTTATTTATAAATTTGCTATTCTCTACGTTGAGAGTGGTGAGCTTATCACTAGTCACTGTCCGAATTGCACCTCCGGCACCATTTTCACCTTCACCACTGGATTTTCCATTGGCAAGGGTCAAATTTCGCAAAGTAAAACTTGAGCCTGGTGTTGTGACATCGAAAATTCGGCTCGCATTATTGCCACTAATGGTTAGACCACTAGTACCTGCACCATCAACTGTCAGGTTTTTGTCTACAGTGAGTTCACCTGAGGTAAGGTTAATTGTTTGATTGGCGAGGTTAGAGCCAAATTGAATGGTATCACCTGATTTTGCTTGAGCGATCGCCTCTCTAAGAGAACCAGCACCATTGTCAGCATTAGACATCACGTTAATAGTACTCATGTTCCATCAATCCTCGTTTGTTGTTTGTCTTGACCAAATCAGGACTTACGCACGAACAACGTAACCATAGTCCGCAGCGACCTCTGGGACGCGAACGCAACCCACTGTTTTTAGTAGCGCGTGCGTAAGTTCTACAAAAAACTCATGAACAATGACAAAGTGGTCTAGATCCAGGTAAAACACTTATTGGTGAGATGAAGCGCAATAGACAACAACCATTCGACCATGACTTGATAGGCATGATCATATGAGTTAGATCTCATATAGACGCGCTGATTATGTCATCACCGATAGTTGCGCTGTTGACTCTAGTTAACTCATACCAAGCTTTGCTCAAAGGCAAATTTAGTCACCCTTAGCACGAACAGAGCTACCATAGAGTCTGGTACTTGCCTGTGATGTTGAAACTCTTGCCTACTCTTGTTAACAGTTATCAGTTACCAAGGAAGCGTAGTATCAGTTATCAGTTACCAGGCAGGAAACGGACGAGTCCACCCCTTGTTCACTGCGGCTGGTACTGTTCACTGTTCACTGGTTTAAGAGGCAGAGTGGTTTTTATTTCAGATTTGTTTGTTGAATTTCACTGTCCCTGATTGCTGAGTTTTTAGTTGTTGATGCGAAATAGAGACACCAGAAAGATTGAAATGTGGAATGAACACTTTAGCAACTTGTGTGTTTTTATTGTGTGTAGTGTTCAAGACAATTCTCTCGGCTTTTGGTGTCATGCCTTTAATCAGCAAAGGAACCTTTACTAGTTGAGACTCACTCAACATTGGGGTATTTTTAGTGAAAGCCTGAAGCATTTGGCTGTACATAGTAAATTCTTGTGATTACGGGTTTGCTGCAGATACTTGACTGACACAACACTAAGCACCTGTACGTTGCATTAGTATTTCAGCGATCAAGAAGCATGAGTTGCTTAGCTTTTGGTAGACACCCGTTATTCAGTCGATTTACTCTGGGCAAGCAAGTTTTTTCATTTTCTCGCTTGATACTGTCAAAGAACTTTTAACACTCTTTGCTCTTACTCTGATGAAGCTTTAAAAGCTGAAGTTGTTTTTTGAAAGTATGCACCTTAAATATTATTTGCACCTTTTTCTACCGAAAATGTCAACTTATTTCTAACTTCATGAAGCTTTTATCTTTATGAGCAAAAATCTTTATCATAAATTTTTAATTCACTTCTCTAGTCTAATTGACTGAAGTTCAAAAGCGTGCATTTTTCGATATAAACATTTGTCATGTCGCTTCATTAAAACCGGAAAAATCTGCCTTAGCGCAGCGGCTCCCAAGGGGAGCTTCCTCATTACTAATTAGTTGGTTTAGCGCCAACGATCTGGGCGGAAAAATCGCCCAAACCTAGATTTTTCTGAGAAAATGAGTATTTATACATGGGCGATTTTTCCGGAGGCTGGCAGATTTTTCTACGTTTAGACCCAACCCTACTTGGCTATGGCTGTGAAAATTTTTTATTTTCTTTATTTTTCTTGTTCAGAAACTATGATGAGCATTTATACTTAAAAAGAACTTGTTATTTTATTTGGAGAACCGCAGCGTTTCCTACCATTCAAAAGTGTTCACAAAGTGTTTGTTGCAATCAACCATAACAATATAGTTTACCGTTGCAGTGTACCGTCGAAGAAGACGGTTCTGTTGGTGTCATTCATTTACATACAGGAATATCAACCATGACTGTTGCTACAGCTAGCTTTCCTATAAACCTTAGTGCTTATAAGCAAATAGCACTGAACCCTGCCAATCCAACTCTGAGCGATGAACAACGGGAGACACTCAAAGCCAATATTCAACTCTGTCGTGATGCAATTGTTTTCTTCACAGCCACAGGAGCTGCTAGCGGTGTAGGCGGTCACACTGGCGGTCCTTACGATACAGTACCAGAAGTCGTTATCCTCGATGCCTTATTCCGGGGGGCACCAGATAAATTCGTGCCAATTTTCTTTGATGAAGCTGGACACCGCGTTGCTACCCAGTACCTTATGGCTGTGTTGCATGGTGAGTTAAGTGCTGAACAACTTGTTCATTACCGCCAAGCTGGTGCAAAACTACCTGGACACCCCGAACTCGGCTTGACTCCTGGAGTGAAGTTCAGTTCCGGACGCCTCGGACACATTTGGCCTTACATCAATGGTGTCGCACTGGCAAATCCGAATAAGGTGGTTTTCTGTCTCGGCTCTGACGGTTCCCAACAGGAAGGTAACGATGCGGAAGCAGCACGTTTAGCAGTTGCCAAGAATCTTAATGTCAAGCTCATTATCGATGATAATGATGTAACTATCGCCGGACATCCTTCGGAATACTTACCAGGATTTAGTGTCGGTAAGACATTAGCTGGTCACGGACTCAGCGTCAATGAAGGAGACGGCGAAGACTTGGATGATTTATATCGTCGTATCTGTGAAGCAGTGACGAGTGATGGACCTGTAGCTTTGGTCAACAAGCGCAAGATGGCTGTGGGAATTGAAGGTATCGAAGGTTCGACTCATGGTCATGATGTGATTCCAGCGGATAAGGCGATCGCCTACTTGGAAAAGCGCGGACTAACTGAAGCCGTTAGATACCTCAAAAGTATTCAAAAACCCAAAAACAACTATACCTTTATCGGTTCTGGCGATAAGTTGGGTTCCAACCGCACCGTGTTTGGCGAAGCTGTGGTGTCCGTCCTTGATCGCTTGAGTGAAACCGAGCGTAAAGAAAAGGTCATGTGTATCGATAGTGACCTCGAAGGCTCCTGTGGACTGAACAAGATTCACGACGCTCACCCAGAAATCTTCATCAGTTCTGGCATTATGGAGCGAGGAAACTTCTCCGCCGCTGCTGGTTTCGGTATGGAAAAAGGTAAGCAGGGTATTTTCGGCACCTTCAGCGCATTTCTGGAGATGTGCGTTTCCGAAATCACAATGGCGCGGCTGAACTACTCCAACGTCCTATGTCACTTCTCTCACTCTGGCATAGATGACATGGCGGATAATACTTGTCACTTCGGTTTAAACAATTTCTTTGCCGATAATGGCTTAGATGACGGCTACGAAACGCGACTGTATTTCCCCGCTGACGCAGCTCAAATGAAAGCTTGTGTTGAAGCAGTATTTTTTGAGCAGGGACTCAGATTTATTTTCTCCACCCGGTCTAAAACGCCGAACATTCTCGATGCCAATGGCAAAGACTTACACGGCGAAGGCTACACCTTTACTCCCGGTAAAGATGAAGTTGTGCGTGAAGGAACTGCTGGTTATATCATCAGCTTTGGTGAAGCACTATACCGCGCACTTGACGCCGTGGAACGTCTCAAACAGCAAGGAATTGATGTCGGCTTAATTAATAAGCCAACACTCAACGTTATTGATGAACAAATGCTGGCAAAAGTTGGTAAAGCCCCGTTTGTATTGGTTGTTGAATCTTTCAACCGCCGCACAGGATTGGGTAGCCGTTTTGGTACTTGGTTACTTGAACGGGGACTGACACCAAAATTTGCTCACTTAGGAACTCACAAAGAGGGATGTGGTGGTTTATGGGAACAGTACCCCTATCAAGGAATTGACCCTGAAGGCATCATCAATAAAGTCAAGGAACTTATTGGTTAGTCGCATTATTTCCATTTTTACAAAGAATGTGTCGTTTTTCCTCTGTTTAGCTTTAGCTTGCGGGGGATTTTTATAACCCAAACAGAGGGTTCAGAACGGTTGCTGATAAGATAATTTGCAAGAACAATAACCAATCCAATCTTACGTTGCATCCCAGAGTTCTACAGGTATGAAATCTCCAAAAACAATCTTTAACAATAATGGTATTGTTTTATAACCTGATGGAGGAGAATCCTCTGATTAGTACGCTCTTGAATTGATCCTAAATTTTGTTATAATTTCTACTTTTTATTCTGTGATAACAAAGTAATAATCTTAATCTATATTGATGCATTGATATTAGGGTGTTATTTACAAGTGATACCCGTTTACTTGTCATCGGCGTGTTACTTAAATCACTTTGTATCATAAAACTATTTGCTTGCTTTTAGCCAACCTATTCAAGAATCAAATCAATACACTAACGGACAAATCGTGAAAGCACCTTATAGAAATATGGTGATGAAAATATTCAACTTAACAGCTGCTTTACTGGTGCTAAAAGCAGTGATGCACAGTCAAAATGCTTCTGTAAATCAATCAGATGCTGGTACTTTGCTACTGATAACTATAGGACTCTCATTGCCGAAAGAGTATCAAAAAAATATCTGCTCAATTTTACTATAGTCAACACTTTCACTGGGCACTCTAACAAGGTAAAGAGGAGTGTTCCGGTTATTCAAATCTCTAGACGAGAGCATCAGATTTCGCTTCCTTAAAAGCTATGACTGAAAACGCTAGGCAAGTGGAAGTGTTATCCAGTTCATAAGGAACGTCTTGATGACAATACTGGTAAAGTCATGCGTTTCTGTATCGCAGGGTAATGACAATCTAATTAGGATTTTGCAAACGCAACAGCTTTAATGATTCAAATCAAATATTCAAGATGATCAGCAATTATTCATTTTACCAACCCAAAGATTGAGGATAAAAAATTATGAAAATAGTTAAATGGGTAGACACTTTTCTGCTCACAGTTACACTTGTAAGTGTTCAGACTTTCGCTAATCCAACTTTAGCTACTACAAAGCTCAAACAGTATCTTGATACGCCTTCTTCTAAAATAACGACAGGGCAATCACTCTCTACAGATCAACAGATAACCAGAAAACTTAACCATTCTGCTGTTATAGCATCTCAAAGTAATTCAGTTTTCACTAATTTTCAAACCTATGTAGAAAACAAAGTATATTCAATCTCTTATCCACTAGGGTGGTTTCTCACAAGAAGCTGTAGTGAATTAGCTTATATTACAAATATAAAAATGGCAAAAAGAGGTGGAGGAATAATTTCTCAAAACTTTATTAAAACTGATGTTCAAATTATTTCCGAAAAAATTCAAACAACTTTCTCTGAAAACCTCAGCTATTCCGAAGAAAATGGAGATAGGCTAGTTAAAAAGGAAAAGATTAATGTGGATGGTAAAAATGGTATGAGGATGTGGTACTCTAGTGGAGAGACAGAAACAATGATTACTTTATTACCTTATAAAGATAACTATACCGCTTGTATTACTACTTTTTACACAAGGAACAATTCAAACTATATACCTATTTTTGAAAAGATACACTCCTCCTTCAAAGTTTTGAATTGATAAACTTAACATTATAAAATTGTCTATGGTCTTGTGATTTCGAGTTGCACTGAACGGGCAATAGCTAGCACGTGATTTTCTTTAAGTTTAGAAATGATTTCCAAATACGTAGATGCGTAGATTAGCTAGAACAATGCAAAACCCAACCCAACTTTTAGAAGCGTTGTAGGTGTTGGGTTAATGCATTGTAGCTAAAATACAAAAATTGCAATTCTTTTTTTAATTCATATAGGATTCCTATTTGATTTTTGTGAAACTAGGTACAGCTCCGTGTTAAGCGTCTCTACTTTGGATTCACCCTAGTGGGAACGGCCACACCTTACGGCGTTGCAAGAGCGTCTGGGCAGGAGATACGCCAGATGCCGTAAGAGCGGAAACCCTCATAATGCGCACTGGTCTCACCAAATCAAACCGGATTTCTATATGAGCCTATTCCTTTAGGTAGATTTTTAGTATTCTTGGCTCAGAAATAGCTAAAAAAGGGATTGATGAACTTAAAAACGAAGACTGACGTGAGTATAAGCGTTGTAACTCCTATTTTTTGTGGATAACATAAAGAATAGTTCTTTTAAAGCTTCTCTCACCGCGTTTAGCGTCAGTTTTTTTATGGACATTCAGTTAATCAACATCGGCTTTGGCAACATCGTGTCTGCCAACCGAGTAGTTGCCATTGTCAGTCCAGAGTCTGCCCCGATTAAGCGAATCATCACTGATGCGCGCGATCGCGGTCAACTGATCGACGCAACTTACGGTCGCCGTACTAGGGCTGTTATCATCACTGATTCCAGTCACGTTATTCTTTCGGCGATTCAACCGGAAACGGTAGCGAATCGCTTTGTGATCACACGTGATCACCATCAAGCTGTAGATAATTGACTAAAGGTAGGTTTATAGTCCCACGCCTATTTGCGCCATACCAGCAGTACCATGTGAATAACAGTGGTTTTATGTCACCCAGGCTACAAAATTTCGTTAGTCAGGAGTCGTCAGACTCATGGCTAATGAATAGTATCTACTAATGAATTCACAGGTTAAAAGGATGATGCAAGTTATAAGCACTAAAAGTGGTGCTACTACTAAGGAATGCCCGCCAACAGGCAAGTTAATTATCTTGACTGGTCCAAGTGGAGTTGGCAAAGGCACTTTAATGCGATCGCTCTTACAGCGTCATCCCCAACTGCATTATTCTGTATCCGTGACGACTCGTTCTCCTCGTCCAGGGGAAACGAACGGCAAAGATTATTATTTTGTCAGCCGTAGAGAGTTTGAAGAATTGGTTGCTGCTGGCGAATTATTGGAGTGGGCAGAATTTGCTGGTAATTATTACGGCACTCCGCGAGAAGCCGTAATGAACCAAATTCGCTCTGGCAAAAGGGTTGTGCTAGAAATTGAGCTAAAAGGAGCACGACAAATTCGCACTTGTTATTCTAGCGCCCTGAGTATTTTCATTTTGCCGCCTTCTATGAGTGAATTAGAAAAACGAATACGTGGTCGGGCACAGGATTCAGACGAGGCGATCGCCCGTCGTCTGCGCTGTGCTCAAGAAGAAATAAATGCTGCTGATGAGTTTGATATTCAAATTGTTAATGACGATTTTGAAAGCGCTCTCAATTCCATAGAAGCAGCCATACTGAGTTAACACTCGTTGGTAAAACCCTCCTATGACGCTGTTGGAGGTAAAGTCACAACTAAAGGACGCAAGAAAAAGTTACGTAAACCTTTTCCTTGCGTCCTTTATCTTTTGTAATCTGTCTGGCGGCTTTTTGATAGAGGTATTATCACCTCATGCCTCAGAACACTTATTAGCCAAACAAACCTTGAATCAGACTGAGATTACTAGTTAAAAAGTAAGCGACGACTGCACCACCAATACCACCGATTAACAAAGCACTGCCAAAGCCATTCCAACCTTCACCAGATTTAAAAGCATTTGGAGGATTGGGTGTAGTGACAGTGACGCTTGGTTGAGGGGGATTGCTAGCAGCATATAGAGATATGACTCCAGTCATAAGGACTATGAAGCCCAAGGTTGACAGTAATCCCGCTAAGTTGGCATTAACTGTATCGCGCAGGGGACCGAGTTTGGCGAATGGGCCGAAAAGCCAGTAACCATGAGCCATACCAACTTCTAGTCCTCTCCTGAATGGAGTTAGCCCTGGGCGATAGGCGGGCAAATTATTGATGAACCACTTAACCAAGGGAGAAGAATTAACTGGTGTTTCCAAGTTGCCCCGTTGTGGATCGCGCCATTCAGGGAAAACAACTTCGCGATTTCTAGGATCGCTAGCAAGATTTTTTGATGCATCTACTGCTTGCATATTTTCTGTGTGCCTCTCAATAAAGTGTTGGCAGTTTTCTCCGTAATTTACGGCAGAGGATGGAAAAGTAAATCAGGGAAAAAGCGATTAAATTCAATCAAAATACCAGCAGTGATGAACAACCATATGGTAGTGATCACTGGTGCTGTGGAAAGAAACTTCACAAAATGATTTTGGTTCACGAATCTATACTCCAAAATGTGTGAATGACTGATGTTGAATTAACGCGGCGAAATAGGGACTTCTTCATCTTTGGCTGTTAGTTGACCAGACAGTAGTTGTTGTACTGCTGCTGCTGGCCAAGCAAAGCCTGATGCCATAATTGGAAGCGCTAGAGCAACATCAATCTGAATTTCTTTTTGTTCAACATCGCTCCCTTGTTTTTTAATGACCTGTAGGTAGGTACGACCTACCCAGCCAATCCAGCCAGCGATGTAGAGAAAAAGAATGCTAGGAATCAGAAAGTCACCAGCGCGATCTAAGCGACCATCTACTATGAGATGAGGTAAACCTTCTGGTCCGCACAGGGCTTGAGAATAACGCTCAAACCGCTTTTTCCCAGATTCGGGGTCAGCTGTCGTATTCCGGGCAGATGCTGCTCTCTCCGCAAAGGCAGGGGATTCAGCACATGGTACAAGATTCTCCCCAAGCGCTAAAGCTGGTGGGGAAAAGTTGAACCAAACACAAATAGCTAGAACTAAAGCAAACAAGCGACGCATGGAATTGTTTCCTTTTATTACGAAACAAAAAGTTTTTTGTACAAAACGAAGCGGCTTGTACAATCTTGATTTGTAGAACTAGGATGTCATGATACTCTTGCGCGTGAACCGAGTAAAGTTGAAGTAAATAAAAGTTAAAGCTTCTCAAACCAGTTCTTATGAAGTTCTGAGTTCACAAGTCAGTTATAAGTAAAATTTTTCCAGAATTTTACTCACAACCGGGCACTCAGTAACCTGCTGCCTTTTGTGCAAGAGAAAGACCTGTAGCTGAATCGCTCCTTTGTACTTACCACTTTATTGTAGCAATGGCAACTATTTTAGCAATAGAAACGAGCTGTGATGAAACTGCCGTGGCAATTGTAAACAATCGTCAAGTTTGTAGTAGTATTATTGCTTCGCAAATTCCAGTTCATCAGCAGTATGGTGGAGTTGTACCGGAAGTCGCGTCCCGGCAGCATCTAGAAACCATAAATGGGGCGATCGCCCTTGCCCTGGAACAAGCACAAGTAGATTGGGGCAAAATTGATGGTATCGCCGCAACTTGTGCTCCTGGGTTGGTTGGGGCGTTATTAGTCGGGTTAACTGCCGCCAAAACCTTAGCAATGGTACATAACAAGCCATTTTTGGGTGTTCATCATCTCGAAGGTCACATTTACGCAACTTATTTAAGTGAGCCAACCTTAGAGCCTCCTTTTCTTAGCTTACTAGTTTCTGGTGGTCATACAAGCTTGATTCACGTCAAAGATTGTGGTGTGTATGAAACCCTAGGAGAAACTCGTGATGATGCTGCTGGTGAAGCGTTTGATAAAGTAGCACGTTTGTTACATTTGGGATATCCTGGGGGACCCGTAATTGACAAGCTAGCAAAGCAGGGAAATCCGCAAGCTTTTACATTACCAGAGGGGAAAATTTCTCTACCAGATGGTGGATATCATCGGTATGATGCGAGTTTTAGTGGGTTAAAAACAGCAGTGTTGCGGTTGGTACAGCAATTTGAGAAAGATGGACAGTCTTTACCAACAAAAGATGTGGCGGCTAGTTTTCAGGAAACTGTAGCACGCTCCCTCACCAAAAGGGCAATAACTTGTGCTCTAGATTATGGTCTTTCCACCATTGCTGTTGGTGGAGGCGTAGCAGCCAACAGTGGGTTAAGACAATATTTACAACAAGGAGCACAAACTCATAACCTACGCGTGCTATTCCCTCCTCTAAAATTTTGTACTGATAATGCCGCTATGATTGGTTGTACTGCTGCTGACCACTTCAACAGAGGTCATACTTCGCCTCTGACCTTAGGCGTTCACTCTAGGTTAGCGCTGAGCCAAGTTATGGAGTTGTATCAAACTGGTAGAGATAATCTTTAACTTGACTTTATTAACAATTGACGACTGACGATTGATTCTTGACAACAGAGCGAATATGAGTAGCAACTGCATTCGGCTGTTCCAACATTGCTAAGTGTCCGCAATCAGGAATTTCGATCACATTGTCACCACAGTAAGAAAAAAGAGGGTGAAAGCTAGCTAAATGACGGACATACTTAGGTTCCATAACCTTGTCTTCCGCACCAGCTAAGAAATAAATTGGTTGCTTAAGTTGAGCAACCAACTGTGGCAAACAGTTAATTTCTTCCTCTGTTGTAGAATCTAGCAACGCTCCCAAAGCAGCTTCTGGATCAGCAACAACAAAATCAATAACTCGCTGTCGTGCCCAATTACGCTCCAAAGGACGTGCTACACTCGCTCTAGTAAACAGTAAATCAATCAGAGGCAATTGCCCAAGCCATTTAGGGCGAACTTGTAAAAACCGCTGACCTGCTGAACGAAACTGCTCAAAAGCTTCCTTGAGGTAAATCCCACCGCCTGAGTTAATACAAATAACTCCTTTGATACATTCCGGCATATGGGCAGCACCCCAAAGGGCGATCGTGCCTCCCAAAGAGTGACCAATCAACCAAGCACTCTTGACGTTTAGCTGTTTAAGAAGATCTGCTAAATCTTGAGTGTAGGCAGCCGGGGTATACACAGAATCAAAGGGATCAACAACTGCACGACTAGATTTAGTACTTTGGGTGAAATAATTTTGTTCTTGACTAAAATCAGTTTTTAATTTCTGTTGCGACTCCCCAAAACCTCTTAAATCATAAGACAGACACTGAAAATCATCTGACAACCGAGAAATTACAGGTTGCCAGTATCCACGGCTATTGAGCCATCCGTGGATAAAAACTAAGGTGTGGGGGTAGTTCGTAGGAGCTGTGAGCTCGTATGCGTGTGGAACGCCCAAGATTTCGATGGTTGCCATATTTCTATCGTACCCCGTTCAGTTCGGGAGTTGGCAAGATAAGGAGATTGGAAAATGGAGGCACATGAATTCTGGTGTCATACACAATTTATTCTTAAATGTTTCCGTTTTAGCTAATTTCTTCTTAGCTCCACAACAAAATGCTAAAGTTGAAAAAGACTAGTGTAAGATGCACGCTTGATGACTACTGTCATCGGAAAATTCCGCCAACAGACAAAACAACTGTATGTGTTGCGGAATACAACGTAGGTAGTTGAATCACAAGTGAATCAGCACTCTTATCAGTCAAAACCACCTCGTATATACTACCTGAACCACGTTGGCATGGGTTTTTGGAAAACTTGGTTTAGTACATCAGAAGCTAACTCAACAACTAGGACAACACCCTCAGAAGAGTATGCAGTTGAAACTGTAGGTAACTCAGACTTGAATGGTGTTGGCGAAGTTCATCAACAGGAAACTCGCATAGTTTTTAGTACGGAGCGAGATCTCGACCTGTATGAACTAGAGGAACTATGCGATTCCGTCGGTTGGTCGCGTCGTCCTTTGCGAAAGGTGAAAAAAGCTATAGAGCATAGTTTTCTTGTCGCTTCTATGTGGCAAGTGCGAGGAAACAAAAGGCGACTTATTGGTTTTGCCCGTGCGACGTCAGATCATGCCTTTAATGCCACAATTTGGGATGTGGTAGTTCATCCAGACTTTCAAGCAAAAGGACTGGGAAAGGCACTTATGAAATATGTACTCAAAAAACTCAGGAGCGAAGAAATTAGTAATGTGACTCTATTTGCTGACCCCCATGTCTTAGATTTTTATCGGGGTTTGGGGTTTATGTCCGATCCAGAAGGCATCAAAGGTATGTTTTGGTACCCTCATTAATTTTTAACAGAGATATTACTGTTATAAGTCTATGTATAGGGAACGCAACAGTTTACAAAAAGCAACAAAGCATGGTATGATATGGATGAACATTTGGCAACATATCAACTAGAATCTAAAAGAAGCTATTGATTGTCGCCAAAAAGCAACAACTAAGTTAAAATAACAAGTTAATCGGGATGTAGCGCAGCTTGGTAGCGCGCCTGCTTTGGGAGCAGGATGCCGCAGGTTCAAATCCTGTCATCCCGATCTTATAGATGAAAAAACCCTAGACCTGAATACAGGTCTAGGGTTTTTTCATCTAATGCAACCAATTAGCGTAAGCAAACAGGATATCAGTTCAAATTCTGTTACCTTAGGTTGAGCGTGCAAATGACTCAAGCATACATAAATGACTTCCATTATTTTTTGGATATACCATCAAAAAATTAAATCAAAAAGTCAAAACTGGATTGTGCTGCAACTATTTGTTTGATTTATCAGACAATGTACACTGAAATTCCATATTTTCCCTGAAGCAGTAATCATGTTGCTTTGCCATTTTTTATTTTCTATTAGGCAAAACAATTTCCAAGCATTGAATAAACGCACAAGAAAGGAAATCTGTAAACCTTGAGACATTTTGCGGCAAATGTAGAAGGAACGATCTCATATTTATTGTCGTCAACCATAGCTGAAAAAGCCAATAGAATGGCAGAAGACACCCTTGAAGTAAAAAGCACATTTTTCGCCTTTGTTAATTACAGCAATCATCTACCGTTCAAGTGCAATTGTTTAGTAGGGCGAAATTGAAATACCAAAAACAGCACAGTTGATGAGCAAAGAAGGTAATATATCTAGAACTGGTTAATACTGTGCAAATCCAACTATATTGTCAGACTTGATTTTAGAGAAATTGATGCGAGGAGTAGTTATGAATTTATTAGTTCGCTGGGGCACAACATTGACTTTAGTTGGGAGTACTCTGCTAACAACAGTTTTTAGCGGAAATGCTCCAGTGCTGGCATTGACAGAACAACAAATTAAAGAAAAATTAGATCCAGTACCAGTGTTTTTAATTACTAACAACCAGGGTGTGCCTCTCACTCGTACAGTGCCTAACAATGCCCAAAATGGGCAAAACGCTCAAAATAAACAAGCTACGGTGACAGACGTTTTTATGAGTGGGCAGGAAGCTCAGGCTTTTATTAACGAACTGCGAAATGTCAAAGGTAAAGATCCAAAAATGGCAGATATGTTAAAAAGCCTGCAAGTGACGCCAGTACCTTTGGGGATGATTTATCAGAAACTTCAAGAAAATGCTAAGAAACCAAACAACCTAGTGTTTGCTTTTAATCCTGGAAAGCAAGATCTAGAAGGAGCAGTAACATTGCTGCGCCAAAGCGGTAAAGAAGTTAAGCAATTCCCAAGTGTACCTGTTTTTATTGTTAGATCTCCGGATAAGGGATATGTATCCGTCAAACGGAAGACTGACAACAAGGAAGTCATTCCTCTGTTCTTGAGTCAAAAAGACGCCCAAAATTTATTAACCCAAGTCAAGCAACAAGTTCCCAAGGCTGATATTCAGGTTGTAGACATAGATGGAGTCATTAAAACTTTGAAAGATAAAAATGACACTTGGCTCAGCCAAGTCGCCATAGTACCATCTACCGAGAGTATGCAGTATGTCGTTAGCAAGCGAGGCAATGCTCCAAATCAAAACCCCTCTGCCAAACCCAAAAGATAAACTTATGCCTGATAGTATAGAGGCATGGCAGATAAGCAGTTATCAGTAACTGGTTTACAACTTTGGCAGTGGCGTAACGTGGCGATTCAAGCTGCCAACGCCACTGCTATTTTACCTACTGAAGTCGATTGGTTACTACAAGAAGTCGCTGGATTAGACCGCTTGGCATTACGCTTGGAATCATACAAAAACCAGGCTCAGATTCCTTTGAAATTATCTTTAGAGGATTTAGACAAACTCTGGCAGCAGCGCTTAAATGAACACTTGCCAGTACAATATGTTGCAGGAGCGACTCCTTGGCGAAAGTATAAAATCGCTGTGTCAAACGCGGTTTTGATTCCCAGACCAGAAACAGAGTACTTGATAGATTTAGCTGTAGCTGCGGCGAGAAACAGTACCGTGACACCATCTTTAGGGCAAAGACACTGGGCGGATTTGGGAACTGGTAGTGGGGCGATCGCCATTGGATTAGCAGACGTTTTCACCACAGCAATCATTCACGCTGTTGACTACAGTCATGAGGCGCTAGTGGTTGCAAAGGCAAACGCTCAAAATTTAGGTTTTGGGGAGCGTATTCAATTTTACCAAGGTTCTTGGTGGGAACCTCTAGCATCGCTCAAGGGTCAATTCAGTGGAATGGTATCTAACCCGCCCTATATTCCCACTAACATCATACCGACCCTACAGCTTGAAGTCGTTAAGCATGAACCACATCTAGCTTTAGACGGTGGGATTGATGGCTTAGATTGCATCCGCCATTTGGTAGAAATTTCTTCCACCTATTTACGCTCCGGTGGGGTTTGGTTGATTGAGATGATGAAAGGACAGGCAGATGCTGTGGGAGAAATGTTGCACAATCAAGGGAGTTACTGTAACATTCAGATTCATAAAGATTTAGCTGGCATTGAGCGCTTTGCTCTGGCATATAGAAAGAGCTAATATCATCAACAAAGAACTCAGAACTCAGTACAGTCAACAGTGAATTGATAACCCTATGGCTAACGCCACGCCTTACGGCTATCGGGTTCGCCCTATGGCTAACGCCACGCCTTACGGCTATCGGGTTCGCAGTCGCCTCTGTCGGGAGATCCTCCTCATGCGCGCTGGTTCACTGATAACTGATAACTCAATTCTGAGTTTTAAGTTCGCAATTCTGAGTTCTGTTTATGCAAGTTTCTTTAGACAGCCTTATCTTAGGCGCACGTGCTGGTAAATTGGTGAGCTTTCCTACAGATACTGTTCCGGCATTGGCAGCAATACCCGAACAAGGAGAGTTAATTTACGCAGCTAAGCAGCGTAGTCGAGATAAACCCTTAATCTTAATGGCAGCGACTGCTGAAGAAATCTGGTCTTTCACCACGGGTAGTGACGAAGAATATGAAATTTGGCACAGACTTGCCAAGAAATATTGGCCAGGAACACTGACTTTGGTGTTGCCTGCCTCCGAGCTAGTACCACAAGAAATAATTTCTATTTCTGATGGAGATTGCGATCCTCACAAGGATAAGCTTACTCCTGACAGGACAATTGGAATTCGAGTGCCTAATTGTAGAATTGCCCAGACTATCTTGGCGCAAACAAGTCCTCTTGTAACCACCAGCGCCAATTTATCAGGTCAACCTCCTTTACAAACAATGGCAGAAATTTCGGCACAGTTTCCTGATGTTTTGACTTTGGCAGCGACAGAATTAAAAGACGAGGTACACGGAGATGGTGTTCCTTCGACTGTTGTGAAATGGACTGGAAACAATTGGCAAGTTTTACGACAAGGTGCTACGAAAATAGATATCTTTAGGTGATTTTCAAAAAACAAATTACCAAAGAACCCCTACACCCTGAATTTTGCTCAATCAAACAGCCTTAACTGTTCCTTTGCTAGGAATTAACGTCTGACTGGTAAATTAAACTCGGGCTTTGCAACAGTTGATACCTTGAAGCAGCAGGAAAATTTGATCGTCTGGTGTTCTTTGAATTAACGTTAGTTCGACGGGTTGATTTAGGCACAAAAAAGGCGCTCGCTGTAAAAGAGTGTGATATAGACGATTGAAATACTGGTTTAGTGGTTTGTTAATTCTTACCCTGGATGCCTTGGATCATCTGTTCCTCTGCCTTGATTTGTGAGTTACTCAGGGGAAAAAGATGTTAGATCACCAGAATTTTGAGCGGTTTTTGTATAGCCGAATCAAGCGACGGAACTTAATTATTGGGGCTGGGGTATTGACTGGTTTGGCGATCGCCAACCAATTCAATCAACGAGCAATAGCTCAAGTCCCGTTTTCCAGTTATCCTTTTACGCTTGGTGTGGCGTCGGGTGATCCTTATCCAAATAGCGTGGTGCTTTGGACTCGTCTGGCTCCCAATCCTTTACAAGGCGGTGGAATGCCATCTGTGAATGTGCCAATTCGTTGGGAAGTGGCAACTGATCCCAACATGAGAAATGTAGTAGCAAAAGGCACTGAGATTGCTATCCCAGAATTAGCTCACTCAGTGAGAGTTGTTGTAAATAAGCTTAAACCCAATACATGGTACTGGTATAGGTTCATTTCTGGTACGGAAGAAAGCCCAATTGGTCGCACTCGTACGGCTCCTCAGCCAGGTAGCGACCTAAGTAAATTTGCCTTTGCATTTGTTTCCTGCCAGCACTATGAGCAAGGGTACTACACAGCATACAAATATTTGGCACAGGAAGACTTAAGCCTGGTGGTACATGTTGGTGACTACATCTACGAGGGAGGAATTACAGCAAATCGTCCTAGACAACACAATAGTCCTGAAATTGTGACTCTGGAAGATTATCGTAACCGTCACGCCCTTTACAAAACCGATTCAAATTTGCAAGCAACTCATGCAGCATTTCCCTGGATTGTGACTTGGGATGATCATGAGGTGGAAAACAACTACGCCAATGCCACTTCAGAAATCGATAATGAACCGGATCAAGATCCCCAAGTCTTCTTACAACGTCGGGCGGCTGCTTATCAAGCTTACTACGAGCATATGCCGTTACGACCCTTCTCAAAGCCTGAAGGACCGGATATGCAACTTTTCCGTCGGCTTTCCTTCGGAAATTTGGCAACCTTCCATGTGCTAGATACCCGGCAATATCGCACAGATCAGCCTTGTGGAGATGGTACCAAAGAACGTTGTCCAGAAAATTTTGATCCCAATGCAACGATTACTGGTAAACGTCAAGAAGAATGGCTATACCAAGGTTTAGATCGCTCTACGGCTCGTTGGAATATCGTGGCACAGCAGGTTGTTGTTGCTCAGATAGATATGAAAGCAGGAGAAGGCGCAACTTTCAGTATGGATAAGTGGGATGGATATTTGGCTTCGCGCGATCGCCTAATGAGTTTCCTAGAACAGCGCAAACCATCTAATCCAGTCGTCTTGTCAGGCGATATCCATTCCAACTGGGCAATGGATCTCAAAGCTGACTTTAATAAACCAGAATCCGCTACGGTTGGCAGTGAATTTGTTTGTACTTCAATTACTTCCGGTGGAGATGGGGCAGACTCAAGTCCTACAGTTGAAGCGTATTTGCCAGACAACCCCCACATTAAATTTTACAACGGTCAACGGGGATATGTCCGTTGTGTGGTGACTCCCGAAACCTGGCAGTCAGATTTTCTAGTCTTATCAAACGTGACAACCCAATCTGGCACAATCAGTAACCGTGCTTCATTTGTAGTTGAAAATGGTCGTCCTGGAATACAGAAAATCTAGAAGAATTGCTGCTTTTCGTTGTAAACAGCTCGGCAGGTTCAGGGCGATCGTAACTTATTTGTTATTGATGGTTCGCTCATCCCAGGCTTGACAGGCTGCATAAACCTCTGGCTCACTATCGCTGCTTTGGCGGAACGGGGAGCATAGATCGCTTTCTAAAGTGGAGTACTTAAACGCAAATAAACAGAAATTAATCAGTGATCAGTTGTTTGATAACTGATCACTACAAAAAACTTGCAAAAAATAACGAGTCAAAATTTGAACAAAAACAGTAATAAAATTCTTAGTAGATCTTCCCATTAAAAAGTAGTGACACAAGTGCTATGACACCTCAGTCTTCTATAGACGTAGTGACTTCACTTCCCTTATCCCGCCTGCCATTGCTGCTGTTAGCAGCAAAATATTTATCCATAAGTGCAGGGACTTGTGCAGCTTTTATCCGGCTGTAGCGAGTTTTATCAGGCATCACCAAGTTTGGTCCTGCTTTGCAGTCTTTCATGCAGCCAGTTCCTTTTATTGTGACTTCTGATTCCAAACCACGAGCACTCAAAGCCGCTTCCAAAGCTTGACAAACCTCTTTGCCACCGCGTTTGATGCAATCAGACTTTTGACAGATCAATATAGTAGCTTTTTTGGGCTTGGCGTTATTAATGGCTGGGGTGATGGGGTGATTGGGTGATGCGGTAACTCCTTTGTCAGCATCTGCCAATCTCCCAATCTCCCCATCTTTATCAAGAGTACGAGCCGCCATCACTTGCAGTGCTTTTAATTTTACTTCTTTGGTTTTCAAGTCAAACTTTTTCTCGCCGGTAACTTGCAACCGTGTACCTGGTGCTAACCGTAAGTCAAAAGCAGCGCGTAAATGTTTAGCCAGTTTGATGTAGTATTCCCCCTCAGCAGTTTCCAGTCGTAAGCCTTTGAGCTTATAACCATCTTTGATGACGAAATCGAGAAACTTTCCCTCAAGGCAGAATTCTGAAACGTCGGTTTTGTAGGATTTACTCATTTTTTTGACCAATTATTAACTTGTGTTGTGGCAACACTAAGCATTAACTGCGATATTGCCAACATTTCTTGAGATTCCTAATCGAGTCTTTGCGGCAAATTGTAAATTGCTGCACAACACTCCAAAGTTGTATGGCTGCTGTAGGATTGCTAATTTCAACTGTTAACGGCTGGTTCGTTTGACACCAACAAGGAATGTCTAGTTCCTGCAAGCGTCGATATATTTGCCACCTATCTGCCCAGTTTAGCTCAACAGTGTATTTTACTTGCGGTTCTACAATTGACGGTTTCAAAACAATCCCCCTAAAAGTGCAATAGCTTTGCAGTAAGTGTGCCCCTTGACGCCCATGATTTTTTCTTCAATCGGAACTGAGCACAACTCATCATTAATTAGGGTTCGGAAATCAAAGGTATGCCAAAACAGGGAAATTAATTATCTTTTAACCCAATTCCGAACCCGTTTTATGGTGATGTGTGTTTAGCCTCTTACATAAGAATAACTTAAGTGCAAAGTTTTCTCAGTAATTTTGGAAAAAAATTAGAGTAATAAAGATTTTTAAACTATATTATGTTCAAAATTTATATATGCATATTGACAAAATAGTGTCAATAGTATTTAGAACTTTTTGCAAGATTTGTGTGAAAATCTCTCAAAAGGAATGAAAGTTGTCGCTTTTTTTTCACAAAAAGGTCAAAAATTCGTGATATAGATCGAGCTTATTATCATTTTTTCAGTGTTAAGATGTAGAGACTAAGAAGTTAGCAACTATATCTACCAGAAGCTAGGAGAAGCACAATGTCTGAAACGCAAACTTTGTTACGAAATTTTGGTCAAGTATATGACAACCCTATCCTTTTGGACAAAAGTGTAACCGAGCCAGTCTGTGAAGGATTTAATGTTGTATTAGCTAGTTTTCAGGCACTTTACTTACAGTACCAAAAGCATCATTTTGTTGTTGAAGGTGCAGAATTTTACTCTTTACATGAGTTTTTTAACGAAGGTTATGATCAAGTCCAAGAACATGTTCATGACATTGGAGAACGCTTGGATGGACTAGGTGGAGTACCTGTTGCTAACTTACGCAAATTGGCAGAATTATGTTGCTTTGAGCAAGAACCTGATGGCGTATATTCTTCCCGTCAAATGGTAGAAAATGACCTGAAGGCAGAGCAAGCAATTCTTGGTGTCATTCGCCGCCAAGCCGCACAGGCAGAGAGTTTGGGCGACCGCGCTACCCGCTATTTATACGAAAAAATCCTGTTAAAAACAGAAGAAAGAGCATACCACTTGGGTCACTTCCTTGCCAAGGATAGTTTAACTTTGGGATTTGTTCAACCTGCCTCAAACTAACAGACTTGACTCACACTCTCAGAAATAGAGAGTGGTTTAACTAGACTAGAAAAAAGCTGTAAGCACTGGTTCTTAAACAACTATAAGAAATGGCAGAGAGAAGGATTGTTTATCTCTCTGCCATTTTTCATGTAAGTCAACCAAAAAATATAATCTTTAACCTTTAGGGTTGTTATAAAAAATAGTTAGTAATGATTTTTCTTAAAAAAGCCTGAAAAAAACTAAATTTCTCCTTCAGATGTTTGTCAAAATTGATTATTTGATTGTTGAGAAATATATTGATCCTAAATGAAAAATAGTTGCAAACAATATTGAGATACCTGATGATGAATGAATAAAATAAAACTTCTAAAGAAAGCGGAACAAAAAACACTAGACACGGATAGAACCTAAAGAAAAATCTGTAACCTATAACCTGCCCTTTACCTCCCGGTCTATAAAAGAACTAACAAAAGTTGATAATAAACAAAGTAAGTCATGGGTGAAGACCCTTAAAATAATCAGGATTTATATTTTTTTACTCCAAACCAAGAACTATGCCCCGTCGTGACGATATCAGAAAGATTCTGCTACTCGGATCTGGTCCAATCGTGATTGGACAAGCCTGCGAGTTTGACTATTCTGGCACCCAAGCTTGTAAGGCGCTGCGAGAAGAAGGTTATGAAGTGGTGCTGGTCAACTCGAATCCTGCCACAATTATGACTGACCCGGAAACAGCTAATCGTACCTACATCGAACCGCTGACACCGGAATTGGTTGAAAAAGTCATCGCAAAAGAACGTCCAGACGCCCTACTGCCGACGATGGGCGGGCAAACTGCCTTGAATATTGCCGTAAGTTTGGCCAAAAGTGGAGTGCTGGAGAAATACAATGTTGAGTTAATTGGCGCTAAACTACCAGCAATCGAGAAAGCCGAAGACAGGAAACTTTTTAACGAAGCAATGACAAAGATCGGAGTGAAGATGTGTCCTAGTGGGACAGCTTCATCTCTGGAAGAATCCAAGGCGATCGCCAAACAAATTGGCAGTTATCCCCTGATCATCCGTCCGGCTTTCACAATGGGTGGTACCGGAGGCGGTATTGCTTACAACGAAGAAGAATTTGCAGAAATGGCGCAAACAGGTATAGATGCGAGTCCTGTTTCGCAAATTCTTATCGATCAATCTCTCCTCGGTTGGAAAGAATTTGAACTAGAGGTAATGCGCGACTTAGCAGATAACGTTGTGATTATCTGTTCCATCGAAAACCTTGACCCGATGGGTATCCACACCGGAGACTCTATCACCGTCGCCCCAGCTCAAACCCTTACCGATAAAGAATATCAACGACTGCGGGATATGGCAATTAAAATTATCCGCGAGATTGGCGTGGAAACTGGAGGTTCCAACATCCAGTTTGCCGTTAATCCCGTCGATGGAGATGTGATTGTCATTGAAATGAACCCTCGTGTTTCTCGTTCTTCAGCTTTAGCTTCCAAAGCGACAGGTTTCCCCATCGCCAAGATGGCGGCGAAGCTTGCGGTTGGCTATACGCTGGATGAAATTAAAAATGACATCACCAAAAAAACTCCAGCATCTTTTGAACCGACGATTGATTATGTAGTCACAAAAATTCCCCGGTTCGCTTTTGAAAAGTTCCCCGGTGCGGAAGAAGTACTGACAACACAAATGAAGTCGGTAGGAGAAGCGATGGCGATCGGGCGGACTTTCAACGAGTCCTTCCAAAAGGCATTGCGTTCCCTAGAAACTGGACGCGCTGGATGGGGTTGTGACAAAAGAGAAAAATTACCCAGCGGTGACCAAATTCGCGCTCATCTGCGGACACCAAACCCTGACCGTATATTTGCTGTGCGTCATGCTTTACTCACAGGGATGACGACTGAGGAAGTTTACGAGTTAACGGGTATTGACCCCTGGTTCCTAGATAAGATGCACGAACTACTGGAGGTGGAAAAGTTTCTAAAGCGGACACCATTGCAGCAATTGACAAAAGAGGCGATGTATGCAGCGAAGCGGCAGGGATTTAGCGATCGCCAAATTGCCTACGCCACCAAAACCACAGAAGATGAAGTCCGGCAATATCGCAAACAACTGGGTGTGATTCCAGTGTACAAAACGGTGGATACCTGTGCTGCGGAATTTGAGGCATTTACTCCTTATCACTATTCGACTTACGAAGAAGAAACAGAGATTCTGCCCACGGATAAACCCAAGGTGATGATTTTGGGAGGTGGTCCCAACCGCATTGGACAAGGTATCGAGTTCGATTACTGTTGTTGTCACGCTGCTTTTGCTTTAAAAGACGCTGGATATGAGACAATTATGGTCAACTCGAACCCTGAGACAGTTTCGACTGACTATGATACGAGCGATCGCCTGTACTTTGAGCCGCTGACCAAAGAAGATGTCCTCAATATCATTGAAGCCGAAAACCCAGTTGGGGTGATTGTCCAGTTTGGTGGGCAAACTCCGTTAAAACTGTCCGTTCCTCTCCAAAAAGCGATCAGCACTCATACTCGAATTTGGGGGACTCCTCCCGACTCCATCGACACAGCAGAAGACCGGGAGCGGTTTGAGAAAATTCTTCAAGAATTGAATATTACCCAACCGCCGAATGGTATTGCCCGCACTTACGAGGATGCTTTGGTTGTTGCTCAACGCATTGGTTATCCAGTGGTGGTGCGTCCTAGTTATGTGTTGGGGGGAAGGGCAATGGAAATTGTCTACTCCGATGCTGAACTAGAACGTTACATGACTTATGCCGTGCAGGTGGAACCAGAACATCCAATTCTGATTGATAAGTTTTTGGAAAATGCCATTGAAGTCGATGTGGATGCGATCGCCGACCACACCGGACGCGTCGTAATTGGTGGTATTATGGAACACATCGAACAAGCAGGAATTCACTCTGGGGATTCTGCCTGCGTGATACCTTCGATTTCTTTACCAGCGATCGTTTTAGATAAAATCCGTAGTTGGACTGTGCAGTTGGCAAGGGCACTCAATGTTGTCGGGTTGATGAATATTCAGTTTGCTGTTGTTGGCACGCAAGGTTATTCACCCCAGGTTTATATTCTAGAAGCCAACCCTCGTGCTTCTCGCACGGTACCATTTGTGTCTAAAGCAACTGGTGTGCCACTGGCAAAACTCGCATCCTTAATTATGTCGGGTAAAACATTGGAGGAGCTAAACTTTACCCAAGAAGTTATTCCAGACCACATTGCCGTTAAAGAAGCCGTTTTACCATTTAATAAATTTCCTGGTACTGATATCATTTTAGGACCGGAAATGCGCTCTACTGGTGAGGTGATGGGTATTGACAACGATTTTGGACGCGCCTTTGCCAAAGCAGCATTGGGCGCTGGAGAGCGTTTTCCCTTAAGTGGTACAGTATTCTTCTCTATGAACGATCGCGATAAAACGGCTGCAGTTCCAGTTGTTAAAGAATTTATCAATTTGGGCTTTGCTGTGATGGCGACAGATGGTACACGTCGTGTTCTCCAGGAGCATGGTTTAGATGTAGAGTTGGTGCTGAAACTGCATGAAGGTCGTCCTCACGTATTAGATGCAATTAAGAACCATAGAGTTCAATTGATTATCAACACGCCCTCTGGGGAAGAAGCCCAAAGTGATGGTAGACTCATTCGTCGCACAGCCTTGGCTTACAAAATTCCCATCACTACCACAATTGCGGGAGCAAAAGCGATTGTCGCTGCTATCCGTTCTTTACAAAATACAACTTTAGATGTAAAAGTCATCCAAGAATACACAACAGCGAGTTAGTTTAATCAGACAAGTGGGGCAGGCAGATTTTGGCAAGAGACAAAACCGGGATGAAGTTCTTCGGCATTTATAAGCCAATATGGTTCAAATAAGACCAAAACTGTTACCAAGACTGCAATGTAGAGACGTAGCATGCTACGTCTCTACACATCACTTTATATCCCGCTACTGACTTGGAGTCCCAAGTACAGTGGGGGACTTACGCCGAACAAGTTAAAGAAAGATGAATGCCTGGTAAAACCACTGCTTAACTGACCTATAATGCCGCTAAAATACGGTTTATCTAAAAATATTCCGTAATTAAGTCGGAGAATTTTAATGAGCAAGTGGCAATATACAAAAAAATCAGAGGCGTACTCGATTGAGAAAATTCAGACTTACGTTGTTCAAGTGTGGCAAGGAATTAAACAGTGGAGTAATAGATCAATAAAAAGTTGGTCTAACGGGCATTCTCTGCAAGGCTTTGTGTGCCTTTTTTTGGTAGGGATCAGCTTGAGCTTGGCGATCGCTGCTTATGCAGCAAATAGTAGCAATACTTTAAGAGCGACTGATTCTGGAAATCATCCCAGCCTTGTTGCTCAACAGAAAAATATTGAACTTAACCTCGTTTCCTTTTCTGTCACGAAAGCTGCCCATGACAAGATTATTCCTAAATTTGTAGAAAAGTGGAAAAAAGAGCATAACCAAAATATCACCTTTAAACAGAGTTATGGCGCTTCTAGCCCTCAAGCTCTTGCGGTGATTCAAGGAGGAATAGAAGCTGATGTGGTACATTTATCCCTCGCTCCAGATATTCTAAAGATTGAGACAGCAGGATTGATTCAACCAGGTTGGGAGAAAGAATTTTCTAACAACAGTATCGTCAGCAAGTCTGTAGCTGCAATTGTGACTCGTAAAGGCAATCCCAAAGGGATCAAAACATGGGTAGACTTAGCAAAAAATGGAGTCAGTGTGATTACCCCGAACCCGATAACGTCTGGTAGCGCACGCTGGAACTTTCTGGCACTATGGAATGCAGCAACGAAAGCCTCTGGCAATGAGTCTAAGGCAATAGAGTTTGTCACTAATGTCTATAAAAATGTGCCTATCTTGCCTGAAAGCGCCCGTGAAGCAACTGATGCTTTTTTCAAGGGGGGCAAAGGGGATGCCTTGATCAGTTACGAAAATGAAGTTTACCTGAAAGCTCTCAATGGCGACAAACCTTTATATGTTGTTCCGGATGTCAATTTCTCAATTGATAACCCAGTTGCTATTGTCGATAAAAATGTAGACAAGCACGGCACCCGTGAAGTGGCAAAAGCGTTTATTCAATATTTGTATACGTCAGAAGCTCAACAAATATTTGCCCAAACTGGTTACCGACCAATTGATCCGAGTGTAGCGCAAGCAAAAGAGTTCGTTGATAAATACCCTCGGGTCAAAACTTTGGCAACAACTGATGATTATGGCGGTTGGGCTGTGATTCAGAAAAAGTTTTTTAGTGACAACGCCATTTTTGCCAAGATTCTACGCAGCGTCAACAATTAGGGGTGTAAGGGGGTAAGGGTTCCCCTACACCCCTACAACGCGCTTGTGCTACCTCTATGGCTGACGCCACGCCTTACGGCTATCGGGAAGCCGCCCTCCGGGCGTCTACAAGTCGGGAAACCGCCTCCGGCGTCTACAAGTCGGGAAACCCGGATGCCCTTCGGGGAGAACCTCCGGTTCCGCTGCGAAGGGAGCAGTCGCCTAGGTCGGGAGACCCCTTCGGGGAGAACCTTCGGTTCCGCTGCGCTAACGCCAGATGCCTGCGGAGGGAAACCCTCCCGCAGCACTGGTCTCACCTCCTGCAGCGCTGTCTCACCAGA
>NZ_JABXYX010000277.1 GCF_017982655.1 Brasilonema sp. CT11 | reverse complement strand
TCATGTCCGCCTAATTAGTTATAATTCGGTGCATCTGTGCAAAAAGAGTGAAAACTCTTTCTCCCCCTGCTCCCTGCCCCCTGCTCCCTTGCAGTCTTAATGATAAGTCTTTCACCGGACACGATATTACTTGCTCAATTGGCTATGGACGCTCATTGCAAGAAGTTTACCTAGCCTTAAAACTTGCTAAAACTCAGCCCGGTAAAAATGCAGTAGTTGGTATCCAATTTGTGTAGTGCATCAGCACCACAAAGCGTTGGAGTGAATGAAGTCCCTAATGCTGAGTTATAAGTCATCTACTACCACTCAAAGCAGTTAGTGCGATCGCTAATTGAAATCTACATGAGCTAAGGCTAGAAAAACTTTATATTGAAATTCTTTTGCTAACCACTTATTTAACCTCTGACTCACTTTTTTCAGTTTCTCTTCTGTCTCATCTATAGGTGCAAGCAGATATAAGTTACCGCCGCCAGCATAAATGATATTAGTGCGTGGTAATTCTAGTTCTTGTAACACATGATAAGTCTCGACAAATTCCATATCTGGCTTAGTTAGATCTGCTCCTTCTTTACCAGATTTGATGAAAATTGAACCATCAGGAATGAGAGTTATATCAATCGTGCAGTGGTTAACAAATCTTTTATGCATGACGAAATTTAGTTGGTAATAATCTGGAATATTAAGCAGCTACCAGATTGTTTAGCTGCAATTCACACTGTTGAAAGACATAATTGACGACAGCAAAGAGTTTATCTATTTCTTGAATTGTGTAAAACGTGATGTTTCTCGTAAACACTTCTGCTTCTAGCTTCCCGAATTGCCAACGATCACCATTAGAAACAATCCCATATATAACTATTGGCAACTCATCATTCAATCTCTGAGCAGCAATCATTTCTGCTAAACATTGCGCCCAACCTGTTTCAAAATTATCTTGCTTGGCTTCTACCAAGATAAAGTATGGTTTGTCAAAAACCACTTTTCCTAAAGGAGAACGTTTCGCTAAAATATATTCAGGAAAACCTGATAGTTTTTCGTCATAGTTGAGTGACTGATGACTCCATAAAATAAACTTACTGCGGTAGCACTTCCAAACTTCTTTCAGGACTGGATAAATAAGATTTTCACAAATAGCAAACTCGGAATTATCAACGACACCATCCCGCATCATGGTTTCTAAGTCTTCTCGGAAGTAATCAGGTATCTTAAATTCAACTTCCCCTACGAAATTAGCTTCGGTGTAGATAACTTGAAAAGCTTTGAGAACTTCACCAATAGTTTTGTAGCTACTAAAAGCCATATTTACCTCTTCGCTTCAGTGTTATTTTTCTTAGCTGCTTTACTCTCAAGATGTTCAATTAACTTTTGTACCCAATGGTCTTTAAAATCCAGTGCATCTTCATAAGCGTTCTTATCTCCCATAACCAATTTTTTGAGATAATCTAGTAATAACTGCGGTTGGTCTTCGGGATAGTCAAACCAAAGCATCTCGTTAATGTCCAGTTTAACAACACCCAACCCGCGCGATCTGCCGTTCGCGTAGCGTGCGCTTTGCGCTTAGGCAACAGCGAAGCTATCGCCCACCACCCAAAGGTACCTGTTCTGTTTCAAACTGGTGCAAACCAATCATCAACAATCCCAATTCCCATTCTTCAGCATTTTCTACCACAGCCTGAAAGTCAAACTGTGTCCCCGCAGGAACAACTTGCTTGATTTTTCATAGCCATCTAGAAAGGAATTTTCATGTTAAATTTTTAATTGCGAGGGGGGTTAAGGCGCTTTTTAAATTCTTGCGCTCTTCGCTGATCAGGAATTTTTTCTACTAAAACTTCTACCAATTGCTCTGGTGTTATTTCTGGATTTTTATTCAAAGTGTCTTCAAGAACAAAACTGGCGAAGGGACCTACAAAACTAGTTAGTTCTCGCCGACAATACTCCACAAACTCTGGCTTGATGCTAGTCGTATTTTCTGCTTGGAATTCGTTGGCTTTTGTTGTGTTTTGCCTGGGTTGTTGTGATTTTTGATGAAACTGTTTAGTTTCTTCAGACAGTTTAGTCTCTGGTAGTTCAAGTTCCTGAGCAGGGTGAGGATGAATTCGTACGTTTTGAGGTGATTGTGTCACATTAATACTACCAGATAAACCTTGTGACTGAAACAGATTCAAAATTTCTCTGGCTGATTGATAACGATCGGCTGGTCTTTCCTCCAGCATTTTATCCAATATCTGAGTGAGAAAATCACTAACTTTAACGTAAGATTTCCATTGCCACTGAAAAGACTGATCTATCAGCAAACGTGGCATTTTTCCAGTCAGAAGAACAATAGCAGAAACACCCAGTGCATAGAGGTCGCTACAGGGGTAGCAACGTCCCATGCGAATCTGTTCTACTGGAGAATAACCTACTTTCCCAACTACTGAACCAGCAACAGAGTGGGAAGAATTTGAAGAATCACCCGCCAGAATTTGAGTGAATTTTTGCTTAACGATTCCAAAGTCAATCAGTACAGGTTTAGAAAGCTTATGGGAAAACATCACATTGTCTGGTGAAATATCCCGATGAATGATATTGCGTTGATGGATATACTCTAAAACTGGCAACAAATCCAATAACCACTGAATAACTTCTGCCTCGGAAAATGGCTTTCGTTTTGTTGAAAGGCGCTCGCGCAAAAGTTGAGAGTAACTATCACCTTCAACATATTCCTGGACTATAAATATCCGCTCTTTCTCGGTTAACCAAGCCAGAAACTTAGGAATCTGGGGATGATTGAGTTGGTATAAAGTTTTCGCTTCACGCTCGAATAACTCACGGGATTTGATAAGTACGGCTTCTGCTGTGTTTGCAGGAACAAATTCTTTGAGGACGCAATAATCCCCGAAACGTTGAGTGTCAACTGCTAAGTAAGTTCTTCCAAAGCCTCCCTGTCCAAGAAGTCTTTGAATCTGATAGCGACTGTTAATCGAAGTTCCGGGGTTTAGCTCTGGTAACATTACTGCGTTGTGGTTTGGTGAGTAAAATGCAAATAGAATTTTATTCTAGTGTCTCTTACTTGCCAGGATACACCAAACTACAACTGACGACCGTTAACCGAACCGTATTGCGAGCAGCCGGTGCACAAGAGCAACGCCAGAATTGCTTCTGACATTATCGCAATATTGGCAACGCCTTATCTAGCAAAAGCATGATCGCCAATAAAGTTGATTGTCCAACTGCATAAGTTACATTCGATGACATTTACTAAGAATCTGGAAGGACAAGCCTCAATGCTTTGACTGTGCGTGTTCTCCTAAAAAACATTCAAACAGGAAAAAACTATGTCATCCGAACTTAAAGCTGCAACTACTGCTGCTGATGCCCAACTGTCTAATGATCTGCCAACTCTAAAGAAAGGTCTACAAACAGAAGGAGTTAGATTACTGCAACAAATTCTGATTCTGCGTTACAAATACAAAATTACCTTTGACGCTAACTTCGGTGATAAAACTGAGGATGCAGTCAAGGACTTTCAACGCAAGCATGATCTGACTATAGATGGAATTGTTGGTGTAAAAACTTGGCGTGCTCTAGGTCTAAATATTGCCTAATACCAATTCTTTATGAAGCTGCGCTAAATAAAGCTTCAAGAATAAATTCGTAAGAGGTGAGGGAAGCAATGATATCTGGGGTGATAGTTTCCAAAACTTCAGCTAACTTTTGACGCAGTTGGG
>NZ_JABXYX010000276.1 GCF_017982655.1 Brasilonema sp. CT11 | reverse complement strand
TTAAGTAGTTGGCGATAGCTTCGCTGCTGCGCGGAGCGCAGATCGCAATCCGTTTCGGCATAGTGTAAGTAGACGCACTGCAACGATTCCATCTTTATTATAACTAATCAACCGGACATGATATTACCTACATGATGGAAAATTCTCGACAATAGGAAACTAATCTGGCACGGTTGGCAGAATTTCTTGAAGATATTCGCATCTATCATGTAGATACAGATACAGCTACTATTTACGGTCAACTTAAGGCAGCTTTGTTCAACCATTTTGGCGCAACAGAGAAAAGCAAGCGCAGAAAAACTAAAATAACTGATTTGGGATTTGATGAGAATGACCTTTGGATTGCGGCGATCGCTCTACAATACAATCTCACCGTAGTCTCGGCTGATAGTGACTTTGACCGCATTCAGCAAGTTAGAACGTTATCTTTAGAATCTTGGCTTTGAATTAAAGAGCGATCGCCACCTAAAAGCGGGTACTTTGCGCGAGCGCTGACTCTGAGGCTGGCGGTTAGAAACCGCGCCTACACAAACGAAGTCTGCCTGCGCAGACTATAAACTATCGGTCTTAACCCGCCTGCGCGGGTTTTGTTTGTCTAGCCGCGACTTCCAGTCGCCAGGGCTTTGCCACCAATCCGACAACCCAACTCACCGACGACGATCGCCAACATCATCATCACACAGCTTGCGATCCTCATCCTGAACATTGAGGTTATACTTCAAATAATCATGCGCCCAAGCGCAACCGCGTGTTAGTAAGTCATCCAAATCCAGATTCCACAACCGTACTGTCTTGTCAGAACTGCCAGAAGCTATTGAGGTTTAATCCCACTACACAAACGACGAGCCTCCTGCACAGAATATCCGCTAACGCTCTGCTGCAGCTGTGCATTTGTTTTCAGATAATCCTTAACCCAATCACAAGCGTAGCTCACTAGTTTATCTGTATCTAGTGCACGATCCAAATTCCACAGAATCACTGTACTATCGTCACTTGCTGAAGCAATTGTTTTGCCGTCGGGACTGAACGCCACTCTCCAAACCGTGCCATTATGACCATTGAGGGTAGTCAGCAAAGTGCCATCTGGTTTCCAGAGTTTCACTGTCTTGTCCTCACTTGCTGAAGCAATCATTTTGCCGTCAGGACTGAACGCTACTCCCCGAACCGCGCCATTGTGACCATTGTTAACGTAGCGTTGGGCAGGAAGAGTAGTCAGCAAAGTGCCATCTGGTTTCCAGAGTTTCACTGTTTTGTCCTCACTTGCTGAAGCAATCATTTTGCTATCAGGGCTGAATGCTACTTTGCTAACTCCGCCATTATGACCTTTAAGGATGGTCAGCAAAGTACCATCTTGCTTCCAAAGCTTCACCGTCTTATCCCGACTTGCCGAAGCAATTGTCTGACCATCTGGGCTGAACGCTACTCCCCAAACTTCACTATCATGTCTCAAGGTAGTTAGCAAAGTGCCATCTGGCTTCCAAAGTTTTACTGTGTTGTCGTCACTTCCTGAGGCAATGATCTTACCATCCGGGCTAAACGCAACTGCGTTAACTACTTGAGTATGTCCATTTATAGTAGTCAACAAAGTACCATCTCGTTTCCAGAGTTTAATTGTCTTGTCCCGATTCGCTGAGGCAATTGTCTGACCGTCAGGACTGAATGTTACTGCCCAAACCCCGGCATTATGTCCCTTGTTCGCTTCGCGTTGGGCAGGAAGAGTCGTCAGCAAAATGCCATCGCTGGCTCTCCACAGTTTCACCGTGTTGTCCTCACCTGCTGTGGCAATTGTCTCACCCTTGGGGCTGAACGCGACTCCCCTAACTGCACCACTATGTCCCTTTAGAGTGGTCAGCAAGATATTATCACGCTTCCAGAGTTTGACTGTTTTGTCGCTACTTGCCGAAGCAATTGTCTTACCATCAGGGCTGAACGCTACTCCCCAAACAGTATCGCTATGTCCAGAAAGGGTAGTCAGCAAAGTGCCATCACGCTTCCAGAGTTTGACTGTCCTGTCCCAACCAGCCGAAGCGATTGTATCACCATCAGGACTGAACGCTAATCCGTAAACCTTACCCCCAGGGTTATTGAGGGTGCTCAGCAAGGTGCCATCAGGCTTCCAGAGTTTGACTGTTTTGTCCCAACTTGCTGTAGCGAGCATCTGACCATTAGGACTGAACGCTACAGCGCTGACTACATCACTATGTCCCTTTAGAGTAGTTACCAAGGTGCCATCTTGCTTCCAAAGTTTGATGGTCTTGTCCCTACTTGTTGAGGCAATCAGTTGACCATTGGGGCTAAAAGTGACAGCACTCACTATTTCACTATGTCCCTTTAGAGTAGTAACCAAGGTGCCATCACTAGCTCTCCAGAGTTTGACTGTTTTGTCACTACTTGCTGTGGCTATGATATTACCTTGAGGACTGAACGCAACTCCGTAAACTGGACGACTATGTCCGTTTAGAGTAGTAAGCAACGTGCCATCGCTGGCTCTCCAGAGTTTGACTGTCTGATCCCTACTTGCTGTGGCTATGATATTACCTTGAGGGCTGAACGCGACTCCGTAAACTGCACCTTTATGTCCTTTTAGAGTGGTAAGCAAAGTACCGTCGGGCTTCCAGAGTTTCACCGTTTTATCATCACTCGCTGTGGCAATGAGCTGACCATTGGGGCTGAAGGCGACTGCGTTAACTTTTTCGCTATGCCCTATCAGGCGGTTATGTTCAACTACGGTATAAGTTGCTTCTCTCAGCACTGATTCAAGCCGATTCTGGATATTTGCATCTACCCCACCTACTGTTTTTAATTTCTCCTTCGCTGTGATTGCTTGTAGAACCGCATCCAATTTGTTATTCGAGGCAAACAGTACTTCAGAAGATTCGGTCATAGCTTGAATCTCCTTGATACGAGCTTCCTGCCATTGCCAGGCTACTCCAGCAAGTATCAGAGCTGCTACAAAGCCAACAGAGAGTCCTCTTATGAGATTAATCTGTAGCTGCTTCTTGGTGATTCTAACAGGCAAATTTTGTGTGATCCAACTGTCATTAAACACCTGCCTATAGATTGGATTCCGTATATGCAGCACCTTGTTCTCACAACGCACAACACCTGAAAGTTTGAGGTGAGACTTAACCAATGACTGCTCTTCATCAAAAACACGGTGCTTACCTCGGCGTATCTCATAATAGGTAGTTAAGACATCGAACACATCTGGTGCACGTTTGGTCAGCATATCACGGACAAACTGCAAGTTGTTATCTTGCTCGCTCATTGCACGCAAAAAGGTGTTGTTCACTAAACGGTCAACATCAGTTTTTGACCAACTTTTCTTGTCCTGCTGAGTGATAATGCAACAAAGGCGTTGCAATAAATATGGATGTCCGCCTGTCCACTTCAGCAGCCATCTCAGCACCTGTTGCGCTTTATCGGTTGACAGTTCCAGCCCCTCAGCAAGAGGTTTTGCCTCCTCAAAAGTAAAATCTGTTAAATCTACACGCTGACCAATATTGAACGGTGTTCTCTTGGGCTCGCGGATGAGATCGCCCGGAGTTGCGACACCAATCAAGACAAAGGAGAGACGCTGAAACTCCGGTTTCTGGGAACGAGCATTATAGAACCCATTTGACATCTAACAAGAGGCTGCAAGCCTCTTAATCATTAACCTGATGAAGCAGAGGTTGAGTTTGGCCGTAGCACCAGCCAGGGTTCGTTCAAAGTTCTTAACCAGAATTTTAC
>NZ_JABXYX010000068.1 GCF_017982655.1 Brasilonema sp. CT11 | reverse complement strand
TAAAATTCTGGTTAAGAACTTTGAACGAACCCTGGCTGGTGCTACGGCCAAACTCAACCTCTGCTTCATCAGGTTAATGATTAAGAGGCTTGCAGCCTCTTGTTAGATGTCAAATGGGTTCTATAAAGAGACGAGAAACTGCCGATGATCTTGTTGGGACAGTACTATTCCTTGCGTCTGATGACGCAGCATTCATAACAGGTCAAACGATCAACGTTGATGGTGGAAACAATTTCGTCTAGTTAAGGAAAATACTGTTTTATCAGGTTAATAATGATACACTACTGCTGCCATTTGTTCATAACATGGCGGCAAACCGTCTTGCCAAATCCCCGATGTCGTCCTTGCGAGCAATTGCGTTTCGCCACTCTACCGGAATCATTTCATAGCCGTGTTGTAATCCAGCCAAGCCCCCAGCAATAGCAGCGATAGTGTCGGTATCGCTGCCCAGATTGACAGCTTGTAGCACGACTTGTTGGTAATTTACCCTGTTGAGCAGACACCACAGTGCTGCTTCTAAGCTGTGTATGACGTACCCAGTAGACTGAATTTCCTGACGTGAAAGCTGGTGTATACTTCCACTGAGAACCATTGCAAAATGGGGTAGTTCGTTTATAAATGGCTCTTTTGCGTAAATCATCCTTGCTTGTCGCACAGCTACAGAGTAGGCGGTGAGGGCGTCAACACCTTCTAGCAAAGACTTGGCAATCATTACGTAAATACCACAAGCCATTTGTGCTCTTGGATGGGCATGAGTCAGCGCTGACATTCGGTGAGTCAGGTCTAGCAGCTGCATCAGATCCATATGCTTGTGCAAAAATACCAGCGGCAGAATTCGCATCAGCGACCCGTTGCCATTACTATTCTCCTCCGTGCAGCCACAGTTATCAATAGATCGGCTTTTTTGAAATCGAGTCAACGCAACCAAAGTCGTATTTCCAATGTCAAAGGCTTTGCCATGTGCAGCCCAATAACCGTCCTCAAACCATTTCAAAAAATTCGTTGCTGTTGCTTCTAACAATGTTTCAGGGTGCGGCGCAGCGAAGCATTTAGCTATCAGCGCTTCGCATGTGCAGAACGTCATCGAACTGTCATCGGACCATGTACCAGGAGACTGTTGATATGTCCCATAGCCGCGCATTTCGCTGACTGGGTTCGCCTCTAATCGGGCGCGAGACTCGAATTCAACTGGAACTCCTAAAGCATCACCCACGCATAATCCAAGTAGTCCGCTCAAAACGAGGTTGTACTTATCTTGCCGCGATTGTTGTGCTTCCATACTATTTACTTTCTGCTCACAGGAAACAGCCCATCATATTATATAGATGTGTCACTCAGGTATTACTGTGTCTTGAAAATCCACACCATTAAGGTTGGCTCCCCTGAGTTTCGCTCCCTCAAGCTTAGCTCCTCTGAGATTAGCCCCTGCCAAATTCGCTCCTTGGAGGTTAGTCCATCTCAAGTCCGCTTTACTCAAGTCAGCTTCACTCAAATTAGCTCGCAACAAGTATGCACCACTCAGGTGAGCTTGCCTGAGATTAGCTTTGTACAAGTCAGCTTTGTAAAGGTAAGCGCCAATCACTTCTGCTTCGTACAGGTTTGCCTTGCTCAGATCAGCCGCAATTAAGTTCGCTGCGATTAAGTTTGCAAAACAGAGGTTAGCACGAATTAGCTTTGCATGACCCAAATCGGCATCTCTCAAGTTAGCGCCTTTCAACTCAGTCCCAATCAAGTTAGCCTCACACAGGAAAGCGCCTTTGAGATTCGCCTCAGTCAAATCAGCTCCAATCAGATTGGCATGACTTAAATCAGCTTGTGTCAGTGTAGCAGCGCTTAAGTTAGCAACACTGAAGTTAGCAGCGGTTAAATTAGCTTTTATGAGGTTGGCTCTGTAGAGGTTAGCGCCATTGAGTTCAGCATCTCTAAGATCTGGTTCAATTTGGGGATTTTTCCTTCTCCAGTCATTCCATGCCAGCGCACCTATTTGTAGTAAAGTTAGATGCTGAAGATTTGCCATGTTCTACTCCTGACGCCCCTTTTGAGAATTTACCCGACCAGCTACATTTTCAATCGCCGTTAATGCTCCTTGAGCACCTGCAAGAATATCCTGTTCTGATCCACCTAAGTAAAGCCGTCCAAAACTCCCTACAGGTTGAACCGCAAGGATATTAATCGCCGCCGCTTTCTCCGCTTCATTCGCAGCCAGTGCAGCATAAGCAGCAGGCTCAACTTCTAATACATACAGTGTTTGCCCTGCTAGCAGCATTTGTCCCCGGTTCGTGCGATTGAGAAGCTGTGCTTGGTAAGCATCAATGTTACGGATAATCTGGTTAGAAACAACACGCGGTTTGAGACATTCGTTTTTTTGGACTCCTAGTGTCGCCAAAATGGCTTGACCAGCAGCTCGCGTTTCGCCTTGGGAACTAGAATGAATTTCCAATAGACCGTACAGTCGTTCGACGACCAGTGCTCCTGGACGGACAGAGGCTGCTTTCAATGCAACATCCGTAATCCGATTAATTTCGATACCAGGAGAGATTTCAATCCATAGCGATGTATCGCCTGGTAATGGCAAGAAACCTTGAGACACTGTTCCCATATATGCTGCATGTTGAGGTTGCAGGTTGTCAAGAAATACGAAACTGCGTAGTTCTATTCCCAAGGTTGTACTCCAGTCATAAAGGCAAAAGTTATCTGTTGCAATATGTTAAGTGCAACCAACCTTAAACTACCATAGGCTGGGTACTAGTGCTTGACCAACCCAAAATTGCCGAGTTAAGGCAAGCAGGGGGAGTAGGGGAAGTAGGGGAAGCTGGGGGAGAGTAAGAATTTTTTCACCTCATCAACCCGTCAAAGTTGCTGTGGTGGACTACTAGTTCTGGTCATTCGCGCTTGTTGTTGAGCAGCGCTCTTTTTCAAACCCAAAGAACGTAGAATTTGGACAGCAGCCATTTCACCTGTTCTACAACCACCTTCCATATAACCTTGGAATTTTTGGGAGCAATGTTCGCCAGCAAAAAATAGATTGCCGACATTTTCTTGTTCAGATCCTGCAATTGTTGTCCACTGTCCAACAAGATAGCAAGCATAGGAAGCTCTTGTATAAGGTTCTGTGGGCCAATACGCACGAATAGCTTCACCCTTGCGGACACTAGGAATTCCTGGGAATATCTTTTCTAATTGTGTGAGCAGTTTTTGAGCTTGGAATTCAGCGGAACCTTGTCCTAGAAGTAAACTGCTTTGACCGCCAGTAAAATTGGTGAGTAGACCACTTGGACCTGGTTGATAACGAGAAGCTTCGTAGATGTATTGAAAGTCTAAGTCGGTAGAGACAAATGCAGTTGAGTTATAGCGTGTGCGCCAGATGCGTTCTTGATAAGCGGTAATTAACTTGGCATTGTTACCATAACCTAATTGGGCGATCGCCTTCTTTTTCACTGCTGGCAAATCTACATTTAACGAGACTTGACGCAAAGTACTAAAAGGTAACGCCAGCAAAACTCGTTCATATGTTCGTTCAAAAGAGCGGTTATCTGAACGTAAACTGACTCGGTAACTACCATCGCTTCGAGTTGCGATCGCTTCTAATTCCGTTCCTGTTTCAATAGAATTGGTTAAGAATCGTGCTAATAAACGAGGAACTTGGTCATTTCCACCAACAATCTGAAAACGTTCATCACTTTCGGCACTAATCTGAAAGCTGTTCGGATCTGTGTCAATAAAAAGCAGCATATTCATACTAGACTGGTCCTTCGCTTCTCGACCGTATAAACCAGTATAAGCAGCTTGTATTCTCTGACTCAGAAGCGGGTGAACTTGTGCTGACTCTAAGTACTGAGTGATAGAGGTATGATCTAACTTACTAGCAGCCTGATTGTGTGTACGATAGGTGACAGGTATCTTGCCGATAGCAGCTAAATCTCGCTTGATTTTCTGCACCAATGGAGTGAACCACTGTAAGACTTCTTTTTCTGATATTTTACGACCTTGAAAATACGATGTTGATTGTATCAAATCCTTATCAGCTGCATACAAATCTGCAATTTGCAAACCTAATTCCTGTGCCAAAGAGCGTAAGCTAGTATGGTTTGTGTCAATAAATTCTCCACCCAAGTCCACGGGTATAGAAGTTCCTAAAGCATTTTGTAGCGTATAGATTCGACCGCCAATACGATTTCTTGCCTCAACAATATCCACAGGAACCCCTGCTTGAGAAAGGCGATAAGCAGCGACGAGTCCAGCAATTCCCGCACCTACTACCAAGACTTTAGGAATTGTGGCATATGCTACGCCGTCACCTCCATCATCCCACGTCACTGCACTGATGGCACTTGCTAATCCCAAACCTCCATATATCAAGCGACGACGAGTGGTCTTTTGCTGGAGAATCTCAACTATTTCGTCCGCAGGAATTCCTGTTTCTAAAGATGCGCTAGTGATTTTGTAAGCTCGCCGTAAGAATGCCATCAACGCTGATTTCGCCATTGCATTTGCCTTTATTGTTTATTGTTATTTCAAGACAAAACACACCAGCTAGAACACCGATTCAGTATTCATAATTGTAACTAAAAAACCCGGTTTTTTCTTGTTGAATCAACAAAATTTCGGTCTTCCCAATAACATAAACCGGGTTTTTGGGATTAGTGAATCGGTGTTCTAGGTAATTAGCTATTTTCATGAGTGTAACACCGTTCCTCTATAGTATTGAAATTGAACATTAGTTACCTATGCAAACATTAGGATAGAGTGTTGCAAAATAAAGAAAAAACCAGAGACTGAGCCTCTGGTAATCTTTGGATAAAAGCAATTTCGGTCAAAAAGTTTTGTAAAAATATATAAATTAACTCTCGTCTCGACCGTGAACTTCAGCAGGTGGACTGGTTGCTTCAACAGCGGTAAATGGTTCTAGAATTTTGTAAGTGTGGGATGCTCCTTTTGGCACTACCCAGGAATTTCCAGGCTCTAATGAAACGACTTGACCTTCAATATGCAACTCGGCACGACCACTGATGACATAACCAACAGTTTCATATTCCCGTGTTGCGGGTTCTTTGGATTCATCAGGTTGTTCGTTCTCCCAAAGACGCATTGAGACAGATTTACCAGATGCAAGATACTTTTGACCCTGTTGACCTTTGGGAGAATGGGCGGAGTCTACTTTTTTAACGCTTGTGTCAGACATATTTGTTTCCTTAATTGGGTTTATGAAAAATGAACCGCGAAGGACGCGTTCGCGAAGCGTGCGCCTTAGCGCATAGGACGCAAAGGAAGAAAAGGAAGGGGAGAGTTGGAGAGTGCTAAACTTTGATGGTTTTGCCTGTGCGAGCTGCTTCGTAAATGAGCTGCATAAGTTTAACGTCTTGCAAGCCTTCTTCGCCGGGGGTTTTTGGTTGTTTGTTCTGTATAATTGACTCGGATAGGTGATCTATCTCTAGGGCGAACTGGTTCTTTTCTTCGATTTTTTGCTCTTGGTCACCGTTTTTGCTCTTAATGATTAAGCGATGTTTGTAGTAGTCTGTGGCTGGATCTAATTCCAAGACAGCGTCAGATCCAAAAACTTGTATGCGTTTGGTATTGGAGTAGCCGTAGCTGGAGGTACAGTTGGCAAGAACGCCACTAGGGAAACGCAGCACGAAGTTGACATTTTCCTCCACTTCCCGAAACCGGGGGTCGTTAGGGGTGCTGTATATCATGGCACTAATTGCTACAGGTTCCTCGCCTGTGATGTACCGTGCTGCTTGTAAGCTGTAGATACCGATGTCGTAGAGAGAACCGCCGCCAGCTAATTTTTTTTGCACGCGCCACCGATCTTGAGGTTCTTTGGGGTTGAGGTTTCGTCCGTGATCTGAGGTAATTAACTTGAGCTTGCCTAGTTTTCCACTACGAGCAAGTTGAATGGTGGCGAGGTTGTATGGTTCGTATTGGGCGCGGTAAGCAATCATCAATTTGCGGTTTGCTTTTTTTGCCGCATCAATCATTGCTTGGCATTCTGCTACAGTAATCGCCATCGGCTTTTCACACATTATGTGTTTGCCTGCTTGCACTCCACGAATAGTGTATTCCGCATGTAACGCGTTGGGTAAGATGATATAAATAATATCTACTTCTGGGTTATTGCGGATAGAGTCATAGTTCTGGTAATTGTAAATATTTTTAGGATTGACGCTGTATTGCTGGGCATACTTTTCGGCTTTGGCGCGATCGCCACTTACCAATGCCACCAACTTCGATTTTTTGCACTCTGCAAACGAAGGCATTATCTGTTTAGTCGCAAACTCACCTAAACCAACAACTGCCCATCCCAGCTTTTTTTCCGGAGGTAAAGAGGGTTCATTGGATGGTGCTGGTGCTGCTTGGGCTAGAGTAGGCGCGGGTTTGATAATGTTTCCGACTGCCCCAACAACACTCAGTCCCATGAACCCAAAACCTGCCTTATATAAAAGAGCACGCCGAGATAGTTCTTTTTTTACAGAGTCAAACATAGTTAGTTATTAGTCGTTAATCATTGGTCATTTGCAGCAAAGGACAAATGACCAATGCCATTATGGTTTGAGTACAACTTTGATGCAGTTGTCTTTTTTATCCTTGAAAATTTCGTAACCGTGAGGCGCTTGTTCCAGGGGTAAGGTATGAGTGATAATAAATGTTGGGTCAATGTCCCCATTCTGGATGTGCTCAAGTAAAGGACGTAAATACTTATGGACGTGAGTTTGTCCCGTCTTGATGGTCAAACCTTTGTTCACAACAGCACCCATCGGCACTTTGTCCACAAAGCCTCCGTAAACACCCGGAATTGATACATGACCGCCTTTACGACAAGAAACAAGCACTTGGCGCAAGGCTGTAGGTCTGTCTGTTTCTAGACGCACTGCTTGCTTTGCTTTGTCGTACAACGCCATAAAGTCTGTGCCGTGCGCTTCCATTCCTACTGCATCCATCACAGCATCAGGACCACGACCGCCTGTCATTTCTTTAAGGGCTTCGCCAACATCCACTTCTTCATAGTTGAGGACTTCTGCTTTGCCGTATTCTTTCGCCATTTGTAGGCGTTCGGGAACACGGTCAATGGCAATAACACGCTCTGCACCCAGCAAAAAAGCGCTCCTGATGGCGAACTGCCCAACTGGTCCACAACCCCAGATAGCAACGACATCACCAGGTTGGATGTTGCAGTTTTCCGCTGCCATGTAACCAGTCGGAAAAATGTCTGTCAAAAATAGTACCTGTTCATCCGTTAAACCATCAGGGATTTTGAACAAGCCTACATCGGCAAAGGGAACTCTGGCGTATTCTGCTTGACCGCCAGCGTAACCACCCAACATATGGGAGTAACCAAATAGACCTGATGGTGAATAACCCATCAACTTTTCAGCTATCCAAGCGTTGGGGTTAGAGTTGTCACACAGTGACCAGTAATCATGTTTGCAAAAATAGCAGTTACCACAGGCTATTGTGAAGGGAACGACAACGCGATCGCCCACTTTAATATTTTTTACTGCACTACCAACTTCAACGACTTCCCCCATGAATTCATGACCGAGGATATCCCCCTTTTCCATTGTGGGGATGTAGCCGTTGTAGAGATGCAAATCAGAGCCGCAAATTGCCGTCGAGGTAATTTTAACAATAGCATCTCGTGGGTTAATGATTTTGGGGTCTGGTACCGTTTCGACTCGTACATCGTTGGCACCATGCCAGCAAACTGCTTTCATAGTCTTTAGTCCTTAATAATTGCTCATTCGTCGTTATGGTGTAGGGACTTACCATACCCTACACCATAGACTCTACTTATCTGACTCTGGCAGAATCTTGATAATATCCTTCTCGTGTTCCAGTTACTGGTTCAACAGTATTTTCAACTTTTCTTTCAGTTGACCTCAAAAAATCTTTTGTAGCGCGAGGAGTTTCTTCATCAAGATTGAGTTTTTCACGGACGTTATCAGCAATTTCTTTTAGGGGGTTTTGACCACTATTTTGAGATAGCTTATTGCCTTTGCTGAAATTGTCCTCATCGGGTGTTGCGTTGTAATGAGTCGCTTCTGGAGTTTTTACGGCATCACCCACTTTGTTGACTTTTTCGCGGACATTATCAGCAGTTTCTTTTAAGTTCTGTTTTGTTTTGTCAACTACGTTGTCGTCATTGTGATTCGTTCTGCCAGCGCCATCAGGTGTTCCTTTGTAATAAACACCTTGTGGGCTGCTTACAGTGTCATTAGCTTGGGCTTGTAATGCGCCATAGCCAAAAGCTTGCGTGACAAAAAATGTTAATCCAACTAGAAAAACTGTCAAAATCTTACGTAAGCGAGCCATAAAAATCCTCTGTTGTTTTTAATTTGCAGTACCTGAAGCTTTTAACCGAAATTTCTGCTTTCATTGCCATTCGTCATTAGTCAAAATTATTTAACTAACAACTTCATTTCTCGCCTGTTGGTTGTCCATCAGTAGTGGCAACTTCGCCTGCTTCCATTAACATCTTAAAGCGGCGCAAATCATCACCTATTTGCTGTTCTGGTTCTTCACCAAAAAGTTTAGCAAATACAGATGCTAAAACACCACCAGGCGGGTTATATTGAAGAACAACTTTGACCTCAGTTCCACGATCACCAGGTGCTTTTTTGAAGCGGATAAAACCAGAGTTCTCAACAAGAGCACCTTGTACTGAAGTCCAATAAATAAATTCGTTTTCCCGGTCTTCAATAATGTCTGCATCCCACTCCACGCTTCCACCTAAAGGTGCATTTGCGATCCAGTGAGAACGCTTATTATCATACACCTTCACAGACTTGAGATGCTTCATAAAATTGGGCAGATTCTCGAAGTTATGCCAAAAGCGGTAAAGCTCGTCTGCCCCTTTATTAATCGTGACCGTCTTTTCCACTTTTATCACTTGACTTATACCCCCGCCAATTATTTGCTGTACTAATTTAATCGGCCTTCGTTAGTAATTGCACCCTGATAAATCAGTCTAATTTACGACAATAGCCGCTACAACGAGAAAAACCACGCCACATCCTAATAAAACTGCAAACCCTATGCCTACAGCACGGAGCGGCGCAGAGCACACAGCAAAGCCGAACGCTTATCGATCACACTGCGATAGCCGAATGGCATGGCGTCAGGCATAGAGCGCAGTCGTACTCAAGAGCGGGAAAGCCGTTATTCGCACCGCAAACTGCTGCCTAAAGGCACCGTACCCCGTCCTGGTGGTTCGTTCCACAAAGACATTACATCGTGACAGCAGATCCTGTAGTCGGTTGAGCAGGCTTGACTTGTGTACCCACTCGCGCCCGATACAGATCTACGAGTCGCTGCTCGTCTGTCAACAGGTCTTTGTGAATTTGTGTGAACATTGCAGTTGATACTGGGTCGGTTGTTACTGGTATCAAGTTGCCAATATCACCAATACCCGTTTGCACATCGCCCAAGGCAGAACGCAATTGGTAAATATCGTCACTTCCTGTAAGAGCGGTTTTGACCTTTGCGTACTGGTTAGCAATGTTTGCGGCTATTGAAGGTTTTTCGCCTAGTTCATTTAGACGCGCTTCCAAAAATTCGATGTGGCGCTGTTTATTGCTAATCATCTCTTGAAACAGAGATTTTATTTGCCCATCAGATTCTTTCTCAGAGTACTTCTGCAACGCTTCTTGGGAATAACGTTCACCAGAAAGAGCTGTATTCAAAGCTTTAACAATCTCACCCTTGGTAGAACCACCCCAAGCGTTAGCCAATTTCCACCATTCGGCTTTTGGGTCTCTCTCATCTGGTAAAGCCGCTTCTTTACCACCATAACCCAAACGACTCAATAAGGCTGTGGTGAAAATTGGCAAATCTCCGGGTTGACGTGAAGTAATCAAATTTCCGTCAACTACTAAAGGCTCATCTACATAGTTAGCACCAGCATTAATGATGTCTTTGCGAATTGCTAAGAAACCAGTGGCTTGTTTACCTTTGAGCAAGTCGCCTTCAATTAGAAGTTGTGGTCCGTGACAAACAGCAGCTATTAATTTTCCTTGCTGCATTGCTTCTTGCACAAATCTGACAGTATTGGGGTTGATCCGCATTTTGTCGGGAGCCACACCACCGGGAATGACTACAGCATCAAATTCAGAAGCTATTGCTTCAGTTGTAGTCCCATCGGCTTGCTTAGAAACTTTCCCTTGTTTCCCTTTATAAGTTTCGTTTATACGAGAACCAAGAACAACGACTTCCATTCCCGCTTGCTTTAATGCATTGAATGGTACTTGAAATTCTGCGTCTTCTACATCATTTTCGATGAGGATAGCAACTTTTTTCTTTCCAGTACTATAGTTGACCATTGGTTTTCCTTAATTCCTCGACTAAATGAACATTCAGTGCTTCAAGTATCATTCCTTAACTTTTTTCGTGAGTTGTAACCCATCAGTCAGGACTTAGGACTTAATGACTTGCACTCTTTGATGCAGTGATTTCACTCTTTAGTGATACTGGGAAGAGCTAGACGTAATTATCTGATAAATTAGTTTAAAATTCTTCTTTAGCAGATTTTACAGTTTCTCTCAACACAGAAAAATTAGCAATTATATATGTATAATTACTCAATTAATTTATCAATTTATTTGTGATTTTAGAAAACAGTTAGGAGCTATGATTTTGAGTTCAATATGCTCAAAGCTTAAAGTCATAGTTCCTAACTACCTTATCACTCGACCATGAATTCATGTACTTACTTACTTTATGACATCTCAAAAACTTTTCTTCGTCGTTCTTTAGAAATATATTTTTTATTTATTAAGTGAGATACAGATGTTGCTTTTGAATGAGCACTTTTCACCAAATATCAAAAAAAATAGTTATGAGTTGTAAGTAGGTAAGAATTATCAGAAAAAAATAATTTCTAATTCCCACCTCTTTAAACCCATAACTCTCCATGAAGTGGCTATAACGTGAATTGATACATATAAGACTATGCATCAATAAGTTCCTTCTCTTCATTCTTAAGGAAGAGATTGTTTTATATCAAAAGTCATACTTCTTTAGGAAGACTACCCTTTGAAGATAAAGCGTTATCTTGAGGATGCAGCAAGGACTAGGATTATGGCAGAAAAAAAAGATTTAGCAAGGCAAAATAGCTATAACGAACTTGAAACAGATGATTTGCCAGAAGAAATTACCGAATCTTACGGCACTGGTGTTAAGACAGAACCGGGGTATAATATTGGCGATCATAAACTGCGGACCCAAATCGAAAGAAATTCTGATGCCAATCCAGAACTAACAGCAGGGGATGTGGATGCAGCTTGGGAAACAGCAGCAGATGAAGGTGATGAAGCTGTAGGTGGTACCGCTCCTACTCCTGATCAAGATATTGTAGATGAACTCGGTGCTGCTGTTGGCATGGAAATGGACGACAAAGCTTTTTTACGCACAACAGAAATTTTAGATCAGCGTGATGATAACCGTTGGGAATTAGATCCAAAGTCATCGCAAGATTATCAAGACAGAAGAGACTGAATAACAAAGGGATGAGAGAGTCAGGGAGTCAGGGCTTTCTTCCCTTTCTCCTTTGCTAAACATTAATTGCTATTTGCACGCAGTTGTGAAACATCTCCAGGATAGGCTATTGCTTTAGCAACCACTGTATTAACTGAATTGACTACGTGCTCAACTGGATCATTAGGTAGTCCATTTACAACAAGCAATGCTCCTTATTTGGCTAATTTGTCAGCAAATCGCTTCTCCAATACCATTGACAGAGCATGTAAGAATGGCTACTTTGTATTTAGAAATGTCTTCCATGCTTTAACCTGCTGAAAATTCCGTCAACAACTCGGATTCTAGAATAAACAAGCCTTTTGATGGATGTTTTCTATTTTCATTTTTGAGCGCCTTCTGAAAATTCATCATAAAAAATGTAGAATTTTTCTAAAATCCCACTCTATTGTTTGTTTTCTTATTCTTTTGTTTGATTTCGATACATCTGCCTTCAGTGGGGTTAAATACTCAATAAATGTTTGATACTCTTTTTAATGTTGGTAATTTACGGCAATCGGAGTTTTTTATGACATCTACTCAAACGGGCGATCCAACTATTCGTGAATATGTTACAGCTTGGCAAGGGTTGGACGTAGATGAACAACTAGCTTTATTTTGGTTCGTTTACAAAGAGATGGGTGGTTCGATCACACCTGCTGCGCCTGGAGCAAGTACTGTTTCTCCAGAAATTGCTGACGGTTTGTTCAATCAAATAAAAGAATTATCCGACGATGAGCAGTTGCAATTTCAGCGTGATTTGATTAATAAAGCAGATAGTGATTATACCCGGATGTATGGCTCATTGGCTGATACAACCAAACTACTGTTTTGGTATCGCTTAGCCCAAGGTATGCAGCAAATTATTATCAAGCCTATGCCTCCAGACTATAAGCTTTCCGAGCAAGCTCAACAACTGCTCAGCAAAATTATCCAAATAGAATATGAGCAACAAATCACTCTTTTCCGCGATTACGTTTCACCAATGGGTGCTGAAGCCAAACCAGGTGCACAAATCTAAAATTCTGAAAATGTCAGATGACATAATTTTTGCTAAATAGCAGACAAAAAATCATAGATGAGCACAGAGTTAATATATTATATTATTTACATCTGTGTTTATCTATGCTCATTAATTGAATCTTTGCATTTTTTCGCCTGTCTTCAGATAGTACTAAAAATAGTATTGTCACAGGAAAACTGCACTTTTAGATAAAGTTTTTGTGAGCAAGTAAATATTTAATATATAAATATATAAATAAGTTTAAGTCAAAAAGTAGAATAGTTGTAAATGAAATTAGCTTTTCGCCATATTGATTGTGTAGTTTTTTGAATGAATATAAAGTAATAATTTTTATGTTTCAAGAAGAGACATCTGTAAGACAAAATACTATCAAAAGAAAGCACCTTATTCAGAGCCTATTTACTGGTCTAATAATTGGTACAATTGCTGGTACACCTGTGGGCTGGACTGCTCATCAATACTACTATCAGCAACGTCTAGCTCAGACTTTGCTTTGTCGTGAACAGAATAAAAACAAACCACTTGCAGTTGTTGATTCTATGTGTGGTCGAGAATTTTAATATATTTTTGACAAAAATCTGAATTTGAGGGCTACTTAGAACAGCACATATACGCAGATGAATCCAGATTAATAGAGAAAAGGAGCGCACCGATCAAAAAACGGTGTGCTCTGCGCGATCGCTCCTTGCTATGAAAAACTTTGGTTCAAGAGGGTGATTTCACTAAAGCTGAATCAGCTTTGTAAAATCACTCCTCTTGTTAGCAACGTTTTAAGGATCAGTGTCAGTGTATGTGTGGACCACATACACTGTCTTGGTTAGCATCCAGCCTACCCACAGACAATATGTTGCCTCATCCCTAACTTTTGCTCGAACCATTCACACAGCTGTATTCTTAAGCATGACTTGCATACTCGTAAGCACCCATATCAGTGCCAGCACCTTGAGGTCGTTGTACACTATCCAAGTCATGTTGATCATACTGACCAATTGCTGGCGATCCAGATGCGAGGTGGAAGTCATTGCCTACTTGAATAGACAAATCTTACTGACTAAACCTTGATGTTGTTGGTCTCCTTCATGTTGTCAATTCCAGTTCCACCTTCATACAGCTTGTCAAACTTGTTTGAGAACGAGTTACTATCCAAAGTCACATTGCCTGCATCTTCAATCAACCCATTCCGGTAGCTACTATTAGTAAACTTATTGTTGCGTACCACAATGTCGGTTGGTTTATAGCCGCCAGTGACATAACCAGTGCCATCAATGTTAAGGGCTTGGACATTATTATCAACGGTATTGTTGAAAATTTCAACGTTACGAACGTTACTAGTCACGGCAATGCCGTTACCAGGATTCATACCTTCTTTTCCATTTCCAGAAACAACATTGTCGTGGACTCGGATATTAGAGACATCCCCTTGTTCAGGCACTTCATCTGCAACAACAATTCCATCAGCAGTGTTTCCAGTGACTACATTCTTGTAGACATCGATGTTAAATGAAGCAGCACGGTTACCCTCTATGTAAAGAGCAGGACCACCTCGATAGCCTCCATATGTGCCAGAAAGCGAGGCTTGACCACTTATATTGTTGTCATGAACAGAGCCATTGCGAGAACCGGTTTTGATGTCGATACCTTCACGTTTGCCATCTTTAACGGTATTATTAGCCACCTCAAAACCATCGACACCCCAAATGCTCAGGGACTCTTGCGTACCAGTTGGGTCAGATACAGAATTGTCGCCTGTGCCACCTGGCCATTTCTGATTGGTTTTTTCGACAGTATTGTTGAGCACCTTGATATTTTTACTAGTAACCTCAGCATCTCCACCCTGGAAGTAGTGGTCAGGCATGACGATGATACCTGAAGAGCCAGTATTGTAAGTATGGTTGTTTTGAACAGTCATATTGTTGGCATCACGTAAAGCGATTCCAGCCCAGGCACTATTCTGAATATTGAAGCCATCAATGGTCCAATAGCCTTTGCCAGCTGACTGAATAACTCCTTCTCCGAAGCTTCCATTACTAGAGTCAGGGTCATTTATTGTGACATTACCATTGGCTTTTAGTGTGATATTACCAGACTCACTGTTACCAGATTTACCAAGGGTAATTTGCTCATTGTAAGTACCTGGTTGAACCATAATAGTGTCACCAGCTTTGACAACAGAGTTCTCCGCAACCGCATAGTTAACAGTTTTCCAAGGTTTATCACTAGTACCTGGATTGCTATCATTACCATCCGGTGAAACGTAGTACATACCACCAGAGTTATTTGCTGTTGGCGTTGAAGAAGAGGGGGATGCAGGTGTCGGTGCAGAATTAGGGGATGGAGATGTGCCACTAGAATTGTTAAAGTCCTGAGTGATCTGGTCTGGATTAGAGTGACCGACGAGGGTGTCTTGTCCTCCAGTTAGAGGATCTCCATTGCTACCACCAGAAAGATTGTTGTTACCATTGTTGACGAGGCTCGGATCATGACTAGAGAGACCAGGCAGAGTACTGCTTGCATTATTGCCATTAATCTGAGTCCCATTCCCACCAGAGCCGTTGTTGATCCAAGAATCGATGGTATCTTGTACACCTTTGCAAATTCCAGTACCTTCTCCATTCACATTAAGAGTGGAATTTTGACGATTGCTGGGATTAGGGATGACGTCGGGAATTTGTTGACCCGAGACATTGCTTTGAAGCGCCTGAGATTGAGAATCTGTATTGTTCATTATTTTGCCTCCATCAAGTTCTTCGTTAACGTCTTAACTGCAGATGACCCGAAGAAAGGCAGAACCCTGAATATTAGAGCAATTGAGTTAAGCCCTAAAAGCTCGCGGAAATTACGTGCTTACTGGAGCAACGCACGTTCAACCCAAATCTTCAACAACAGAAACAAGGCTTCTGTTTTTGAAGCTTTTTCAAAGTTAGGTAATTATGCAACAGGAATTAGGTAAATGCTTCACTCATTTCGGGCTTAGCCATTGTTTGGTGAATTAATTGAGAGATTTGGCCTAAGCACCCTTGAAGTTGGGATGAATTTTTTTCCTTTGTACATTATATCAGGACTTATGCAACGGTCAAGCACCTAAGTGATTTTTCTGCCAACTGCATCTAACTGGAGTTTAGACTAACAATTTGATGAATTCTCACCAATCCTAGTCTCTGTAGGGTTTTTGAGGTTCGCTTTCTTCAAAAAGCGAGAATTTGAGCTATTTGTCTAAAACTCTTTCTATGTAAACAGCTTGGCGTTTACATAAAAATTAATCTTAAGTCCAATTTTTAGTCTAAACTCCAGAACATAGAGAAAGCAAAGGAAACAAAAATGACAACTATCACAGCAACAGGAACACCACGAGTCTATGTAGCATGATCGTATTCCTACTGTAATAAAAAATGACATGGAGCTTGGATAGGTTGCGATACGCCCTTGGCGTCTGCGCTCCGCGCAATCGCCCCTGGAGTGAGAAAAGTCTATTTACCAGAGGGAAGCGGTAGTTCGATATTTAATTTGTTCGCTATTTCCATAACATTGTTTGTAAAGTCTGTCATACCTGCAATCGGGGCAGCGACTACAGCAGCAGCAGTTAGTAAAGCTAGTAGACGCTTTTTGAGTTTGGGTAAATTGCGTTCTTTTTCTGGCTTTTGAATTTCTGCTTCTACATCATCAATATCAATGATGATGTCGTCGCGGGTTTCTGGTGGGAATTGGGCGGCAGAGGAGCGCAGGTTGCCGATTAGTTGCAGAATTTCGCTGATGTTTGCACCGCTTGTTTGGGTGAAGTTAGAGGCTTGCTGTCTGGCGTTGTCTTTGACTTCGTTGGCAAAGTTGCCGATGTTTGGGTTTTGAAAGTTGTTTGTGTTTTGTGTCATGGGTTTAGATTCTCCGTGGTTGTTATTGTAAATCTGGTTGACAATTGTGAAGCGATCGCTTTCTGGATCGCCTTTTTGTGATTTTTGACGTGATTCTAGTGATTCGTAGCCATCTAAAAGTTGACGCAAATCGAGTTTTAATCTTAGTTTGCCGATGGTGATTGTGCTTTCACCCATGAATTCGAGTCCGAGGAGTTCTTGGTAGTCGAGGGGCGGATGGTTGGGATGGTTGGGGACGGGAACCCATTCGGTGATTTCGAGGTTGGGATTGTGGATTTTTTGGAAGACATCGCGGAGAATGCCGAGAAATAAGCGGCGGGTTTCTTTGCGTCCGCTAATGGTGATGAAGATTTTTTTGTCTTCGGGATCGGCTTTGATGCGAGCAATGTTGTAGATTTCGTTGTTTTGTTGATATTGCAGCATTACGCCACTGCGCCAATAGATTTGGTTATAAATTTTTTCGTGGCTGATGACGATGAAGCGGGAAATGATGCTTTCGGGGAGAACTTTATAATGGTATTGAAATTCCAGGGTTTCACCCTTGAGTTTTGTTTCGTTTGGTTGGTCTTTAGGCAGAAGTCCTGCAATTAGGAATTGTGGTGGCTGACATTCTAGTGCAAAGCAAAGCTCAAATTCTTTCATCAACCCGATCAGATAGCCGTGACGCTTGGTGGGGTATCGCTCTGGATTGAGGATGCGAGTGAGATCAGCGGGGGTGAAAATGCCTTTGGTTTTAGTTTTGAGGTTTTCATCGCTCAGGAGCGCGTAAATGCCTTCTGTCACCCAGTTGGGTTTGAGGACGTTGGTATCTTTGAGGATTGGATGCTCGCGGAAGTTGAGAACTAAGCCAAGTCGATGCAGCAAGTCGATTAGTTGCTCTTGGTTTTGTTCTTCGGGAATTTTGTTTTGGTAGCAGATGCCGATATAGCTACTGTAGGTGATGAAGTCTTGGGGCATGGATTCGAGTTGTTGTTTAACCTCAAACCATGAGAGGGGTAGAAGATCGTAGACTTCTTTGAGGTTGGCGATTTGCTGCAAAATAGCGGTGCGAAGTTCATCAATGCCGATATTGTCTTGGCAGGAGGTTTCGATAATCGCTTGGATGTTAGAATATTTTTCGCGTAATGCCTTGCGGTTGATGTCGAGGGGTTGTTCGTCTTTTTTGTTGCCAACGATAATCACCGGAGACTGTCCGCCGAAGCTTTCGATTAGTTTGAGCCAATATTCGATGCGGTTTTCTTCTTCGCTAGTGCGACTATTACAAACGAGGAGATAGAGGCTGCGCTTAGTCAGAAAAAACTGATGGGTGGCATGATAAATTTCCTGTCCGCCAAAGTCCCAAACATTCAGGCGGATGTGTTTGCTATTGACCTGCACGTTCCAAGTTTCTACATTGAGTCCGTCGGTTTGGGGTTGATTTTTGTCATATTTATTGCGGATTAGTCGCTCGATCAGGGATGTTTTGCCGACACTGCCTTGTCCGATGAGTAAGAGTTTGGCTTCGTTGAGTGGACGCACTTCACCGCTACGGAGTAATTGCAAGTAATTGAAAATTTTTTTTACTGAACCAACATTATTAGAAGATCCTAAAATCTCTGGTGAAATAGGAAGCGGATTTCCTCGTAAATCTAGTTTTTCCAATTTCGGCAAACTTTCGATCGCCTCTGGAATCTGGGTTATTTGGTTGTTATTGAGGATAAGCTCCCTCAGATTGGTTAATTTAGCCAGCGCCTCTGGAATCTGGGTTATTTGGTTGTTATTGAGGATAAGCTCCCTCAGATTGGTTAAATTAGCCAGCGCCTCTGGAATCTGGGTTATTTGGTTGTTATTGAGGATAAGCTCCCTCAGATTGGTTAAATTAGCCAGCGCCTCTGGAATCTGGGTTATTTGGTTGTCATTGAGGTGAAGCTCCGTCAGATTGGTTAAATTAGCCAGCGCCTCTGGAATCTGGGTTATTTGGTTATAACTGAGGATAAGCTGCGTCAGATTGGTTAATTTAGCCAGCGCCTCTGGTATCTGGGTTATTTGGTTAAAACTGAGGATAAGCTGCGTCAGATTGGTTAATTTAGCCAGCGCCTCTGGTATCTGGGTTATTTGGTTGGCAAAGAGGTGAAGCTGCGTCAGATTGGTTAATTTAGCGAGCGCTTCTGGTATCTGGGTTATTTGGTTCTTACGGAGGTCAAGCTGCGTCAGATTGGTTAAATTAGCCAGCGCCTCTGGAATCTGGGTTATTTTGTTGTAACTGAGGTCAAGCTGCGTCAGATTGGTTAATTTAGCCAGCGCCTCTGGAATCTGGGTTATTTGGTTGTAACTGAGGTCAAGCTGCGTCAGATTGGTTAATTTAGCCAGCGCCTCTGGAATCTGGGTTATTTTGTTGTAACTGAGGTCAAGCTGCGTCAGATTGGTTAAATTAGCGATCGCATCAGGTATTTCAGTTAGCTCTACTCGAATTAAGATAAGTTCCTCTAAATGTAGTATTTGCGTTACCACATCGGGAATGCTCTCTAAAGGATTGCCACTAATATCCAACTTACGCAAATTAGGCAAACCCAATAGTTCGAGAGGAAGCGTTTTTAAATTGTTACCTGAAACCTTTTCGAGATCGCGGTTTCCTACGTATTCATAACCTTCAACCTTCTTTCCCAAAATCAAAGACTCAAGCTGCTTCAACTTACCAATTTCTACAGGTAACTCAGTCAACTCCTGTCCCGACAAGTCTAACTCTCGCCAACCCTCAACCATCGCGCGATCTATCAGTACCAATAACTCATCCTGCGTCATAATTCCAAGGAAAAGGGTAAAAGGAAAGAAGATTGATGAAAAGGGATAGGTTTAGTTAACTGTGTTTATGTTAATCCAGAAATCGGTCAATTTTGGGTAATTGACTACCGGATTTATGATCCGCAAGGGGATGGCAAAAGCAAGCTAGACCATGTGGAAGATATGCTTCAAGGTATTTTGAGCCACTCCGCGCACTAAAGTGACGCGGAGTGGCTCAATTTTATAAGACGCATACGTGCAAGATCTCAGATTAGTTATTAGTAAGATAAGTAAGTCGGTGCAATAAAACCAAACTGTGTGAAAAAAAGTAAATAAGGCTCAAACTCTTTCTCTCCCTGCTCGGGTGCTCCCTGCTCCCTGCCTTATTCCAACAAGAATTATTTACGCCGACCTACTTACTTTCTCCCTTGCTCCCTGTTCGCTTCCCCTCTGCTTCTTCTTTGACTCTTTACTGCAATTAATTGACTGCATCTTTTACCTTGCGCTTTTTCAAAAAATTAGACATAAATGGTCTTTCAAAAACTAAGTAAAACAAGTAACCAATCAGTAAAGACAGTGGTAAAGCCACCAGATAAAATATTGTGATAAATTCAGTTGGCGGCATGTGAAGATTAAGAAGGAAATTACCTACCACTGTTACTACGACTCCGTGAGTGAGATATAAACTGTAAGAAAATGTTGAGAGTGCAATTGCCCAACGACTCTCAAATAACCGCAGAACGAGAGGTGTATTTTTGCCTTTTATAACTGAGTTGCTACAGTAAACTAGTAGACAAGCTGTTGCCAAACCACAAAAACTATCACTAATCCAAGAATTAAATCCCATTTTTTGCGATCCGGTTATCATAGCAACAACTCCCAGTGTTTGCGCTCCGGCTATCAGGGCAAGAACAATGAATACAATCGCAAGCACATTCCAAGGCAAGGAGTTTCTGATCGCAATTAACTTTGGTTTTTCGGAAAAAATAATATCTGCTGCTGCCATACCTAAAGCAAATAAGCCGAGAAACCAAGGATGAGCTGCTTCCAAAAATCCATTCAAAAGATACAATGGTGCTACGCTAATTAAAAAAGCACTAATCACAGCGGTAAATAAGCCGAAACGCCGCCATATAGGTAACAATAATAGTGGGAATAAAAAGTATATTTGCCACTCAGTTGCAACAGTCCACATAGGTGTATTAATAGAAGCCAGTGTGTCACGAGTGAAGTTGTGAATGAGTAGCAAGTGTGTTATTACGTCAAGAGGGGAAAAGAAAACATGAAATTCTCCATATTCCGGAGATTCATGCCACTTGAAATTAAAAAAGTGAATAAATCCTAATATGATGACTGCTGTTAGCAAACTAAAAAAGAGAGCAGCATAGTAAGGAGGTAAGATTCTACGCGATCGCCGTTGAATATAATCCCAAAAACCTCCAGGAAGATAACCCTTTTGCGAACGGGCTACTGGTAGCATCAAAACAAAGCCCGAAAGCACAATGAAAATCGCTACAGCAAAATTTCCATATTTAAAAGTTCTGCCTATAACTTGCAAAAATACAGGTACTTGTTCTCCCATATATCGATTTATGTGGACAAGAACGACATATAGAGATGCCAATCCACGTAAACCGTCTAAAAAATGAAGACGCAGTCTTTGTTGTGCAGATGTTCCAGATTTTAATACTTCCATGAGCAAGAACCAATTTCGGAATTTCTCAATTTAATTAATATTTCTTAAACAATCTCATTGTCAATCTACTAAGCAGTTGGTTGACAAAAGACGTATTTACAACAGTAAGAAAATCTTTGAGAATTAATTATAAAGATCTAAACAAGAATCATGATTTTTTTGAAATCTTTATTTCATCTCTTTTGAGTGTATATTAAGTCATTCAATACTTAGACAATATACGTTTTTTTATAACTGATAGTATAAGTAATGATTTGGAGAATTTTGCAGTTTTTTCACGAGCGACATAATATACATTTAATTTCCCACTGAACTACAGCTACCTGTGTGTATATAAACAAAGTTGCTAGTTATTAAACAATACTTCAATATAAAGACTTCTTTTGAGTATTTTTAAATACTTTACAAAATTTTGTACTTAAAATAGATTTTACACAGTGACTAGCAACTTACCTTATGTATTGAAATTTGTTTTGAGAAGAACGCACACTGTTGCCGGTTGAGCAATTGCTTTCAAAGCAAATTTGCTTCAAAATCGGTTTTGTTGCTTATATTTGTACAAGTCCTAAGTAGACAATCTATGACTTTGATTCTCACCAACGATGACGGGATCGACGCTCCTGGTATTCAAGCGCTCCTGAAAGCTGTAAATGGTCAACAAGTTATTATAGCCGCTCCCAGAGATCATCTTTCTGGTTGTGGACATCAAGTCACCACGACTCAACCAATTCATGTCCATCGTCGCTCTGAAAACGAGTATGCTATTGCAGGAACTCCGGCTGATTGCACCAGAATTGGAATAACACATATTTGCACAAATGTCCAATTTGTATTATCCGGAATCAATGCTGGAGGCAATATGGGCGTGGATGCCTACATTTCCGGGACTGTCGCCGCTGTCAGGGAAGCAGCTATGCATGGCATTCCTGGTATTGCAGTTTCTCGCTATCTTAAAAAGAAGCTGAATGTTGATTGGGATGTGGCAGCACGTTGGACGAGTTCTGTTTTAGCTGACTTACTCAATCGTCCCCTAGAACCGGGAACTTTTTGGAACGTAAATTTACCTCATCTGCTTCCAGGAGAACCAGATCCAGAAGTTGTGTTTTGCCAACCCTGTACCAAACCATTACCCATCAACTACCGGATTGAGGGCAATGATTTTTATTACGAGGGTGAATATGGTAAGCGCGATCGCACTCCTGGCAGTGATGTTGATGTGTGTTTTTCTGGCAAAATAGCTATAACCAAATTGAGGGTTTAATAACTTCCTTAGAAAGCTCCCACTCGACCAACGATCATGAAAAATGTCTTCACAATCAGTAATAAGTCGTACATTGGATACCATTTCTTCTGATACTGCAAATCTAAGTCCACAACTTGCTCAAAATCTTTGATCTGAGAACGACCGTTAACTTGCCATTCGCCTGTCAAACCTGGTTTAACATTTAGGCGTTGCCAGTGACGTTGATTATACTGAGACACTTCATCCTTTGTTGGTGGACGTGTCCCTACTAAACTCATTTCGCCTACTAAAACGTTCCAAAACTGTGGGAGCTCATCTAGACTTGTACTTCTTAAAAAGCGACCTATTCTTGTGACTCGGAAGTCATTTTTATTTTTAAAAATTAATCCATCAGCTTCATTGTGCACCAAAGATTTTAACTTCTCCGCATTTGAAACCATAGAGCGGAATTTCCGGATACGGAATGAGCGTCCGTATAGTCCGTAACGTTCTTGTGTGAAGAAAATTGAACCAGGACTATCGATTCTAATTGCTATTGCTATTGGTACAAACAAAATCGATAAAATTAGTAGTCCTACTAAGCTCCCCACAATGTCTAAAAATCGTTTCAACCTAGAATTCACTGATGGATGAGCAGTTAGTTGCGATTTCCAAGTATCCACCGTTGCACCATCAACAGTTGTTGTGCAGGATATCTGATACATTACTGATGCCAATTATATTTAGCGAATAAAATATGGTTATTTAGCGTAATTAGAATATAAACCTAGCTCACTAGAAGCAAACGAAGTTTAACCGTAGATTCACTGAATCTTCATCAAGATTCTTGGGATCATGATTTTTTATAAATTTTAGTTAAAGCAAAATAAACATATCTTATGTAAGATGAAAAGTCGTTAAAAATATACATATTTCATATATATGTCTTAAAATTTGCTGCCCAGCAAATGCGTTCACTAGGTTTTACAAAACTCAGATAAACTACATCCTCCTAAAGAGTCGATTTTATGAAACTTATTGCAAAAATATTAAATCTGTGGTGTTTCGCTTCGTGAAACATCTGGCGAGATTCTTTTACTTTCAAGAAACACAGAGAACGCTTAACAGGGAAATGGTGTTTCTTTCATTCGTTGCGGGCATGTAATCGCGCCCCTTGGGCGCTGACATCTTGGATCATTTTTAACAAAACCTAAACAACCAGGTTTGTGAACGGAAAATTAAGGTTTATACGATTAGGTCTTCTCAAGAAACCCGGTTTTTGAATCAGGTGCAAGATCTCAGCGCCTAACTCGCGGCGATCGCGCAAAGCAAGAAACGCGCTCTTGGCGTATCGCTCCCGCAATATATAAAAAACACGATTTTTCTGTTAAGCGTTAAGCGCAACAAATCTAATGCAATAATTCTTCGATCTGATGCTGACTCCATAAAGTTTTATACATTCCAGACTGCTGCAAAAGTTCTGCGTGCGTGCCCTTTTGAACGATTTTCCCCTTGTCCATGACGAAAATGCGGTCAGCACTAGCAGCAGCAGAAAGTTGATGAGTGATGAAAATGACTGTTTTTCGTTGCGTACCACCAGAAAGATTTTTCAAGATGTCTGTCGCAGTTTGATTATCCACACTGGAAAGAGCATCATCTAAAATTAACACTGGGGCATTAACTAGCATTGCCCTAGCCAAAGCAGTACGTTGGCGTTGACCACCAGAAAGAGTAATGCCACGTTCCCCAACTATGGTTTCATATTGTTGGGGAAAATTAATGATTTCTGGGTGAATTTGCGCCATCTTGGCAGTGTATTCGACTTGTTCTTGTTCGCTGACAGGATCGCCGTAGCGAATATTATTTTTAATTGTTGTACTGAACAGAAAGCTATCTTGAGGGACATAAGCGATCGCACTTCTTAAATCAGCCAAGGCAATTTTGGTAATGTCCACTCCATCCAAAAACAACTGCCCCGGCTCAATATCCAACAATCTTGGCACCGCATTCGCCAAAGTTGATTTCCCCGAACCAATAGCGCCTACAATTGCTACAGTCTCACTAGGAGCTATGGTGAAATTAACGTCACACAGTGCGGAAGTGGTGGAACCAGGGTAAGTGTAACTCAGATTTTTTGCTGTGAGTTTTCCTTTGACTTGGTGTAGTGGTAAGTGAATCGTATCTTGTGTATCTTTTATTTTGGGTGTGACAGTCAGAATTGTCTCAATGCGGTCAATACTCACCTCACCTCGTTGGTAAGCGGTGATAGTGAATCCTAACAAAGCCGTCGGGAAGACGAGACGCTCTACGTACAAAAGTAGTGCTATAAAATCACCAGCAGCCAGGCTTCCATTGGCAATCCTTGTGGAGCCTAACCAGATAATGATAAAAGAACTCACCGTGGCTAGTCCACCAATCAGTGGAAACAGCGTGTTTCGACTTTTTGCCAATTTGAGATTAGCCTCCAAGAGATCCCGATTTCGATTGGCAAAGGCACGACGCTCGTTTTCTTCCTGAGAGTAAATTTTTATTAAGGCCATGCCACTGATATCCTCTTGAATCAGTGCACTTATGTCAGAGATCCTCTCCTGTACAGCGGACTGTTGTGTCCGTAAGCGATCACTAAACAAATATACTAAGAAAAACATGAAAGGATAGACTGCTAGTGAGGCTAATGTCAGATCTACACTCAGACCTAGCATCACTGGTAAGGTGAAAATGTAGGCAAATAAAGTATTTACCAAACTCAGGACTGCAAAACCCAACAGCCGCCGGATATTGTCCACATCGCTTGTCGCCCGACTAATCAAATCGCCTGCGCTATTGATGGCAAAATACGACGGTTCCAGTTTCAATAAGTGTTCAAAAATCCGTTGTTTAAGGTCAAATTCTACCTGACGCCCGACGCCAAACAGCCAAATCCGAGAAGCAACCCGGATGAACCACATTGCTGAAGCGAATAATACAATCTGTATAACAAGATATTTGATTTGATTAAAGTTGAATTCTACTGAGAGTCGGTCAACAGCAGAGCGAATCAACAGAGGGATATAAACACCCAAACCATTCACAATCAACAAGGCAATAATGCCAAATGTTGCGTCCCGCCAATGAGGGCGTAGGTATGCAAGAAGCTTAGATAGTCGTCGTGAATTTGCCATTCAAGGAATTACGCAACATCTTCATTTTACTTTAAAGTCCCAGTACTTTCTGGCACATTCATCTTTAGTAAGAAGAACACCAAACTAGAGGTGTAGGGGCAAAATAAGTCAAAAGGAGCCAGTGCGGTGGACGGGTTCCCCGGCATAAAGCACCTGGCGTTCAAAAGTATTAATTTTGAATTTTGAATTTTGAATTTTGAATTCCCCCGTTTGCGTAGCGCCCCGAAGGGGCTAGGGGGTGGGGGTGTAGGGGTATAGGGAAGGACAGTGCCGTGGGCGGGTTTCCCGACTTGAGGCACCTGTCCGTTGAGCCAGTACTTGATGAGGGTCTCCCGACCTAAGTATCTGGCGTGAGGAGAAGCACCTGACGACGAGCACGCTACGCTTGAGGGCAGGGAGAAAAGGAGAATCTAATTCAGGTGGATCAGTTTTCTCCCTGCTCCCTGTGCTCCCTGCCCCCTGCTCCCTACTCCCTGCCTCTTTGGTCATTAACGTTGTATTTTTTTGCGCCAATGAGCGTAAATTTTGTCGTTCCCCAAAAGAATAAGGTCAGCCACGAGACTGACCTTATGAGTACTCATTTTCTCAATCTACACTTAACGACCACGTAGGAAGGTGTATATCTGATTCAGATAACTTTCCCAAACTCGCGTTGTTATTTGCAGTGTTTCGGCATTGGGTACAAAATCTTCTAACCTCAACCCCCTTGTTCTAATAGCTTGTGGAGTTTGCAACAGATATGGTGTTGTTCTGATGTCAGACATTCTTGAGGCATAGGTAATACCATCGCTGGTTACGGTAGTATCTTGTCCTAATGCGACAAGTGTCTCAGATGTTGGTGTTGCTGGTACCATAGACGAAGCTAGCCGCACATTTTGGATAATTTCCTGATTGGCTAAGTATGGTTGCCCCACCATTGCAACCGGTGAGCGAACTAGGAAGTACGCGACAGCTGGTGTACTTGCTAACAACAAAATTGTCAGCGCCCAGCCGAGTAAGTATCCTCCTGGTTTGTCCAGCGTGCCTCCGCTTTTCATCCTCTGTGCTGCAAAAATCATCAGCAAGATAGATGCTCCCAGAGGTTTGAGTGGAAACGACACTACCCCCCATAATGAAGCAACAGCTGGTTCATTAGGGTTAATGAACGACAGCAGTACGACAAGCAACAGAATGACTAAGATTAATCTCCCAACAAAAGTCCCTGAGGGATAAAATCTCTGGAACAAGCTGTATATGATAGTGCCAACAAGTAACCACAGTAATACCCGACTTAACAGTACAAACATAAATCAATTAACTCTCAAATCCTTTTTTGCGGTCGGTTTTATAGGTTTTGGGCAGTGGGGTTATTCTACCGTCAAATTGTAATCGTACTGTTATCTGACTTCAAATACCTCACAGCCTCACACCACGAGAACCATCGTAGTGATTTTAGAGCAATTTTTTACAACTGCGTCTACTATCAGTAATTTTCCAGATTAGCAACCTACCTCCTGTAAATTAAATTAATTTTAGTAGTCATCAAATCAATCAAGTCAAAAGGAAAAACTATGTCGCCTGGAAAACCCACTATTTTGGTGACCGGGGGTGCTGGATATATCGGCTCCCATACAGTGCTTGCCCTTAAGCAAGCGGGTTTTGACGTGATAATACTCGATAATCTCGTTTACGGACACCGGGATTTGGTTGAAAAAGTTTTACAGGTAGAACTTGTAGTGGGAGATACTGGCGATCGCCCCCTGTTGGATGATTTGTTCAATACACGAGCGATCGCCGCCGTGATGCACTTTTCGGCTTATGCCTATGTAGGCGAATCCGTAACCGATCCTGCAAAGTATTACCGCAACAACGTTCTAGGCACCCTAACTCTGTTAGAAGCTATGCTCGCAGCGTCTGTTAAGAAATTTGTATTTTCTTCTACTTGTGCAACATACGGGGTACCTGAAGTTATACCAATTCCCGAAGATCATCCGCAGAATCCAATTAACCCTTATGGTGCTACCAAGCTGATGGTAGAACGGATTCTTTCTGATTTTGATGTTGCTTATGATTTTAAATCGGTGCGGTTCCGCTATTTTAACGCCGCAGGTGCCGCTCCCAATGGCTTACTAGGAGAAGACCATAACCCAGAAACCCATTTGATCCCCCTCGTCTTGCAAACTGCCTTAGGTAAGCGCGAATCTATCTCGGTTTTCGGCACTGATTATCCCACGCCAGATGGAACGTGCATTCGAGATTATATTCATGTTAGCGACTTAGCAGACGCCCACGTTTTGGGATTGGAATATTTATTGAAAGGCGGCGATAGCGAAGTTTTTAATTTAGGAAATGGTAGCGGCTTCTCAGTTAAAGAAGTTATTGAAGCTGCAAAGCAAGTGACACAAAAAGATATCAAAGTCGTGCAGTGCGATCGCCGTCCTGGTGATCCACCCGCACTCATTGGCACTAGCGAGAAAGCCCGAAAAATCCTAGGCTGGCATCCACAATACTCTTCTATTGAAGATATTATCACTCACGCTTGGCAGTGGCACCAGAGACGTCATCAGTAGAGTACGGAAGATTAGGAGGACGAGGAGGGATAAGATCCCCCCGCCTGCGACGACTCCCTTAAAAAGGGGGTAAATGGGTAAAATAGCCCTCATCCCCCTCATCCTCCTCATCAGCCCTCCCTTTTTTTCACCATGCGCAGTACTCCGAAGAAGACGCCAACTGCTAAAAGAAGTGAGAGGGCGATCGCCCAAAATGGCACTCCCTGAGTTCGCTCTTCGGTGACACTTTGATTGACATTCTGCACAGTTTGTGATTCTTGTACATTATTATTTGTTGCTGAACCAACTGCCACGGTAACTGGAAACTTTAGCTCAAATGGCTGGAAACTCTTTCCATCTTTAGGTTTACCACTTAGTTGTAGCTGATAAGCTCCTGGTCTAGGAAAAGTTATTTCCGTACCAGGTATGCCTTGAAACCGTTCTACCGAAACAGCTTGTAAGGACGGTTCAATGAGTGGTGGTTCACTAGGTGAGTGAGGTTCAGCGTAAACAGCTAATTGACAATTACACTCGGCTATTGGGATAACTTTTCCACCTTTGCGAGTCAGAGCAAACCAGGTTTTTGCTGGTTCTCCGGCGCGGGGGTTATCATTTGGTTCTACGTGTAAGGTCGCGCCAACATCTCCTTCAGTCTTGACCTTGTGGGCAATGGCTGGGGAAGCTATAGTTAAAAATAGAACAAATACAAAGAGTAATAATACTTGTTTTTTTAGACTCCTCTTTGCTGCGCTCAACCCCTGTTGGGGGTTAGAGGAATCATATCTTTTGCTGAGACTTTTTTGAGGGAACATAAAATTTCTGTAAAGACAACATTGACCAGAAAAAGCGCCAACGCACCAGCAACACAACCAAGGTGACAATTCCTAGAAGCACTGCCGCTAATTTATTCTCCCAGGTAACTTGAGAAGAACCCAAATAGTGGGAGCCAATTATCACAGCATGAATCGTACTTAATAGTAAAGCTGGCACGCTTAACAAATGAATTGCTCGCCAGCGCTTGCCTAAAGACTTCTGCAAACGGTCAAAACTAGTCAGGGCAGGGGGAGTCATCAGCGCCAGTGCTACAGCACCCAAAGCCATGCCCACCTGATAATCTGGTAGCAAGAACAAAAAGGCTGCAAAATTCCATTGCAGTGAATGTTCCATCATGTGGACAGTGTGAGCCAAAGACAACACAAAAGCACCGACTCCCAACGCACGACGATAACGCAAAGGTGCTGCCCACAAGTTGCTAATGGGACGAGCAACAAGCGCTAGAATTAAACAAACTAACGCTCCATGTCCGGTGTAATCTACCATTGTGTCGCCAGTCCGCAACAGAGTTAGCACACCAATTGTGAGAGTTACCCAACCACCCATGCGAAACAATTGACTGCGCCTGTCTTTACTAACCAACGATGTAGACACACCCACACCTAACATTGTAGGCAAAGTTCCGATCCCAAATGCCAGCATTGTTGCTGCACCCATCCACCAATTGCCAGTTTCCGCAGCTTTAATTTGAGCAGTGTACAGAAAACCACAAGGCATTAAACCCCAAGTCATACCCAAAACCGCTGGTGTCCACCATCTGGTTTGTAGAGAAAGCTTAACCATTCCTTGACTGAGGTAGTTTTGTAAACGACCTTGTACAAGAGGGTGCAGCAATGGAATTCGAGGCAGAAAGTCAGGTTTTATTTGTCCAATACCAAACCAAATCAACAAAATGCCAGTAAGAATCGCTATCCAATGGCGTACTTGGCTACCAATTCCTGCCATTTGTCCACTGGCAAGCAATACCGAACCAAGCGCCCCAATCCCCGCACCAACGAGAACATAGCTCAACATCCGTCCCAAGTTTAGTAATGTGTGAAACTGCAATTGCTGTCGCCAACGGGGAGTTTCCTGCTTATGAGATAGGGAAAACGCAACTGCCAAAGGACCACACATGCCAACGCAATGTCCAAAACTTCCTAGGAATCCAAGAGCTAGGATGAGTAATAAATTTATCATCAGTTATTAAGCAGTTATCAAAAATAAGAAATGAAATTAAAGAAGACATACGAAAAAATACAATGTTTTTATTTGACTGATGCTTTTGTCACTTCATTATTATATTTCTGGATATTTTTTGTAGGAATGTCTATAATCTCAGTGTCTTGAATTAATTTTCCGTTAAAAATCAAAGCTTCATGAGTGTTCGTATTTAAACTAACAGTAATGCGGTTTTTACCAGGCGGCAAATTTTCTAAATAGTACCAGTTACCATACAACCTGGTAAGTTTTTGTCCATTTACAGAAAGATGAGCGTGACCTTCTCCAGGTTTCGCTGTTGTATTAACGTTTTCTGGTGCGAAACGAAAGTTAGTAACTTTTACCTCCAAATTCCATCCTTTCTTGGTATCTTGATGCACAACTAAGTCAACTGAAGGTACAGGTTGACCTGGAGAAATTTCCATTGTCTTGTGATGATTTGTACCATTACTCTTTGGAGTATCACTTCTGGCAATTGTCAAACTGTTCCCGAGTACTGTTAGGCAAATGAATACAGTAGATGCTATAAAAAATTTTTGGAGCATAAGTGAAAATTTTAAAGTTTCATGAGGAACTTTATATGAAGTGAGTTCTTCTGTCAAAAGACACGGTGTCAAACTTGGTGTTTGCGTTATCCTATGTCAGGAGTGACTACTCTCCCCCTAACCTTTTTTATGAAATATATGAAAAAACGGTTTTGGCTGTTGCTTGTGCTACTCGTGACAGTCGTTGTCATAGTAGTTACTAACGTGTTTCTTAAACAGGATCGGGAGTCAGTTGTTTATAGTATTAGAGTTAACAATCCTGTCACTGCAAATAAAGATACAAAAATACCAATACAAAAAGATACACAGACAGATAATTCTTCAGCGTCTTTGCATCCCCCTATTTCTGATTCCTTACAAGTTTCTAGTGATAAGCTGTTTGCCCATATTCTCCGGTTAAATTTTACACGAAATACACCACCAGAGCGATCGCGCACTCGCGCCTACATTACAGCTGAACTCAAAAGAATGGGCTGGAAACCCAAGTTAGAAAAATTCCCAGATGGTGTCAACATCTTCGCGGAAAAACTAGGAACTGACAAAAATGCAAAAGCAATTTTGGTAGGCGCTCATTACGACACTGTTTATTTCTCTCCTGGGGCTGATGACAACGCCAGTGGTGTTGCTGTGACTCTGGAAATTGCTCGACTTTTTGGTTCGCGTCCCAGCCCCAGAACGTTGCAACTCGTTTTTTTTGACAAGGAAGAAGCAGGACTTTTAGGAAGTAAAGCTTTTGTGACAAATAAGAAACATCTGGAAAACTTGCAAGGCGTGATTATTATGGATATGGTGGGTTTTGCTTGTCACACTTCTGGCTGTCAAAAATACCCAAGGGGAATACCCGTAACGCCACCCAGTGATAAGGGTGATTTTTTGGCGGTGGTAGGTGATACAGAACATTTACCACTGCTGAGTGCTTTTCAAAATTCACAGATGCTTCCTCCAATCTCCTTTAATAAGGCAACTACGGGGGAAACAGGTTTGCCAGCCGTGCTCACACTGCCAGTACCCCTCAAAGGCTTGCTGACACCTGATACTTTACGCAGCGATCACGCCCCATTCTGGTATCAAGGAGTAGGGGCAGTTTTGATTACTGATACCGCAAATCTACGGACTCCTCATTATCACAAACCCAGCGATGTTCCAGCAACTATCGACCGCGAGTTTTTTGCCGGGGCAGCGCAGATTGTTGTGAATGCGACTAGGGGATTATTGGAAAATGGCAATTAAGTGGACGAGGAATACGGTTCGGATAAGCCCGTAGGCGATCTGCCTTTGGCAGCAGCGAAGCTATCGCACTTGCATAGATTCCACGTTGATTTAACCTCACCCCCGTAAAGCTACGCTTTACGTCCCCTCTCCTTACTAAGGAGAGGGGCGGTTTTGGCGCAAGACAAAACCGGGGTGAGGTTATGCGACAATTGTGGACGAGAAAAGCATAGATTCCACGTTGATTTAACCTCACCCCCGTAAAGCTACGCTATGGCTAACGCCACGCTCCGCTATCACCTCCCCTCCCCTTACTAAGGGGAGGGGAGGTTTTGGCGCAAGACAAAACCGGGGTGGGGTTATGCGACAATTGTGGACGAGAAAAGCACTTGAAGTGTATCAGAAGAACGAGTGTTTGATTTAATTTATTTGTACTTAATTTTCAGCACCAAAATCATTCCGGCAAACAAAAAGGTGACAATGTTGGCGGCAATGATGGGAATATCGTGAATATAAGCGCCATACACCAACCATAAAATAATACCTGTACACAGAACAATCAGCATACTCCAAGAAAGGTCGTGAGCTGATTTTGACTTCCAGGTTTTGATCAGTTGGGGCAAATAGGCGATCGTAGTGAGTACTCCTGCTGTTAACCCTAAAACGGTTATGAAATTAGATTCCTGCATTGGAGTTTGCTATCTCTCGTTTTTTTAGATAAATGAGCAAGTACGAGCATTTGACCTTTGGCTACAGACTACCATAATTAAGCAGAGTCTATCTATCAGCTTTCGATTGTTTCTAGCCATTTTTCGACTAATAGCCTGTATATTCCGAGTAACTGGATGTATGCATTTGTAACATTACCAGAAGTCAACAAACGCATTCCATGTGATATCTTATTGACTTCCAATCCCATCACACAGATGTCTATCGCTCTCACTCACATTCGGGTTCGTCTGCAAATAATCACGCACCCAATCACAACCGCGCACCAGTAAATCGTCCAGATTCAAATTCCACAAAATCACCGTCTTGTCATAACTGGTGGAAGCAAGTGTCTTGCCGTCGGGGCTGAAACTCACGCCCGAGAGCCAGTCGCTATGACCACTCAAGGTTTTGAGCAATTGCCCTTGCAGGTTCCACAACCGTACTGTCTTGTCCAAACTGGCGGAAGCTATTGTCTTGCCATCAGGACTGAAACTGACGCCATAGACCTCAGCGCTATGACCACTCAAGGTTTTGAGCAACTGCCCTTGCAGGTTCCACAACCGTACCGTGTTGTCCAAACTGGCGGAAGCTATTGTCTTGCCATCGGGACTGAAACTGACGCCCCAGACCTCATTACTATGACTAAAGGTTTTGAGCAATTGCCCTTGCAGGTTCCACAACCGTACTGTCTTGTCCAAACTGGCGGAAGCTATTGTCTTGCCATCAGGACTGAAACTGACGCCATAGACCTCATTACTATGACCACTCAAGGTTTTGAGCAATTGCCCTTGCAGGTTCCACAACCGTACCGTCTTGTCCGAACTTGCGGAAGCTATTGTTTTGCCATCGGGACTGAAACTGACGCCATAGACCTCAGCGCTATGACCACTCAAGGTTTTGAGCAATTGCCCTTGCAGGTTCCACAACCGTACCGTGTTGTCCAAACTGGCGGAAGCAAGTGTCTTGCCGTCAGGACTGAAACTCACGCCATTGACTCCATTGCTATGACCACTCAAGGTTTTGAGCAATTGCCCTCGCAAATTCCACAACCGTACCGTCTTGTCCAAACTGGCGGAAGCAAGTGTCTTGCCGTCGGGGCTGAAACTGACGCCCCAGACCGGATCGCTATGACCGTTGAGGGTTTTGAGCAACTGCCCGTCAACACTCCACAGCTTCACCGTCTTGTCCGAACTTGCGGAAGCAAGTGTCTTGCCGTCGGGGCTGAAACTGACGCCATAGACCTCAGCGCTATGACCATTGAGGGTTTTGAGTAACTGCCCGTCAACACTCCACAGCTTCACCGTCTTGTCATGACTGGCGGAAGCAAGTGTCTTGCTGTCGGGGCTGAAACTGACGCCCCAGACCGGATCGCTATGACCGTTGAGGGTTTTGAGCAACCGCCCATCAACGCTCCATAACTTCACTGTATTATCTGTACTAGCAGAAGCAATCATCTTACCATCCGGACTGAAACTCAAGCCACTGACCGCAGTACTATGTCCCTCTAAACGGTTGCGCTCCCTCACCTCATAAACTGCCTGCCTTAGTGCTATTACATTCTTTACTTGAATTTGGGGATCAGCTATTCCCAACCAAGCCACTTTCTGATGTTTTCTCGCAGCTTTAAGACCTTCCGTCAAAGCATCAAGCTTTTGATCTGATGAGAAAAGCAACTCTGATTTTTCTATTAAGCCTTTGATCTCATTTTGTTGAGCTTCGCGGTACAGAAAGAAAGCCATTCCCCCCAGTCCACTTGCAACAAGAAAACTACCTATCAAAGCGAACGTAACATACCTACGAGTCTTCTCCGCTTGCTGGCGTTTAATGTCCTCCTTCTGTTGTCGCTCTTTCTCAGCCTCCTCAGCATCACGAGCTCTAGCACTCTCATCTAAAAACTGCATTGCCAGTTCAAACTGCGAGTTATAACGCCCAGCCCAAGCTGAATTAGGTTTATTGCGTTCTCGCCAATTCAAAGCAATCGTGAGTTCCGGATCGCGCCAGAGTCCGGCTTGCTTTTCCTGGTAGAGTGCTGAGGTTTCCGCCAAACGGCGATAAATCCGAGCGGATTGAGCTTCTTCTTCCACCCAGTCTTTTAACTTCTGCCAAACCCGCATCAAACTTTCATGGGAAATATCCAGTACCAAATTTTCATCCAACCTCACACCCACAGGCGGCATGAGAAATGAACAACCAGGAGCGCGGAACTGCTCTACAATATCGATAACTGCTGCTTCGGTTGCTTCCGCAACTGCACAAACTTCACTCAGTTTTGTCGGGCGGCGAATCCCGCGACTATCGGAACCTTTCTCTGTCAGACATTTAAATAGTTTTTCCGCAATTTTTTGGCAGCGCTCATCTGGTAATTGGTTATAAATTTCGTCCGCATGTTGGGACAGCGCTTTATCCATCCCACCAATCGCCTCATAATGTTGCAGATCAATTGGTTCTCCAAGTTTGTGGAAATTCCAAGTCCGCATCAGCGCGTGTTGCAAAATCGGCAACTGGTCTGGGTTATCGCCCACATCATTAATCAGCCGATTTACTAAGCGTGGTGTGATTTCCTCTTCACCAACGCCAACCGGACCTGTAATTGCTGCTCGCAGTTGATCGCGGGTTAAGCGTGGAATCAAGTACTGACTGTCATTCATCATTTCCGGTAAATCCCGGAATTGCGCACAATCGCCCAAAAAATCCGAGCGCATTGTCAGCACAACATAAATTGGCAACTCTTGCTGCTGAGTTGCTTCCAAGAGCAGCTTAACAAATGCGGCAGCTTCCTCGCCAGAATTTTTCCTAGGAGAGTTTTGCTTGAATCGAAACAATTCCTCAAATTGGTCAACCACAACCAGCAAGTTTTCATCACTGGGTTTTCTCGCCTGCTGGACAACTTCAATTAGTCCTAAAGCACCGCGTCGTAAGACTGTTTCAGTAATAATTGTTTGAATTGGGGCATCTTCTGTCTCTAAACCAAAAACATCTGGATGATTCAGCGCCTGCGCCAAGTTCGCGATGGGGTCATTTCCCGGACGCATCACCGCCACCCGCCAACTTGAGCCAGCCTGTGTCATGAATCCACCCAACAGCGCCGGAAGTAACCCCGCTCTCACCAGCGAAGATTTTCCACTTCCCGAAGTACCGACAACCGCTAAAAACCGATGACGCCGCAGCCTGCGCAGTAACTCATCCGTTTGCCCTTCGCGCCCAAAAAACAAATAGTTTTCATGCGCTTCAAAAGGTCGCAATCCCGGAAAAGGATTCAGGCGAGTTTGAGTTTCCAGCATCACCGTTGCCTTCCAGGAATGAGTTGGGCTACGAATAATTCTAATTCATTGACATTTGTGATTAACTGTGATTCACGAGTGCGACACCACCGTTGCTTTTGTGGCGTATGCGGTTCACCCATGTAAATTCCTTTGGCTAGCATGGGTTTTGAGCGACCATAACCGTAAATTTTTCGTAAATCTCCCAATTTGATCTGCACCCATGATTCAGAAACATTACCGCAGTAGATAATCGCCACATCACACACCTGCAATTGCTCTTGATGATACTGACGCACCTGGGCTTCATCTCCTTCAAACAAGGGCAATATGACTTCAAATCCTTGGTTGTAGAGATAGTCATCTAAGGGGGCGATCGCCTCTAAGTCGCGCTGGTCACAAATCAAGTAAACTCGTAATGGTCCGTCTTCTGCAATAACCTCTTTTGGTGGCTGCGGCTTAGAATTAAGTTTATCTTTAATAATAGTCTTGAGTTCTTCCAAGCTTGTCTGTAGCAGGTTAGGCTCACTTTGCAGAGATTGAATCAGTTCTTCCTGGCGGGGTTCTTGTGCTTGTAATCCCACTGGCATCCAAACTAAACGCAAAAATTCCGGAGACTTTTGACTGTGCTTAACTGCCAGTTCATTTTGTAAAACAACAACTGACTTATCTGCTCCTTCTGGCACCATACCATAATTAGCACCAATCAAATGAATCGAAAGTTTGCAGCGTTGCAAATTTTCACAAACAACCTGTTCAAAATCAGGATAGTAAGAAGAGAAAGATTGTTCTGGCAAAACAACATAACCCCGTTGCTGCAACTCTCGCTTAACTTTGTTTCGTTCTTCTATAAGATCAAAAGTCGTTTCTGCTAAATAAATACTGGTTCCAGTAGATGCAACAGGAGTTGGTTCAACAGCACTGTTGTGATCATGACTGGAAAAACTATCTAGCATTTGTTTAATGTCATAAGCCAAATCGTTGATTTTCGTCCAATAATTGCGTTCAGCTTCAACACCAAATATCTTACTAAATTCTATTGGACGCCCAGAGTGATCCAACTGATAAAACTCATACCCCAGAAGTTCTTGGACTTCCGGGGGGTGTTCATTTCGAGCAATTGGGGTTTTGATGACTTTAAAAATCCGTGATTTCTCAGCAAGACGAACGCCACCAGTCATCGCAGCAGCCTCACAAAATTTCTGCAATTCCTTGATACACCAGTTTGACCTCACATACCGAGGTGAGAGTACAGAAAGCAGCAACACCACCTTGGGCAATCGTTCTACAATCGTATCGCCAAAGTGATCATTACCTTGCAGTTTTAAATCTCGCCAAATTTTAGGTTTTTCTCCCCGTAGTTGTGCCAAACGGATTTCCAACGCGCGATGAAAATCCGAAATCCATCCTTCCTGCCCTTCACTCAGCGGCTGGTTATCAATGTGGGCGTAGCTGATAAAAATGTCATCTTCAAAACCCATCACTTTTTCGACTTATAGTGCTTCTCGGCTGCATGCAATACACGGCTGTAATTAAAGTGCATACAACATCTCTACACTAAACAATGCCCACTTTACAGAAAATAGCTGTAAATTAACAGTACTGCCAACCCAATAGAATTAAAACTTACGCACGAGTTACGAAAGAACAAGATTGTGAGATTGCTTCCTTACGTCGCAACGGGTGCAACTGCGTTATTGCGACGTAAGTCCTGAGAATCTCAAAAATTTTACTCTGAAATCTTGTTCTCCTGAGCCTTGTTATCTGTGGGTGATTGAGGAATGATTTGTTTAATGGACGCCTGCTGAGTATCTTCTTTTTGCTTTTCCTTGTTTTGCACAACTTCGGTAACATAGACATTAACATCACGCTGGAGGATATCTTCAACCTGAGTTGCAAAATTAGAAAAAGCTTCTTGATGAGTGTTGTAACTACTGTAGACTCCACTCAATTGGGAGAATTGCCACCCCTGAGTTTTCAGAGATTCAGCCGTATGCCGATAATGCCGCCAGCGTTCCCCATAGTGAAAAAACTCTTCCACAGCAGAACTGATGGCAACGACTCCACTCAGAGCGATCGTGCCCCAGCGAACAGATGAAGCAAGGTTTTTGTCGTTAATATTTAAACTCACTAATATAGGAACGATAATACCACCTATGATTGCTGTTAGTCGCAGTCTGTAATACCAGTTACGAGACTGCTTAGCCCGCTCTGCCGTCCATGATACTTGTTCCAGCCAGCGAGAACGCAGAAACTGCTTTTGTAAATCAGACAGTTCGAGTGTTTCGATGAGTTTTTCCAAGCTTTGTTTCGAGACTTTACGGTTTAAATCCTGAGATGACATTTTTCACTCCTGATCAATAAGGCTCTCCTCAATTAATGTATCTGTATCTGATTGGATAGTAAAATATAGTTCATTAAATTCATTATTTGGTAATAAACCTGTTGGATCTATAGCTAAACTATCTTTAATACCTTTAACAATATACATATCAATTTCACCTTTATTTTTAGCTTTAACTTTTCCTCGCTCTTCAACTAGAAAAAAATCTTTAATTAACTCAAAAGTGGAGGCAGAAATATTAATACTTCCAGTCAGACCAGATGATTCCATTCTAGAAGCGGTGTTAACAGTGTCACCCCAGACATCGTAAGCGAACTTCTTGTGTCCAATCACACCTGCTAATAATGGTCCTGAATGAATACCAATACGAATATCCCAATATGGTTGATTTAAAAATGCCTTCTCTTTTTTACGCCATTCCATAAAAGTGCGAATATTAATAGCAGCTAGCACAGCATCAATTGCATGAGTTTTGTTGTGGTTTGGAATTCCCCCAACACACATATAACTGTCACCAATTGTTTTCAATTTTTCTAAGCCATGTGCTTCAGTGAACTGATCAAAACAAGAAAAACAATAATCTAGTTCATCAACCAATTCTTGTGGAGTCAACTGTTCTGCTAACTTAGTAAAATTCTTAAAGTCTGTAAACAGAACAGAAGCAGATTCATAATAGACTGGTTTAACAGCGCCAGTCTGCTTCAGCTCAGAGGCAATATCTATTGGTAGTATATTTAAAAGCAATTCATCTGTCTTGCGTTTTTCTTTATCTAATTCAAGATACAGCCGGTTTAATTCCTCAAAGCGTTCAGCATTACGAATGGCTGCAGATAATTGCACTGCTACTAAATAGCCAATGCGTAAATCTTCTTGAGTGTAACTTCTTGCTGCTGAGGCGGCAAAGTTGATTGTACCAAGCACGCGATTATCACATTCTAATGGAATGATGATCTGCGATTGGTACTGGCTAAGAAAACCCCTTGTAGGGTTTTCATGAATGAGTCGGGCTTGACCTGTTTCCAGACTAATGCCAACGACACCCATTTCTGTTGTATCAGAAAACTTGACTTCGACAGTAGGACCGAACAGCTTCACGATACGCCAATAATCATTAGTATCGCTCAGGCAAACACTACAATGCTCAAAGTCTAACAACCATTTTGCTTGTTTACTAACAACTCGCAAAATCTCATCCAGCTTCAGCGAACGATTGATGGTGATCGCAATTTCATTAACAGCTGCGATCCGACTGGAAAGCGCTTGAGCTTCAGCAAGCAAGCGACGGGAAAGCAACAACAGTTGCTGATAGTCCTGTTGTTCTAGCCGAGTACCAATAGAGACGGGGAGAGAAGAAGTCATAATGTATCAATTTCTAGTGAAATTGAATCCGTATATTTATTAACACTTGTAAATAAATCTGCTGTGGCGACAATCTCAAATATTTCAGAATTGTCTAAACCCAAGTCATAAAGGTGTTGATAATCTTTAGTCGTAAGTGCGTGCGGTTCAGTCGCGGCTTTCAAACCAAAGCTGATCACTGCTTTTTCACGCTCAGGAAGCGGACAGGCTGCAAAATCTGAAACTAGGGTTCTTAAAACTTCCTCGCTCATGCCTAATGATGATAATCCATGCAAATGCACGTTCAGCGCATAAGGACTACCATTAGCCTGGGAAATAGCAATTCCTAGCATTTCCTTGAGTGTGCGTGGAACATCTCCTTTGAGGATAGTGCCGCGAAATTTCTTCCAATTCGCTTCCAATACCCCAGGATTGATCGCCATTGATTTAAATAAATTTGGCACTATGCCAAATCCAAGTTCAACCTGAATCTCTTCATATATTGCTTTGACGTAGGGATCACTGAGTTGATCGTATTCGATGATGGGAAATTTAGCCATTCTTATCTATCGCTTGAGTGAGGAACTTGTTTGAAGCTATACTTTGCACGGTTAGAAACTGAGCTTTTTTGATTTGGGCAACAGCAACACTAACTCAAGATACTAACCTTGAGTTCAAAAGCGCAATATTTGCTCGTACAAAACATACTTAACAACAAACAGTTTTGTACAACTTAATACAAGGTATATCTTATTCTAGAGTAACAATACTGTAGCAACCACTCTATCAGTAAATGGTATGATTTTTTACTATATGTTTATCAATGTATCAAACAACATAGTAGCATATCTGAAGTATAAAAACTACAAAAAACTTATCAAAGAGTCTATAATAGGTCTGGATGAGAGTAAGTACAAACTAACTAAAGAAACTTATAGTTTTGAGTACTTTTGAAACAAAAATTAATTAAGAAACACCATTAGAATGATGCAGGCAGAATATCAGCAGCGCCGTGAGCAATTGATGTCAAAAATTGGGAATGGAACTGCAATCTTTCGTAGCGCGCCAACAGCGGTGATGCACAACGATGTTGAATACACTTTTCGCCAAGACAGCGACTTTTACTATCTGACTGGGTTTAATGAACCGCAAGCAGTAGCAGTTTTAGCACCATCACACCCAGAACATCGGTTTGTGTTGTTTGTCCAACCTAAAGATAGGGAAAGGGAAGTCTGGAGTGGTTATCGCTGTGGGGTAGAAGCCGCAAAACAAGTGTATGGTGCAGACGAGGCTTACCCGATCGCCGAACTCGATGAAAAGTTGCCACAGTATTTGATAAAGTCTGATCGCATATACTACCATCTCGGAGGCGATCGCACTTTCAACGACACAATCCTTAATCTTTGGCAGCGTTTAATGCGTACTTATCCCAAACGCGGTACAGGACCAATTGCAATTGAAGATACTGGTCCAATTCTGCACAGCATGAGATTAATGAAAAGTCAATCAGAATTGGAGTTGATGCGCAAAGCTGCGG
>NZ_JABXYX010000275.1 GCF_017982655.1 Brasilonema sp. CT11 | reverse complement strand
GATAAATATACAACTTCTCTAATGATCAAAGCATTTGATTGTATTAACTTCAGGGAAGTAGAATGTTCGTTTCACGGTCAGACCGTCAATCTCTATTCCCATCATATCGGCGCTCATCTCGAACGAGACAGTGTTTCCTGCACCGCAAGTAGTGGTGAGGAAAGAAACAGTGATAGAACTAGATGCACCAACATTAGTAAATGATGGGCTATCAAGACTCTTAAAGCTGAACATGAGACTCATGCCGCCATCCACAGCGTCGTAAGTACCATCGATAATGCCGAAGCCGCCATTACAATCATCAACACCAAGATCCCACATAACACCAACTTCAGGGTATACAAAAGCAGTTTCGTTGATGGAAAGGCTCCAGTAGTGGTCCGCCTGCTCGTCGATCATGGCCCAAGTGGTGTTAAATTCAGTGTTTTGACCGTTGAGGAAGACGGCGAATGCAAGTGCGCCGGCTTTAGTGCAGTAGTACTCAAAGTAGTCGAAGGTGTTGTAAGTTTCGGAGATTTGGCCGTTGGTCACCGTAGCACAATAAGGAATTGTGGTTAGCGGGTATTCGTACACCGCAACGGCTGCAGCAAACAAAGTAGCCAACACTAAAGAAAGAATAAGTTTCATGATGTTAACTGATAACGAAAAACAAAGTAAATAAATTTTTTTTGTGTGCCGCGGCAAAAGAAAACAACAAAAATTTTGTCACGTGCTCTACTTGTGATTTAATTGGTTGGCTCTCGAGATTATGGCAAGATTCAATATCTGAACGTTTCAGATATCGTAACCGATTTGCCGCAAGTTGGACCGAGAAAGCCAAGGTTGTTTTTTTAATCAAATTAAAATACCTTTTGCCATCGTCTCATTAGGAGTAATTATCGGTAAGAATAATGTTGAGAAGCTCTATATGGAACATCGAGACTATTATAATTCGCTGGTTGTAATCCAGCGTGCGCCCTTTAAAGCGTAAGGATTAGAAATAGGAGTAATGTTACTTTCAGATTCTACTAATAGTTTGCAAAATGCGTTAAGAAAAACGAGTGCTTACCAACACTGTTTCAGTCCGGCTGCAGCAAGTCTATTATCTTACTGTTGCTCACAGCGTTCGTCAGGCAATTTGTCCTTGGGTATTGATGTGACTTTCGCGGCTTGAATATGCTTGACTTTGCTCATCTCGCATGGCTGACACAATAACAGCGATATCTTATTGCCAATAATACGTGAGTAAGCGCCTTTTCTATCGTTGTCGTCGTAAAATCGTAGGTACAAATCTCCGCTGGAGTAATCTTTGGGCAAGCCTTCTCCATCGATCCTAAACAAATCTCCGCCTTGGATAGTGATCCTTTCATCGCTCTTGGCGACTACAATGTGCCCACCGACGTGTTGGAATGTTAGCTCAAAGCCATTCGTGAGCTGAGAGAGCGAAACTGACACATCCAGAATTAAATTATATTCTTCTATCCTACGTAGTTGATCAACTATGTTAGGACAATCGAAAATACACAATAGAGTAATATAATGTAGACGACAAGTGTATGGAATTAGCACCACGAATCAATGGATTACTCCATGACGGATCATCGTTTGGAGACGAGTTCACCACAAAGACTTACTTGAATTCTGGATGCTCCAATGGATTGACAGTGATGACGATGTTGCCTGCATGTGCGCCAGGTACTTGAGGCCCTTTTCCTTCGACAGTAACTTTGGTCCCGATCTTGGTGTTAGGAGCCAAAGTCATGCTGAATGAGTACGGTGCTGAAATTGTTTTGTTGCCAAGACATACACTGCATTCTACGCGATCGATCCATCCTTGGCGAAAATATTAGTCCTACTACAGGGGAAACTGCAGATTTACTAAACCTGATCCTTGACAAGTGGCACAGATTACGTCTCTATGAACTCTATATATTCGTACTGTGCCAGAGTAAAATTCTTCAAGCGGTATAAATACTGTTTTATACATATCTGGTGCGCTGGGATAGGGCTTTGTTCGCCCATGTATCAAGTAGTCCCAACGTGACGCATTGAGCTCTTCAAATTTTTCTAATCCTTTTAGCCCTTCTTTGTCATAATAATACCGTTTGCTTTCGTCAGAAAGAATTTCGTAAGCTTCCGTAATCTTTTTAAAATCCTCTTCGCTTCCAGCACAGCGTGAGGGATGAAATCTTAATGCCAGCTAAATTATCCATCAAATTAACAACCAATTTCAAATATTATTGAAACTACAGACCTTTTTGTATGCTTTTTTGATCTCTTCAAACGTCGCCGAAGGGGACACTTCCAAGCGGTTATATAGCTCCGTATGGATATTGCGCTCCATGCGTGCGTTGTCATCCAGTTTGATATTAGTAACGAGTAATAATTGTTGTGTCACTCATGACGGGACAAAAAAAAAAATAGCAATATTAATTCTGTCGAGATCTCCTTTGCTGCAGGAATACAAACCGTGTTTTTACAATTATCGCCGCTTTTTATTTGGCTTGTTTATTGCGTTCAAAAATTAAATAAAACTAAAATTAAAAATAATTTGAGATCTAACTATTAGCCTTAGACCTTCATTTCCATTCTAGCAAGATCCGTTATTATTCTACTTATAGCACCTATTAATACGAGTGCTCGTCGAGTCTCTCGCTATCAGGTACACGCTCAGGCAATTCATGCGAGAACAACGCGTTTCTTTCGATATCGCGCTGCTTTTGCTTCTCCAAGAAGTAATAGAGACCGATAGCCAAGGCAATAGCTCCGAGGCCACCAAAGCCGACACCTAACAGCACTGGTCGTTCGCTAGGTTGCACAGCTCCATTGCCAGAAACAGTCGCACTACAGTCGATCAGGAAAAAGTCGACGCTGTCGCAGACGCAAGTACGATCCTTGCAGACGCCGTTCTTGCTGCAGTAGTTAGGGCAACCATCTAGTACGAAATAATGTTTAATGAGTTATTCAAAAGAAAATGTGACGTATTTTTTATAATAAAAAAACTTACCACCGAGCCAGAGACCAAACTCGTTATCGGACATAATAGCAAAGTACCAAGCACCGTTGGTCAAGATATCTTGCTCGAAGATATTGCCGCTATTCAGATAATCGTAGGAACCTTCATTGGGCGAAGGCAAGTTGCCGTACTTGACGTAGATCTTGACCTTATTGTTCGGGCTTCTGTTGATGTTCTTAATGTTCAAGTCGAGGTCGTTGTTTTGACCGTTAGCGTTGAACTTGAAGTAAGCAATAGAACCAGTTCCCGAGGGAGTTCTGATCATTTGGTTTTTAGCCAGATCGCTAATGTTGGTGATGGCTATCAAATAAGACGATTAGTACGTATTTCGCTACAAGAAAATTATTTTGATCATATTTAAATATAATTTGCAAATCGAAGCATGCTTCGCAACAACTGCGTGTAACGGCGGATCCGGATGATAATAATTAGTTTTTACGCAATAACATTGTATAATATGATTAGAGCTATGATGAGCTACTTACTAGTATTGCAAGAATAGCCAAGACCAGTAGTGCACGATTGAATGGTAAATCTGTAAGTGAAATCTTGTTTTTGGTTGTTGACGACGATGATCCAAGTCAAAGGACTAGGAGAAACGACTTGGAACGACAAAACGCCAGCTACATCATTCTGTACTCATATATTAGCTTATATTTATAATTAATTAACGATAAAAGAATTTTCTCGAGCAGATTCGCTTCTACTCTTACCTTAACCCAAGTAGGAACAGCTCCGTAAGAAGCAGCAACGGGTAAAGA
>NZ_JABXYX010000274.1 GCF_017982655.1 Brasilonema sp. CT11 | reverse complement strand
TTATGCGAGTGTAAATTGGCGCTTTAAAACTACTGATGCACGGAAAAAAATGGAGCGGTTATACCCGACTGCTTCACCCTGCAAAGTTGACTTGATAGACTACTAGTAGTCCGCCACAGCAACTTTGACGGGTTGATGACATAAAAAATTCTTACTCTCCCCCAGCTTCCCTACTTCCCCTGCTCCACGCCAGGTGCACTCAACGAGGAAACCCCAACGCCAGATACCAAGTGAGGGAAACCCTCATCAAGTACTGGCTCCGCAACGCACTGCCTCCCCTGCTTGCCTTAACCCGGCAATTTTGGGTTGGTCGAGCACTAGATGTAGTACATTATGTCCAACTGTCGTCGAGAATCGCGTTTTTCACAGAGTTCTGCAAGCGTGTACTTTTGCAAAACTGCGTTTGCCGCCACCCTTGCTTCTTGCCAGATCTCTTCGACAACACCACTGTCTAGAGTTTTCGGGTTGATGTCTTCCTCACCTATGCCCACATCTAACCCTTCTAAACAATTCAAAATCTCGAAAAGAGTTATTTTCCAAGGTTCTCGCGCCAACAGATAACCGCCCTTTGAGCCACGCTGGCTTTTCAGTATACCTCCACGCCTCAAAGTTGCTAGCAGTTGTTCTAGATAGCGGTCTGGTATATTTTGTTGTGTCGCTATCTGTCGAATTTGCAGCGGTTCCCCGCTTTGGTAATGAGTTGCTAGCTCTATTAGAGCCAAAATTGCGTATTCTGATTTACAAGATAGTTCCACGGGCTGCTTTTCAAAAAAATGATGGGTTTAGAACAAACAAAGTTAAAAGTTAAAAGATTTTTTGCTTTTTTCTTTCTGACTTTTCTTGTCCTCTTTTCATAGTATACTCCGGCTATCCGCTAGGGTTTGTTATTTTGATTGTTTAATATCCCAAATCCATTGATCCCTCTTGCTCAACAGCGTGTTTCTTGAAAAAAAACAGGACTTTTCTTTCAAGAAACACGCTTAACAGGTGAGACCAGCCCCCGTCTTGGTGAACCAGCACTCTTGGTAGGGTTTCCAACGCCAGATACCAAGTGAGGGAAAACGCCACATGCTAAGAAAGCGAGAAGCCTTCTGGTGGGCGTCTACAAGCCGGGAAACCCTTTCGGCAGTTCCTCATGGGGGAAACCCCCATGAGGAACTGCCTCACCAACGCAGTGGCTCCCCTCCTTCAGTACTGGCTCCTCCGCAGGTGACTGGTGAGTAAGCGCGCTCTTGGTAGGGTTTCCCGACAGCCAGGCGACTGGCGAACCCGATAGCCGTAAGGCGTGGCGTTAGCCATAGGGTGAACCCCGTAGGGGCGGTCTCCGTCACGGAGCGCGTTGCAAGAGCGCCAAAGTCTGCCGGGGGGAGTATCCCCCCAGCGGAGCGCGTTGCAAGAGCGCCCCCTCCGGGGCTAGCGAGCCTTGGCTGCTTTGCCCCTTAGGGGCTAGCGGAACCGGAGGTTCTCCCCGAAGGGGAACGCTTAACAGGTAACAGGGTGAATAGTGTTTCTTTCATATGTTGCCAACGCGTAGTTGGGTTTTGAAAGAAATACATCTTGTCTACTTTGTCAACGCCTAAGTTATAGTAGCTCAGAAAGCAGAGAATAACGCTGAAAGTATGACAGCATAAGGGTTTTTTTGAGGTAAAAAGCAATGCCCTGGTTTGTGAAGATAGAAGAAGGCAAAGTTGAGAAGTCCACGTTTGATCAATACGTAAGCGCTCATCATGCTTACGTACAGGAATTGATTGCCAAAGGACACAAAGCGAAAACTGGCTACTGGGCGCAAAAAGGTGGCGGTATGATGCTGTTTGAGGCAGCCTCAATGGAGGAAGCACAAAATATCGTAGCTCTTGATCCATTGATACAAAACGATTGTGTTAATTATCAGCTTTACGAGTGGAAAATTGTAGTGGAATAACACACACAACGCGAAAAATTAATGCTATGCTGTTTAAAGACTCGGATCTACGCGGCTGTAACGCCCAAATCTTGTCAGGACCGGAAGGTAGCAGCAACACGGGATGCTTATAGTAGGCGTAGTCTCCGGGTCGCCCCATTTTAGGAGCGTAAAAGCAGCAATGCCAGGTTTTGGAGATGTTGTAAAAAAAGCTTTTTACCTTGGTGTCGGGTTGGCTTCTTACGCGGGAGAGAAAGCAGGGGGGACAATAACCGAACTGCGATCGCAAGTCCAAAAGCTGGCAGATGAAATGGTTGCGCGGGGCGAAATGACAACAGACGAAGCCCGGCGGTTTGTAGAAGATATGATGAAGCAAGCCCAAAGCGTACCCGCATCTGATACAACGGCTCGTAATACATCTCCCTCTGAACCGCGTCGGATTGAGATTTTAGAAGAAGACGAGGAGCCAACTACTGTAAAAGTAACTCAACCAACTGAGAATGTTGATAAACTACGCGACCAAGTCAGACAAATGCAGGAAGAACTGCGTAGGTTACAACGCGATAAGTAGTTGTCAGGCTGGCAGAAGTGTTTGAGCATGAGACTGAAAATTTTCTTGATAATGTAAAATTTTTATAAAAAAATAGTCCTTAGGATGTACAAAAGTGCTCCCAGCCATGTAGCATTAAGCGTCCAGTAACTAACTTGTAAGGGCGTCGGGTTTATGGAAAAGTGGCAAGAAGAGTTTTGGGACATGATAGAAATAGTGGCTGATGAAGTGGAACGCTTCTTCGTGGGCATGACGGAGATGGTAGACACCTTTTTTGAGTTTACAGAAGAGATTACCGACCAAGTACAAAATACTATAGCCACCGAGTTAGATCAGTATTTACAAGAACTGGCTGATCCGATTTTGGAAATTTACAGCGAACTGGAAGACATTGTTACAGATGATATTGATCTGGGTTTTCCTTATCCTGTTGAAGCCTGTCAAGAAAAAAATCCCGCTTGCATTGGTTGTCGTCATTACCACGGTCAAGTGTATGGTGGAAATTTGTTAGTTTGCGGTATGCATCCCCACGGTTGGGAAGATCACAATTGTCCAGACTGGGAACAGGAAGAGTTATGATTAGTTAGTCAATAGTCCAAAGTCCAAAAGAAAAAATTTTGACTGTTGACTGTTGAGTGTTGATTTTTGACTGTTGACTATGGAAATCAAATATGGAGAACGCAACATTGCGGAAGGGCAACTGATCACATTTCCCAATCCGCGTGTTGGCAGACGATACAATATTGACATTACTCTGCCAGAATTTACGTGTAAATGCCCGTTTTCTGGCTATCCTGACTTTGCCACAATTCACGTTAGCTACATCCCTAATGAACGAGTCGTGGAATTGAAGGCGCTAAAACTTTATATTAATAGCTATCGCGATCGCTATATTTCCCACGAAGAAACTGCCAATCAAATCCTAGACGATTTTGTTGCTGCCTGTGACCCAATGGATGTTACTGTTAAGGCAGATTTCACACCTCGTGGCAACGTGCATACGGTGGTTGAAGTGCGACATCAAAAATCATAACTCTAGAAAGGTCTATTAATAACAACGGTTATGATCTCAAAAAGGCTGCTTGCTATGACAGTCGGAGGTTTGCTGTTTGCAGCCACCGCTTCAGTTGCTTCTTCTCCAGATGCTTGGGCACAACATCAACAAGAGGTTATTTCAAGTTGTATTACAGCGGTTTTCACATGAATAGACCACAGTGAGCAAACCAGCCCAAAGCATCATCACAGGAGATTTGCTCAGAAATGATTTCGGTTAAGGCTTGGTTGAGTGTCTCAGTAGTTCTAGCTTTTAC
>NZ_JABXYX010000273.1 GCF_017982655.1 Brasilonema sp. CT11 | reverse complement strand
GGTCAGTATTGCTTACACATTAACCATATTTAGAAATGTAAATATCTTACCGCGTGGAGCGGAGTAATTTTGTATCTATTTACAGCGTTGACGTTCGTAGCGGGGCAAGAGTTTAGTACCGTCTTTACAACAGGAAGTTGCTCCGTCATTATCGCAAGGTGAATCAACGTCTAATAATAAATCCTTATTAAACTATTCCCACTATAATAATAAGATCGCCACTTACATCTTGCGTGATAAAGTTGCCGATGAATGCTCCTGCGTCATCGATTTTGGGATTGGTCAAAAGTAATTGGATGACATTGGTTGAAGCACGCGATACAGCCAATCCTAACACGTTGAAACCTTCTGGATTGGCACTAAACACAATAAGGGTTAATTATATTAATGAAATTTAATCACGTGTTGGAGCAGAACGCACCCTTCGGATCCGTCGTATCGCGCACCACTTTCTATGAACAAATTAACCATTCTGTAACTAACATTTGGGTCACTAAGTAAGTAATGAAATGGCGTGCATCCTTGCAAGTCTTGCACGTTAAATTCTGCGCCGTGGTTGCGCAGGAGTTGCACCATTTCCAAAAATGGTTCGATGTGCAGTGTCAATATAGCACCTCGAGCAAGATAATGCAAAGGCTAATACAATGTTATTATGGAGCGCAATATAACTACGATATTACCACGTACAGTTTGACCTTTGTATCTTGCGTTTATGCCAGAGGTAAACTTTCCAGGTTTCTCGAACAACAAAGTTAACTCCTTATTCAAGCCATGCTTGCATATTTTGTGCAAGATGCCTTTGTTAATCGCATGAGCAGGCGCTAACTCCTCATCGGTGATTTGTGCGATCACACTCGCGACTGCAGGACACGGGTGCGAGTTGGCTTGGTAACCCGAATCGAACGCCTCTGGCTTGGGAAAAGCTGAATTTGGCTTTAAAAATCCTCGATGGCATTTTACTAGCTCGCTGACAGTGCTGTAGATTGCATTTTCGGTCTCGAGAAAAAAACCTGTAATTTGACCTCCCATTAGTTTTAACTTGAAAAATATGATGTAGGTTTATATAATTATACCTTTATATTTAGCAATCTTGATGACTAACATATGCAGAATTTCACCGGTTGAACTAACGACCGAGATCACATAGTGACCTTTGTGAGAGCTTTCTCGTACTAAAAATGTGCCTCTAACTTGATTCTTTAACCGAGACTCTAATTTAACCATATTTAGTTACCATTTGGCTCTAAGACCTCTTGAAAGGGAGATCGCGTACTGACCTGCTTGCCCACGGGTTAGTTTTCCGTGATAATACCTGCTCCTTTGCAAATAGGCCGAAACAAATGTTTTGTAAAACCGTTTCCAGGTAAAATTGTCATCAATGACTCCTGCTTCAAACTCGAGGTTGATCTCTCTTTGCCATCCCCAGTTGCGCTTTAAAAAAAAATTAGAAAATGTATGTAAGCCAAAAATTATTTCGAAAATCACTAAGGTATTTAGTGGGTCTAGTATTGAAAGAAATAGCCGACAAGAGATTGGATAATTGCAATTTAATTAAACTGAATAATTTTCGCTTGTAAAAGGGTTGTTAAACTCTTTTAAATAAGCCTACTTACGTAACATAGAGCCTTCCATACGTCGCCGTATGATGAGTATTGTCTCCACTTACGACAGACTGAACTACAAACTACCAGATCCTTTGCGGCAAGGTATCCGAAAACTGCTGCTACTAACTCGGATGGAATCGTAATAAATAACGAATCCTGAACTGCAATATACCCGCTGAAATAATCCATGACTGTTGTGGCTGTGGCATTGATAACGGTCAAAAAAAAAATACAAAAATGAGCTTCCGTTGAACGAACAAATCTTGGCCCGTTATGTGAAGCCGTTCTTTGAATGCCTAATTATAAACCCCAATGCCTGCGCGCCAAGGCACGCGGTAGGGGTATGTAAATAGGGTCCGTCAAGTATGTCACGGGACGTCGGACATCGCGGAAGTGTCAAAGTCGATCCCGATCTCGATCGAATCTGTGAAGCTTTGTTATTGTACATTTATCGACATTAACCGCACAAGGCAGTCCTATTTACATGGGCATATAATATGATCGGGGGGTACTTATACTTTGTACTCTTTCTCTAGCTGTGCTTTCTCAATATTGAACGTGTTGTCGATCTCGTGTTTCGTTTCTTCGTGCCTCTTTGCGAGATCTTGCAACGCTTGATCCTCTTTGACAAAGTCCTCGCCGCGCTTAGCGTGACGTGAGGTTTTGTACTCCTCTTCCTTGCCGAGCTGCGCTTGTAGTGTCGAATTGAGTTGTTTCACTGCAAGCATCCCCAAAATTAAATTGACGAATACAAACGGAGTAAAAACCGATATTTTCTATCCTTGCACGTACCCTTTGTTAAAACATTATCCAATTGTTCACTTTGCTCTGTCATCTCCTGCAGTTTTTGAGTCGAATCTACTTGGAGCCAGTGTGCGTCACGTAAAGAGTTCGCGTCATGGTCTCCTCGTTTTGACTATTTTTTTTTTATTAATTAATAATGCTTCGTGGTGATGTACAGAGCTGATAGAAGCAAGCAGCGTAATAATTTGAAAAAAAAATAATTCAATTTAAAAGATTTCCTTCTTTGCTTACCTCAAATTCTCGAACGAAATGGTTGATTTCATTTTCTACATAATATTTATGATCGAAATAATGCGTGTAAAGGTCCCCGACAGCTGAACAAAGCAGGTTAGATTGGATTGCGCTCGTGCGAGGTAGTCAATAAGAGTACGTACTCGTAGCTATTGGCAGCACGGGACCAATTTCCACTTTTCGTTGTGTTGTCATTCTCGCGAGCTCAAGTGCAACTGGAGACGCTGCACGACGAAAAATAATTTTGTCTCTCTAAACGAGTTAAAAAAAAAAAACTACCAAGCACAGAATGAGCTGTTAATCTTAAAAGTAGCTAGGAAGAGCGATAAGATGCTAAAATATATTTAACAGAAACAAGAGCCAAAAAAAAAAAAAACAAAAAACCAAAAAATTGAATGAGGGCGACGTGATTCGAACACGCAACCATCGGACCTGGAATCCGCCGCTCTGCCGTTGGAGCTACGCCCCCTCAACTTGAATGCCGTTTTCACAAACACTGGATCACGTCAGCAAAAAAAAAAGTAAATTATTCTCCTTGTTTTGTGTTTGTTTGCTCTCTTGTCCATTAAAAAAACATCTTTTTCTCGTGATTGTGTTTGTTCCGCATTTCAATTTCCGTTCAGTACTCGACAGCACTCGTACTCGTCATGTCGAAGAAGAAGTCGTCGGATAATACACTGTCTGAGGCGCATAACGGTAAGTTGGTTTGAGATGCATGCGCGATCGCGACCTAACTAACCAGTCTTTTAGCAACCCTACAGGAGTATATTAACTTGTTTTCAAACACCCAAGATGAGATACTCTTCAAGGGATTTGTGGAAGCTTGCGGAGTGAAAGTAGAGGCAGACAAGTCAAATCTCAAAAAGCCACCAAAATTTAGCAAAAGAGTAGTCGTGATTACCAAATATCGCATTGCAGTTTTTAAGAAGGGAATGTTTAACAAATTATCGGTAATATTAATATTGACGATGGAAAATAATTTTTTAACTGACTTAATGCTCATAGTTTCAAAAAGATCACGCATTACGCGATTTAAAGGAGATAGGAAAGACAAATGAGGGTAATGTAGTAAGTTAAATTATAATCTACCCTGGTCTTAGGTGCACCCGTCTATAATTGTTAATTAGATCACTTT
>NZ_JABXYX010000272.1 GCF_017982655.1 Brasilonema sp. CT11 | reverse complement strand
TTTACACTCTATTGTACAATTAATTTGAATTTAATTCGAAAATCGCGCTCAAAATCAATTTAATGGATGACAAGGTTGACAGGTGAGTTTGCATTCCCTTTTAATATTACTGCCACGCTTAAGGCGAGTAAAAATCATCTTAAATACTTTAATAGGACTAATAAAACATTTATTTATGAGTTTTTTTAGGCATTATAATCGTACAAAGAAAATGGATTCGCAACTGCTATCTAATCCAAAATTTCTGCAGGCCTTAGTTAGGCAACTTGAAGGCGTAAAGACCAGCGAGAGCAGGGTTTGTAACAGGTACGCCGTTATAGCCGTATCCGGTACCAATATAGATCGTGTCGCGCGAAACGGATGCACCACCGTAGATTCCGTTGTTCAAAGTGGCGCTGTACAAGAGCTTGCCATCGGACTTACGAATACCAAATAAAGAACCTCCGGTGGATCCAACGACGACGATCTCGCCCCAAACAGTTACGGGACCAAAAGCACCGCCGTTAGTGCTCAAAAATTGCCAGTTGACTGCCCCGGAGGTTAAGTTGACCGAAGCCCAGAAGGGTAGATTAGCGACGGTACCATTAACGAGAGTATAGGTCTGGAATTGAGAGTTGAAATTGGCGGTAAAGAAGCTTTTGCCGTCGGATGCAGATCCCCACATGCTTCCACCGACAATTCCTCCAGGACCGACTTGATTTGCCCAGATCTTTTGACCAGTTTCAGCATCGAAGGCCCAGCTAATACCAGATTTCTGCGACACGAAGATCATATCGCGAGCAGCACCGCCTAACGGATGAGGTACATCTCGCACCAACACCGGAGCTGAAAAAAAAAGGGTAAAAAGTCAGTAAAATAATATATCATCATTAAATATAATATTTAAATAATCATGTAAAGACTAATTCACCAAAAATAATGTCATTAGAATGGAAATTTCGAATCGTACCTTGAGCAAAGTCGGCATCCGGACCAGGTTTGCCCGGGCAGTTAGCAGTGTTAGTAGGAGGGAAACCAGGGTAACCGCAAGCAGCATTCCATGAGTCAATAGGAGGAGCAAAATAAGTCCAACGAATAATACCGCTGTCCAAATCCAACGCCAATATCGAGTTGGCGTGGTTGTCCTCTTCGTGGCAAGGCTCGGCGAATATGTAGTCGCGAATAGCTTCAGTTCGGTTGATACATTCGTTTATGCGAGCAGGGACTTGGTAGTTTTGAGAGGTTCCAACAAAGACTAATCTGCGATCGGTATCGACGGAGGGAGAAGAGCCCCAAACGGCAGCACCGGAGTAACCACCGACTTGACCAAAGTTATCAGGCACGGTATATTGTTGCCACAGCTTGCGACCATTGTCAGCCTTCAATTTGACAACGGATCCTCTGAATGTGCAGCAAGGGTAACCAGGCTCGGCAGCAGCGGAGGTTTCGTGCGATGAGACACCAAAAATAACGTGGTCTTCGACTACTGTAGGACTCTGGGTGATAGTGGCGTTCAGATGCGCATCCAAAAGAGTCTTCCAAACGAGACGACCATTGTCTTTGTCCAAAGCGAAGGCAAAAGCACCGCGACCAAGACCAGGGAGAGGAGGATATTGACTACCGAATATTAAGAGGTCGTCGTAGATGACAGGGCTGTTTCTAGTCAAATAGTTGGGCAACCCGAGAAGCTGTGGCACAGATGCGTTCCAGATTTGACGTCCTTGACGATCAAGGCAGTAAATATTACCGCCAAAATCGGGGAAATAAATTCTATTGCCACTGACGGTAGGCGTGGCTGAAACTCCGACTTGAGCAGGGAAGAAAAATTGTTGAACGAAGGATTTGACGGATGCACCGTTATTTAATCGATCAATATCTTGCGATTGATAGCGGTCATTAAACGGGTCCTTGCCCCACCCGTTCCAGTTAGGGTCGTTTCTTGGTTTGCTCTTTCCGGCGACAGCAGAAGTTGCGATGAGCAAGATCAATGCGAGCGATAAGATCTGCTTCATTTTGTTGAATAGGGAGGCTGTTGTGGATCACTACAAAGAGCTGAAAAAAAATAATTTGAGAATTAGCGACGATGATTCTAGTATTTTATATCTTTTTTTTTCAATAAAATTTAAATTGACGTGTCGTAACAAAAATAGAACCGAGACAGCGGAATAACTGTCGGGTCATTTAATTACGAAAAGTATATTCACATAGTTCTTATTAATTCTGGCCTATTTAGCGCATTAGCAAATTAATTTGACTGCAAATTGAAAGGTGAAAAATATTTGCAAAGATAACGCAAACAGAGCCAATCGCTCAGAAAATGATAAAAACAATTTTCCTAACGTATATATAATATAATAAACATAAATTCTTATTTGCAGAGCGATTTAAAGTTGAATCAAGGTACATCCGGCGTTACCCGGGTTTTTCCGCTCTTGACCGATGACAGCATTCAAAAAAAAGCATCAAAACGACATTTTAATTTGCGCGGAGTAACTGTTCGGTATTCGATAATAATTACGCATTATGGTCGCTTGTATATCACGCCTAAAGAGTTGCAAATATCGAGCTAACTTTATAAAACTTTAATTGTGTCACATCCGATGCTCCGACACCCAAACCTGCCACTACGGAGATCAATCAATATTATTAATCCGATACTAATAGGCCTTATATTTATAATTATATCTATCTGCTTTGAATCTTTGCATGAATTCTAATTCATTTCAATTCACTTTAAATAAACTTAGTTAGACGAGAAAGAATTGTAAGCTATGAATTATCCAAACGATTATAATTACGCTTAGTATATGAATAGATATGTATTTAAGCTCGAATAAGATGGGGCGAATGATTAGGCAGTTTTACAATTTTGGCGCGTAGGGATCAATTTGCACAATTGCGCCTAATTCAACGGAACAATAAGCACTGCGTTTCGAATCCAGGCCGTAATGCCACATACATATATTAACTGTCAATATTGTAAATAAATTTGATCTTGTCCTACCAAGATTGACGTCGGCCCGATCTGCCCGCATAAATTTTGTGTTTTGCGCAATAAAATCAAATCGCTCGTTATTATTTGCAACGCCTTAGTTTGTCATATAAACTAATATTATGGTGCTCAAATAACTAATTCTACAGAATTAACAAAAATAATAATGGTTAAATATTTTTTTGGATTCCTCGCGAGCAAAGCAGAAAAAAATCCTATATATTACGTACCATTCACTATAATCATAATCAGATAATTTGTGCACTTGTATGCCTGTTTATAAAATATTTAAGATCTTTTTCCTTAAAAATCAGTTACTATGAAAGGAGGCTTCCAATAATTTCAAATAATTATGTAAAGTATAAAAAAAGTAGCTAGAGTAATTATTATTACCTCGAAATAATTAATTCTGCATTACGTGAAAGCGGTATTTTTTTGTATTTTTCTTACTGATTTCCATTTCTTTCCTCTTAGGCTACTCTAATAATTCCTTCAATACGGACCTATCCATATTGATCGTCAGTAAATTTGTGATACCTTGTTTGTTCCTCTTGTCTGGGTGGATGTGAAGATATTTTAAAGATAAATCGATTGACATGAATTTCTTTATTACCAGTTATTTTACATCAACTCTGTTGACTTCGCAAGAAATCAGCGACTTGTTCCATTGACTAGGAGACACAAACAGTAAGATAAAGTTAATGCAGCTGCGATGTGTTACTTACCGGTCTATCGCTCGGGTTCTTCCTCCAGCACATCTCCATCACTTGTTTCAGTACAGGATCGCAGTCGTCAGGTATGACAGGTGTCAATGCTTCATCGCGAATTTTCACC
>NZ_JABXYX010000067.1 GCF_017982655.1 Brasilonema sp. CT11 | reverse complement strand
AACAACAACGGAATACTGCTTATGCGAGTGTAAATTGGCGCTTTAAAACTACTGATGCACGGAAAAAAATGGAGCGGTTATACCCGACTGCTTCACCCTGCAAAGTTGACTTGATAGACTACTAGTAAAAAAGTATTAAAAATTATAAAACATGGCTCTTTACTCCCCCAGCTTCCCCAGCTTCCCCAGCTTTTCTTAGTGACATTCCAGTTAAAGTTTATAAAGTCCCATCTGCAACCCTCATTTTCTCAGTCTTGAAACACTAGGAAGCACCTCACAATAAGGAGAAAGAACCATGAGCCAATCTAATCTATCTACTACTGTCCAAGAAGCGGCTACTGATACTATCGTGAATATCGATCTCAAAGTTCAAGCCGAGAAAGGCCCAGACCTGCGAAAAGACCATCCTAAAAGTCATGCCTTAGTTTGGGGAGAGTTCAAAGTTGAGGAAGATATTCCGGAATCGTTGAAAGTGGGTATCTTTGCCCAACCCAAAACCTACCCGCTTTGGATGAGGCTCTCCAATGCTTCCCCCGCACAAAAGCGCGGTAAACTCGCGTCAGACCTCGATCCCGATGTTCGGGCGCTTGCTATTAAACTTTTACAGGTGGAAGGTGAAAAAGTGCTGGATGATGAGCAGGAAACCCAAGACTTTTTGCTGATTAATCATCCGGTGTTCTTTGTCCGCGATGCCCAAGGGTTTGCCAACCTGACCAAAGCAAGCGTCGGTCAGGCAAATGAAGAAGAGTTGCGATCGCTAGCACCCACTTTTGAAGTCCTCAAAGCGGTTACGAGCAAACAAGTTGCAAATCCGCTGCTAATCCAATATTGGAGCACGACTCCCTATCGGCTCGGCTCTCAGACAATCAAATTTTCGGTCAAACCTCACTCCTCAGATACTCCCGGTGCAACCCCTACTTCGGAGACTTATTTACGTGAGGCAGTTGTCAAATACCTCACAGAAGAGGGCAACCATGCCACCTTTGAATTTTTGGCGCAGCTCTACGTTGACGATGAGAAAACTCCCATTGAAAATCCCATGCAAGAGTGGAAGGAGGAAGACTCACCGTTTATTAAGCTTGCAACCATTACAGTTCCCGCTCAGAAATTTGACTTCGAGGAGCGGAAGCGACTGGATGAGGGGCTATCGTTCATGGCTTGGCACACCCTGCCCGAACACGAACCTCTGGGTAGCGTCAACTTAGCTCGCAAAAAAGTTTATCAGGAGATCGTCAAGGCTCGACGAAAATACGCACAATACCGCATCGAAGAGCCGCAAGCACACAGTTCGGTTTTGGACGATCCTGAATAATCTCTCTTTTCGGCTTTGGCTTCGATCTGCTTTTCCAAGTCACAGCTATCCTGATATTAATTGTGGATGGGTTGGGATGTTGGATTAGCAGATGAGCTTTGAGAACGATTCAGCAACCAGAGAAGGTGTTATGAGTTCTCAAGATAGATTTTTCACTTATCACCAGCTTTGCGGTAGTCTAGTAGGATTGTCCATAAATACCTGCTTGCTACCAATTTACAACAGTTTTCAAGTATTAGACACATAGCGAATTATCCAATTTATCATCACACGGTATTAAATATGAACCACACACTCAAGAATAAACGCGCACTCATCACCGGAGGCAGTCGCGGCATCGGGGCCGCCATCGTCAAGCGTTTAGCCAGTGAAGGTGCTGATGTTGCCCTCACCTATACCAGTTCTCCCGATCAGGCCAACAAGATTGTGCAGGCGGCACAGGCGTTAGGCGTTCAGGCTTTGGCCATCCAAGCCGACAGCACCGAAGCCAGCGCGGTAGTCGCCGCTGTTGAGCACACAGTGGACAAATTGGGCGGTATTGATATTCTCGTCAATAATGCAGGCGTGGCGGTGATGGCCCCTATCGACGATTTCACGCTCGCAGACTTTGATCGAATCCTCGCCATTAACGTGCGTGCCGTGTTTGTTGCGACGCAAGCCGCACTCAAGCACATGAAAGAGGGCGGACGCATCATCAACATCGGCAGCACCAACGCCGAACGCGTGCCATTTGCTGGCGCCGGTATTTATGCCATGAGCAAATCTGCTCTGCAAGGGCTGGTGCAAGGCCTGGCGCGTGATCTCGGTTCGCGCGGGATTACGATCAACAACGTGCAGCCAGGACCGATCGCTACGGATATGAATCCCCCGGAGGGTGAGTTTGCTGAGATGCTCAAAAAGCAGTTGGCGGTGCCCCGCTATGGGACTGTCGAGGAGGTTGCGGGGATGGTCGCTTATCTGGTTGGTTCTGAGGCTGGTTACATCACCGGCGCAAACCTGATGATTGACGGAGGATTCAGCGCCTAACTACCGTAGATGTAGCGAACTGCAAACATAAATCCTCAAAACAGCTTTCCATAGCAATGAGCGAAACCACGTTAACTGCAAATAAAAGAGGTTTCAAAACCACAGGAGCTTGCAAATAGTCTAAAACCCGTAGCCAGAGTTATTTTTAGCTTTTTGGGTGAAATCAGCAGTTCGCTACAACTAAGGATTAGAAGAGCATATTCATTAGATAGAATTATTAGAGATTTCGGCTACTGCAATACGCCCCTACGGTTTAGTCGATTTACCTGAAAATTGCTCTCCAAGTATGAGCTTGCTCATAGTAACTAATTTTCAAACCCATTAAATTGGTATTAGTCAAAAATCATTTCGGTTAAAGAGATTATGGTTAGCCAACAAACGATAGACATTGTTAAGTCTACAGTCCCTATGTTGAAAAAGCACGGGTCTAAAATCACATCTCGAATGTATGAAATTATGTTCTCTAAGCATCCAGAGATTAAAGAACAGTTTGATATGTCTGCTCAAGCAAATGGTTCTCAGCCTGCAAGGTTGGCTACAGCAGTTTATAGCTATGCCAGTCAAATTGACAATCTACCTGCTCTTAAGGCAATGGTAGAAAAGATTGCCCATCGCCATGTTCAGACCCATGTTTTACCAGAACAATATCCGATTGTAGGAGAGTGCTTACTGCAAGCGATGAAAGATGTATTGGATCAAGCAGCGACAGAAGAGGTGATCGCAGCTTGGACAGAAGCTTATCAGGCATTATCTGTTGTCTTCATGAACAGAGAAAATGACATATACACCAGTGTATATCGACACTAATGCAATGAATGCCGCACTGATATAAGCCTAACAAGTCGTTTTAACAAACACCATTAAGGTTGTAAAACTGTTTTAGCCGCATAAGGGAGTTTGAGAAAATGATTACCTTATACACTGCCCCATCCTTTGAGGAATTACCTAGTATCAGCCCAGCCTGTCTAGAGCTTGAAACTTGGCTGCGTATGGTAAAACTGCCCTACAACAAGGTTATCGTGACAGCACAAAGTTTTGAGCTTGCCCCCAAGGGTAAAATTCCTTTCATCGACTATCAGGGAAAATTGGTAGGTGATGCCTTCTTGATCATTGAGATGCTCAAGCAAACAGAACGGATTGATCTCGATGCCAGCTTAACTGCTACAGAACGAGCAATCTCCTTGGCGTTCCGCCGCATGCTCAAAGAGAACACTGTATGGGGAGTAGCATACATTCGCTACGACAAACAAAACTGGCAACACTTTGGAGCATTGGTAGCGCGTGCGCTTTTCCCTAAAACTCCACCGGAAGTATCAGAACCGTTGGCTGAAGAGTTTCGTAAAACGGTGCTCCAACAGATGCACCTCATGGAATCGGTCGTCACAGTCAGTCGGAAATCGCTCAGATTATCTGTGGTGATTTTCAAGCTCTCTCAGATTTTCTGGCTGACAAACCATTTTTTATGGGCGACCAACCCACGACGTTAGATGCAACGGCTTATGCCTACATTGGTAATTTCATTAAGCCGCCCTATAGTAGCCCAATTGTTGACTATCTTCTCCAACGAGCAAATCTCTGCCAGCACTACGAGCAAATGAATCAGCAGTTTTAGTGCGATAGCGTCCTTTGGGTGCGCCCCCTATGGCTGCGGCACGGCACTCTCCCGAGGGGCTAGCGCTGCTGCTTTGCTGCAGTTCGCACTTTCAACCAATCAATTCCCATTCATTGTTGACTACATTCATCTACCACAGATATAGCAGACTTGACTTTTCCTCAGCCTGGAACTTTAGAGGTGTATAAAGACAATTATATTCTCATGCAGCGGGCTTATACGAAACGTTAATGGGCTTACGCGCTAGTGGGAATGGCCACGCCTTACGCCTATCGGAGGAAACCTCAACAACAGACTTATCACCGCAACGCGCTGCCTTGTCTTGGCGGTTCGCTATTCATCCCCATTTTGTATAACACCGAAAATAGAGTTGTTCAGTACCTGTTTTTTCTCTTCTAAACAAAAATCCAAAATAAATAAGTTAAAATATTTCAAAATTAAGAATGAAATAAAATGAGTAAAAAAACAGGTACTGCTCATTTGCTAAGCATTAATAATATTTACCCTTATGCTTTCCTCGGAATTCTTTTATTAGCAGGGGTTTTAGGTCTAATAGGCTTAAATAAAGGACTCTGGAACGATGAGTATTTTACCATTCACAAGATTTCACATCCCAACATTGTTGAAATGTTTAGGGAGTTAAGAACAGATGTTCATCCACCTTTATATTATATATTGCTTTATTTCTGGGCTCAAATCAGCAAAAAAGAGGAATTTCTCCGAGTTTTTTCAGTTTTGTTGAGTCTAGGAACTTTAGCTATTGTAATGAACTGGATTAAACAATACTCCCATCTAGCTAGTCTGCTTGCAGGAGTTTACTTAGCAACAACACCAATAATGCTAAGATATTCACAAGAGTTAAAAGCTTACCCTTTACTAGTTTTTGCAACATCACTGGCGTTTCTTTTTGCCTCCCATATCATAGCTAAACCAGAAAAATTTTTAGGATATATTGGTTTATGTTGGAGCTTGTTTGTAGCGGTATGTACGCATTTAGTTGGGATAATGCTTATACCTAGTATTGTCTGTTTTATTTATATTCAAGCTTTATTACTTAAAAAAAAGATACAATACTTAAAACTGGCTGTAGCAATAATAATACCTACCATTACCTTTCTTTATCTTAAGTTTTTCTGGCTAAAACAAGTACAAGAAATTCAAGATACTTGGTGGTGGATGCCTGATATTAACTTAGATTTAATATCATCCACGGCTAAATATGTATTCGGTTTATCCTCTTTATATTTACCGATTACTATTATTCCTTATTTTGCGTTTTTAGTTTTAGGTATATTTGCTGGTTCAGTTTTTTTTGGTGACTGGAAAATTAGCTTTCCTTTTCTGGCTGCTACAATAATTTTTTGGGTAGTAATTTTAGTTTATTCTCTGATAGATAGTCCAATATTTTATTATCGAATTATTTTGCCTAGTCTAGTGCCGTTTGTTGCTTTTGTGGCATTACAAATAGCAACTATACCAATTCAGAAAATCAAAATAGCATCTATTGTATGCTTAATCATATTAAGCCTAAGCTATACAGCGAACTGGGTAACTCATCAAGCCTATAAACCTGTGGAAGAAAACCGAGAAGTGGCTCGATTAGTGGAGTTGGAGTGGCAAAAAAATGACTTCATTATATTTTATCCTGATTTTATTCAGGGAACCGTAAATTATTACTTTAAAAATATACCATTGGACAAACAAATTGTCGTATTGCAAACCAATAATTTTAACAAAATTAATAATAATATTAATACGAAGTTATCAAGTTTTTTTAGAGAAAGAGAAATTAAAGACATATTTTTTGTTGCGATGGATGGAAACATTGAAGGGTATAACGAATTATTATATAATGTACTTAATGTTCTTAAATATAAAATGATCAAGAAAACAAGATTTCACTTGTTTTTAATTAAAGGTCATGACTCATATTTTTCAAATCAATTTGAATCTGTAGATAAGTTTATAGTAGCTTCAGAATCAAAATTGGGTAAACCATATTTCTATCAAGACTTCGGTATGTATGTGAGTTCAAAATATATGGCAGTCCTAAATCGTTCTTGACAAAGTACTCAAGGTTTTGTACTTGTTCCTACCTAATTCATCTGGCAAAGGAAGCAATGCCATTTTTTTATTTATTCGTATTGGATGAAAAGTTGCATTTTTAGTACTGGGCATGACAAGATGCGCCATTTACCGCCACGCAGAAGCTAAAAGCCTTACTATAAAAGCGTTTAAGTTGCTCACTTCGTAAGAATTTCGGTCGCAATGATCGCCCCTAAAAGAGCTTGATCAGTAACACTGTTGTCAATGGATAACTTTTTTTATGTAAAGATGAGCTTAATATAGCAGAGATGATAAAGTCCCAGCCAGTTAGCCAGATAATCAACTCAGGAGTTATCTGTTCTATGATTTTCTGTGACGATCAGCATAGCTTAAAGGATAAAGACTGATCGTATAACTGATTGAGGGTTGAACAGTTTTGCCACTGTAACTCAGCTTTAAGATGTTCCCAAAATTGTTCTATTGAGTTGAGTTCTCAAGATAATGGTGGTTTAAAGATAGGAATAATTTTTTATTGAATGCAAGCAGCAAGCGCGGAAAATTTATGGCTTTTGTTAACCTTACGAGTGAACATGATGCTAAGTATGATTTCTTAAATCGCTTTTGCCGATTAGCAATTGTCAATATTCTCTCAGGTATCATGGTACCGCTAGCAGGGTTAGTTGATGTGGCGTTCTTGGGACACTTGTCTGAAATCCGTCACTTAGCAGGAGTTATCCTGGCTACAATCTTGTTTGACTACCTCTACCGCGTTTTGAAATTCATACGGTCTTCAACCAACAGTATGACAGCGCAAGCTGTTGGACGAGAGGATTTCAACGCAATGATGCTAGTGGGACTGCGAAATAGCTTAATCGCTTTGGGAATAGCCGCACTAATTCTGATTTTCCAGTACCCCATAAGAGAACTGGGATTTACCCTATTAAGTGCTAATTCAGAGGTAAAAGATGCAGGTGTTGCTTATTTCAATGCTCGAATCTGGGGTGCACCTGCAGTTTTGCTAAACTATGTCCTAATTGGTTGGTTTTTTGGGCGAGAGATGAATAGCTTCGTATTGCTAATGTCCATGATTGGTAACGCAGCAAACGTTGTGCTGGACTACGTAATGATTATCAATTGGGGTTGGGAAACTGCTGGGGCTGGACTAGCAACAGCTATTAGCCAGTATTTGACGCTATTGGTAGGTCTGATGTTTGCGTGCTTTAATATCAAATGGCACGATTTCCCCGCCGTCCTGCAAAAGGTTTTGGATTGGCAAGCCTTAAAAGCCTCCTTTGCCTTGAATGGAAATATACTTATCAGGTATTTAACTTTTATTACAGCTTTAGCCGTGTTCACCAATTTGAGTTCGTTAATGGGGACAACAATATTGGCTGAAAACGGTTTGCTATTACAAGTTGTGACTTTAAGCGTTTTCGTCATTCAGGGAGTCGGACACGCCACCCAAAGCCTGACGGGTAAATTTAAAGGTAAAGGTAATTCCAAAAAGTTACTGCCACTTGTTATAGTTGCTACGCTCACTAGTTTGTTGTGTGCACTTCCCTGGGCAATAGTATCTATCGTCTTTCCAAAAACGATATTTGGATTATTAACTAATCATGCTGAACTCACCAATGACATTGATAGGTACACTATTTGGTTACTACCTGTGTTAGCATTTGCTGCGATCGCTTTCATGTTAGAGGGATATTTTATTGGTTTGGCAGAAGGTTCGATTCTACGTAACTCTTCCTTAACTGCTCTTGGGGTTGGATTTATACCCTTAGCTTTTGTTGCTTGGTATTTTCATAGTAACCATATTTTGTGGTTAGCTCTTTGTTTGTATATGATAACCAGCATGGTGATACTTGTGATACAGCTGCCAAGAACGTTTCACAACCACGATACTCATCATCAGCAGATCGCAACAGAAACATAACCTCAAAGGATTTGTCTATTATTAGACGCATTGCCGAATCTTGCTAAATTAACAATCGCACCTGCGAACTGTGCTGAGTTTTATTCACTTCAATTCGGGCTTGAAAGGCTTCTTTGAGGTGAGGCATATGAGTTACGGTTAAGATGCAGGCATAATCTGCGATACGCCCTTGGCATCTCTTGCTTTGGGCGATCGCATCCTAGTGCATCGTCTACACACAATCTTGTTCATCTCGCAGGACGCACCACACTAACCAACTTACCAGCCAAAGGTTCCCCTGCCAAAATAGCTGCATTAATTCGCTTTGCTAATCCACTTCTATCTACATCATCCGTACAAATAATAATACCAGCATGACTGGGTACATAGCGATGCAAACGTTTGAAGTCTCTGCGGTTTAGCGTTAAAACAACACGCTCGTTACTACTTGCAAATGCGAGAACTTAATCATCAGGTATTTTTAAATTAGCCTTTCCTGCTTCTTGGACGGTAACAACATCATGCCCCAAATCGCGTAAATGCTCCACAACCTCATAGGGAAACTATTCATCTGCATACAAACGAGCCATTATTCTTCATTCTCCCGAATGGCTGTTGTTATTTCCTCTGGATATACTGTGGCATAAACCCAAGCGTTGGCTAAATCTGTCGCAGATAAAGTTGGATAGTCTTTCAAAAGTTGAGCTTCGCTAACACCTAAATTACGAGCATTAACTAACACCCAAACAGGAATGCGAGTTCCACTAATACAAGCATCTCCACCACATACACCTGGGGTTTTCTCGATTCCACGCCAAGGATTTCCTAAACTTTGGGCTAATATCTGAATCGCCTGTGCTTTTTCATTTGGTGTTAAGGCAAGTAGTTCTGGTTCCAACTTTTGTAGCGTCATAGCATTACTACGAACCTAAAAAGACTATATCTGAATATTTTAACCCATGCTCAATATGATAAAAACAAAACAAAAATTGAAGAATACGAGTAGAGATAAGTGAATTCACTGTTTTATCATCTAAAATAAAACTAAAAAACTCCGATAAATGGCGAACCCCAGTAACCTCAACGACATTATTCAACGCATCCTCAACGGAAATCAAAGCGATGCCGATGTTGAAGCTTTGCGTCAGTGGTTAAATACTGGTGGTATTCAAAATCTACAGGTAGGGAAGTACAACGTCAATATCGGACAGGGACAAGATATTCATATTGGCGATCGCACTTATCAAGGGCTTGATGCCGAAGCGATTCGAGAAGTTGCTCGTTCTGTCCTTCAGGGTTCTAACGCCGCAGATATTCGAGAAATTGTTCGCTCTATCTTGAAAGAGGAATTTCCGAACTTGGCTCAACGAGAAAATCCTCAAAGTAGTTCGGGTAATTCTCGTACTCCTGAAGAAAATTTGCAAAGTATTTTAAATAATGTACGGGTTGGCGGTCACTTATCTATCGGTCATATTACACAAATTTACGGTGCTGGAGAGGTTATTCAACCCGTCAATACATCTGAAGATTCGCCTTTGACGAATACAGGAAACTCGGTTGATGACTTGGTGCAACAAGTGCGATCGCATATCCACGACAACATCCAAAGCTTACACGGTACGATGCCGTTATGGGGAATAGACCATTGCGTGTCTTTGGGAGAATTGTTTGTAGATGTAAATATCCTGGAGTCACTTAGCAGTAGCCGCAGGTCGGAACGAGATGATTTGTGGCAGGATTTTATAACGGGTAATTCCGACTACCGCAGTTTGGATCGAATTGGTTTGGGTAAGGAACGAGAACGCGTGTCAGGTTTGACTGTGGTGGAGCGGAATACTAACCTGATGGTGGTAGGTAAACCTGGTTCGGGGAAAACGACATATCTCCAAAGAATTGTAACTGAGTGCAATGCTGGAAAATTACAAGCACAGCGAATTCCTGTTTTGATAAAGCTGCGCTATTTTGTGGACGATGGACACAAGTATGAATATAACTTGGAGCAGTTTTTGGGACAACTGTGGCAGCTGAGGAATACAGATATAGAATTGGTGCTAAGTCAGGGACGAGCATTGGTGTTGCTAGATGGCTTGGATGAAGTAACGGGGGAAGCGCTTAAGCAAATCGCCAAGGAAATCAAGCGGTTTGCCCGTATTTATCCTCAAGTGCAGGTGGTGGTGACTTGTCGGACGCAAAGCCAGGAATCGCGGTTTGAGCGGTTTGATTATGTGGAAGTGGCAGATTTTAATGAGGAACAGGTGAGGGCGTTTACAGCGCATTGGTTTGGGACGGTGTGTGCGGATGCAGGGAAAGGGGAGACGAAGGCGCGGGAATTTTTCAAACAGTTGTTTCGAGAGGAAAACAAGGCGATTCGAGAACTAGCGATTACGCCAATTTTACTGAGTTTGACTTGTGCGGTGTTCCAGCAAACGGGAAAATTTTACTCGAAGCGTTCCAAGTTATATGAGGAGGGATTGGAGTTATTGTTGGTACAGTGGGACAAATCGCGTTCAGTTGAGCGGGATGAGGTTTATCGGGATTTGTCGGTGGAGCGAAAGTTGGAGCTATTAAGTTATGTGGCGGTGAAAAAGTTCGAGCAGGAGCAGTATGTGTTGTTTGAGCAAGAGGAGTTGCAGGGGTATATTGGGGAGTTTTTGGGAATTGAACAACGGGATAGTCGAGGGGTTTTGCGGGCGATCGAGTCGCAGCATGGGTTATTGATTGAGAGAGCGCAGAAGGTTTGGTCGTTTTCGCACCTAACGTTTCAAGAGTATTTGGTAGCAAAATGGTTTGTTGAGAATACAGATTATCAAAGTTTGGTAAATTATATTTTACAACCACATTGGCGTGAAGTATTTATACTAGCTGTTTTAAAGATGGGTGTAGCAGATGAATTACTTTACTTGATGAATCAGAGGATTTATGACTTTCTTGTAGAGGATAAAAAGCTACAGCACTTTCTTCATTGGCTTGATAAAAAGGCTAAATCAGTTAATGTCCCTTATAAACTTGCTGCGGTGAGAGGATTTTATTTTGTATTAGCTCGTGCCCTAATTTATGCGAGTGCTTGTGCTTATACTATGACTTGTGAACTAGCGCTTTCCTTTGCTAGTAGCATAGATTCATCAGTACATCTTATAGACATCCCTGCTTTTAATGTTGACTTAGCTCTTGCTCATGCTCATGACCAAGCCTATTGTAACAATTTGATCAGTGTCCAAGACCTAAACTTTGACTTTAACAACCCCCACATCTTAAATATAGATGCTGAGTTAAAGCAAAAATTAGAAGAAATCAGAAAAGAGCTACCTATAACTTCTCACGAAGGTTTCAAAATATGGTGGCAAATACAAGGTAAAGCATGGACTAAAAAACTGAGAAATATTATGCTAGAACATCGTAACATTGGACGTGATTGGCACTTTACCAAGCAACAGAAAAAAATGCTCGAACAATATTACAATGTCAATCAATTACTTTTAAATTGCCTTCAAAGTAGTTGCACTATAAGCGATACAGCACGTAAAGAAATAGAAGAATCTTTGCTATTACCGATCGCCGAAATCGAAAAACGCAAACGTGAAGACTGTGTGAGCTTATACTGATGCTCATCCCGAAAAAATTGCCGCAGAAATTCGTGCCAATAACCAGGTAGAAAACAGCAATTGCATTTACTAATGTAATTTATTATTCCAAGCATCATAAAAATCTGGATAACTCATATTTTGAGAGCAATGCCAAATAACCTCATAAATATACTCATATCGAAAATGCATTTTTTTAATTCATCAGATAAATGCTCTTTCATATCCAATAGATAGGGTATAAAATCTTTCACGATTTCTATGTTTTGATAATACCCTATTGTTTTTTGCAAGTGTTCGGAAGCTCCTACAACTACCTTAAATCAACAATCGCACCTGCGAACCACTCTGTGTTTTATTCACTTCGATTCGGGCTTGAAAAGCTTCTTTGAGATGGGGCATATGAGTTACTGTAAGGATGCAGGCAAAATCAGAGGCGATCGCATTAATCGCTGCAATCAGGCGATCGCATCCTTCTGCATCTTGTGTCCCAAATCCTTCATCCACAATCAACAATTGCAACGCCGCCCCCGCCCGCTGTGCTAATAATTTCGCCAAGGCTAAACGGATTGCAAAGTTAATTCTAAACGCTTCCCCACCAGAATAAGTCTCATAAGCCCGCGTCCCTCTGGCGTCTGCAATCAAAATGTCCAACGTATCTATCAGCTTGGCATTTTTCTTGCTTGCCTTACCACTCTTTCCGGCTCTTTGTGTCACAAATTGAACGTGTAATTGATTGGCACTCAATCGCGAAAGCAGTTGATTTGTCTCAGCTTCCAATTGCGGCAAGACGTTCTCAATCATCAATGCTTGGATACCATTTTTACCAAAAGCTTGTGATAACTCCTGATATATACGGTATTGTCGCCTTACTTCTTGGAGTTGCTGCTGCTGTTGATCGTACTGAATTTGCAATGTTTCCAGTTGGTGAGACTGCTGCTGCAAGCGTCCTAACTGGGCAATTTGTTCATCAAGTTGCCGTCTACGTGATGTTATCTGCTGCTCTAATGTTTGAATTTGAGCAGATGGGTTTGCTGATTCTTCTAGCTGTTGGACGATGCTTTCAATTTGTGAACCATATCTTTGCCGTTCTGTCAATCTCGCCTGCAAAGAAACCTCTAACTCTTGCAATCTTGTTTTGAGTTGGGGATACTGCTGCTGGGTTCCGACAAGCTGTTGATAGCGTAATTCCCAAGCTTGAGTTTTGCGTACAGCTATCCGAAGATTGTTATGTTGTTCTGACACGTAGCCAATTTCAGCAATCTGGCGCTCAAGGGCGGCGATTTGTCTGGCACATTCAGATTCAGTGGCTTCTTGCTGGATTCTGGTTTGTAATTGGGTGATTTGTGCCTCAATTTCTGGTTTTCGCGCGGCTAATTGTGCTTGACGCTTTACTGCGTCTTTTATCTGGCTAAGCTTAATCTCTGCCCATCGCCACCGCTCAACTTCATTACGAGCAAGAGCGTGATCTTGTTCATTGTAGTTGAGTTGTTGTAGATATTGTTCGAGTTGCTGGAGTTCTTTGTGTGTGTCGTGGGCGTAGTCACCGATTTGGAGCGATCGCTCCAAATGCTGCTTTTCACCAACAATCTGTTGTAGCTGTTGCTCAACATCACTTGTCACCTCCAATTGTGCTGCCAATTGTCCTCTTTGTTCGCGTAAGGTATCGTAAGGAGACAATTGTTGCGATATTTCTCGATATTCTTGCCTGAGAACCTGAATTTCTCTGTCGGAAACAGCCATTCGCTCTCGAACTATCCACAACTCGTCCTCTGCATCTTTGTACTCTACTTTTGTTTTGTCCACCACACGGTTCCAGTGGTGTTCGTCTAGAGAACGTTCGCACAAAGGACAGATAGCATTAGGGTTCTGAAGCATTTGCAGCTTTTGCTGTAATTCTCCCAGTAGTTTTTCAAAGTCCCGTTGATGCGCTTGCAAACGTTCGATCAGGTGACGTCTTTCCTGTCCTTTTTCCTGCACTCGTTGCAGATAAACTCGCTTCTTTTCCAGTTCCGAAATCTGCATTGCCACTTCGATCACTGCTTGTTGCAGTTGCGGTTGGCGTCTGTGCTGACGTTGGAGTTGGTTCTCTGTTGCTTGGAGTTGTTCAAATCGAGCCATTAAACCAGCATGAGCACGATTCAGTTGACTTTGTAATGTGACTCGTTGTTGCAAAACAGGAGCTACTTGTAGTTGCAACTGATCCATTTGAGCAAGACGGTTGCGTGCAGCCGCAAGTTGTGCCAGGGCAGCTTCCACTTCATCTGACTTGCTGAGAGTTTGCTGGAGTTCTTGCAGTTGTTGCTGTAAAGCCGCTAGTTGTGCTTCAGCGTGTTGTAGTTGTCGTTCAATTTCGTTAATTTGTTTAGTAAGCTGCTGTTGCTTTTGTTGCTGTGCTTGTTGGGCGCGAGTGTGCACTTCAAATTTAGCACCCATTGCTTCTTCTTGAGATTGGAGAATTTGGTATTGATTGTACCCGGCTTTAATTTCAGCTTCTTGAGTTAAAAGTTCTTCTAAAGAAGATAGCTGGCTGTCAATTGCTGAGTGTTCTTGTTGAAGGCGATCGCAGTCTTGAGTCAGATTTTGATACTGCTGCCTGACAAAGTTCAGTTGTTGCTCCCAGTTTTGTCGCTGGTGCTGGACAACTTGCAAACTTTGTAATTGAATATTCTCAAAAGCTTGTACTTGTTGCAGTTGATTGATTTGCCCTTCTAACTCGGCTTGTTTTTGGGCAGTTGCTTCACGCTGTTGCAGTTGAGATTTTAACGAATCCAAAAGGCGCTCTAACTCTTCCGCTCTTGCTTTAAACTGACGTGAGAGTTCTTTTGCCCGTTCTTCTAATTCATCATACTGATTAAGTTTTAATAATTCTGCTAATATTTCCTTACGCTCAGTTGGTCGCTTAAGCATAAATTCATCAGCACGACCTTGACGCAGGTATGCTGAATTAATGAAAGTGTCGTAATCCAGCTTAATATGTTCTAAAATCAAATCTTGCGTTACCCTTATGCCCTTGCCAGTCAGTGCGCGGAAACCTGTAGGCGTTTGTATCTGAAATTCTAGAGCGCCATTTCCACCACGCGATCGCGTGCGAATCACCTTATATGTTTGCTGGTTTGCTTCAAAGATGAAATCAACTCTAACTTCTTTTGCACCTGTATGGATAACGTCATCTTCTGAAGGAGCTCTGCTTTCACCCCAAATTGCCCAGGTAATAGCTTCGAGTAGCGAAGATTTTCCAGCGCCATTGGAACCACAAATACAAGCCGTATGTAACCCACGAAAATCTAAAGTCGTGTCACAGTAACTGAGGAAGTTTTTGAGGGTGAGTTGGATTGGAATCATTGAGGATTAGGCACCACACCTTTTTTTTAGAAGTAACAGTACAAATGCTCTTATTGCTAGTTTAGCTAGGTTCCTATCATGTTTATAGTCCTTAACACTCCAATTTTACGAATGTTAACAATATAGTCAGCAAATTTTTCTTATTAGGCAAACTTCTTTTACTGTCTTCGTGGAAAATTTAATCTTTCATCAGGTTCTTTCCTCTTTCCTTGTGATAAACAATAAGTTTGTTTGATGCTTTAAACTCTTTATAATGTCAGGCAAAAAAGAAGACATGGGCATAAGGAGAAAGACGAGCAAAACACACAGAGTGACACAGGCAGGGAAATTTCTCGCTTACCCCTTCTGTGACTCAACCCATCTTCCCCATTTTCCCTTACCTCTTATTTGCCTTTTACGGGTTTATTCGCTCAGGTGCATTCCGGTGAGCATCTCACGCTTCGCTTTAGGCGCAAGCAATGCCAATTAAGAAACACATTTCGTTGAAATCTCTAAAAGCCTTACTGCAGAAAGATTAGAAAATATGTTTAGTGAAAAATAAAGAATTGTTACAGAAAGTTGACCTTTTCAGTAAAACCAAAAAGTCACTGTGAGTACTAATAGTAGTAGCGCAAAACTAGAGATTTTGCACTTAGCAAACAGGACTTAGCAAGTAACTTATGCAGACTCGTCGCAACATTTACAAGATATTAGAGAGTGGTGGCTCAGAAATTGCCGCATATCGTAAGGGTGTGGAGGTGATGAAAGCTCGCTCCAATGCCAATCAAAACGATCCAACTGGATGGATATTTCAGGCAAACATTCACGGGACTTCACTGAGAAATCCTACCTTTAATCAATTTTGGAATCAATGTCAGCACCGAAGCTTCTTCTTCTTGTCTTGGCATCGAATGTATATTTACTTTTTCGAGCGAATTGTGCGATCTGCCTCAGGAGATTCTAACTTTTCACTTCCCTACTGGAATTATTCTGAGCCAAATCAGCGTGTTTTACCAGAGCCGTTTCGCATTCCTGCAAATAGTTCAAATACGTTGTATGTGAGTCAGCGCAGAAACCAAATCAATCAAGGGCAAGCACTATCAGCAAACTCGGTGGACTATAGACGTACATTAAGCTACGTAAATTTCTTTTCTGATATAGGTTCTTTGGCTCCTTCCTTTGGTGGAGGCGTAGTGCCTCAGCCAATGCAGTTTGCGAATCCTAATGTTACAGGGCAACTGGAAAACCAGCCTCACAATGTCATTCATGTGGATATAGGAGGAGGAGCAGGTTGGATGAGCGATCCTTTGTTAGCTGCTCGTGACCCAATTTTCTGGCTACATCACTCCAATATTGATCGATTATGGCAGCAGTGGTTGAACCAAGGTCAGGGTCGTTCTAATCCAGTCAATAATTCAGCATGGATGAATACTAAGTTTATCTTCTTTAATGAAAACGGTCAAAAACAGGAAATGTCAGGTAAAGATATCTTAGATACAGCTTCACAGTTAAATTATATTTACGACGATAAGCCGATGACTCCAACTCCCCCACCACCTACCGTGTCATTTGTTGCACCACGCTCAACTCAGCCTCAGTTCCTTGGATCTACGCCACAAGGAAAAGTTATTCAGCTCACAGCAAGTACAGCTAAGTTTTCAATTTCTCCCATCCCACAAAGATCAGCATTCACTGCCTTACCGGTGGAAAACCAGAGAGTTATGCTTGCATTTGAAGGCATTGAATATGAAAAGCCGCCTGGCGTGAATTATGAAGTATACCTCAATCTGCCGGATGATAACTCAGCACCTAAACAAGAGAATTATGTTGGAACCATAGGGTTATTCGCAATGGAACCTCATAATCACTCACATGCTGAAGAGCACTCTGGACATGACGAACACATGGCTCACGAGCATGGCAACCATGACACTGGTGAGAAGCATCCAAAACCGACAGTTGTCTTGGAAGCAACTAAGGTTGTGGAGGCTCTACAAAAACAAGGCAAATGGTCTGGTCAATTCCGGATCAGCCTAGTGACAACCTATCAAGACAAGCCACTTTCCGAAGTGCGCTTCCAGAAAATTTCTGTTTATACTTTCTAACTTGAAGAGTAAAGGTGGAGACTAAAACTGTCTTCACCTTTCTTTTTAGATATGGGACTTGTACAAGCAAAATAAGCAACTTTATCAGTTCAAATATTAATTTTTGTAAAAAAACACATAACTACTGGCGCTATACGTGGAGTTACAATCACAGGATTATGATTCGAGCTTACAACGTACCTTGGTTCACCAAACCCGATAAAGGACTGGGGATAAGGAAAGTGTGTAAGACACAAGACGCACGCAGCAAAGACAGTGAAGGTTTAACGAACCCATTCTCTAACTTACTTTTTACGGTTCGTCTTAAAAGCGGCTTTAGGATCAAGCGGTAAAGGCTGCCCTTTTCTCTTTAACCTTTGTCGTTTAACTATATGACGTGAAAAGTCAGATTATCTGAGCATGGGGTTGTTGAAGCAACGTTTTCTAACCTCTAAACCGCAGCAACCTCTAGTTAAAGAGTTGCAACGAGAGTGCTACTTTCAAGACTATGGATAAACGACTCGAACAACTAGTAACAGAGGTGCAACAGCACGCTCCTCACACTGAGGGGCGACAGTTAGTCTTGACACAGTTGGTTGATGAAATCCTGCGATCGCGCAAAATTTGCCGTCCACTAGGAAATCAACCTCTATTTGGCGTTTATCAAAAAATTTACGAACAAGTCCGACAGCAGCTGTTGTGTGACATTGATGAACAAATCAACCAATACAATCCGAAACGGACAAATGTGAGGGTATGGACTAATAACCTACGGAATCAAGCTTTTAGGGAAATCCTGGATGATGTTCAACTGAAACATTTAGCACTAGAGGCTCAACATCACCTACCATCAACTGAGTTGCGTCAGTATGCTTTAGGAGAACTGATTGAAGCAATTCGGCTTTCCGGTAGGCTTTGTCATCCTCATAGAGAAAGATTTTCTCCTCAGTTTTATGAACTACTTTATGACGAAGCAGTTAATAAAACTTTGACCTATGTCTGTCAAAACATTCACTATTATGACCCAGAAAGAGGTGAGAAAAAATTTATGAATTGGGTGAATTTTAGATTAGATAAAACTCTATTAGAAACCTCTAAGCCTGATCCAAAAAATCTCATTACATTGCCTTCCTTTCTTGATTTAGAAGTCTTTCCTCCGCCAGAAGAAACAACGCATTTTTTGTATGAAAATCTTCGCAATTATCTAGAAAAAGACTATGAAAATATTTTTAAAAAGGCACATATAAAAAATAGACCAGATGCAAACTTTTCTACAATAGCATTGGCAAGATTATCCGGAGATAATTGGCAAGATATTTCCAAAAGTTTGGGAATTCCACTGCCAACTTTGAGTAGTTTTTTTCAACGTTGCTGCAAAAAGTTTCGTCCAAACTTCAAACAATATATATAGAACAGGTAAGAAGGAAAGACGGATGGGAAGAAAAGAAAAAAAAGAGTGAAAGAGTGTGGAAGTTTGGAAAAAGAATTATTGAGCATTAACTTTTCTCTCCCTCTTTCCCTCCTTCAAGAGTGTTTCTTGAAAGCACCCCACGGGCGGCGCGCCACCCGCTACGAATGAATATTCACCTTTTTCCCTTACACCCTTACACCCCTGTGTTTCTTGAAAGTTAAGCGTTCCCTGTTCCCTGTTCCCACTTGCTGCGCTCAAATTCAAAATTATCAATTCAAAATTCGCTCATTAAGAATTTTTTTGTTAGCGAAGCGGGGCGTAGCCCTCCTTTGAATTGTTTTGTTCCCTGTTCCCTGTATTTCTTGAAAGTTCAATCCATTAGAGACAATAATATGAACGTCCCTCAATCAACCATGAACCATCAAATTGAGTGCTGGAGTTTCACTGTTCCGCTTGCTTTATCAGCCCATTCACGAGCAGAACAGTTTCGACGTTACCAAGTCAATCCTCAAAAAGCCAAACAAGTTTATCTCAATACTCTAGCAGTGTATGCAGTGAATTTTTATCTACAGTGCCGAGGATTTGAAACGGAGTGGGAGACAAGCGACAGTTGCAACCCTGCAATGCAGATGCTGATGGATGTTGCCGATTTGGTGGTGAAAAATCGCGGTAAGTTGGAGTGCAGACAAGTGTTATTTAATACAGAATTTGTCTGTATTCCCGCAGAAGTCTGGTCAGAACGGATTGGCTACGTTGCAGTGCAGCTTTCTGAATCATTGCGAGAAGCAACATTGCTGGGATTTGTGGAAAAGGTGACATCGTTTGAGTTACCTTTGAGCCAGTTGCGATCGCTCGAAGAATTGCCCAGACACTTGAATCAAATTAGACCCGCAATCAATCTAAGCAAATGGTTTGAAAATATTTTTGAAACAAGTTGGCAAGCCTTGGATACCATTTTTGATCCAAAAGCAACTCAGCTCGCCTTCAGCTTTAGAAAAGCTGTGGAAGTTAAGCGGTGCAAGCTGATTGCACTGGGAACACCGAATCAAGCAGTCACGATGATTGTAGCAATTAGCCCAGCATCTGAGGTGGAAATAGACATCAGCGTGGAAGTGCAACCCCCACAAGGTTATACATATCTACCCTCGAATTTGCAACTCATGGTGCTGGATGAAAATGGAGAAGCAGTCATCAATACCCATGCAGGAAGCGACAATCAAAGTATTCAATTAGAGTTTAGTGGGGAGCTAGGAGACAGTTTTAGCGTTAAAGTTGCTCTTGGTGATGTCAGCGTCACAGAAAATTTTGTCATTTAGTTGTCCTTTCCTTCTTTGTAAAGAATCACCAATGACTAATGACTAATGATCAATGACTAAATTAATTGTCCTCAAATTAGATGGTGATTTCCAACAGGGCTTTCGAGTCACGCTAGAAATTGGCGCAGAAGGTGAACGTCCCGAAACGGAAATTACTGGTAACTTACCAAGCGCACCCGAACTTGTCAAACAGTATAGTGGTTGGCAGGAAACTTATCGCAGCTTGGGAAAGGTGACTCGTGAGATTAAAGTTAAACGATTCAGAATTGATGGTTCCCTCAGAAAGCTGAGGGAGGAGTGCAGTACCCAAGATAAGGAGTTGGGCGATCGCCTAAATAGTTGGCTCAAAACAGAGTCCTTTTGCTCTATTCGCGAGAAGTGGCTAGAAAAAATCAGCATATCCGACCAGGTGCGGGTGCTCATTTGTACCGACAACCAGCAAGTATGGCAGTTACCTTGGCATCATTGGGATTTGTTAGAGCGCTACAAATTTGCGGAAATTGGACTTGCTACTCTAGAATACGCACGACAGGAGCAGAAGTCAATCCGTGAAAACAAAGTGAAAATTCTCGCGATTCTGGGCAATAGCGAAGGCATTAAACTTGAGGAAGACAAGCAACAGCTAGAGAATTTACCTGACGCACAAACCATAATTCTTGTAGAACCACAACGCCAAGAGTTAAACGACCAGCTTTGGGAAAAACACTGGGATATTTTATTTTTTGCCGGTCATAGTCAGACTGAGGGTGAAAAGGGACGAATTTATCTCAACCAAACTGATAGCTTATCTCTTGAGGAACTCAGATATGCTTTACAAACAGCAGTTGCAGGTGGGTTGCAATTGGCAATTTTCAACTCCTGTGATGGTTTAGGATTAGCGTGGGAGCTACTACATCTGCATATTCCACAAATGATCGTCATGCGGGAGCTAGTACCAGACAAGGTAGCACAAACATTTTTGAAGTATTTTCTGCAAGCATTTGCTAGTGGTAAGCCTCTGTATGGGGCGGTACAAGAAGCACGACAACGACTGCAAGGTCTAGAAAATGAATTTCCCTGTGCGAGCTGGTTACCAGTGATTTGCCAACATCGCTGTGCTGTACCTTTAACATGGGCAGAGTTAGGCGCATCTAGAACACCAGTTCCCCTGACACAACCTTCTCGCCCAAGAGTCTTTTTCTGGCGTCGCGCTCAAACAATTTTGGCAACAAGTTTGGTTGTCACCAGCTTGGTGATGGGAACACGCTCGCAGGGGATACTGCAAAGTTGGGAGTTAAACACTTATGATACAGTTATGCGGCTGCGACCAAATTCAGGAACACAGGACAAGCACATTTTAGTTGTCACCGTCAATGATGATGATGTGAAACAATTTGACAAGCCACTTAGTGACCGGACAGTAGAGCAGCTGTTGACGAAACTAGAGAAATATCAACCAAAAGTCATCGGTCTGGATATTTATCGAGATAGTCGTCAGAAAGAAGGCTGGGATAACTTAGTTGAACGTTTGCGTCATAGCGATCGCACTGTTGTCATATGTAAAGTTGGTGAGTCCAATGGTTCGCTTACAATTGCCCCTCCTCCTCAAGTTCCCCCAGAACGCTTGGGCTTCAGTGATGCGTTTGTACCCGATCCAGATGAAACTATACGTCGCTATGCCTTAGCTATGGAAGCTATGAATCGAGCGAACTCACCCTGCACGACACCATACGCTTTCAGCTTTCAGCTAATACGCCATTACCTGTCTGCCAATACACGCTATGAGTTTAACCGAGGTAAAAACCTATCAATTAATTCTGTTGTCTTTGAGGTGTTGAAACCTAATTCTGGAGGATACCAACTACCCAACGATGATGTGCTAGGTTATCAATTACTCATTGATTACCGTCCAACGGATCGGTTTTCCCAAGTCTCGCTGACACAAGTTCTCAATGATCACAATTCGGACTTGCTCAAATTGATTAAGGATCGAATTGTCCTAATTGGTTATGTCGGTGCAAGTACCAAGGACAACCACCCGACACCTTTAGGTAAAATGCCAGGAGTGATTGTTCACACCCAAATGGTCAGTCAAATTCTCAGCGCTGTCTTAGATCGTAGACCTTTGTTGTCGTCCTGGTCACCATTAGGGAACACATTGTGGGTTTGGAGCTGGTCAATGGTTGGAGGTGTTCTCGCTCTTACATTCCGTTCACCACGGAATCAGGGAATCTCAATCGGAGTCGCACTTTTGGCTAATAGTTGCATTTGCTTTGGCTTTTTTACCCAAGCTGTTTGGGTTCCTTTGATTCCTTCAGCACTGACTTTGGTGATGACAGGTGCTTTGATGGCTTATATTGTCAAGACTTACGCACAAACAACGTAACTATAGTCCGCAGCGACCGAACCAAACGCGAGTGCATGTCCCTAAAGACTCAGCAATCGTAATTCAAGTGATAAAACTGATAACTGTTAAAATTTCCTACTTTTAACTATGTTTCGGCACATATTTCTTTCTTTAAGTTGGATACTGATGAGTTTTGCAACTGGCTTTTTACCAATCCAGGCTCAAACTCAAACAAACTCTGATCCATCTGGAGGCGGAAGACCTCCGAACCGTCTAGATGGAGGCGATCGCGGTAGGTGTCCAGCAACAAAAACATCTGCAAACAAAAATTTAATCGCTTTAGTACCTGCTACTGGCGAAGCCTTGAGTACTGCTGAATCTCCCACAATCTTGTTTTATGTACCCTATGCATCTAATTCATCCCTCGCTGCGAGATTGTCGTTACAGGACGAAAACGGCTATGGCGTCATTAAGCCAGTTCAGATAACACTGTCAGAAATTCCGGGGATTGTCAGCTTGCGCTTGCCAAAACAATTGGAGAAAAACAAGTTGTATCACTGGTTTTTTACAATTATTTGTGACACAAAAAACGGAACTAATAATGCTGGTGTTGACGGATGGATACGACGAATAGAACCAAGTCCTACTCTTGTACGTCAATTAGAGAAAAAATCACAACAGGAACGTGCAGAGTTATATATCAAAGAAGGGTTTTGGGTTGATGCTTTGGCGCTACAGTTGGAGATGCGCCATACCAATGATACTGGCTGGACTAATTTGTTGCAATCTCTGAATTTGAGAGCGATCGCTCCTGAGAAAATTGTCCCATGCTGCACTCTCAAACAATAAACTTGATGTTTTAGTTAGCAATTGGCTGTGAAGTTTTGTTACTCAATGCATAAAAGTGTAGAACCTGCGATGAGTGATTGATGCAAGTTGCTAAATAGACCAAAACTAAAACTCTTGTTGAGGCGAAAAGTAGTGAAAATAACACATCCAAAGTATCAAAAAAATCAGTTTCAAAAATATCTTGTAACTACAGCATCCTGTTTATTAATAGTTCTTAGTACTTCTGTCAATTTAGTTAAAGCTCAATCAACAGATCGAGATAAACCAACGCCACTAACCTCAAATGAAATAACAGGTTCTATAGATAAAGATAGTTTAAACGAACACTTCTATACCTTCATGGCAGGACCGGGAGAAGTTGTAGTTACCGTAGATGCTTTTTGCCAAGAAGGAGGAATGGTAGAAGCCCATGTTGACTTATTTGACACTGATGCTCAAAAAATTGGAAGCCTAAGCCCTAAAGGTGCTACTGTTCCTGGTTTTGCACAGAGTGAGCGAGAAGTTAAACGTCTGCAATTCAGACGCCAAATACCTGTAATAATGCGAATCAAACCGCAAATAGTTAGTGTTAGTAGACAGGAAATAGGTTCTTACAAAGTACAAGTTCGTGGTGCTGTTAATTTATCAGGTGCTCAATCATCTCCTGGTGGAAGTAGTGCTTCAGTGCTGACAGTACCAAATAAAGGAACACTTCGCATAGAAATGAATGATGGCACTGTCCAACAAGTTGACTTAGGACGGGTAAGAAGAGTACAAGTGCAACAGCGATAGCTGTAAATGCTTGTACTGTAACACAACGGCAATAAAGTGGGAGCAACATCCACACCCGGACACTTGCTACAACGGGGGGAACCCCAACGCCAGATCCCTGCGACGGGAAATCCGTCTTCAACACTGGCTCTGCAACGCAGTGTCCTCACTTTTTGCCTCGCCTAGCTTGAAAATAGAACTCAGAACTCAGAACTCAGAACTCAGAAGAAAAAATCAATTTTCATGTGTTCTAGTGTACGCAGTTCATGACGGCTACTTAATAATTTATTCATAAACACCCACCCTACAGATACTTTCATTCACTTGGTAGATTATCAGGGTCAATACCAAGCGATCGCAAATACTGCGCCAATTGTTCTGCTCGTTGTTGTTCCTGTTCTGCCCGTTGACGTTCTGTCTGTGCGATTTCTTCTGCTGTTAAATAGCGGTTTCCTTGTTCGTCATACCAAGATAGTAGCTCCTGTTGAATCCCTCCAACTACAGCTTGGTATCTTCCAATACCTAAGCCGACTTCTGGCATCCAATAGGGTTCACGGATTTGCAATTGATAGTTCTGATCTACCAACTTATAGACTTCAAACGGTTGATGTTGGTCGCGTCGCCAATACTCAGGATTGTAAATAACATAGTACAGCACACCGAGTTTGGCGTAAATATCTAGTTTCTCGTCGTATTCTCCTCCTGGGCTATGGGAAACCATTTCCAATGTCATGATGGGAACGACTTCGTTTTCTTCCCAAACAGCATAACTTTTACGAGATTTTCCGCCTTTTTTCCGTTCTACTCCCAAACTTAAAAAGCCATCCGGTACTACGGGTACTCTCGGATTCACTCCTGTGGTGTGATACACTGCCATATCTACCCCAAAGAACCAATCCATCCGCGCAGCCCAAATTGTGTTCAACAAGAATAGTAAAAAGTTGGGCACAAAGTTCTGGTCTTCGTTATCCACAGGTATATCGTCTGAACAAGGTAGTTCGTCGGTAGTTGGTAACGCGATTTTGAGATGGTCTGTTGGCATAGCCGTTATCTCGGTGGCGTTTGGTTTTTCAATTATAGGTGGGAAATTGCGTTGAAAATGTTAAAGCCAATCACCCACCAGCACAAAAGGTGACCAATAAAATGGATGTCTATACTCACCTTGTCTATTCTGCAATAAGTCAAGTTGAGTGTGCCTGAGTGCTGCAGCTTTTGTCATCTGTTGTTTTACAAGATGCTCGTAGAATTGACCCATAAACAAAGCAGTGGACTTATCGTTAACTGACCACAGTGATGCGAGTGTACTGAGTGCGCCTGCTTTTACTGCTACACCAGCCAGTCCCAAAGCAGCCCGTTTATCTCCTGTGGCTGTCTGACAAGCACTCAGGACAAGTAATTGAATCGCGTCAGGTCTACTTTGTTTCCTAGTTTGAAGTAATTCTTGTAACTTATTTAAATTGATAGGAACATTTGGCGCACTCAGAATAAATGTCTCTTGTGGATTAGAACTGAAATGACCATGAGTTGCAAGGTGGACAATGGGGTAAGAAGATGAATAAAGCTTACTTTGTAAATTCTTGGTTTGAAACTGCTCGTCGAGCATTTCTTCAGATATAGGCAAAATTTGTTTTATTTTCTCTACTTCATTTTTGACATTTGATAGTGGCTCAAAATTAAAGGTGCTTCCCTCAATAGAAAATGTGCTACCTTTGGTCAAACCTGCAATGAGAGCTTTGAACTGTTTTTTTTCTGAAGGCTTGGGACTTAACAGTTGCAGTGCTGGAGCGATCGCGACAGCGTACTTCTGCACAAGATACTGTTTACCATCCCACAAAGCAGCCATCGGAATATCTCGTAAGGAACCATCCAATATAAACACTAAGGTTTTAATTTGGTTTGAGTTCAAGTATTTCTCAGCTGGTCGAATCAGCCAATCATAGAGCTGACCAGATAAAGGTTCATATTCGTCGCGACCAGAATCATTTCGTGTCAGATATCCCCGCAATTCATTGAGCTTAGATTCTAACGTATTCCTGCTTATAGAAGTTGTGTATTTAATCCACTTTTGCTTGGGTAACGAGAGTATGATTTCTAATCTATCTTTTAGAATGATTGGATAAATAAATGCTGTATTCGCATCTAACTTGTCCAATTTTGCTTTCAAGTCTAACTTGTCATCGTCCAGGTTCAGCCGCACTATTTGGCTCAGGTTACAATTTAGAAAATTTTCCAGTTCAGCTAATTGGAGAGAGTCGATCGCATAAATGGCATCTTTGAAAATTTCTTGGTTTAGTTTTGGGTTTAGTTGAGAGTTATCCTCAGTCTGTAATAGCAAATCAACTAGCTGGCGGTGAATAGGTTCGACGTTTTCCCGAAAGGAGAACTGTACATCTGTATCGATGGTGAGCAAATCATTGCGAACGAACTTGAGGGAGTTAAACGCATTTTTATAAAAAGCGATCGCTCTTTGTCTATTCTTTTGTTTTTCCCATAAACGTCCCAACTGCCATTCCCAACGATAGCGCACATCAGGAGCTTGAATCTCTTCGGCTAACAAAAGAGCTTGCTGAGTAAAATCTTGAGCTTTTGAAAACTTTCCGGTTAGCTCGTACAGTTCACCCAGTTGTCCCAAAGCATAGGATTGCGCTTTGCTGTCTTTCAAACTACGACTCACATCAATCCCAGTGGCAATTATCTGTTCGATTTCCTGCGATGAGGGAGGAGATGTGATTTCTTCGCTTGGCTTTGAGGGCCGTTCTCTAAGCTGCTTTAAGCTAGTGCAGCTTGACCATAAAACTGAATTTTTGTCAAGACTTGGTAGAAGACAAGTTAGATTCCGGGCAAAGTTGAGTCTGGCATAGACATTTGTTGTACTGGCAGGTAAGCTAGCTAACGACTGCTGAATTTGGGGTTGCAGTTTGGCAGCTTCTAACCATTCCCCAGTTTCCACCCAGAGGCTAAATAGATTCAGTTGAGCTTGGAGTCGAAAAGCAGGAGATGCAGCAGCCTGTTGATAATTATCAATAGCAGCACGAATATCTTTTTTAGCGTCTTCTTGCTTATTAATGACTATAGCTCTGTTAGCTAAAGCGCGTTTGGTATTACCCAACTCCAAAAGTACAGAGTTAGCAGCTTTATTCAATTGAAATTCTTGAGCCACTTGCAAACTCTTCTGTAAAAACGTCTCAGACATTGAAAGATTGCCAATGCGTCTGAGAACTTCACCAAGACTTTGCCATTGGGATGCTTTGAGGTTGGGATCTGATTCCTGTTGTATAATTTGCTCTATCCGCTTTATCACTTGCTCGACGTTTGGAAATTCCACTAGTGGCTGATGGCTCAACCCTGCAAGTGCCTGACGGCTTAAACCTAACCATTGCAATGCTATTATTTCGTTAATTAAGCTACCAACAACAGCCGCACGATTACCACTTTTTTCGTAGGTAGCCTCTGCTTGCTTCCAGCTTTCTAAAGCAACAGACCAATGTCCTCTTGCCCATTGCAGACGACCTTGAGTGTTCCAAATTTTCGCCAGAACGTCTAAGTAAGCCTGAGTGTTAGTTGTGTTTTTCTGATTTTCCAGCAACTGACGACTTTGGAAGATTGCTTTTTCTGCTTCCTCCCACTGCCCCAGGTGCTGATAAGCTAAGGAAAGATAGCGCAGCACCAGGGCTTGGTTGAGGTTATCTCCTTGGCTGTTGGCAAATGCCCGCTGAAAGACTCCTATTGCTTCAGAAAATCGTTCTGCATTGTAAAGTTCTATACCTTGTTGTAGAAATGTTTGGGTGTTGGAGGTTGCGGCGATCGCTTGCATATGAGCGATAAGCCGGGGGCTTGATGCTACGCGTATCGCATAATTATTTTTTGCAACATTTCCTGCAACCCCTTGAACTAGCAGAACAGTGACAAATAAAGTCGTAATTAATCCCAAAATTATTAAAAAGATTAATCTTAGTATCCGGCGGTACACCCTAAGTAGATTATGGTGTGGGAGGATGTCACCGCAGACTACAGCGACTATCTTCAGCCACGAGAAAAACTTCCCCTTTTTCATTTATCACCCACCCTTGCGCCTCTACAATTTTGTCAGGCACAGTTGCTACGCTTTCTCTTTGTCTAATTGTCCCTGTTTGTGTTGATGCTGGCACATCTTCCCAAATATTACTGCTGCCGAGCGGTTCGTAAGGATTAATAGCTAATCCCCCTTTGCCAGTGGAAGCCAACGATGATTGTTTTCCAGCCGTTTGTGTTCCAGTTGTTTGGCAACCCTGTGCTACTTGCACGTTAACTGGTTCTGCTGATAATTGAACTAACCCCCGACTGAAGTCAACATCTGGTGTGTTAATAGTTACTATGCCATTCAAGGAAGGGTTAGTTTGCGAGATGGCAGTGATATCATTAGTTGGCAGCAGACTGGGATTGAGTTCAGTTGCGTTGGTTGTTCCTAATATCTGCTGAAGTTCTTCTCGAGTGCGTTGCACCATCCCAAAGATACCAGTAGCGTTGATAGTAATCCTACCACCTTGACCGCTGAATGCATTGGCAGTGATATCGCTATTTCCACCAGGGGTAGCGACGATGAAGCCATTGGGGGTATTGATGGTGATGTTACCGCCATTACCGCTACCTTCGGCAGTGCCAGCCGAAGTAGAAATCTGACTGTTGGGACGCAGAAGCAGTAAGTCTTTCAGGTTAAGGGTGATATTGCCACCATCAGACGAAGCAGTTTGACCAACAAGCTTGCCTTTGTCATCCAATCTGATAGAACGAGCTGTCATTTCTAGGTTACCTGCCCGTCCTAAGCCTTGACTGCTCACATAGATTCCACTATCACCACCAACAGCACCTAATTTTCCCTGTACCTCTTGTCTAGTAGAAAACCTTCTTGCGAGTTCGTTAAATATTTCATCAAAATTGGGGTTAGTGCCTGAAATGATGATGCTATCAGAGACGTTGAAGGTAATATTACCTGCATTACCTTTGTCTGAGGCACTAGTGAGTACTTTGCCGCCACCAGTCAACTCAACGACACGGGCATTGACAGTAATATTTCCTCCTGGAAAAGCTCCTTGAGTTTCTGCCTTTAAACTTCCTTCATCCTTTACACGCAAAATATCAGTATTAACAACGATGTTACCAGCGGGAGCTTCGGCTTTTGCATCAGCAGTCGTCACTAATGTGCTGTATACTGCTTTTGAGTAACTGTTCTTAAATAGTTGACTATCAAAAAATAATGGACTCATGCCGGAAATTTCAACCACATCTGTGGCATTGATTTGAATGCTACCGCCAAAACTGCCACCAAATTTACCATTAGGGTCAGAGGACGTTTTAGCTGATATTTCTGAACCATCAGTGATAAAAACTGACCGCCCGAATATAGAGATATTTCCAACATCAGATTTTGGCTCTTTGCTACGGATGTCAGTTGTGACGAAGCTAAATTGCAATGACACTGGACCATTGGATTGCAATCTGATGTTTCCAGGATTCCGTCTGTCATAACTTGTGGCAGCGAGTTGACTATTGTTAGCCAAAGACACAGAGGCATCGCCTTGTAATAATATATCTCCGGCACCACCATTTCCGGTAATGCTGGTGGTAACAAGATTAGCATTTGATAAAGAGATAGAACCTTTGGCTTTCAGTGAGATATTTCCGCCACCCATTCCCCTATGCCCACTGTACGTGGAGATCACCTTATTCTCAGGGTTTACCTCCCCTACTACACCTAGCCCAATTAAAGAGATAGAGCCATTAGCTTCTAGTGATATATTGCCGCTACGTCCTTGACCAAAACCATTATCACCACCATCGTATTTATAATTACTAGCATCCAGTGCCGGTTTATCTTCTAGAGTCGGATCCTTAGATGGCACCTTGTAAGCTGGATTACTGATGTAAATATCTCCTGCCTTGATATTGATATCACCAGCATCACTCCTCGTCCTGCCCAAGGTACGGGTGCGAAGACGTCCCCCACCAGTTAATTCAAATTTATTTGCATAAACGTTAATATCACCTCCATGACCCCTAGCACCAATCGCAACGACGTTCTCTACCAAGCTGTTCTGATTAGTTGTCATTAGCCCAGTAGCATTGAGTGTAATATCTCCAGGAACAAAACTGTTGGCTATGGTTATCACGCTCGGCTTGATACCAGCAGAAATGCTACTTTCTCTTTCTATATTTAAGTTCCGGGCGGTAATTGCCACACTACCGCTGCCTCTATCAGCTACATCAACCTTAGCTGCATTAGTCAGCAATACATCTGCTCTTTCTACATCTAGTGGATAACTCAAGGAAAAATAGTTGCCATTAAGCTGAAGCCCAACTGTTCCTGCTCCTGCCAATCCTCCCAACTCAACCCGACCATTCGCAGCCTGGAAAGAGCCGCCATCTAACCTCACATTACCGCCCACGAGCGCTAAAGTTTTAACGGGCTGCACCTGTAAACCAACAACTTGATCACTGCTATTTTTTGCTTGGGATTGATTGAGGATGGTTCCCGCATTCCCCCCATATTGCAAGCCAATCGGAACGCTGATAGTCAGCAGGGGTGATCCTTGGGGATTAGTAGCACTGAACTGGGAGCCATCAGCAAATTTTAGGCTACTCGCCGTACTTGCCAAAAAAGAACCACCGATATTCAGTGAAGCATTAGGACCAAAAATAATTCCATTGGGATTGAGTAAAAACAGGTTGGCTGTGCCGTTAGCGCGAATTAGCCCATCAATATTAGAAATGGACTTACCTGTAACACGGCTAATAATATTCTCAATTGTCCCAGGATTGTTGAAAAAAGCAGTGCCGCCTGTGGGAATGGAAAATTGCTCAAAGCTATGAAACAGATTGTTGCCTAGTGTAGTACCGCCTGTAATCTCACAGTTGGTGCAATTGGGTGTAACGATGGAGTTATTGGGTAGAGTAGCATCTGGGACAACCTGTGCCGCACAAGGTTTAGTAGTTAACAGATAAACTAAAATGCCCGCACTAAGTAGCCAGTATGTGATGGGACATTGTATAAATTTGAGGGCTTTTACTTTGGGGTAGTTTACTTTCATACTGCCAAAAAAGTATGTGTTTCCATTGGCGTAGCGGTAAGTTCGAGTTTCATTTGTTAAGTGTGGTTTTTACTCCAGTTCGCAAAGGCGCATTTGGTGGCATCAGCAATATCCAGTTTGAAAATTCTGTTGAGGAATTCACTATTCTCTAAATTGAGAGCGAAATTTATTACAACAACGCTGATAGAAAACGCTTAGAGTTGATATTGAAATGTCAAATTCTACTGAAATTTCGTCCCAGCTTTTTCCAGAAAATCTCGCTAAAGCTATAGCTTGAAAATTAGCATCTGGTCGATTTTTGATATGAGCTTGCTTAAAAAGATTTTCACTATCTTCTTCTATTATCTCACGAATTATCTCAAATAATGAAGGTGGTTCTTCTTGCTGTACTATCATTTCTAAATCAGAAAGTGAAGGTAATTCGCTGAGCCTCGAATCTGTGAGATCGTGATAGGATTCTATAATATATCGATCTAATCGGAAATTTACCCAGTTCATGAACTTTTTGTTACCTCTATCAGGGTCATAAGTGTTAATTTTTCGGCAAACATAAGTTAGTGTTTTGTTAACAGCTTCTTCATAAATTAAGTCATAAAACTGAGGCGAGAATCTTTGTCGATGCGGGTGAGCAAGCTTGCCCGATAGACGAATTGCCTCAACCAGTTCCCCTAAAGCATACTGCCGTAACTCAGTTAGTGGTGGGTGTTGTTGGGCTTCTAGTGCCAGTTTTTTGAGTTGTTCATCGTTCAGGACTTCTTGATAAGTGCGATTCCGCAAATCGTTGATCCATGTCCTCACAGGAAGAAATGTTGGGTTATATTTGTCAAGTTTCTCATCAATGTTATAAAAAAGTTTTTTTCGTAATTGTTCGTAAATTTCCTTATAAATACTAAATAGAGGTTGGCCGATAGATGGACGAGCAATTTTACATGATCGCAATATTTCATCAACTAGCCGAGTTAACGCCAACTCTCGTTCTTCAGACTGAGAAGCGTATCGTTGCGCCTGTTGGACGAGCTGTTTGAGTTGCTCATCCATAGTCATGAAAGTACTACCAGGAGTGCAACTCTTTACTAAAGTGTTCATGATTGTTTTTCATTCTCTGAACAACCAAGTGAAGCATCAGATTAGGTGCTCCAATATAATGAATCGAGGATGTTGTGCTGAGTGACTGTTCACTACGCTTTGCATTAGTCATCTCTCAATTGTTACTTTGGCTAGACAACCAGAAATTACTGCTTTTGTTACAGAAATTAATATTTGAGATTTTATAGAAATTTTGCAGAAAACTATAGCTTTTTCAGTTGAGTTATGGACAGAAGGAGGGAAAGCACACTTAACCCTCTGTTCCAACAAAAACTTACTCATAGTATTCTATTTTTGGAGAAGAAATATTATGGCTATCTTGACACTCAAAAATCTTCAATGCAAAGAGACTGAGGATTCGACTGGAGCTGACGAACCTTACCTGCGTGTTAATGGTTCAACAAAATGGAGCAGCAACAGTTTAAATACTGGAGAAACCGTCGATTTATTTGATAAGAACGGTAATCCACTGCAAATTGCTTTCAATGGGCAGGCTGTTATCAGCTTATATGACAGCGATGGTAACCATTGGTATGATCGTGATGATTTTCTCGGCAGTTGGAAAGTCACAGAGCAAGAAATTGGGAGAGGCGACCAACCAGCCTTTTTCAATCTAGATGGGGCTAGCTATGAGTTGGCATACGAAGTTACAGCTTAAAGGAACAAATAGTACTCTGATAGGCTAAGTGTATGCATTCGCTCAGTTGAATTGAGAGTAGCAAGCTTAACCAGGATAACCTCCCTTTAAGAGTCAATTGTCCTTCAAGGGAGGTTCTACTTATAGCAACAATTCCTAAAGTAATAAAATCAGAAGTCAGAAGTGAAAATGACTTAGAGTCTGCCTTTTAAACCTCAGTATTGTACTTCAATTACTTGCAATGTGCTGTCAATCTTGATAATGAGCTTTGATTGACTGATAATAGTCGCGAAACTTTTGTCTATTACCCGTTCTTTTCTCTTTACTAAAAAGACGTTCTATAAAAAAGTTTACTTTCTCAAATATGGCTCAAGTTTTACAAGTTAGGAACCAAACAATCTCTACAGAAACAATCATCACTCTACTGGCGAATTATCAGATGCTGCCGCAATTTTTACATGAGGTGATTGTAGACCAAGCTATTGCCTCCTTTACCTGCACGTCTGAAGAAAAAGCAAGTGCCTGCCAGCAGTTTTATAAGAAATATCAGCTCACTAGCGAGTCAGAACGTCAGCAATGGCTAGAGCTTTATGAAATGACTCCGGAGCAATTAGAAAATTTAACTATACGAGAACTGAGAATTGAGAAATTTAAACGAGCTACCTGGGGACATAAACTAGAATCTTATTTCCTCACTCGCAAGTCTTCGCTAGACAAAGTGATTTATTCTTTAATCCGAACAAAAGATATAGGTGTTGCCAATGAACTTTATTTCCGCATTCAGGAAGCAGAGCAGTCTTTTGGTAAACTAGCCCGAGAATATTCTCAAGGTCTAGAGGCGCAAACTAACGGGTTACTCGGACCAATTGAACTGGGCAAAATTTCCTTGGCTTTGACTCAGATACTGTTAGTTAGCCAGCCTGGTCAAGTTTTGCCACCTACTCGCTTAGGGGAATGGGTAGTTATTGTGCGACTAGAAAAACTGATCCCATCTCAGCTGAACCAAGCCATGCGCCAGCAACTGCTCAATGAACTTTTTAAAAACTGGCTGCAAGAGCAGCTCGTTAAATTGGTTAGTGATGGATTGATATCGCTGAATTGAGTAATTACAGCAGTCATACAGCACTCAAAAATCAGAAGTAAAATTAGCTTTATATCTGGCTTTTAGAGCTTACTTTTTGTACTTCACGCACGAACAATCTGCTGTATGTAAGTGAGGAATCACGATTGTTTTTCATTTTCCAAACAACCAGATTATACCGTTTTCATATGAAGATGCATTAATTAGCCTGCCTCCGCAGGCTTTGTTCTTGTAGCCCCAGGCTTTAGCCTGTGGGTACATGAGGTTTCTTCAAGTAAATCTTTCAAACCCTGGTTAAGAGTTTCAATGGAAAGGGATAAAGCTTCAATTTTAGTCCTTAGTACCATATCAGTTACTCAATTAGAATGAAATAGCCCTGATTTGTTATGGCTTGTAGAGGCTAAATTCGTTTCTATGCCGTTACGAAGATGTCATTAGCGGTCATGGCTAACCCAGTCGATAGGGTGGCAAACTGAATCTGTGCCGCTCCTCACTATGATGGGATTACATTCAGGATGCTTTATCTGTAGCCAGATTTTCCTAAAACGGTAGCACAAGCAATCATCCCACTTAAGGATTAAGTTTGCCGACCCCAAAACTACGTCATTTATGCAAAATTAGGCAACAACTGGCATGTTGAGGCTAAGAGATTGCGAGTTAAAGCCATTCAGATCGAAAGTCTGATCGTAGATGCTAGCAATTTCTCCTTCAGCAAGGTCGAAGTGCTTATCAAAAACAGGACCTATACCGAAACTACCACTTCTATCTGAAAAAGGCCAAGGTAGGTCTGCCTTAACGTAACCCTCTAACTCCAGTGCTTTGAGATCGAGGTCTACGTCATACCCTAGACTGGTTTTGTTCCTGAAGGAAGCATCCATGTCAAGGACGGCATTAGCCTCTAGGGAATCACCTATACCCTCAGGCACGGTGAACGTTATGTCTTCCCCAACCTTGAAAGCAAGCGTGTCCCCATTCTCTAAGATTAATTGACCTGTCAAGCCATCAACCGCTAGGTCAAATTTCTGCTGCAGACTCAGTGCAGGTGCAAGTTCTGTATCTAACAGGTTATATTTAACCCCCGCACTCACACCTACTCCCCACTTTGAAAACCCCCCTGACCAATCCCCCTCAAGATCGGGTACTGGCACTCCGGCAGATCGAAGTCCAGTGGTAGCAAGTTTATCTAAGTCAAGCCTGCCGGTGAAGAAGCGATCGCTCCCTTGCGCAGACAAGGTGTTAGAACCTGCTAGATATCCCTGTGTCCTGATGCTGGGAAAATGCAAATCAATGTTGCCAAAGTCACTAAGCGGAAAATTCTTGTCGGGGCTATTGCTATCAATGTAAAGGAGATCCTTCCTTTGCTCTTCTATGTTGAAGTTAAGCGGTTTCCAGGTGTGGCTACCAAATTTGATACCTGCTGTAGCCTTCGCACCAAAGATTACATCAAGATCGTAAGACCCAGTAGTGGATGCGGAAAACGTTGCATTATCTTCTATGGAGAATCCTGATTTAATTGTGATTGTTTCACCAGGGCGTACTTTATCAGGAATTTCCATCCAGACATCAACAGGCACTGAAGCATCAACGGTTCTTCCATCTAATTGCAGATCGGACTGTAAACCAATTCGACCACTTGTAGAGCCGTATACACGTACATCAGCAAACTTTAAAGGCAAATCAAGAATGGTCTTTGAACCACTTGTATTCCAATCTGTTCCAAGAAAACGTTCATCCCTAAGGCTAGAGTCAGATCCCCACATGCTCTGATCGTCTGTTGCAAATTTGATTTGGTAATTGGTTAATGTCATAATTTAAAACTCCAAATTGAAACTAAAGGTACTCAGGTTCTAACTGGAAATGCGCTTGCTCTAGCCGAACCTTTGTGGTGTTATCTGTACTAATTCGTTATTAGGTTTGAATTAGTTCTTTCGCTGCGATCGCCTTTTCAAAAATTGTGTTTTCTACCCCCGATTTTGGTCATATTTTAAGTCTCCTTACTTATTGACAAATGTCTGTTACCTTAACCTCTCACGAATGCGATTGGGTTAGTATTTCAACTGAGGGTTAAGCTTCCTTATCCTCCTTGTGTATGTAACTCAGATCAAACAGCCAGAGTTTTATGCAAAATGTCAAAAATTAATTTATGTAACAAAATATCTAATTCCTGGCTGTTTAGGCAGAGTAATGAGCAGGGATTTCTAATTTTCAAAGCGAAGCCCCTCAGTTCACCAAATACAACCCCACCTCACAGGGCACTGGTCTTCTAGTTTGTGATAGCTGAATACCCAAAGTAGGATTAGGAAGAGCATTCCTAAATCTAGTTTAGGGAATGAGGAAAGGCGAAAGAAAAAAATAAAAACGCAAAAGTATGATTATCTTTTATCTTTCATAACCTGCCTTGTCCTTTGACAATACCTAAAAGAATTATCTTACAGACTTGAGATTATCAATTTCTCTCGCAAACAAATCAGTAAAAATGCTAATAACAGTGCGCGATCGCACCTTAATATTCGCACTAACTGACATTCCTGATTGCAGAGGTAATTCCCGATTCTTCATCATCAAAGATTGACGATCTAAGCGAATCTTAGCAGGAAAAGTATAAACTTTACGGATTTCGTCTGGTGGTAGTGCATCAGAACCAATCGAAACTAATTCACCTTTGATATCACCAAATTCACTAAAGGGAAAAGAATCAATTCTCACATCCACTTTCATTCCCTCTTTCACAAAACCGATATCTTTATTGGTAATAAATACCTTCGCCATCAAACCATCGTTAGGCACAATTTTGAGAACTGGTTGATTAGAATTAGCTACAAAACCCGGAAAACGAGCTTGTAAATCAAAAACAATTCCATCGGCAGGAGAGCGGATTTCTTGATATTGTAAAGTCAACTGCGATTGACTGATTTGACTATCAATTTCTGCCATCTTATTTTTATTTTCTAGAATTGCCTTATTCAACCCACTATCGATTTGGGCAATTTGTTTTTCATTGTCAGCAATTTTAGTTAACAAATCTTTTTTAGCAGCGACAATTGTATTTTGTAGCTTTTCTTTTGATTGTGCGATCGCAAACTGTAAACGCGCTTGTTCTTCCATCAACCGTTCCACATCTGCTTGATGCGTACGTACTTCCTGTTGTTGCTTAAGGAGTTGCACACGGCTAATTGCGCCTTCTTTGACAACAGATTCAAGATTATTAAGAATAGTTTGATTCACAGATCGAATATCTCTAGCAGAAGATAGCTGAGCTTGATTTTCGCCTAGTTGTTTTTCTGATTGTTCAATTGCTAACTTGTCAGCTGCAATCCGAGAGTTGAGTTCCGCTTGGCTAAATTGCAAGCGCGCCTGTTCCTCTGGCGTGAGGTTCATGCTTTGAGATTTCCCACTCAGTTGAAGTCGGTAAAGTCGATTTTCTGAGTTAAGTGTCGCTCGGCTTTTGGTAAGAGATTCTAATCCTGGGGGTAGTTTGAGTTGGGTGATTGATTGCTCGTTGACAGATGGAGCATTCTGCCCATTGATTTGGCTACGGTAAAATTGATTTTCCTGGATCAATGTAGTCCGAATTTTTGTGAGAGATTTCAGTTGAGCTTGCGCCGCTGTTGAATCTAGCCTCAAAAGCAAATCGCCACGGCTGACTCTTTGCCCATCTTTAACATAGACTGTTTTGACTACCCCATTCACAGGAGCCTGTACTTCCTTAACAGTTTCTTGTGGTTCTAGCTTGCCTTGGGTAGGAATTGCTTCCTCTATTTTCGCGACATTTGCCCAAATGAGTGCAGAGGTTGTCACCGCTATCAATCCCCAGACAATAGCTCGTGACCAAAAAGGTGATTGTTGTAAGACAACAGATGGAGTAAATTTGCTACTATCAACAGAAAATTTTATAGGTACTTTAACTTCATTTGGAAGCGCTCTCGGTGTAGAGATAGTTGCTTGTTGAAGATTGCGCCCATTGTATTCACTCATGGCTATCCTCTTGTTTCAAATAAGTCATTTTTGAATGCGTTAATTTTGAGTTGGGATTTGGTGGGGAACTGAAACCCAAGAAATGGAACTGATAACTGATAACTGTCAAAGTTGTGTTTCTTGCTGCTGATAAAGGCAGTAATAACGACCTCTTTGAGCCATTAATTCTGCGTGAGTTCCTTGTTCTACAGCTGCTCCTTTATCGAGTAGCAAAATGACATCTGCATGTTTAACAGTGCTCAAACGATGGGTAATGAAAAAGACTGTACGCCCCCGGAACGCCTCTGCTAAATTCAGGCATACCTGCCGTTCAGAATGGTAATCTAGGGCACTAGTGGCTTCGTCGAGAACAAGTAAATGGGGGTTTTGTAAAACTGTGCGGGCGATCGCAATTCGCTGTCGTTGTCCTCCAGATAACGCTGAACCTCTCTCTCCAACTCTGGTGTTATACCCATTCGGCAAAGACATAATAAAATCATGGGCAGCGGCAATCTTAGCAGCCTCAATAATTTCTTCTGTTGTGGCTTCTGGATTTGTCAGGGCTATATTCTCCTGCACTGTGCCATCAAACAAGAGTGAGTCCTGAAGCACCATTCCTATCTGACGGCGCAGGGAATAGAGTTCTACCTTGGCAATGTCATAGTCATCAATGAGAATTCTGCCGGAATCAACGTCATAAAGTCGAAGCAAAAGCTTTGTCAAGGTGCTTTTACCAGAACCACTCTGTCCAACAATGCCAACAAACTGTCCAGGTGTAAAATCCAGGTTAATATTCACAAGCTGAAGCGGACCACTGGGGTTAAAACGAAACGAGACATTTTCATACGTAACAGCGCCTTTGATGGCAGGCATAGGAATGTTATTGCGATCTGTTTCCTCAGCTTCGATGGGAGTATCCACAATATCGGCGAGGCGTTCTAGAGATAGAGCGGTTTCTTGGAAGTTTTGCCACAGTTGGGTTAATCGTAGTAAAGGAGCAGTGACATAGCTGGCAATAATGCGGAAGGCGATGAGTTGTCCTAGGCTTAGTTGTCCCTGAAGTACTAAGTAAGATCCCATCCACAGGATTAATAAACCAGAAACTTGGTTGAGAAAATGGCTAGTGGCACTGGCAGTCGTGGAAGTGATCACAGTTTGAAAACCAGCAGTCACATACTGACTGTAGTGTTCTTGCCATTGCCAGCGCGATCGCAACTCAATATTTTGTGCTTTCACGGTTTGGATACCTGACAGCACCTCCACCAAATAGGACTGAGTTTGGGCATTACGCACAGCTTTCTCTCGCAGTTGTCGTCGCACAATCGGGGAAACCAACGCCGTGAGCAGTGCAAACAAGGGAACAGTTGCCAAAGCCACAAGAGTCATCAGCCAACTGTAAACCATCATCACCAAAATGTAGATGAGGGAAAAAACCGCATCTAACACCACAGTTAAAGCAGTTCCTGTTAGGAATGAACGAATATTTTCGAGTTCATTCGCTCTTGTTGCGAGTTCTCCTACAGGTCGTCTTTCAAAATAGCGCAAGGGTAGACGCAACAGATGGTCAATAATTTCTGAGCCTAAAGTCAGGTCAATCCGGTTAGTCGTATCGACAAATAAATAAGTACGGAGACTCGTTAAAAGCCCTTCAAAAACAGCTAGAATTAACAGCAAAATTCCCATAACATGCAAAGTATCAAAGCTGTTTTGAATAATGACTTTATCAATAATCACCTGGATAATTAAAGGATTCGCTAAAGTAAAGATTTGGACAAAAAATGAAGCAAGCAGGACTTCAAAAAGAACTTTGCGGTATTTAAAAAGAGAAGGGATAAACCAACGTAAACTAAACCGCTGCTTAGGAGTAGATTTGGTAGGTTTAAGCAGCAATACTTGACCTTCATCACCCCAGTTCTCGATAAACTTGGCTGGCTTTTGCTGCACAATGCCACTTTCCGGTATTGCAAGTATCAGCTTTTGTTCGCTGATTTCGTAAAGGATTGCGAAACTATCCTGCCAGCGAATGATGGCTGGAGCTTGCAATCTTGTCACAGCTGATGCTGGAATATGGATTAATTGAGCATTTAACCCCATTAATTCAGCCACAGCACCGCATAGTTGTAACGAAAGGCTTTGAGTGCGCTGAATCTGATTGTTGACGACTTTGCGAATCACATCTTGGCGAAAGGGAATGTGCCAATATTGACTCAGCATCTGGAAGCAAGCTAAAGTTGCCTCTACTGAACCTCTGCCGTGGATATAAGGATATTTGTGGGAACGCTCATCATCAGAATCTATTTTTGCTACCAGCTTAGGAGGACGCTTCAGTCCTAATGGTATATCTTCCAGCGATAAATTTTTTTCTAAATTTCTCTGTGTTGATTCTTTTGTGCTTCTAGAAGCTTTTGGAGAAAGAGTTGCTTTTGGGATACCCACCAAGCGAACCGCACTCTTCTTCTCAGAGACGTTTAATTGGGTTGCTCCATCCTTTAGTTGTAAGCGACTTCCCACAGGAAGATTCTTCAGCTTTCCACCACTGACAAACCAGACTAGATTGGAGTCTAGTTGTTTTAGAAGAGTTTTGCCCTGTGGAAGGGTGAAAACAACTGCTTCCTTTAAGACTTTGAAAGTCAGTTCTTTAATATCGGATGCACCAGAGGAAAGCAGTATAACTTTGCTATCAGCTTGCTGCGCCAGTTCAGCACCCAATAGCTCAAAAACTTCGCTCACACTACAGCGATTCTCAAAGCCTTTTGCAAAAGTAGGGTTATGTTTTAGCAGGTCTAAAAACTCTGTCGCTTCTAAAGTTAAACAAATTGTTTCTCTAGAGGCAATGACAGTCTCACAAGGAATCCCTCGTAGCAAGCTAGTCCAACCTAGGATGTCTCCTTTTTGAAGTAATTGCAGTGTCACAGGTGTCTGCGTGTGAGGATCGTAACTTAATAGGCGTGCCTGCCCTTCGTAGAGAATGGATATTTGAGCCGGCATGTGTTCCCGCAGGAGAATTGTCTGACCCATGCTGTAGCGCAAAAGCTGTACTTTTTCGCCTAATTTTGTTAGGGTTGCTGTTGGCAATTGATCGAATGGGAATAATTCAGCCAAAAAATCGTGAATAGTAGTTTTGGTGTAAGTCATAAATGCTGAAGTTAGAGCAAGCTGATAAAAGACGATGCACTTCTGTTACTAACAGATAGCAAATCTTCTATAACTCACGTCTCAGCTACAGATTTTATGCAGAACCACGCTTTTTATTACAAATATTTACAGTTATTCTGCTCAAGCTAGAAGACAGATTCTTCGTTTCTCCAAGTGTGTAACAGGTGTCTTACTTGAGCTAAATCCAATCCGCTTCTACGCTCAAGAAGATGATAAATCTTTATAATCTGCAAGACTTATCCCTTGCTTTTACCCTGAACTTAAAGTCGAGAAATGATGCAAAATGACAAAACTTGACACAAAACAGGTGTATTGAGAGATGGTGCGCTGACAGTGTATAAAACTTATCTGCCATTTTTGAGTGAATGAACTGTAGCAATTTTACACAAAAGTAATAAGCTCATTGCTTATGGTTTTAGAAACCACAGATGTATGACTCTTAAAATTTACCATTTTAATCAAGAAGGAATACAATAGAAAGAACAGATTCCATTCAGCATACCGTTGCCTATTGCTGAACATACAGCACATTGCAAGTAATTGAAATACAATACTGAGGTCTAAAAGCCAGACTATAAGCCTTTTTTACTTCTGACTTTCGACTTCTGATTTCTGTTCGCATAGCGTGTCCGCAAGACATATTCTGCTGTAGTTCGTCGGACATATAGCATGTGAAAGCATTCAGGAACTATTTTATAATATTTGCGTCATATAGAACCCATTTGACATCTAAAAAGGTGCTGCAAGCCTCTTAACCATCAGCCGAATAAAACAAAGATTAACCTTTGCAGTGGCATTAGCTAGAGTTCTCTCAAAGTTCTTGACAAGAATTTTGC
>NZ_JABXYX010000271.1 GCF_017982655.1 Brasilonema sp. CT11 | reverse complement strand
AAAAGGGACGAAATAGCAACAACAATACAGTTGCCTGTTCCTGGTTGGGCAAATCCTGAAGACACTTCGCACATCAAAAAAATATCTCAAGTTCAAGACTTGAGCGGATTAATAAAACGGGAGGGATGGCTTGTTGATTCGGCTGACGCAATTGTCGTCGTAACCGCAGATTCGCCAGGAAGTAAAGTATTGTTGAGTTCAGTGTGCTCGTATGTAAGGTAAAGCTAGTTTAGGCGATCGCCTTTTTTTTGGCTAATATTCCCCAACGTACTTTATCTCGCGTTGCATGATTGTGTTGCCATTCTTGCGAATCCGCAAAAACTTAACTTCTGGCTTGGAGTCTCGCGAAAAAACCGCGTAGCTGTATTCCCCATTCTCCCAGAAAGTACCTTTTTCGCCATATTCGTGCCAACGGTTCCCACCATTTAGGTTAATGCAGTGGTTTTGGCGATCGCAACCTTCGTAAGTCCATCCCTCGCCGTAACCAATCTTAATCCTGAAATCGTTGTTTTGATAGTGCGAGTCAGCGATCGCTTTTGTTGAAGAAACGGAAATTACGCAAAAGGCGATCGCCGCAACCAAAGAAAACTTTTTCACAAAAAGATAATTCGATACTTCGTTTAACATGGTATACGGGATTGATACAAGGCGATTTCTACGGAGAGCTACGCTTAACGCCTTTTTTTTATCAAAACCGCGTTTTTATAGCGTATTTTATTTCTTTTGTCAATACGTAGGTTCTAGCGTAAAAATGTTTTGTAGGGAATTTCACGCTAACGGATTACCGTTGAAAACATATGTTTTTGAAAGCATAATAAATAATGAAGTGGGTTGTTGAATTTCATGATGATTTTGAGCCTGAGTTTGACTGTCTGCCAAAAGAAGTACAGGATGAGTTGATTGCTAAGACCGAATTATTGAAAGTTTTCGGACCTAAGTTAAAAAGACCTCATGTCGATACACTTAATGGTTCAGAATACTCCAATATGAAGGAATTACGCTTTACCGCTGACAGAGGGGTTTGGCGTGTTGCTTTTGCATTTGACCCAAAACGATGTGCTGTGTTATTAGTAGCTGGTGACAAGTCTGGCGGTAGTGAAAGCTATTTTTATAAACAACTCATCAAAAAAGCTGATGCCCGGTTCTACGAGCACTTGGCTCAATTAAAAGAAAGTGAGGGTAGTTGTGGGTAAAAGTATAAAAGAAAAACTAAAGGAATTTTCGCCAGAACGCCAAAAGAAGATCGCAGAGCGTGCTAATGAACTTATAGCCGAAGAGATGACGCGACAGCAACTTAGGCAGTTGTTCAAAATCACCCAGGAGCAAATGGGGCAAATACTTAACATCGAACAAGGAAACGTTTCTCGAATTGAGCAACACCCTGACTTAACGGTGTCAACGTTACATAAATATGTTGCGGTAATGGGAGGAGAATTTAAAATAATAGCTGTGTTTCCTAGTCAGAAACCGATTTCTCTAGTCGGATTCTTTTCAAAGGAGGCTTCTTAGCTCAACAGTGATCGCCTACTGCGAGGCTTTGCTGTTTTGTTTTTTTCTGAAATCAAGTTCGGATTTTCCAAACTTGATTACCCGTCCTGACCACTGCCGAATATTAAAACTTAAAGTTCAACCAATTTCCTGTTTTTTGCCCTGTTGTTTGGGGTAGATGCAACGGATGAAAATTGTGCAACGCGATCGCTAACGCCGCCACCGACGCACCCGGCGTTTTGTAGTCCGTGCAGCACTGAAGTTTGTCGAATACAAAACTTGCAATGTAGTGGTCTATAACAACAGAACCATTTTGCAATTTGAGGTTTAACCGTTGAATTTCCGATTCAAGATTACATTCGACAACACTATAGCCGTATTTATTTCGCTGGAAGATTTCTTCTGCAACGATTTTATCTATTAATTTTAATACTGGAATTTCTTTAATTTTTTCACAATCAACCATAGATTGAATGTGTTGCTCAATTTCAAGTTCATTGCAGTAACCGATTTCTATTAAGTCGCATATCTTATACGTCTTGGAATCATCTAAAGACAACAAAGCTAAAGCAAATCGGGACTCGTGCCAGTGGAACCCTAACGAGTATATTAAACCGTACATATCACTCAGTCCTTAATTTTGATAAATCGAATATTGATTTTTTACTTGTATTAAAGGGCGACACTGTTAACGCGAAGCATAACGCCATGACACAATCGTCATGCTTGCCACTAGGCGCTTCTAATTTCTTTCCGCTCCGCCGGAAGTTTAACAATTCTTCGACCAAAGGACTATTTGCAGGGTAAGTTAGTAATTCCTTTTCCAAAGCTATTGATAAGCTTGAAACCATAGCAGGCTTAGTGTCTCCCGAAGTGCGTACCCCTTCAAAGGTTGTTGATGGAAAGACTCTAGATAGTTGCTCCAGCCACGTCATGCCTACGCCACCCGTCACCTCGATCGCCACAACTTCAGGATTGAATTGTTTGATAATTTCGCCAATCTGGTATAAATTGTATTCCGTTGTCTGCTGTTTTTTTCTATAAACTTTGACAACAGAATATTTACCAAAATTTTCTTTTAACAACACAGCAGCGCTATAATCACTACCTGTGGTTGAACTATCGATCCCTAGATAGTATCGTGACTTATTATCTCGAATGTGTTCGTCCTCTAGGAATTCATCAGCACCTTTTTGAATTAACGAATAATCAAAGACAGCTATCTCAGAACTTGTGAAAGATAGATTGTACTCTTGTTCTATTGTTGTCCACGACAATTTTTGATTCTGATGTATCTGTTCTAGAAAATTTGGCTGACTTCCGTATACCGGATGCGATCGCCAGTGAATCACAACTTTACCCCAATTCCCATCATCGACCCAGTATTGAAAAGGAGTCATGCTGCCTTTCGAGACTTGGTTGCAAATAACTTCTATATCGCGCCCGTCGTTGTTATTGTTCAACAACTCCCAATAGAAACCAGATTTACCACTAGGTGTACTTACGGCAAAGACCCGCGCTTTATCCCCAACCATTTGCATAGCTGGCGCTAATGCATCGTAAACTTCTTTCCCGGTTTCTAAAAACGCAAGTTCATCCAAAAACACGTCCACGACAGACTCAATACCTCTTGCAGAATCCGGGCGGGAATTTCTAAATAAAATACGTCCTCTACCTAAAATTTCAATATCTGAAAGATTTTCTGTTGCAGTTTTTAAACCAAGACTTGCAATCATTCTTTTCATCCGTCGGGCAAGCAATGAGGAATCTGTCTGAGTTTTTGAGAAAACTAGTCCCAAGTAACCCGGATTGAGACAGGCACGCCAAAGCATAAAACAGGTGATAGTTTCGCTAATGCCTAATTGACGACTTTTGACCACGCACACCGACCGTTTTAGCATTAGCTGAACAAGTTCTTCCTGGTAAGGGTAAGGATTGAACGGCTTAACATCTCCACCACTGCGAATTTTTACCATACGCGCAAAATCAGCCCAGTTTGTAGGTATTTCTAACTGAATATCTGCTTTATCTTGTTTCTGGTTTCGCTGCCTTGCTTTCAGTTCAAGTGCTTTAATCTTGCTCAGTGTTAGTCCCATCCAATTTCGTCTCCAGTTTCGCTAGTCTTTCCTCCAATTGCCATGATTGAAATTTTTCAATTTGAGAAAACATAGCAACGATGGCGCTAACTTTTATGCGATCGCCCGTCTCCGAATCAAGGGCAATTCGTCGCAATTCCCGCGCTGCCTCAATGCTTCCTTTTGTTAGTTCGGCAATCCCTGCTGAATAAACGGTTTCAATAGCCTCTAGTAGTAATTCTTTGAATTCTTTTTGCTTTTTC
>NZ_JABXYX010000270.1 GCF_017982655.1 Brasilonema sp. CT11 | reverse complement strand
GATCGCCTGACGGTAACGATGCTCCAGTTCTGCGATACTTAGATGTGGTTGTAGCGTTAAACGTTTTGGCATATACCAGCAATTTTTTCTTTTAGAGAAATTATACACTTACTATGCCACCGGACATAATATAAGTAGATGTACGTTATCCTGATGCAACAAATATTACAGTTGTATATGACCAACTCAATACCCATGTCCCAGCATCTGTTTATAAAGCGTTTGAGCCTGCCGAAGCCAAACGCATACTCGATAAATTAGAGTTTAATTACACTCCTAAACACGGCAGTTGGCTTGATATGGCAGAAATTGAGTTAAGTGTTTTAGTTCGTGAATGTCTTGATCGACGTATCCCGGACAAGATGACTTTAGCAACAGAGATTGCTGCTTGGGAACTACGAAGAAATCAAAGCGATCGCACAGTTGATTGGCAGTTTACTACAGCAGATGCACGGATTAAACTTAAGCGACTTTATCCCTCAATTATTTCTTGACAGACTACTAGTGAATCTTGGAAGAACTTACCCTGGAAGAAATTTCGGAAAGAGTTGTTTCGTCTACAAGTTAGGTTATTCAAAGCAGTAAGGACAGGAGACAAGCGAAAAGCAAGGTCAGTTCAAAAACTGATTCTGAAATCTCAGGCTGCAAGATTTCTTGCAATTCGTCAAGTAACTCAGCTAAACGCTGGTAAAAAAACCGCAGGAATTGACGGTAAGAAATCCCTCAATTTTGAGGAGAGATTTGAACTTGAGAAGCATCTCAAGACCAGTCAAGGAAATTGGTATCACAATAGATTGAGAGAAATCCCAATACCTAAGAAAGACGGAACTTTTCGTACTTTAAAGATACCAACCATCGCGGACAGAGCATGGCAATGTTTAGCCAAATATGCTCTATAGCAGTCCATCAGTCATGTCACCAGTATCACCACATGAGCAAGGGGAAACCCTAGAACATCGGGAGCCGGATGCACGGAAACGGTGCGCCGTGGTACGCACTGATTGAATTGCCAACACAGTTGGCTGGAGTTCAGGGTCACTGACTCCAAGGCGAACAACTAACCTAGACCCGAAAGGGCGAGGGGACAAGAGCATGTTCGTAAAGCAGGAAGTAATAGAAGACGTGTATGTTACGGTTCTGCAACGCCTGAACGATATGGCTAAAGCTAAACTGCTTAAACCCCAATACCCAGCGGTGGAACTGCACATCCTTCGGTAGCACGTCTGTACACCGATGTTATCGGTAGCTATTAATTCAAGTTTCGTTAATAGTACACCCTGACCGATAAGCAATGAGTAATGAACTCATTCAAGGATATGAGTAGGAGCCTAAGTCGTTCTTTATACGTTCATCAGTGACGGAACATGGGATTGCCTAAGGGATGCGAGTCCTAAGGTGACGGAGTGACAATAGTAATCGTGGGAGTAACGCCCCACCGGGGAGAACGGGAGAACCGTTTACAGGGTGAAGTGTCACAGGTAATTGGATGTAACAGAAATCGAGAGGTACGCGAGATGCGAACAGCCGAAACGATACTGAACATCATACGTAGACGCGGACAACGTAGGTTGCCAATAGAAAATGTGTATCGACTGTTATACAACCCAGATTTGTACTTACGCGCCTATGCCAAGCTAAACAGCAATGCAGGTGCAATGACACCAGGTGCTACAAAGGAAACAGTGGATGGTATGTCCCTGGAGAAAATTAACGCTATCATTGATGCTCTGAGATATGAGCGCTATAGATGGACACCAGCACGACGTACCTATATTCCAAAGAAGAACGGTAAATTGCGACCACTTGGTATACCTTCTTGGTCAGATAAATTACTTCAAGAAGTAATTCGCTCCATACTCGAAGCATACTACGAACCGCAGTTTAGTGAACACTCACATGGTTTCCGACCAAAGCGCGGATGTCACACAGCCCTGAAAGAAATAACCCAAAAAGGTCGAGCTACAAAGTGGTTTATCGAAGGAGATATTAGTGCGTGTTTTGACAGAATAGACCATACTATCCTGTTAAAGATACTACAAGAGAAAATCCACGATAATCGCTTTATTCGACTAATTAAGGGTTTATTGGATGCAGGCTATTTAGAAAACTGGAAGTATAACTCCACTTACAGCGGAGTCCCGCAGGGTGCAGTAGTAAGTCCAATACTTTCTAATTTGGTGCTAGACAAACTGGATAAATACGTCGAACGCGAATTGATACCTGCCAACACACGAGGTCTTAGAAGGAGTGTTTACCCTCCGTACAGGGATTTGACTAAAGCTGCTTCAATTGCACGAAAAGCTGGAAATTTGGAAGAAGCACGGAAACTGAACCAACAGGCGCAGTTAATTCCGTCCCGCGACCCCAATGATCCAAACTTCCGTCGCCTTTGGTACACAAGGTACGCCGACGATTTTCTCTTAGGAGTTGTAGGTTCAAAATCCGAAGCTGTGGAAATCAAACAGAAAATTGCCACGTTTTTACGTGACGAGTTAAAACTGGAACTCAGTGATTTTAAGACGCTCATTAGCCATGCAAGGGATGAGGCTGCTAAATTCCTGGGTTATGAAATCCACATACTACATGCCGATGATAAACATGACCACCGTGGTCAAAGATGTATCAATGGTAGTGTGGGACTAAGGGTTCCTAAAAGCGTAATCAAAGACCATTGTGCTAAATATATGCACTCTGGAAAACCTATACACCTTACACAAAGAGTTAACGACGATACTTACAGCATAGTTAGCCAATATCAGGCGGAGTATCGAGGAGTAGTCCAATACTACCGCATGGCTTATAACCTCCACACGCTATCAAAACTAAAACGAGTTGCAGAGCTTTCCCTTGTAAAAACTTTGGCGAAGAAGTTGAAAACTACTTGTCAGAAAATTTATAAGCGATATCACACAACCATTGATACAAAAGATGGTATCTATAAGGTGCTTAAGGTACTAGTGGAACGTGACGAAAAACCGCCTCTGATAACTTATTTTGGTGGTGTCTGCCTACGATGGAATAAATGGGTCGAGATTGATGATAATCAGGCTAACCATATCTGGAACGGACGTAGCGAAGTCGTTCAACGCCTTTTAGCCCAAGAGTGTGAAATTTGTGGAGCAACGGACAACATTGAAGTCCATCATATTCGCAAATTAGCAGACATTAAGCAAAAAGGATGCAAAGAACGCCCAGAATGGATGATTAAAATGTCGGCACGCAAACGTAAAACTTTAGTGGTTTGTCGTCAGTGTCACGAGAAAATTCAATATGGACGCTACGATGGTGAAACTCTCAAACGTAAAAATTACTGGAAAGCGAAGTGATACGGAAACGGTCATGCTTCGTTTGGAGGGGGGTGGTTGGAAAAGTGCCTATCCTGGTAACTCGCTGGCTACCTACCCTACGGCACGTCCGGATCTAACAGAGAGGGACGGCGGATAATACCGCCTCTCGACTCTACCAGAAAAAGTTTGACAAACCCCTTGACAGAAGAAAATTTAGAGTCTATCTTTAATAAAGTGTCAAACAAAAGACACGCCGAACCAAAAAAAATTAATAGTTTGAAAGTCTAAAGCACCGAGACTCGTGATTCAAAGAATATACTAATAGTTTCAACTCAGTGGAATTCACTGAGTGAAACTATGAGAAACATAACAAAGATTTCGGAAATTTGTTTCCGGAGCCTTGATAAACTCAGAATCAAAACGGAGAGTTTGATCCTGGCTCAGGATGAACGCTGGCGGTATGCTTAACACATGCAAGTCGAACGGAGTTCTTCGGAACTTAGTGGCGGACGGGTGAGTAACGCGTGAGAATCTGGCTT
>NZ_JABXYX010000066.1 GCF_017982655.1 Brasilonema sp. CT11 | reverse complement strand
CCCATTGTTCCGAAGTCAGGTCACTTGGGTATGATTTAGACATGGCTCTAGTAACGCTGTCGCATTTTTATCTACTGACAGAATACCGTTACTGGAGCTTTTTTTGACTTTCCAAACATCCTCTTAGTGCTATCTATAATTCGATTGTTGAACCACAAGAATTAGAGCACAAAGAAGAATCAAATTATCCAAAACTTTTGAGAAGCGCTCTAGACAATTGTATGCATAGCAATGATTCGGCGTATCAAATTCAGAGCACACCGCTGATAAAGCAAGCTACTGAAAATAGGGCGAAATCTCAAATGCTGAGAAAGCAATCGAGTGAAATTCTCGCGAAATCTATAGAGCTTCAAGCTCAGTTCATGCAACTGGGTACTACATTTTTTGGCTCTCAAGCTTCATTCAAGCTCAGTGAGCAGAATTTTAGCCACAAACAAAAGCCGAAAGCAATTGATCTGGCGGACTAACGTCCGCCAGATCAATTGCTCGATTTTGGAGATAGTTCTTGTAAGTGTACTTTTTGTGTAGTAACTAGGGGTAAGCGCGCGGTGAGCGATCGCTTCGCTGTACCATAGCGGCGATAGCTTCGCTGCTGCCAAGGGCAGATCGCCCGAAGGGGGGTGCGCTCAAATCAACGTGGAATAAAGACTTGAACGTTAATTAAAATCCCGGTATTGCCACTACCTGAGTTACCAATCAGGGAATTCTAAATCTGAACGGTAATTTGTAGAGATTATCCGTGAACATGAAATAACAGAATAAAGAATCAATCACTACTTTTATAGTGCTTTTGTACTGTTATCACATATATTTATTAGGACTTACGCACTACTAAAAACAATGGGTTGCGATCGCGTCCCTTGCGCGTGTCCCCTTGGGACTCAGCGTGCCCGTTCGGCGTAGCCGTGGCGTTAGCCATAGGGCTTTCGCTTCCCAAAGGTCGCTGCGGACTATGGTTACGTTGTTCGTCCGTAAGCCCTGTTAATGTAGATTTTCCCATGCTTAGGAGTTAGAAAATATTTATGTTTCTCATAGTCGAAAAAGAGATATATCAGATAGAAAATCAGGAACAGGCGGTTATGAATTTAGAAAATATGCACGAAACACTTAATGAACTAGAAGCCCAGAAAAGCCAAATTGAAAGGACTATAGCAAGTATACGACTGGATATTAGTGAAAGAAAAGAAAAACTCCGCAAAGTCGAATCTGATATATTTGGTGATATCGATGAACGCGCCAGAAAGTGTCTGGAACTCGAAAAATCTATATCACTACTCAATTTCAATTTATCGAAATATCAAGCAATGCTTGTAGATGTAGAAATAAAGATACCTCCGCTACAAAAGCGGATACAAGATTTAAATCAGCATCTGCAATTACTACAAAATACCAATGAGATCAGACAGGCTTTAGAGCCATTTATCGAGCTTGAACAGCAGTATTTAGAAAAGCGTGATGAAATTGACCAAATGCTTAGAAGCAAAGGTCATTATTTAGGACTTAAAGCGCTCCCTGCGACGCAGAAACTCATTAGGAAAGGGACTGAATACGAGCTACGAAGCACATTGCACGGTTAATATAAAATCGGTCATTTTCTTAACCAATGGTATGGACAAAACCCCACCTACGGCGTGTGTAGGTGGATTTTTATCATCTTCTGATGAGAAGTCTGCTGTTGTCAGCCCCTTTCCTAGTAAGAAAGAGGTTTCGGTAATGTCACACTTTTAGTAATGATTCAAGTTAATACCAGCTTCTTTCGCCATTGCTTCCAACCCTTTAACTTCTAGGGTTTTGATTGCTTTGGTAGATAAGCGCATTTTGATCCAACGTTTTCCGCCTTCCCACCAAATACGCTTGTTTTGCAGGTTAACTTGCTGAAGGCGCTTGGTGCGGCGGTGGGAGTGGGAGACGGCAAAGGCGTTATTTGCTTTTTTACCTGTTAATTCACAGCGACGAGACATTATCTGAAACTCCTATATTTTTCTTTAGCACAATTTCTCATTATATAAAATCACTTAGCGGATGCTGACAAATCCAGCTTTTGTAATTAATTCCTGACCTTGAGCAGTTAGCAGTAATCTGGCATAAGACTCGCCTGCTTGTTGGTCAATTTGACCATTCTGTTTCACAACCACCGATAATCGCCGACTCAGAGGATACTGACCACTCAGGAACACTTGGGTGTTAACTTGGTTGCGCTGTTGCGGACACTGTTCAAGGGGGACAAAGGGCAGTTTGTAGGGGGGAACAAGTTCACTAGAGTTACGACCGACTGGCAAAGGCTTAACGTGACACTGCGATATCACCAATGGTGCTGAGGTGTAGTAAATACCTCCTGGATTGGTAGCAACTTGGCGTAAAGCCTCGGTTGTCGTTGGTATAAGTATAACAGTGGCACTTTTGTCTCGCTCTTTTTTACCATAAGGTATGATTTTTAGGTCGGGACCGCCAACTTGATTCCAGTTGGTGATTTTGCCCGCATAAATATCATTGAATTGACCTACTGTCAGACCTTTTATGTTTAAGCTTGGGTTTACGGCGATCGCAATCCCATCAATCGCCACTGGTATTTCGTTGAGAGAAAAACCTCGTTGTCGCGCTTGCTGATACACTTGATCTGGAATCGGGACAGAGGACTGAGCAAACGACAGTTGATTGTCTAACAACATACGGATACCAGTCTGGGAACTAGGAGCACCACCTTCAGGGTCAATGTAACGCAAGCGAAAGTCAGGCCAAACCGTTTCAATAATTGGGTCTACTGCTTTACGGATTGATACCCAAGTCGTGCTACCACCATAATTAAACGCCCCAGACGCAACGTTCTGCACCTGGGAGAAACTTTTGACGTTAGACTGCCCTAGAGACTGCGATTGATTGTTAACTAAACCACCCAAGTTAATACCAGAGCGTTTCATGAACCACCAAACACCACCTCCGATTAATCCTAGTGTGAGCAGCAGCGCCAAAACGAGAACAATTGTTTCGTTTTTTTGGGACATAGATCAATGGCTTGTAGCGCCAGAACTTGCTTAAAACATCAGTATAGTTAGGAATTCTATACTTTTTTGAATTCTGTTCCCAAAGTGCCACAGATGTTAATCTGAGGCTGAGCCTCATTATAGGCATTCCCCGGCAGAGCCAGGGAACGAGAGATTCCTCAGCAAAGCCAGGGAACGAGAAAGTAGGGTTATTCTACTTTGCAGCTTCTTGCGTTAACTTGGTAAGCACCTCATTGGAACGCTCAACGAAAGATTTCATTCCTTCAGCGTCAAAACCTTTTTGAGACATCAGTGCCAAATCATATACATGTTGGCAAACTAAGTTCACTAGCTGCCCGGTTGGTGAGTGAACATCATCTTGAATAATACTACCTTGACTCAGATCCGCTAAATTTTGAATCAATGGGTGAGCAGTATTGACTAAGAAGACGTGATCTTCGGGAAAATCTGCTGCTTGTTGCTGCATTAAAGCGCTCATTTCCCGCATGCGGCGCAAAAATTCTGGCAAAAGTACCATTGCTGGTGGCGTTCCTTGTGGATCGTCTGCTTTTAAAGCTTCGGTACGAATATTCACCTTGGGTTTGTTGAGCGCTTTCTCAAACAGCTCTTTGATCACCTCACTTTTGGTTTTATTCGTCTTGGGATCAACAATTTCCCCAGCTTTGTCTTGATCCAGCAGGGTGCTATCTAAATCGGAGTCTACCCGTGTAAATTTAACATCCTGATATTCCCTCTCCAAGAAGCTGATCAAGTGGGTGTCGATAAAGGAGTCCATAAACAGAACTTCCAAACCTTGATTTTTGTGCAGTTCTATGTATGGGGTTTGGGCTGCTTCATCGGTGGCGTAGAAGACGCGGTTTTCGTGACGTTCCTTGTTGCGTTCTAGGTATTCTTTGAGAGTTGTGTACGGCAATTTTGGAGTGTCTGCGGAAGCAACATCTTGCCAAACATCCCCCTCTTGAGATTGTACCTCAACTGCTGGGGTAGCCGTTGACTCCTGAGTGGTTGGTTGATAGGTGCTGCGAAAGACGATGATATCTTCGACTTGTTTTTTGAATTTCTCGTCGTTGAGAACGCCAAATTTTACGAAAGTACCTAAGTCTTTCCAAGTATTGATGTATTGTTCGCGGTTGTCGCGGTAAAGTTCTTTGAGGCGATCGCCCACTTTCTTGGCAATGTAATCACCAATTTTGCGCACAGTGCGATCAGTTTGCAAAGCACTCCGCGACACGTTCAGGGGAATATCAGCGCTATCAATCACACCTCGCATGGGCAGAAGAAATTGTGGGATAATTTCTTCACAATGATCGCTGACATAAACTTGGTTGCAGAAAAGTTTGATTTGCCCTTTGGTAACATCAACATCCGGCTTCATTTTGGGGAAATACAGAATCCCATTGATGATGAACGGGTAGTCAGTATTCAGATGCACCCAAAGCAACGGCTCTTCTTGGAAAGGATACTGGTAGCGGTAAAATTCTAAATAATCCTCTCGATTCAGGCTACTAGGACTTTCCCGCCAGACTGCCCTTTGCTTATTTAATACTTCGCCATCCATCTTAATGGCGACTGGCATGAAATCGCAGTATGTTTTAATCAGCGTCTTTATGCGTGCTGATTCTAAATACTCCTGTTCTTCTTCTTGCAAAGTCAGGGTAATCGTCGTACCGATAGTTGTACGAGATGAATCTTCGAGAATGAAGGATGGGGAACCGTCGCAACTCCAGTGAACTGCTTGTGCTCCTTCTTTGTAAGACAAGGTATCGATTTCTACCTTTTGTGCGACCATGAAGGAGGAGTAGAAACCAAGACCAAAGTGACCAATAATTGGTTGTTCTGAACCGCCTTGGTACTTGTTTATAAATTCCTCTGCACTAGAGAAGGCGACTTGGTTGATGTATTTTTTGACCTCCTCTGCAGTCATTCCGATACCATTGTCGGTGATGGAGAGAGTCTTTTTGTCTTTATCTATAGCGATTTGAATTTCCGGTTCACCGATTTCACCTGAATACTCCCCAGCCCGAGATACCATTTTCAACTTTTGGATAGCATCTACAGCGTTGGAAACGAGTTCCCGTAAGAAGATTTCATGATCGGAGTAGAGGGACTTCTTGATAATCGGGAAAATATTCTCAGTATGAATACTGATTGTACCTTGTTCTAGCATAATTCGTAATTTTCAATGCAAGTATCTGAATGATAACTAAGGCAAAACCCCTCAGCACACCTGTGTACACCCAAAGCCTAATCTAGGTAGTTGCTTATCCTCATTTTGAAGGAATGATATGGGATTTAACCAATTGGATTGTATGGTGTTTGTGGGGGCGATCGCTCGTGGTTTGCAGCATTGATTACCCGATAGCAGGGATTCGGATTTCCCTACCAGTTAGGTAAAAGTGGCTATCCTCGGAATCGAAGATAGGCATATACCTGCAAACTATGCGATTCACATTTACAGCAGTTGTGCCGCGCAACTTGCCAGATTCACTGCGTCTATTATATAAACTGAAGCATCTTACGGAATAAAGATACGACTTGCGCCCATGTAATCGTTAATGTACATCACAATTTCTACAATACGGTTGGCGCAGCGTTCTCTATAGTCAGGTTCATAGAGGCGATCAACCTTCCCAATCGTAAGTACAGGTAGCGAAGTCGGTGAATTTTCTTCACGCATCATTGAACATAAGGAATGAAGGTATAAGGCTTTCAGCCACGCTGCGCGAACGAATATTACAAAACAATAACCGAGGGAAGCCGTGACTGCTGATGAAGTTTGTATAAGAACACCTACTCGTAAGAGAAAGGGGCAACCGTCAATCAAGTCGGAAGCCCACACCGTACCCGTCAGGCTCGGTGTTGGGTAGTTCACAGTAATGCCCTTCGTGTGAGGATTTTGTTGGCATTTTTTTGTATTTATACGCCAGAAGTGCATAAATTAATTGTGCCTGCGCCTATTAAGAATATAGGAGAAGGCAAAAGTTTCCAAACTTATGCTCAGTCTCAAATGGGATACTTAAGCGGCAGAATGATTGATTATTCCGTAAAGCTTTAAAGTATCTTACCATTAGTCGCCACGAGTCATAAATGTGGACAAGAACACGGTTTAAATCATGCAACTTGGTAAACAAGGAGGAAAAATGATGCACGCTGATTTAATTGAAGCAATTCGCAAAGAGGTTCTACGCCTGATTAGCAATCAGAATGATCTTCTAGATGAGTTACTGGAAATGCCTGACTTACTTAAGGAAAATAGTGAGGACGGACAGCAAAGAACCGACAGCAACAAAGTGAAAAAATGGAAAAAGATTATTAATGACGAAGCACAAAAGGTTAACGAGCAAGAAATGGTTTTGGCAGTGATAGGCACTATGAAAGCCGGTAAATCAACTACCATTAATGCCATTGTAGGCTCAGAGATATTACCCAATCGTAATCATCCAATGACTTCCTTGCCAACATTAATTAGGCATAAGATAGGACAAAAAGAACCTATTTTATATTTTTCGAAATATCAACCTATTGAAAAGATGGTTCATGATATCAAGGAAAAATTGTCTTATTTGAAAAACTGTAGGCAATCTTCAGACTCTATTTTCAGAAAATGTAGGTTTGGCAGACGAAAGTCCTATCTATAATTTGTTAGACAGATATTTAGATTTAGAAAAACTTCAAAAAGGTTTACCTTTCTATGTTTCCGTATATCAAAGTCAAGGTAGCTTAAATGACTTATTTTCTGCAATTCTAGCTTCAGTAAACTTAATTAATACTAAACATTCTGAATTTTTACATATTCAATCCCTAGAGCCAACTCAACAACGCGTAGCAATTTTTGCTTCAGCTGCTATTCCCTTGTTATTTAAGGCTAAACAGATTGAGGTTAATGAAACTAACTATTTCTATTCGGATGGTGGTCAAGGAGGTGTAAGAAATGTCCAAGGCAATACTCCCATCACTCCATTGCTTGAATTAGCAAATTGTACCCATATTATTGTCAATCATCTAAGTGATGGCAGTTTATGGGATCGTAATGCTTTTTCAAAGGCTTTTCCAAACACCACTGTTTTAGAAATTCGTCCAGGAAGAATTATAAAACGTCAAGGTCTAGCAAAAGATTTAATAGGCTTTGATGCCAAAAATATTCAATCTTGGATTGAACAAGGTTATGAAGATACTCAACGTTGCTGTGAAAGCGTTGCTCGTGCTCTCCGTATTCATGAAATAGCCAATCAGGCTAGAAAGCAACGAGATGACGCGATAAATGAATTAGAGAATGATGATTTCCATATTGACTAAACCTAGCAGGCGTTGCGACTGTTGTGTTGCAAAAATTTCTTGAGATAAACGTGCTATTTAAGAAGCTTTGATTATGTAGCAATTCCAAAAATTTGGGCAATAAATTTCACTTGATGTGTCTTATCCCTCTGCGGTCTAAAGACACGCAGAGGGTTCAATTTACCAACACTTGATAAAAATTTATTGTATCGTACGTTTAATTACGATTAATTATAATCATTATGTCTAGTGATGCAACGACTCAACCAGAATTATCGACTCCCTCAGCCGATAAGCCCCATAATCCCCGCCAGATTCTGAGTGTACGAGAATTAAGTGCTTTGAATACGCGCTCTAACTACAAAGGGCTGGTTCAACTGGCTTTTCATCTAACTGTCATCGGATGCAGTGGCTACCTGTGGGTAACAAACTTTGGCAATTGGTCGCTAGCAATACCTGCACTGGCAATTTACGGCTTTAGTATTGCTGCCATGTTTGCACCTATGCATGAATGCGTTCACAGAAACGTTTTCACGAACAATTCTGTGAATGATGCTGTTGCTTGGTGTGCGGGCTTGCTCTCATTTTACAACAGTACCTTCTTCCGTCACTACCACAAATGGCACCACCTCTACACTCGCGTTCCTGACAAAGATCCGGAACTAACTGACCCCAAGCCCAGCAATCTGGGTAAATACTTGTTAATAATTAGTGGTTTACCCTGGTGGAAAGGAAAGATACGTGGGCATTTTCGCGCCGCGATCGGTCAACTTGAGGATTGTCCATTTGTCCCAGAAACAGCACGAGGTGAAGTGATTCGCTCGACTCGCTGGCAATTAGCTGTTTATGCAGTGGTAATCGTCCTCTCATTTGCAGTCAGACAGCCTTGGTTTATCCTTTATTGGCTACTACCGCTCGTTGTTGGTCAGCCGATTCTGCGTTTTATTCTACTGGCAGAACATACAGGTTGCACTCTTGACGCGAATTTGCTCACGAATACACGCACAACACTGACGCTTTTGCCTGTGCGATTTTTAATGTGGAATATGCCATTTCATGGAGAGCACCATTTATACCCATCAATTCCCTTCCACGCACTGCCGAAAGCCCATCAACAGTTGAGTTCACACTTTGCCCACATTGAGTCGGGCTACATCAAAGTCAACAGGGATATTATTGTTACATCGGGACGACCGGCTTGAAAAGACTACACAGTTTTTTCTACACCCTTACACCCCTACACCCTTACACCCTTACACCCCTACACCCCTTGAGAGCAGGCGCACTCTTAGGCGACAGCCACCCGCTACGAATGAAACAAACACCTTCTTTCCTCTTCCCTGTTCCCTGTTCCCTGTTCCCTGTTCCCTGTATTTCTTGAGAGCATCATTAACTACATTGAGGCTGTGTGACAAATGCCAAAGAATCTTGAAGAACAATTCGCTTACCAGCATCAAGACCGTTATCGGCTGGAAAATATTCCGGAGTTTGTTAATCTTATCAAAAATGGTACAGAAGATTCACGCCTTAAAGCATTAGAACAAATTGAAAAGATTCTTTTACGCATTCATAATACATATGCGATCGCCTGGGATTTTGGCGGTGTCTTGATGGATGGACATAATAAATTTTTTATTGAACTATATGCACGCTCAAAAGGAGTTGATTTAAGCACTGAACAATTAACCCAACTTTGGCAGATTATCTTTAAAAGCGATCCGATTCCTGGTGTGAATTACGATGCTCTCAAAATTGGTCAGGCAACTCCGGAACAATTTGCAGATCACTCAATTGAGCAGTTTAACACCGCGTTTGCGGCTGTAGGAAAAGAACAGATTGAGATTACCAATCAAGAAATTCGGGATTTTCTCATTCTCTACTACAATCATTACGAACCCAGGCATGAAACTGGCGAGATATTGCAGCACCTTGAGCGACTAGGAATCCGGCAGTATGGGTTAACTAATAATTTTATGGCAAAAATCGAATTTTTCTTGGAACAGGATGAGTTCGATTATTTGCAAGGACTGATTCAAATTGTATCTGAGAAGTTTGGTGTTAGCAAACCCAATCCCAAAATATATTTTTCATTTAAACAGCACGTTTTTCTTGACCTGTTTGCCAAGGACGTGTTAAACGTAGATTTACCAAATTCGGCAATTTCTCAGTTATGGCAAGCTATCTTTCAAGAAAACAAAGAAGCTGAAAACTTTGTGGCATATGAGCAACAACGCATTAACTTAGAGCAAGTGAGCCAGTATGCGCTCGCACAATATAATCAAGTATTAAAGGAACTTGGTTATGCTGCCGTTGATGTCACTTCATTCGCCAGCCGATGGCTAGATTTTTGGACGACTCAGTATGAACGAATTGGGCAGCAAACAATTTTTGTAGATGATAAAGTCAAAAACTTAAATCAAGCCTTTAAATATGAAGGAATATTAGGAGTTCATTATAATGCCAACGAAGGGCAAAAGTTAGCTGACCAACCCGTTCTGAAAGAATTATTAGAGCAAGAACAACTCAAGCAAGTTGTCCAAACATTACGAGAACTAACAGCGGTTGAGAATTCTGTAGGAGAGCGAGCAAAACTTGCCCTTGAACAGTTGATGCCGTTTCGCATTCGCCATGAAAAACGGATTTTGCTCAGGCAAGCAAAAAAGCATCAGCTAATTATTGATGCAGTTTCAGACAAGCAAATTTATACGCTGCTTCAGCAACATTATGAACAGCTTTATGCGACACATTTTCAGTTTGGTCAATTGGTAAGTTATCAGTATGCTCTCATTCATCGACTAGCCATATTACCTGAATACACCTATGATGATGCTCGTCAGATTGTACTGAAACTCTTCGAGACCTCAGATCTATTTTTCAACAAAAACCGCGATTTTTCTACTTCGCAACAGGAAACTGAAATCCCGCAAGACATTGCAACTCATGTAAGTGACACAGAACAAACAGAGTCTATTTTAAAGAAAAGCTTACTGCCAGAAATTAAACGCAAGATTGTTGATTACATTGATGTCTTGGATGTGTCCCGTCAGCCCATCATTCAAGGTTTGATAAGCCAATTGCAAACTCAAGTAGACGATTTAGAGACACTCAAGCAATTCATGGAGCAATTACTGCAACAGCTTACTGTTTTGAAATCGATGCGAGTTGTGCCGTGCCAGCCAATTGAAGAATCATTTAAGCAGCTGCAAAAAACGCTGATCTTAAGTTTTGAATCATCATTAAGTATACAACAAACTAAATCATTTTTATTGCGTCAACTAGAAGAATGGTATCAGCAGTTAAGAGTAGACGCACAAGAGATATCAATAGATTTAATGCCCTTAGAACGCATGGTTGCTGAATGGGAGCAGGAGATTGATCAGTTAGAAAGTATTTATTTCCATCAGTATAACGATTGGAAGATTCTCAAAGAGCAGGAGAAACTCGCCTTGTATCAAGATCCCCTGTTAGACGAGGTGCGTGAACAATTTCTAAGCGAGAATCTCTATCAATTTATGCGAACATTGATGCGACGGCTATATGATCTGCCACAGTGGAAAGACTTGACTAAGCCGACGATTATTTTGGTGAGTGGGGCATCCGGTTCGGGCAAATCAACTGTTTCAACGCAACTGGCTCAGCTTTTTGGAATTCAAAAATTATTTTCTACTGATGAAGCTGGACGAGCTAATACCAAAGCGATTCTAGATTTTATCTTTGGTGAAGAAGAAGCAGAAAACGCTTTTCCTGCTTTATACCAGTCCTCGTTTGAGGGGAGTATGCAATTATATTATAATCAGGCAATTTTGACGATGATCGGGGTGGAAGGACTCATTCAACGATTACAAAAACAAAACACATCGGCATTAATTGAAGGTGTAGGGTTAATGCCGGGGTTATTATCAGAGACAATTTTTGAACTCCTCAATGTTGATTGGCTGATTGTGCAAGTTGATCACGAACAGCATTGGCAACATTTTACCCTTCGGTCTGACTCAGCAACGCAGCGAAGTGCCAAACGGTATCAGGCTAATTTTGATATGATTCGACAAATCCACGATCGCATCGTCGAAATGGCTTTAGTGCATGGATTAACGATTGTGGAAAATAAAGGGTCGATTCAAGAAGCTGTAAGCATAGCGATCGAACGCATTAAAAGTCCCTTGGCTGACCAATTTTTCGAGATGAGCACAGATAGCATCCGAGACGCGATGAACGAGCTTTTAGCCCAGCAACGACAGCATTTGCCGGTGAAGGTTCGGTTTGACGTTAAACGTGCGGCAATGAATTTGGGAATCGAAGAAAGTACAATTACTGAGCTTTTGTATCGCTTTGGATTTCAAGAAGTACCAAATCAGCGTCATCAGTGGATTCGACAACCTTTACGCGATGTGCAATTTATTCGGGGGTAAAGTGTTTGCTCAACCAAGAGGCAAAGGAAGTTCGACATTCATAATTGGAAACTTCCTTTTGCTTAAAGCAAACTAAGAAATTGTGTCGGGTTGCAATACCCGCCGCAAAGCTGGGTAAGCCTGCCGCGCCTTGCTGTATAGTTTGCCAAAGTCCCCTACAGGTTTGGACAGGCTATCGATATTCATAGCAAACAGTATTAAATCTCCAGGTTTAATTTCCTCTGGTAGCAGTTTCAAATGAAAGACCAAGCTGATCACGATGAGTAACAGCAGCCCCAACCACTTCATGACCTCCATCACAGTATCAGTACCGGACAAGAAGAACTCCAGTTTCACCGACTGGCGAAAGAATGACTCCTGATGGCTGAACAGTTCCAGCTTTTCTCGTTCGCTGGTGGATGCTGCAATTCTACTTTGGAGATGCAAAATATTCTGGCTAGCGCTTTGGATAAAACGACCGAAGGCAAATACCAGCAGCACTGGCAGAACTGTCCCCATAATCAAAGCAGGAATCCACTGCGGGGCTAGTCTCAGTTGCCAGATCAAGACTGAGACAATTCCTGCCACAATGTGCCAGGAGTCCTTGTAGATTAGGTCAAGTCCGCCTTTGGCTTTATCGCAGTCAAACAGCAGGCGAGAAATATCCTGTGATCCTTCCTCCTGCTGTCGCCGTTCCAAATAAGTCCGCTGTAATTTAATGACCTGCCGCAAATCGTAAGCTCGATTCAGCACTTTGTCTATAAGTCCAAGTAGCCCTAAAATGGCGTGCAATCCGCCAAATACAAGCACGTACTTGAGAAATACGGAACTGTCAACACCACTAGCTTTGATGTTGTCTAGAAACTTCTTCCACAACCAAGCTTGGCTTGGTGCAAGGGCAGCATTCACCACCGTAGAAATAATCGATGCTGTGAGCCAGTAGGGATGGGTAAGGAGAACCCGTAGCATATCCACAAATAGAGATGCCAGCTTAGAGCGTCGAACTACTCTTGCCGCTTGGGAAGCGATTGTCACTCTTGGATTCATGAAAACCTCTGAATGGCATCGCCTGGCTGCACCGCTTGTTGGAATTCTGCACTCAGGTGTGGCGGGTAGTGCAGTTGCTTACAGTCTTCTAAGAGTAGTCCGTCTAACTGTCTGTCGGAATTTAATAGATAAGTACCAATAGTTCCGTTAATGCTGTTAAGCATTGTCTTCATAGCTAGTAGTGATTAAAGGCTCACTACATAAAAGTGCAATTTGCGTGCCAAGACCACAGCACTTTGGAAAAGTCAGGATTTGCCTAATAGTTCCGTCGCATTGCCAGCCGATACAAAAAAATACTGAAAACTACCTTGCCATGCTGATTTTAGCCTAATTCCTTCTTTGGCTATAGTTTGAAAACACGTCCTAAAACTCGGGCAAGTTGATCACCATTGAACCTTTTTCCCAGTCATCCAGTCTTATAGATACAAGCTAAAAACAAGCAACGTAACGAATAGAGAGGTACTCCTCAGGTGTTAGTTGTGCCACTTAAGGTTTCAAAGGAAAGTCAATTCAACGGTAACTCAGAAAACGAATCTGATAGTTACTTGGTGCAACAATGTCTTTGTGGCAACTCTGAAAGTTTTCGTCAGCTTTACCGTCGCCATCAGCAGCGAGTGAGGTCAATCCTTTATCAGCTGTGCGATCCATCTTACCTGGATGATTTGGTGCAGGAGGTGTTTTTAAGAGCTTGGAAAGGTTTGCCCAAGTTTCGAGGAACGGCAAAATTCTCCACCTGGCTTTACCGGATTGCTTGGAATGTGGCATCTGACCAGCGACAGACAGTAATTCAAGGGCGGACTCAATTACAGACCCTTACTGAAAAAACTCCTATTCAAGAAGATGCCCCGGATCTAATGGATTTGCATTATCAAGATTTGGTGCAGAGGGGACTAGCAAATTTGAGCTTTGACCATCGCACGATTTTGGTTTTGCATGACTTAGAGGAAGTACCTCAAAAAGAGGTAGCTCAAATCTTAAATATTCCTTTGGGAACAGTCAAATCACGCCTATTCCACGCCCGTGCTGCCATGCGTCAATTTCTTCAGCAACAAGGAGTGCAGTTATGAGTGAGTTTCCGAATGATGACAAAGACCTAATTCATTTTCTGCGTCAGCATCGTTCTAAAGTTCCACCTGCATCACTGGATTTGGAAAAGCGGATCTTACAACAGGTACAAGCTTCACCCATACAACTTGTGCGCCACTTTTCACAGCTGTGGTTGGTTCCACCCGTCATAGCAGCTGGATTAGTAGCAGCTGTTGTTAGTTATCGTGCCTTAATACCTATACAACCAAGCGCATCTGAAGTTGCGACTTTAGAGACATTTATCGAAAACAATTGGCATTGTATACTTAGTCCAGAAGGGGATGTTTTTTACCAAAATGAACCAGCGACTGATTAATTTACCAGGGATGAACATTTTGAACATCCTATGAACAGTGCTGTCACACTATCAAATTATAAACAAACAACTATGGTTTCAACTACCTCAATACTACAACAAACCAAGGCGATCGTTACCATACAAATATCTGCCCTCAAAATAGTAGCAAGATTCATAGTTGTTCTTGCAGTTATTTATTATGGAACTTTGCTGGATGTCTTGTCAGGCACAAGGCAAGACTGAATCCTTGAAGTAGCAATTGGGCAAAGCCAATCATCTTTACAGCCGCTCTGCGCAGAGCGCAGATGGGGAAGCTATCGCATGTGTGCGTAGTGAGCACCCGAGGAGCGTGATTAGGAACCCCGCAAGAATAAGTTACCTTTTTTAATCCCTTAAACGCTTGTGAATCAAGATTAAATTTTTTGAAATAGGTAAGTTATTTTTACGCGAGTCCTTACACACCCGCAAGGAATGAAACAAATACCTTTTTCCCGTGATCCCCCTAAGCGCGAGTGTGTTTCTGTAGAGCATCCCATGCACAGCGCGCCACTCGCTACTCAAACATTCAAAATCGCGAAGCGTTGCGAGCAAAGCGACGCAATCTCAAAATTCAAAAATTTTTTTTTGTTCGCGCAGCGTGCCCGCAGGGCATACTTTAAATTTTGTATGCGCAAAGCGCACGCCTTACGGCGAACGCGCACCGTGCCCGTAGGGCATATTTTGAATTGTTTTGTTCCCTATGTTTCTTCAGAGTACGTTCTATTCATCTACTAGTTACGAAAGACAAGTTTTATGTTTCTCCATCGTACTACTTTCATAATTGCGGCTACAATGATTGCTCTTGGTAGTAGTATAGCTCTTGCCAAGCCAAATTTAATGTTACCTCAAGTCCTTGCTCAAAACCCCACACCTTCCCCCCGTCCGCAACGTGGTCAATCTGGGTGGTTGAAGGATTTAAACCTGACACCACAGCAGATACAACAAATTAAAACGATTCGTACTCAATCCAAAGACCAAACTGCCCAAAAAAGACAGGCAATTCGTCAAGCACAGCAGGAATTGAAAACTCTCATGGCAGGAACAGCATCCAAAGACCAAGTGCGCGATAAATATAACCAACTCAAAACGCTCAGACAGGAGCTTGCTGATATTCAGTTTGACAATACACTTGCCATCCGAGAAGTTTTGAACCCAGAACAACGGCAGAAATTTGCTGAGCAAATGTACAACAAACGGTAGTAAATTTCCAAAGCAGAACGAGTATGAAACCAAAGTACTGGGTGGTATCAATTTGTCTGTTGCTAGGAGGAATTTACCCAAGCAGTGCAGCCCCCACAACCGTTGACCCGAAAGTTTTGCACGTCATAAATCGCCTCAGCTTTGGTCCGAGTCCTGAAGATGTTCAAAAAGTCGAGGCTATGGGTGTAGAAAACTACATTCAGCAACAACTTTCACCCAACTCAATTCCCGAACCGCCAAGCTTGACTAGCGAATTAGAGCAGCTTGAAACTCTTCGCCTGAATTCAGTAGAAATACGTAGACACTATCAACCACAGCTTCAAAAAGGACAACAACAAACTCCAGAAGAGAAGAAGGCTGCCCGTGAAAAAGCTCGGTTGGTGATGCAACAGGCAATTCAAGCACGTTTATTACAAGCAACACAAAGCCCTCGTCAACTTCAAGAAGTTATGGTGGACTTTTGGTACAACCATTTCAATGTGTATGAGGGCAAAGGACTAGATCGCCTGTGGGTGGGAGCTTATGAACAACAAGCAATTAGACCATTAGCGTTGGGTCGCTTTCGCGATTTGCTAGAAGCAACAGCTCGCCATCCTGCAATGCTATTTTATCTCGACAATTGGCAAAACACTGCTCCTGGTAGCCCTGGTGCTCGTGGTAGATACCAGGGCTTGAACGAAAACTACGCTCGTGAGTTGATGGAGTTACACACTTTGGGAGTTGATGGTGGCTATACTCAGCAAGATGTGACGACTTTGGCACGAATCTTAACTGGTTGGGGATACCGTTTTAACCCTCAGCAAACAGATACTGATTCGGGATTTTACTTTAATCCAAAGCGGCATGATTTTAGCGACAAAGTTTTCCTAGGACAGACAATTAAAGGCAGTGGTGAAGCTGAAGTTGAACAAGCTTTCGATATTTTGGCACGCAGTCCCGCAACTGCTCGTCATATTAGTTACCAGCTAGCTCAGTATTTCGTGAGCGATCGCCCAACTGAAGCTCTCGTCAAGCGTCTGCAAGAGCGCTTTTTGGCAACCGATGGCAATATTCGTGAAGTTTTGAATACCTTATTCCACAGCAAAGAATTCTGGGAAACGAAAAACTTCAATACCAAGTTTAAAACACCACTACAATACGTTGTCTCTGCAGTGCGAGCAACAGGCACACAGGTTAATAACTATACTCCATTGTCCAACACCCTACAACAAATGGGAATGCCTGTTTATGGGTGTCAAACTCCAGATGGTTACAAAAACACACAAGAGGCATGGTTAAATCCTGATGCTATGACTCGTCGTCTTGGGTTTGCCACAATTCTCGCCAATGGACGCTTACGGCTGTCGGCTTTGGGCAATCAAACTCAGAATGAACCTAGTCTCAATCAACCAGTGGATGCTTTGCAATTGACGAGTACACTTGGGAATTCTTTCTCACAGAAAACACAAAGGGCGATCGCATCCACTCCCCCTCAACTCCAGGCAGCATTAATCTTGGGTAGCCCAGAATTTATGCGACGCTAACAAGATTTTGAAATATAAAATTTAGCCGATTCTTTTTAATTTATAACTATATCATCTCATGAAAAGACGAGATTTTCTTGTCCAAGCTGGTATTTTTTCAGCTTCAACAATGCTAGCTATAGGAACTCACGCATGGGTAGCCAAAGCCGCTACCAACAACAGTGAGCAAAAGCGTTTGATAGTCATCTTTCTGCGTGGGGCAGTAGATGGATTAAATGTAGTCGTTCCCTACTCAGAACAAGCCTACTATGAAGCCCGACCTAAAATTGCAATTCCCCAACCTGACAAACAAGGAGGAGTCCTCGATTTAGATGGTCGCTTTGGGTTACATCCAGCATTAGCTCCCGTAATACCCTTATGGAAACAGGGTAGTCTTGCTTTTGTTCATGCTTGCGGTTCTCCAGATGCAACCCGCTCTCACTTTGATGCTCAAGATTACATGGAAAGCGGTACCCCTGGTGTAAAACGTACTACTGACGGTTGGATGAATCGTTTGCTCAGCCTTTTATCTGGACATTCCCCCATCCAAGCCGTGAGTGTAGGCGCGACAACACCGCGCATTTTGTCTGGACAGATGGCTGTTGCTAACCTAGCATTGGGTAAAAATGCTGCCAATCCTTTACCACTTGATCGCCCGCAAGTACAAGCAGCATTTGACAAACTATACGCCGGAAAAGATGACCTTAGTCAAACTTATAAGCAAGGAAGAATGGCACGCCAGGCGTTAATTAATGACCTTAATGCTGAAATGGAAATGGCGAATAATGGTGCGCCTTTGCCGTCAGGCTTTGCTAGAGATGCTCAACGACTAGCACAACTGATGGTAAAAGACCCTAGGATTGAATTGGGATTCATGGCGTTGGGTGGTTGGGATACCCATGTCAATCAAGGTGGTAGTACAGGACAGTTAGCCCGCAACCTGGGACAGTTAGGAGAGGGTTTGGCAAGTTTGGTGAACGGTTTAGGCTCAGTTTATCCAAATACAACTATTTTGGTAATGTCTGAATTTGGTCGTACAGTCAAGGAAAATGGCAATGGTGGAACCGACCACGGACACGGGAATGTGATGTGGGTTTTAGGTGGAAAAGTTCGTGGTGGCAAGGTTTACGGAGAATGGCCCGGTTTATCAACTCATCAGCTTTACCAGGATAGAGATTTAGCAATTACGACTGATTTCCGGGATGTGATTGCTACAGTGTTGGAAGATCATATGAATTTGGGGGAAGCAAAACTGAATCAAGTTTTCCCAAGTTATGTCCCCACTCAGAAAATTGCATTGATTTAATTGTCATTTCACTGACCTTTGAAAGGAGTGTAGGGGAGCCACTGCGTAATACACGGAATCACAGTAATGTTGAAGCGGGACATTCAAGGGAAGTTTGCACTTAAAAATGATGACTATCGTCAAGTGCGCTCAGTCAATCGGACTGATGAAACCACCGAAGGCTTTGGGGATTGCGGCTGGATGCCTAGGTATGAGTAGATCTAACTACTTGGAACAACTGATGAGGGGGAATGCTAACCCAAGTATTACACGGCTAAAAAGAGCCGATACATCAAAACAAAACTACTGTTGTTGAACTTGCGACTAGCCCACAAACAGTGCCGCAGGTAGGCTTTCGTGACCAATACTCCGGTAAATCGTTTTAGCCCGAAGGATGTCATCAAAATTATCAAAGAAGGAATTACCAAAGGAGGTAAATATATGAGTTCCTATGTGCTTGGTTTTCAGGACATTGACAAAACAAAACTCATGGTTGTTGGGGGTAAAGGCGCGAACCTGGGGGAACTATCCAAGATTGAAGGAATACGCGTACCAGATGGCTTTTGTATTTCTACTGAAGCCTTTAAAAGAATCATTGGGGAAACGTCATCGATTAACGAATTACTTGATCAGTTATCGCATCTATTGGTGGAAGACCGGGATAAAATCGGTGAACTTAGCGGTGAGATTCGTAGGGTCATTGAAGGGATAGCCATCCCTGAAGACATTAATGAAGAGATCACCCGCCTTCTCTCCAGGCTTGGAGAAAAAAATGCCTATGCAGTACGATCCAGCGCAACTGCAGAGGATTTACCGACGGCCTCTTTTGCAGGCCAGCAGGATACGTATTTGAACATTATCGCAAAGGAGGCAATCCTAAAGCATATCAGCAAGTGCTGGGCATCGCTATTTACCGAGAGGGCAGTAATTTACCGCCTTCAAAACGGCTTTGACCACCGTAAAGTCCACCTGTCTGTGGTTGTTCAGAAGATGGTCTTCCCGCAGGTGGCAGGAATTTTGTTTACTGCCGATCCCCTCACTTCTAATCGGAAAGTGTTATCCATTGATGCCAGCTTCGGACTTGGTGAGGCTTTGGTCTGCGGCCTGGTGAATGCTGATATCTACAAAGTGCGTAACGGCAAGGTTATCGATAAGAAGATATCCACCAAGAAACTGGCTATTTACCCCTTAAAAGATGGCGGTACGAAAGAACAGGAGATTGAGCCTGACAGACAGAACAGGCAAGCGCTGACGGATGAGCAGATTTTGCAGCTTGAGCACATGGGTAGAAAGATCGAAGAACATTTCGGCTACCCCCAGGACATCGAATGGTGTTTGGCTGATGATACATTTTATATTGTCCAGAGCCGACCAATCACTACGTTATACCCCATTCCTGAAGCGAACGATCAGGAAAATCACGTTTATGTATCTGTCGGTCATCAACAAATGATGACCAATCCGATGAAACCTTTGGGAATATCTATATGGCAGTTAACAGCTGCCCGACCTATGTATAAAGCTGGCGGAAGGTTGTTCGTTGATGTCACATATGATCTGGCTTCTCCTGTCAGAAGACACATTTTAGTAAATGTTCTGGGAAAATCTGATCCGCTCATAAAAGACGCACTTATGACCATCTTAGAGCGGGGAGATTTTATAAAATCGATACCAGATGATAAGCAAGAACAGAGTTCCGGTAAAAGCAGTAAAGGTCGATCACCTGCGGATTTTCAAACCCTAAACGACTACGATCCAGCGATCGTTTCTGATTTTATCAGGAGTAGTCAAACATTGATAGAAACCTTAAAACAAAACATCCAAACGAAATCAGGACCGGGTCTGTTTGATTTTATCCTGGAAGATATCCAGCAATTAAAGAAGACCAACTCTGATTCACAGAGTTTTGGTGTGATTATGACTGCTATGAATGCTTCATCATGGATCAATGAAAAAATGAACGAGTGGTTAGGCGAAAAGAACGTAGCAGACACGCTTTCTCAATCTGTACCCAATAATATTACTTCGTCCATGGGTCTGGCGTTATTGGATGTCGCAGATGTAATTCGTCCTTATCCGGAAGTAATTGATTATTTACAACATGTAAAAGATGATAACTTTTTGGATGACCTGGTTAATTTTAATGGTGGACAGGAAATCCGGGATGCTATCTGTGCTTATCTCAACAAATACGGAATGCGCTGTGCCGGGGAGATCGATATTACGAAAACTCGTTGGAGCGAAAAACCAACTACACTTCTCCCCATCATTCTCAGTAACATCAAAAACTTTGAGCCTAATGCCAGCAATCGGAAATTTGAGCAAGGGCGACAGGAAGCTTTGGAAAAAGAACAAGAGTTATTGGATCGGTTGAAGCAATTACCGGATGGTGAACAAAAAGCCAAAGAAACAAAACGAATGATCAACCTGATCCGGAATTTCATCGGTTATCGTGAATATCCAAAATACGGCATAATTAATCGCTACTTCGTTTATAAGAAGGCTTTACTGAAAGAAGCCGAACAACTTGTACAAGCCAACGTTATTCATGAAAAAGAAGATATATACTATCTCACTTTTGAAGAACTTCGCTCTGTCGTACGCACAAATAAACTTGATTACCAGATTATCAGCAAACGAAAAGACGAGTACAAATTATATGAAAAACTAACTCCCCCACGTGTTATCACGTCTGATGGTGAAATCATTGCAGGTGCGTACAAACGAGAAAATCTCCCTGCCGAAGCTATTATAGGTCTACCTGTTTCCTCCGGAGTTATACAGGGACGAGCACGTGTCATCTTAAACATGGAAGAAGCTGATCTAGAAGATGGAGATATATTAGTCACCTCCTTTACTGACCCTAGCTGGACACCATTATTTGTATCCATAAAAGGCCTGGTCACCGAAGTTGGTGGACTGATGACCCATGGAGCAGTTATCGCACGTGAATATGGCTTACCAGCAGTTGTCGGAGTAGAAAGTGCTACCAAGCTGATCACAGATGGGCAACGAATTCGCGTGCATGGAACAGAAGGGTATGTAGAAATCCTATAATGGGGAAGATATTGTCTTCCTCCTGGGGAGCTAAATAAAAGATGAAAGCTAGGAAGGTGGCTCAATCAGGGTCGCTTTCTTAGAAGGAAAAAAGTAATTACATGTGACAATTTCATGTCTGTACGTTCGGTGGCGAAGCCCAAGGAGTCAGACAAAACCCAGCAGCTAGGATAAAGACAATTTTTCGATACAGGAGTTTTTGCTCGCTAGTGAGTTGCGGTAATTTTTTTGTTATTAGATTTAGCTTCATCTCAACCTCGTACTGAAGGGTTGATCTCACTTTAGGTATTTCAATCAATAGAAGCAAACGTTCTTTACTATTTAAACAATAGGTTGAAACTATTATTTAGCCATTGGAAAATGACTACAAGCGCAACCATCAAGAGTTGCCCCCTACACCCCTAATTGTTGACGTTTTGTTCTTTAGCAAAAAAGCATAATCCAATATCTTGACAAGTTAGTGAAAATTCTGGTATTACAAAAACAGTGGTGATGAAACTCGCCTTCTGGAATAACCAGAGAACCGCCCTCATGGCTGATAGTTTCTAGTTCGACGCTACGTAAGCCTTCTGTAAAAAGATAGGCCACTAGAGCTAAGAATTATCAGCCAAGATGAGGTAAATGAAATGGGCGGGCTTTTTTTTAGAGTTATCAAAACTAACAAAATAACTTCTAGGCATCGATATTTAGAAACGCCGGAAGCAGATTTCAATCATAATTCTGAAGCACTTCTAATAATTAAAGTGCTGAAAGATTGCTATTTGAATGGCAGCAAATTAGTTATTTCTTCAGTTGAGTCTAGCAAAAGTGTACTGAATCACTTTCAAACGCAACTCAAAAAATATTTCAATGTTGCAAAAACAAAACTAGCAGAATTCAAGAAGAGTCAGTCATACCAATGTTGGATTTTACGAAAATTTGATCCAATCGTTTGCAAACAGAAGTTGGCAGCAAGATATTGTTTGGGCGAAACTTTCGGGGGGCTGCCACCGTGAAAGGGTGCAAATTTCAGCTTTGATAGAAGTTCAATTCTGTCAGGTGACGAGAAATAAAACCACTAAAAATATCACTTCTTTAAATATGAAAAAATTACTTTCTTTCGAGCAGTTAACTGCCTTGCCTCAACTTAGTAAATGGTTAATCATTGCTTTTGTTGTTGGTATTCTTTCCGGTTTAGGTTCTGCTGCTCTTTTGGCATCTTTGGAATGGGCAACTAATTGGCGAGAATCACATCTTTGGATTATTGCATTGTTGCCTCTGGGTGGATTCTTAAGCGGTTGGATTTATCATCGATTTGGCAAACGGGTAGAGGCAGGAAATAATCTTTTACTTGAAGAAATTCATAACCCCAAAGATATTATCCCCTTGCGGATGGCTCCTCTAGTTTTGCTAGGGACAGACCTAACTCATTTATTTGGAGGTTCAGCAGGTCGTGAAGGTACAGCTCTGCAAATAGCTGCTTCACTCGCAGATCAGTTGACAAAGATATTCCACTTCAAACATGCTGATCGACGAATTTTATTAATGGCTGGTTTAAGTGGAGGATTTGCTTCAGTTTTCGGAACTCCCTTAGCAGGAACAATTTTTGGTTTAGAAGTTTTAGCTATTGGAAGAATTCACTATGATGCGCTTTTTCCTTGTTTAGTTGCAGCCGTTGTAGGCGATCGCGTCACCTTAATGTTGGGTTTGCATCATACAGCATATCGCCATGCACCTGTTGTTCCAACAGTTACTGTGATGGGGCTGATTTCTGCAATTGTAGCTGGCGCAATCTTTGGAATTGTGGCGATGATTTTTGCCAAGCTGACTCACGTTTGCAGTCATATCTTTAAAGAAAAAATCTCTTATCTTCCTTTACGCCCTGCAATCGGTGGTGTGATGGTAGCATTGGCGATTTGGGCAGTTGGAACTACAAAGTATATTGGACTGGGTATTCCCACAATTGTTGATGCTTTTAACACCCAATTACTACCCTGGGATTTTGCTGCCAAAGTGGCTTTTACTGCTCTGACTTTGGGGGCAGGTTTTAAAGGAGGAGAAGTCACCCCTTTATTTTATATTGGTGCAACATTAGGTAATGCTTTGTCCTTAATATTGGCGCTACCTGCACCACTACTTGCAGGAATGGGATTTGTAGCTGTCTTTGGTGGAGCAGCAAATACACCAATAGCCTCAACTTTAATGGGAATTGAACTGTTTGGTTTGAAATCGGGAGTCTTTATTGGTATCGCTTGTGTGGCGAGCTATCTTTTTTCTGGTCATGCTGGCATTTATAATGCACAGCGTATTGGCTCAAGCAAGTACCATTTTATGCCTGTTAAAGAAGGACTGAGTTTGGCTACCCAAACCGTAGAAGCTCCTCAGACTGTGGAAAAAAAGACGCAAAAAGAAATTCACTTATTCAACGACCTTCATTTTCGGGGATTTGTACACCGAGGAGAAGAAATTGAAACGCCCGATTTGACAGTTTTGCGTTTCTACTTTCACTCTGGATCTCGCGTACCCAAAAATACATTTTGGGAAAAGTTAACAGCACCACTGCTTACTTATTATTTAGCTGCCCGTGCTAAAGATTTTGGAATTGAGCAAGTCATAGTACATCGAGTTTCAGTAGGCTTTTTAAAAGGAGATCCTTTGCATTATGACAATCATGAATTTCCTCATCACAAGCTACCCCAATGCTTGGAATTAGTTGACAAAGAAGATAAGCTGCGACGTTTTTTAGATCAACATATCGATGAACTCAAGGAAGTAAGAGTTGTTTTATTTCGATGTGAGGAATTATCGTCATGATTACTTGAGACTGGAGTTTAGACTAAATAGAAGTATAATTTGTAGGTGCGATACGCAAATTTTTCGGAAAAACAAACTATGTTTCTATTTTGTAACAAACGTTTTATTGCCTGGATACTAGGAGCAACGAGTTTGATCGGTGGATATGTACTTTACCAAACGCCAGTATTCGCGAAAAAATGGGATAGTAATTTTGTTTTACTTGCAGCCCAGCCAGAAACAAAATCTACCCATCGCATAAAGTTTCCACCAGGAAGTACATCTACTGTGATCAAAAGCTCAGTGCGTTTGGGTAAAAAAGATACTTATATTTTTCACGCCCGTAAAGGTCAAACAATTATTGCAGATATAACTTGGAATGGCACTCGGGTTGGTGGTAATAAAAATGACCAAGGACTTTCTGGCTTCACCTTTGTCAAACCAGGTGGAGAATCTAGTTCAAACCCACAAAACGCTCAGTTTCCTGCTACAGCAACGGGTGACTACCAAGTTATCATTGCACAGCCTTATCAACTTACTAGTCCCGCATATACGTTTAAATTGACTGTTCGCTAAGGATGTGAAATCGGGCATTGCTGACGTGAAAGTCTGAAGGATGATGTTCCACCGAATGGCTGTGCAGATTCAGCTACAGCCAGTCTCAAAGTAAAAGGAGCTATTCCACAGATTTACCGCTATACTAGCAATTGCTCGAACACTTGGCAGATTCGAGTGAGAAATCCTCTCTTAATATTTATCATACAGGAATCTTCCAAAGATTTTTGAAACACACGTAGGAGAGAACGGTACCGGGGTGAGGCAGCGCGGACGCCAAGAGCGCCAAGAATTCGTAGGTTGAAGCTTCATTGACGTAATCAGTAATCAATCGTCTGATAATTTCTCGATATTGAACTATCTTATCCATCGTTCAATCACTTCCTGTTCTGGTTCGTAAATCAGCAGCTTGAGGTTTTGAGATTGGATAACAATTTGCACTAACTCAAGTTTAAAAAATGTTTCATAGTGTTCAATATCAAGCCCCTCTTGCTTTTTTCTCCCAGCTACCGCTAGCATGACTCGCGCTGTTTCTTCATCAGCTTGTTTCCACTTTCCTGCTGCAAGCAAGTCACGCAGTTGGGTGTAGTCAATCACCACTGAGAATTTTTTGAATAGTGAATCTACCGTTTTTTATAGTTTGGTTGGGTTGCCAGTATTGCATTATTCGCTGCTTGCAGCTGAGAGACTATACTTAGAGCTTAATACGCTCGTGTGGAAAAATGTTTCCTGACAACATTCTTTGTGATTCAAGATATAGCGAACCCTGTATGTTGACGTAAATTCTCTGGATGAAAACCCAAAACAATGTCTTCACGAGGAATACCAGCTTCCATGAGTGCTTCTGCGACTGGGTAAGAACTACCGTCATACTGTATCCAAACTTTATCACCAATAATGTCGATATGTACCGTACAACCATGTACGCGACGGATTCCATCCCAACCTATCTGTAAGACTTGGTAGCGATAGCTTCGCTGCTGCCTTGAGCAGATCGCGTTCGGAATCTATAATAGCTCCAATATCAATTTGACCGTGATAAGGCTTGTGAGTGGCATATTCGGATATAACTTTTCGCACTATTTGACGATACTTTGCTAGTTTATCCATCGCACAATCCTAATATCACGGGTATGCAGGATGTGAATCAAGCAATACACCTAACACATCCCGCTATAAAATCTCACACCTCACGCGATGCTTCAATTAACAAAGTCTTATTCTGCACTACTGGCACCTTCACCACCATTTTCTTACTAAAAGTCAACCCATGATCCGCTTTGTCGATCACAATTGTGTCGCCAGGGACAAAAGTATTCTCCAATAGCTTAGTCGCGACGGGGTTTTCCACTTCTCGCTGCAGTGCTCGTTTTATAGGACGTGCGCCGTATACTGGGTCATATCCTGTTTCCACGAGGTAATCACAAGCGGCTGTTGATATCTCCAAAGAAATCTTTTGCTCTTGTAGAAGACTTTCCACCCGCTTGAGTTGGATGCGGATGATGTGTCGCATTTCGCTGCGGCTGAGGGTGTGGAAGAGAATAGTGTCATCAACGCGGTTGAGGAATTCTGGACGGAAGTGCGATCGCAAAGCATGCATGACTCGGTTCTGCATCTTTTCATAATTGGCGTCGTCACCAGATATGTCCAGTATGTGTTCGCTACCAATGTTACTAGTCATGACAATCACAGTGTTGCGAAAATCTACTGTTCGTCCTTGCGAGTCAGTAATTCTGCCGTCATCTAATACCTGCAACAGAATATTAAACACATCCGGGTGAGCTTTTTCCACTTCATCCAACAACACCACCGAGTACGGACGACGACGAATCGCTTCGGAAAGTTGACCACCTTCTTCGTAACCTACATATCCAGGAGGCGCACCAACCAACCGGGAAACGGAGTGTTTCTCCATATACTCGGACATATCCAGACGCACTAAAGCATCATCAGAATCAAACAGAAACTGTGCTAAAGCGCGGGCGAGTTCCGTTTTACCAACTCCTGTTGGTCCCATAAACAAGAACGAACCAATCGGGCGACTGGGGTCTTTCATTCCCGCACGCGCACGACGAATTGCTGCTGAGACAGCAGAAACGGCTTCTTGTTGTCCCACAACTCGCTGGTGTAGATGTGTCTCAAGTTGCAGCAACTTTTGGCGTTCAGATTCCAACAGGCGGTTTACAGGAATTCCCGTCCATTTCGCCACAATTTCAGCAATATCGGCTTCCGTCACCTGTTCCCGCAGCAAAGTTGCTCCTATACTTTGAATTTCTAGCAACTGGACTTCTTTGGCTTCGCGATCGCGCTGCACTCCTTCCAACTTGCCATACTTCAACTGTGCGGCTTTGTTCAAGTCATAAGCGCGTTCTGCTTGTTCAATTTGCACTCGCAGCTTTTCTTCTTCTTGCTTTAAGGCACTTATTGCTTCCAGTAGCTGTTTTTCACCTTGCCACTGTCCATTGAATTCTTGCTGTTTTTCCGTCAAATTGACAATTTCTTGCTCAATTCGCGCCAAACGCTCTTTTGTCTGAATCGTAGCTTTCTCTTCGCCAGCTAACGACAGCTTTTCCATTTCTAGCTGCATCAACCGTCGGTCAATATTTTCCAATTCTGTTGGTTTGGAGGTTATCTCCATTTTCAACTGTGCCGCTGCCTCATCCACCAAATCAATAGCTTTATCTGGTAAGAAGCGGTCAGAAATGTAACGCGCAGACAGTGTTGCTGCTGCTACCAGCGCTGAATCCGAAATTTTAACATTGTGATGAACTTCGTAGCGCTCTTTCAGCCCCCGCAAAATAGAAATTGTATTTTCCACACTGGGCTGATCGACAAAAACTTGCTGAAAACGCCGTTCCAAAGCCGCATCTTTTTCTATATATTTGCGGTACTCATCCAAAGTTGTTGCACCAATGCAACGCAGTTCTCCTCGCGCCAACATGGGTTTGAGTAAATTCCCTGCATCCATCGCCCCTTGTTGGCCCGAACCAGTCCCAACGACGGTGTGCAGTTCATCAATAAACAGCACAATTTGACCATTGGATTCTATCACTTCCTTGAGAACAGATTTCAATCGGTCTTCAAATTCACCCCGGTATTTTGCTCCAGCAATCAAGCTACCGATATCCAATGACATGAGTTGGCGGTTTTTCAAAGATTCTGGAACATCGCCATTAACTATACGCTGTGCTAATGCTTCTGCGATCGCCGTCTTCCCAACTCCAGGTTCACCTATCAGTACAGGGTTATTCTTACTACGACGGGACAACACTTGTATGACTCGGCGGATTTCATCATCCCGTCCTATCACCGGGTCAAGCTTACCAGATTTTGCTTGTTCTGTCAAGTCTGTGCCAAACTTTTGCAGAGCTTCGTAACGAGATTCTGGGTTTTGATCGCTCACCTTTTGGCTACCGCGAACTGTTTTGATCGCAGCCTCTAGCTTTGCAGTATCTAAGTTAAAGCTTTTATATATCTTTCGTCCAATACGCTCATCTTCTGCAAAAGCTAAAAGCAAGTGTTCAATAGAAATGTAGGAATCTTTCATCCTAGCTCTTGCTTCTTCAGCTCGGTCTAGTAATGTATCTAAGCTACGACTAAGATAGAGCTGCTCAGTTTTACCCACTTTCGGTTGACGTTGGGTAAATGCTTCTACTTGCTGTTGCAAGCGCAAGGCGTCAATTTCGCAACGACCGAGAATGCGTGTTGCTAGTCCAGTTGGTTCCTCTAATAACGCAATCAGTAAATGTTCAACATCAAGTTGCTGTTGTTGATATGCTCGAACAATATCCTGTGATTTGACAATTGCTTCCCAAGCTTTATCGGTAAATTTATTTGGATCTGTAGGCTGCATCTTTACAATTTTAGATTTTAGATTTTGGATTTCGGATTTTAGATTTTAGATTTTAGATTTTGGATTTTAAACTAGATGTTGTCAAATTAATATCCAATCATTTTTAGGGTGTATCCGCTTGTATCTGCCATTGCAATTTGAGGATACTTTGCAATCAGCCCTTTAATCATGACTCGCAACTGACTTTAAAAGGAAATTACCGTTCTCAAGGCACCTTGCCAGATGGTATTATTCGAGCTATCGTTGTTTGCGTTTGTGACTACTGAAAATATGGGTGTGATACTAACATTGTCGCTTAGCTCCAGATTATAAAATGCCTCAATGTTTGTCTGGGTGCTATTTCCCAAACCATCGGTGACAAAAGGTTGACCTACGGCGATACCCCCAACTGTACCGGGAATCACGAGGTTACGAATACCAAAGCCGACTGCCCAACTAAAAGGATTGATATCCAAATTTTGGTTAATCGCGGTGTTGAACCCTTGGTAATTCCCAAATCCTAGGCGAGTAAAAATGCCTAGATTCCTGTTTAAGGCATATTCGGCATTAACCCCGAAAGCGTTAATGTCGGTGTTGTTGATTTCGGCCCTAGTATATTGTAGTCTTAATGCCAGTTGATTGCTGAGTGAGTATTCCACTTCTGCACTGGCTTGATATCTATCCTTAAATAAACCACCACTGCCATTTGAGTTGACAACATTTGCATCAGCAGCGATGTAAAGAGAACGAAAAGTTAATGGACTACCACCTGGATTCCAGGATATCGCCACTCCTGCACCGCCATATCGGTCAATTTGGTTTTGAACAATCAAAGGGTTATTAATAAAAAAACTGGAACTAAAATCAACCGCCTCGTTGTTAGCATATCTATTATGATCAATGAAATCTCTTGGAGACATTTTTGCTCCAACACTCACAGATAAATCTGACGCGGGACGAAAAGAGTAGTACAAACGTCTTAGCTTAAAAGCGGAGTCAACATCGACATAATCTAGTCCGCCACCACTGGCGATTAAACCACTCGTTCCCAGAAGGTTCAAGTTTTTGCTTTTTTGTGCTCGTCCTATAGCATCATCGCCATTGTTACCAGCTTCTAACTGAGTCAGGAGTAAATCATTACTGTTAAAGCTAGTTAATAAATTTAACCGCTCGCGCGAGACTATGGTAGAATTAGCAGCACTACCTTGTGTAAAAGCAACAATAGCTTGACCTTGAAGTTTGGTTGTCGCGGAAAATCGATGTGCTTCCAGCCGCGTCACGCGATCGTCCATTTTGTTGAGTCTTTTTGCCAAGTCATCCAAAGCTGAACGATATTCTCTTTCTAACCGTCGTAAAGTTATCAAGTCTTGCTGAATGAACTGATCGCGAAAACCATTGCCAATCAGGCTATCGAGTTTATCCATCGTAGCCGCCAAACCCGCAGCAAATTCATAACGAGACAGAGGACGGTTTCCACGAAACGTGTGATCCGGATAACCAGAGAGGACACCATAACGTTCCATGAGCGATCGCAACGCCTGATACGCCCAATCACTCGGTTGAACATCAGACAATTGCGAAACCGAAGGTTGTTGAGGTGACGTATTGATATTTGTGTCAGGATTACCAGACTCATTGGCTGGAGTCGGGGGATCTGGCATCTGAGCATTTTTGTTCAGATTACCAGATTTGTTTACAGATTGGGACTCTGTATCCAGGGATGTTACAGATGCTTCGGGAAATTCTGTCGCTGTTGCTTCACCTGCAGACTGTTTAAAATTCTCTGGTATCGCCTCATACAGGTCATTTCCCGCAAGAAAAGTCGAAACAGCAGTTTCTTGCTGTTTTGGAGAAGGCAAAGAATTCGCTGCTTTTGGAAAGCAGATGATTTGGCTAGGAATTCCCCAAATGAGTAAACTCCAAGCCCATAAATTTCTAGAACGAATTCTTTGCCTGAGACATTGCTTTACGCTCAACTCCATCACACCTATACTTTTGTACTTTTGGTTATATAGCAGGGAACACTTCGACAAGCTCAGTGCATCGCAGTGAACAGTGAAAACTGGTAACTGGTAACTGGTAACTAGTAACTGTTATATTTACTGGTTTACCATTTGCGGTTCTGTTTCTTGTTTCACAGCCTCTTCTTGAGGTTTCGTCTGAATCAGTTCTACTTTATACCCATTTGGATCTTCCACAAAAGCAATAACTGTAGAACCGTGTTTCATTGGTCCTGGTTCGCGTACAACTTTACCACCAAGCTTTTTGATTTCCTCACATGTCGTGTAAATATCATCAACTCCGATGGCAATATGCCCGTAAGCATCTCCCAAATCGTACTTTTCCGTACCCCAGTTATAAGTAAGTTCTAGCACTGTCTTTTCACTTTCATCACCGTAGCCAACAAAAGCCAGAGTAAACTCTCCCCCAGGATAGTCTTTTTGCCGCAATAGCTTCATCCCCAAGAGATCACAGTAGAACTTCAGGGATTCTTCAAGGTTACCTACCCGTAGCATTGTGTGCAAGAATCGCATAATTATCTCACTTTTGCTTTGATGTTTTGTCGTTCCGCTGAATATTGTAATCTGGCAACCGTCCTCATACTGGAGAAGATGACTGAGATGTTGCATCACTTTAAATTAGCCAATTTTGACCGCCTCGGAATTAATTCCGAGGCTCACAACCCAAGTCTCCTAAAGTAGACTGAAAGGCTTGTGCAGTCGTCTTTAGACGACTTTTGCTATGAGACTGGGATTTCAATCCCTGGCGGACGAGAATGCAAGGTGTGAGAATTGTGCAAGATCTCAGATGAGGAGGATTTTACTCTCCCTGACTCCCTCACTCCCTCTCCCCCTCACTCCCTCATTGCGACAACTCCAGCCCTCCTCGGTAGCCAGTGATCAGACGGCTACCGTCTTTGAAAATATGAACTTCTATTTGGTCGCTTGCCCAGGTAATTTTATCTTTCAAATCAGGATTAAAAACGTGAACACGTTGATTGCTGGAAGAAACAGGAGATAATGGTGAATTAAGTGCTAACGACTGGATATATGGACCATCAATTAAAATGTCCAACTGGTTCAAGAGGTCTTGAGCGCCAGCTGGGGCATGTTGCGATTGTAACTGCTCTAGGGTAAACCCAGAAAAAGACATTACATTCAGTCCAGCTGCTTTTATCTTAGAAGCGAGAATCGCCAGTGCAGGGGCTTGCCAAAACGGTTCCCCTCCAGAAAATGTCACTCCTTGGTTGCGAGGATTACTCAAAATTTTCTCCGCAAGGCTGTCAATTGATATAAGTTGATTAATTTCAAATGACCAGGACTCAACATTAAAACAACCTGGGCATTCTCGCAAACACCCCTGCACCCAAACAACAGCACGACACCCAGGACCATTCACCTCTGATTCATCGATATAGCCCATAATGTTGAGATATCCGGCAGGAATTTCGATTAAAGCTGGGTAAGGGTCAGTTTTCTTTTGGGTCATTGTCTTTTCCTCTTGTTAAGGGATATACATATTTGCAGGGTAGATGCAAAAAAGTTTGAGGAACTTTTGAGGAGGATGAGGGAGCAGGGAGCAGGGAGCAGGGAGCAAGGGAGCAAGGGAGCGGGGAGCAGGGAGCAAGGGAGGAATTACTTTCTCATCTTTCCTTATTCTCGTGATCCCCCAAATCCAGTGGAAATCTTCGTTAAACGAGAGCGCATAGAGTCCCACAAGCGCATATGCTAGATCGTCGGATGAGCTATTTAACTTTTTGTAAACGGCAGAAAGAACGCACGCAAAACAAAGGATGGAAAACAGATGTTTGACACTGCGATCGAAGGTATTGTTGCCCGTGAAATCCTTGACTCTCGGGGAAGACCAACAATTGAAGCAGAAGTGCATTTGGTCAATGGTGCGATAGGATTGGCGCAGGTTCCCAGTGGTGCGTCTACTGGCACTTTTGAAGCGCACGAGCTGAGGGATAAGGATAAAGCACGTTATGGGGGTAAGGGCGTACTCAAGGCGGTGCAAAACGTTAAAGAAGCACTTGCTCCAAAGTTGCTCAAAATGGATGCCCTCAACCAGGAACTACTCGATCGCACGATGATTGCCTTAGATGGTTCCGCTAATAAATCCCATCTTGGTGCTAATGCGATTCTAGCGGTTTCTTTAGCAGCAGCCAAAGCCGGGGCTGAGTCTTTGGGAATTCCCCTCTATCGCTATTTAGGCGGTCCACTGGCGAATTTGTTACCCGTACCGCTGATGAACGTGATTAACGGCGGTGCTCATGCAGCCAATAACGTGGATTTTCAAGAGTTTATGGTTGTCCCGATTGGGGCGTCTTCTTTCCGAGAAGCTTTGCGCTGGGGTGCGGAGGTGTTTGCTACCCTCAGCCAAGTTTTGGATGAGAAAGGTTTACTCACTGGTGTTGGGGATGAAGGCGGTTTTGCCCCTAATCTGGAGTCGAATCAGGTGGCGTTGGAATTGCTGGTTGCAGCGATTGAGAAAGCTGGCTATAAACCAGGAGAACAAGTCGCTTTGGCGTTGGATGTTGCGGCGAGTGAGTTTTACAAAGATGGGCAGTATGTCTACGACGGTAAACCTCACTCTGGGGGTGAGTTTGTTGATTATCTCGCGCAACTGGTTGACCAATACCCGATTGTGTCAATTGAAGATGGCTTGCATGAGGAAGATTGGCAAAATTGGCAATTACTCACCCAGAAGCTGGGTTCTCGCGTGCAGTTGGTAGGTGATGACTTATTTGTAACCAATGTCACGCGCTTGCAAAAAGGCATTGAACAGAAAGCTGCTAACGCGATTTTGATTAAACTCAATCAAATTGGTTCGTTAACAGAAACTTTGCAAACAATTGACTTGGCGACTCGCAACAGTTTTCGCTCAGTCATTAGCCATCGTTCTGGCGAAACGGAAGACACAACAATTGCCGACTTAGCCGTCGCCACCCGTGCAGGTCAAATCAAAACGGGTTCTCTGTGTCGTAGCGAACGGGTAGCAAAATATAACCGTTTGCTACGCATCGAGGATGAGTTGGGTGAACTTGCCGTTTACGCTGGTGCTGTGGGATTAGGACCGAATTGATTTTTTTGATCAGTGGTGGTTCAAGCCCCCACTGATTGCCTTAATTTTTAAATTTTGTGAATCTTGTTTGGAAATATTTTTTGTGTGGTATCCAAAAAAGGGTAGCATCATAATAACAACATATTATTACCCTTTCGGACAAAAAAATCAGATGAAAAGCATAAAGATTCGGCGGGTTTGTCTCGTTGTGGGTTTGTCGGCGGTTGTTGTCGGCGCTTTGGGTGCGGATTTGTCGGCGGTGGGGGCGAGTTCGAGTTCGAGGACTCATGATGGGAGGGATAACCCCCGTACCCCCTGTCCTTTTTGTGTTAAGAGCTGAGTGTGCGAGTGGTATTACCCCCTTATACCGAATTCATCCAACTTCCGTCAAACGCTCTATTAGCTAGGACAAACTTCTTTAACACTTCTGCCACTTGCGGGCATTCCAATACCTAGAACTGCTCCCAAAGTGTCAGTTGACCAGGTGAGCATTTCTGCTTACTTCTTATTCGACTAATTTTATGACCAGCCAGCAACTTACTTCCCCAGTGAGAAAGCTTGGCTGGTTTTGGTTTTGGTTTATGTCGTTGACAAAAGCCCCGGTACTTTTTGTGGCATCAAATAGCACTCAATCGCGCTTTATAATTTCGGTTGTGCAGCAAGCCTTACAACTTGTTCATCCAGCAATAGCGCTTGAGCTATTTGTTCAATACTCAACCCTTCGGCTGATAGGTACTGACAAGATGGGCTGGAATTGTTTTTTGCATGATTCAGCTACCTGTTAATGGGTAGGGGGGGTGAAGATAGACGTTAAAATCAACGCCTTGGGCACTGGCAGCAAGAACCGTCTTTGCCTGAAGTCTTTGCATTTAGCTATCGGTGAGCTTCCATATAGGCTCGCAGTAGGGCGTTGATTTGGGTTTGATAACCTCGCCCAAGTGACTTGAACCACTCCAATACATCGCTGTCAATGCGTAGCGTGACTTGTGCTTTGTTTTTCGCTGCAGGTAAACCTTGTCGAACGACAGCTTTTGCAAACATCTCGGGCGTAATTTCTGGACAATCCGATAAGTCAATGTCGGAATCAGTCATTGCATCAAGTCGTTGCCAATCAGTTTGAGAGTTGCTCGAAATAGATTCGTTGCTCATACTTAGTTGCCTTTCTTGTTGAAATAATGCGGGTAGAATCGCCACGTTCGGTATGGACAACAGCAACGAGTATTCCTTGCAACAAGCCAAACGTAACGAAACGCTGCTCTCCATAGTCATAACGATTATCTTCAACCGTTACCGTATCTCCGTCAAACACTTCTGGAACGTCGATAAAATCGATCCCGTGCTTGCGAATATTTGCAAGACGCTTTGCTTCATCCCATTCAAACTCCATCACCGAACTGCAGCACTTACTCACTTATTGTAACTACAATTTGTAGTTACAGCGATTCGTCACACACCATTGGTGTCAACTTAACGTTTAAGCCTTAATTCCACGTTGATTTAACCTCACCCCTTCGACTACGCTCAGGGCAAGCTGCCCTATCGGGCATCCCTCTCCTTAATAAGGCTATGCATTGTCCAGATCTTTCTTAACAATCCTGAAAGCCTTGCTATACAAAGTTTGTAAAGATTGAGTTTTTGGCAAGGCTTGACAATTGACTACTCATACTTCTCAGTAAAAGAGGATTTTTATTGAGAATGTGTTACGGAGTATCAGGGTTTGGTGAGTCGTGAGCGAGCGCTCTCGCAAATATTAAGAAAGATCCGGGTAATGGATAGCCTTAATAAGGAGAGGGAAAGATTTACCCGCAGGGTAAAGCGAGGGTGAGGTTTTGAGGGAAATGACTCAAAATTCCTTGTGTGCAAGACGCACTCGCGCTCAAAACCTCACCCCTTCGACTACGCTCAGGGCAAGCTGCCCTATCGGGCATCCCTCTCCTTGTTAAGGAGAGGGAAAGATTTTTGCGTAGCAAAAAGCGAGGGTGAGGTTTTGAGCGATCTGGTGTGTACACCGTAGTTTGTCCCCTCATCCCCAATTACGGATAAAAGCCCAACTTTGGCAACCCCAGTGTTTCATCCCAGCCCATGATGATATTGAGACACTGGATAGCTTGACCGGCCTGCCCTTTGATTAGGTTATCAATTGCTGACATGACAATCACACGCCCAGTACGCGGGTCAACTTCTATGCCTATGTAACAAAGGTTAGTGCCACAAGCCCATTTTGTTTGGGGATAAACGCCTGGTTCACAGACTTTCACCCAAAGAGAGTTACGGTAGAATGCTTTATAAATAGTAATTAAATCATCTCGCACTAAACCAGGGTCCCGCAATGTAGCATAAACCGTTGCGAGCATACCGCGCACCATAGGAACAAGGTGTGGTGTAAATTGGATGGTGACTTCGTGTCCTGCTAAATCACTACAAATCTGCTCGATTTCTGGGGTGTGGCGGTGACGGACAACATTATAAGGTGCCAAGGAGTTGTCTGCTTCGGCAAGCAACATATTAACTTTCGCTTGACGTCCACCGCCAGAAGTGCCTGACTTGGCGTCAACAATAGCTGTTTCTGGCACGATTAGCCCTTGCTTGAGGAGTGGTGAAAGTGCCAAAAGGCTAGCGGTGGGATAGCAACCAGGACAACCAATCAGCTGCGCTTCTGCAATGCGATCGCGATACAATTCTGGTAATCCATAAACTGCTGTCGCTGCTGTTGCAAGATCTGTTCTTTGGGCACCATACCAGTTTGTATAAGTTGTCAAATTCCTAAAGCGATAATCTGCACTCAAATCCAGTACTGTTAATCCTTTGTCCAACAATTGCGGAGCGATTTTGTAAGCCAAACCATTTGGTAGAGAAAGAAACACTACCTCACAACGCGTCGCAATGTTTTGTGGATCTATAGCTTCTATCGGTTGGTTAACTATGTGACCCAGATGTGGGTAAAGATCCGCAAACGATTTTCCCGCGCTACTCTCCCCACCTAAGTAAACGAGTTCGACTTCTGGATGATCCATGAGTAGTCTTACTAACTGCACTCCGCCGTAGCCTGACGCGCCAATAATCCCAACTTTTACGCGTCTAGAATTGCCCATAACTACTAAATCCTTTTTAAATATAGAGACTTGTCTTTAGCAGAAGCATTTTGCACTCATACTTATTACCGTTTCGTTGTTGCTGCACACTAGCTTAGAGAATCCAACGGTATTTCGCAGGTATTTATCGGTATGTTATCGAATCTTAGCTATGATGGGTTCCTATTGTGTTCAGAAGAGCTACAATCAGAAGATAAGCATTTGTTAAAAAAAATTTACATTTCCGCTGGAATTCCTCTGTGTCGCAGCTTAACACGACTTCAAACCAAACCTTTGAATTTGATTCGATTGATGCCGCCTTGGCTGACTTGAAAGCTGGTCACCAGATTGTGGTGGTAGATGATGAAAATCGAGAAAATGAAGGCGATTTGATTTGTGCTGCCCAATTTGCTACTCCTGACATTATTAATTTCATGGCGGTGGAAGCCAGGGGACTGATTTGTTTGGCAATGAGTGGCGATCGCCTAGATGAATTAGACTTACCATTGATGGTGAGCAACATCACTGACACCAACCAAACGGCTTTCACAGTCAGCATTGACGCCGGGCCTCACTTAGGGGTAAGCACTGGCATTTCCGCAGAAGACCGCGCCCGCACAATCCAAGTTGCGATCAACCCAGGAACCAAACCTGTAGATTTACGCCGTCCCGGTCATATTTTCCCCATTCGCGCAAAGGTTGGAGGGGTACTCAAACGCGCCGGACATACAGAAGCCGCTGTTGACTTAGCTCGATTAGCTGGATTATACCCTGCTGGCGTTATCTGTGAGATTCAAAACCCCAACGGTTCGATGGCGCGGCTATCTCAGTTAATGCAGTATGCCAAGCATCACAATCTAAAAATTATCAGCATCGCGGATTTAATCAGTTACCGCCTCCAGCACGATCGCCTGATCAGGCGCGAAACTATTGCTGAGTTACCCACCCAGTTTGGTCATTTCCAAATTTACGCTTATCGCCATACTCTGGATGATACAGAACACGTTGCTGTTGTCAAGGGTAATCCTGCTGAATTTAGAGAGAATCCAGTTATGGTGCGGATGCATTCCGAATGCCTGACTGGAGATGCTTTGGGTTCTTTACGCTGCGACTGTCGGATGCAGTTACAAGCAGCACTGAAAATGCTAGAAAATGCAGGGCAAGGTGTCGTTGTTTACCTACGGCAAGAAGGACGGGGAATTGGGCTGGTTAATAAATTGAAAGCTTACTCGTTGCAGGATATGGGACTAGATACCGTAGAAGCGAATGAGCGTTTGGGATTCCCCGCCGATTTGCGAGACTACGGTATGGGAGCACAAATGCTCATGGATTTGGGAGTTCATAAGATTCGCTTGATTACCAATAATCCCCGTAAGATTGCAGGGTTAAAAGGTTACAAGTTAGAAGTTGTGGATCGTGTGCCATTGTTGATTGAGGCAAACGACTACAATTCTTATTACCTTAAGACCAAGGCGAAAAAACTGGGTCATATGCTGTTACAGACTTTTCTGTTAACAGTGGCGATAAATTGGCAAGATGATCCCGAAGCCGTGACGGAACGCTACGAACGCTTAGAGAAACTGCGACATTTAGCGAAAAGTCATGACTTATTGTTACAGGAAGAAGCACGTCCACTGGCGATCGCCCTGTTTAATCAGCCATCCTTAATAGTACACTTAGGTTTTGACCAAGCGAACGTTGCAACAGATGATTGGTATAAGCACAAAGGTCATCCTTACACCCAAGCAGTTAGCCAAATTTTGGATGAACTTGTCGCTTTGCCTTATATCCAAAACCTAGAATTTTTGATTTCGCCTGGTGTTGATCCTCTGAGTAACTTACAAGTGCAATTGGATCGGCAGACGTTCCCTGTGGGGACATTACCTTCGTCTATTTGTTGTGAGCAGTTGGGGACACAGAAGATTTATAGTTTTGAAAAATAGTCAATGCCGCAACGGGTACGGGTGTAAGGGGGTAAGGGGAGCCAGTGCGTTGGGGAGCCAGTACTTGATGAGGATTTCCCTCTGTAGGTATCTGGTGAGACAGCGCTGCTGGAGGGTCTCCCGACCTAGGCGACTGCGAACCCGAAGGGCGTTCGGGTTTCCGGACTTGTAGACGCCCGGAGGGCGGTGAGGGGGTCGCAGTCTTGGACGCCACTTGCTTTATGCCGGGAGACCCGTCCACCGCAGTGGCTCCGGTGAGCATCGATTGCGTTTGCGCAGCGCCAAAGTCTGCCGGGGGGAGTATCCCCCCGGCGTTAGCGGAAGCGAGCCTTGGCTGCTTTGCCCCTTAGGGGCTACCCCCGCTCTTCGCAGCGAGACCGTTCGGCCTCAAGCCGTGCCCGAAGGGCTCAGGTCTTCCCCGGAGGGCTTGCCGATAGCCGTAAGGCGTGGCGTCAGCCATAGGGTAGCACAAGCGCGTTGTAGGGGTGTAGGGGAGCCAGTACTGTCCCTTGCGCGTGGCACTTTGTGCCATAGTCCTTGTTTCCCGACAGAGGTATCTGGTGAGACAGCGCTGCAGGAGGTGAGACCAGTGCTGCGGGAGGGTTTCCCTCCGCAGGCATCTGGCGTTAGCGCAGCGGAACCGAAGGTTCTCCCCGAAGGGGTCTCCCGACCTAGGCGACTGCGGAGCGCGCAGCGGAACCGGAGGTTCTCCCCGATAGCCGTAAGGCGTGGCGTTAGCCATAGGGCGTGTGTAGGGGAACCCCATCAATGCGAGCGAAGTGAAGCAATCCCAAACGCTTGCGATTGCTACCCTGCACCGAAGCCCTCCGGGCGTCTACGTTACACTGCGTTCCACTCGCTACGAACATAGTTACGTTTAATTATGTCCACTTACTTATTTGGTTGAATAGCTCATTTCTTGCCTTGTTGAAAAAGGATTTGCACCTCTGAAGACTTCACCGCAATAAAGCCAACAACACTAAAGCCAACGAGCATCAAGCCAACAGTTCCCAGTAAAATCCAAGTTTCTTTAGGAAGTGTCTTTCTTCGATTAGAAATGCTTTTTTTTATCTTTTTTAAACGAAGTGTTGGTGGAGGTAATTGGCTTTGGATACTTTTCATGATTTGTGAAAGTGGGGGAGACTGTTTCTCCAATTCTTGATTCACCCAATTCAAAGAAAAAACAGATTGGTAAATACGGTTAGAAACCTTGAGCGTTTTTTCCTGTTTGACAACTAATCCCAAATTCAGCAGTTCTCTTTGTGCGGGATTGTTATTCACTACAACTTCTTTTTGCTGCAAGATTTGCTGATATAGCTGCAACAGTGACAAAGGCTGACACTGCTGATTTTTCAGAATTCCATTGCGAATTCCCTCCAAATGCTCAGACGCCACTTGAATTTCCCAGTTATCAATTAGGCGGGTTTGTACTAATTGCTCTACTCTGACAGCTTCTTGATTAACGGGAATAAAACCTTGTGAATTAGCGAGTAATTGACAAAGTTTTTGGGTGAGAAACAGTTGACTACTTGTCCATAACAACACCTCTTCCAGTAAAACATACGGGCGGCTGGCTTTTTCATCTAATTTGAAGAATTTGATTCTGCTGCGGTTGATATCTAAACGTATTATTTCCTGATTCACCCAACTTAAAGGAAAAATATATTGGTAAATGCGATTAGAAACTTTGAGCGTCTTTTCTTGTTCCACAACCAATCCTAAATTCAGCAATTCTGTTTTGACAAAACTGTCTTCAACAGAGATGTTTTCCTGGAGTAATATTTGCTGATAAAGTTTTAGCAGTGAAAAAGGATTGCATTTTTTGTTTTGCAGAAGACCATAGCGAATCGCCTTTAGATGCTCAGACGCAACTTGAGTTTCCCAATGATCAATAAAACGAGTTTGTACGAGATGTTCGACTGTAAATCCTTCCTCACCAAAGGGAACAAAAGTTTCGGAATCAGCGAGTAATTGACATAACTTTTGGGTGAGAAACGATTGACCACTTGTCCATGACAAAACCTCCTCCAGCAAAATATCCGGACGACTAGCTTTTTGATCTAAATTGAATAATTTGATGATGCTGCGACTGAAAGGTCTTGTATGTACTCTGTGATCAACAACAGATGACTTGTCCTGTTCCAAAAACGTTTCTACTTGTCTGAGATTGTCATCAATACTGACTGCGCTGTGCTGTGTGAAGTCTTCAATTTGGAATTTTGCATTTTGCCCAAAGTTGAGCCAGTCGCGTGATGAGTCAGTCTGGACGCCTGGAGGAACCAGTACTTGATGAGGTTCTCCTTCACTTGGATAAGAACGTTGGTTTCCCGAGGGGGCAAACTTTCTAAGACGAATTTTGAATTCCCCGTTAGCGAAGCGTGCGCAAAGCGTATAGGAGCTAACTCTCCCGTTGCGGACTTCAACTGAGTGTTCTGCCTGCTGTAAAATTTTTTCAGAGCGCTGTGCAACAGGAGCAATATGCTCTAGAAAAAAGTTGATTGTAGTTGGCTTAAGCCAACCTTTCTGGACAGCCAATTCCCCGAATCTAAGTCCCATCTGTTTTTGTTCACACAGAATAGTCTTGACTTGATACTCATCCAACAGTGCTGCTTTTTTGAGATACTCACCCAAGGGTTGTTTAGGCTTTTGGTTCAGCAAATCTGACCACTTCTGGGCAAAAAAATCAGCCGTTTCTTGTTTGATCCATCCTTGTAAGGCTAAAATTTCCCCTAGCCGCATATTCTTTTTTTGGATCTGCTCTTGCAAAGCGAACTCTATCTGTGCAATTGAAATTAGGTCAGCCAGCTGTAAAATTTCACCTAGCGGTTTAATACAAAAGATTTCAGACATGAGCATGTGAAAGTAGGTCAGTAAATAATTACTTAACGAGAAGTTACGAGAAAATTCCGCCAACTTTGTCAAAAATTTAGCAATAGAGTTTTCATGACTAGCATTTATAAAGTAGCGCCCTCAAGAACTAGGGGTGTAAGGGTGTAGGGGTGTAAGGGTGTAGGGGTGTAAGGGTGTAAGGGTGTAAGGGGGTCTTTCAAGGGTAGGTATTTAAAAATCAGGCAGTAGAGAGAGTAATTTGAGAGACATGAAGTTGTGGAGTGAAGCTAGGCCAATCCTCAGGGAAAAAACCACCTTGGGGTAATGGAAGGCGATTAAGA
>NZ_JABXYX010000269.1 GCF_017982655.1 Brasilonema sp. CT11 | reverse complement strand
AGCTTTGTTTTTTAAATTCGTGTTTACTTTTTGAGAATTGATTGCTGGTGTCCAAGCCTCCAACCGACACATTTTTCAGCACGTAATTATTCCCCAAGGCTTGTGTTACCGCCTCTTTTGCGACTGTACTGAAACGAGTGTGAAACACGACCGACAATGAGGTGAGGTAGGGACTAGTATTAATGACCTCTAACAACTCCTCCAGGGTCATATTTTCTACTACTATCGACTTTAGCGTCGCGTTTCGTTGCAATATGTCAATCGGTACTTTCACGCCCGCTAATCGTGTCAAAGTGTCATTCGTCAACAACGCATCGCTAATACCATCAATAACGTCCGCATCCAAATTTCCTTCGAGCACAAGGCTTTTGAGGGTCTTCATCTTGCGAATCAAATCGCTAATCGACTTTGATCGATCTTGTCTAGCGAGTGTCAGATCCGTAACAGATGTGTTGGTCAACAAAGCTGAGTACAATTCCTCGGGGTCTATTTGCGTTGTATAAGCTATCGGTCGCATTATCATCAGTTTACGAAGTGCTTGCGTTGCCTTCAAGTAGTGGAAAAAAAGATCTGGTGCCCCATCCAACGTGATATTAATTAACCGCAGACTGGAGACCGAATTACTGCTTGTGAGAGCCTCAAAGAATGTCTTTGAAGCCTCGCAGGAGATTTTCACGGAAAATAACTGAATGTGGCTGAGCGTAGTGTTGTGTTTCAATCCTTCGCCAAGTGGTCCAAAGTCCCAAACGCGTGTGTCTCGGAATTGCGCGTCAAATTCAATCGAAGTCAAGGCAGTATTGTGCTTGAGTCCCTCGGCCAATGTATGCATCTCTTGCGGTGAAAGAAAGCAGTCGGTCCTCAAATTAGTGACGACATTGTTGCCGCTCAAAAAGCCGAAGACGTTAGCTGCTGCGTGGGGATCTATTTTTATACGATGATAAATGCCGCCATATGAAATTTCATTGATTTCTACGCTATCGATCGATTTGTTGTTCTTCAAGGCTTGTGAGAGGAGTTTCCAATCGTCGTAAATGGATCCGGATTTAGAGAGTGCTCGGTCCAACCAAGCTTGCAATCCAATTATAGATGTATTCTTTGCTATGGCTTCATAAAATAAGCTTCGATCGCTCTGTTGGTAACAATAAGCCTCGAAACTAATGGATGCCAAACTTGTACTTTTAGCCAGAGCCTCACTGAATCGTTGCCAGCCATCGTGAAATGTGAAATCATTCAAGCTTAGTATCGTCATAGAATATCGTTGTCCACCTTGAAGGTTTTGAATGAGCCAGTCTTCAAATCCGAACCCATCCTCAATTTCAAGCTCCAACAAACCATTCACTAAGATGCCAGTTCGCAACAAAAATTCCCTTAATTCAGTAGCCCGCATTCCTTCGATATTCTATAAATTTTATAGCGGTATTAGAATTTTAAAAATATTTTAAATAAATAATACGAACCAACCTACCACCGTGTATCCACCTACTGTTTTTCCTATTCTTATCTCCATGGTGTATTAATTTTTCGCATAACACATAATAAAAGCGAGACCACTTCTTGGACAGGACGGATATATATCGTTCAAGACAAGGCTGGTTATTCTAAACACATTTGAATTTGCATAAGACGCTTTAAATGAGCATAATAATTAATGTGCCTTAATTGCAAGCAATATAATCGGTTGTGCTCGCAAGCTGAAATTATAAAAATTCGCTGGTTGCTAAAAATTTATTTTAAGGTTCTAATGCTTTCTACGGCTCTTTTTCTGCATATTACGAGTGAATTGAGCCATATTGTGGCTGACTCGAGAATGAGCATGTGCCTTCATCCAAGCAAGCGTTTCGGGATCGAGATCTTTTTTCAGGATTTGGCGACCAGATTCTACACCAGCAATCAGATAAATTTAGACGTATACAGTATATTACGTAAATACCTATCGTAGACATATGCGCCAAGAACCATGATCCGAAGATGACTAACGGAGTTGGATTGTCTTTTCGAAGCAGATGTGCGTACGGCTCTATCAAAGCAAATACAAAGTTCCATTCGACATCATACTCTGCCTCAATAGCAAAATCTTCGATATTCTCCAATGCCCTAGCGGCATCCCAACCTAATTCAAAATTTTTAAGGATCAGATCTCCAGTACATGCACATCCGGATTCGTTCTAGTGGACTTACCTTGATATTTAATCAAATGACTGAATATGTAAACGACCATAAAGTGACCTTCGAATTCCAGCGCGTCATCATCGTACATTGCAAACAGTTTTTCGATAAATTTTTCGTTGTGGATCGCCTCATGTTGGATGTACTCTTAATAATTCAAATTGTGAGCTGATAATTTGACACCCGACTATTATTTGTTATATACATACCAAATCTCATAATCTGCGCGATTAAATTCACTGGCCAAGGGCTTTCGTATTGTACCTCTAAAAGAAAATCGTTAGCAACCTCTATAAACACCAACTAGGAAATTATTTAAATACTTACCCGTTTCACATTCTTCATCCTCTTCGTCGGTATTCTCTTCATCCTCAGATCCGTTCTCTCCGTTCTCTTCAGCATTTTCTCGGTTTTCTTTACGCAACTCGGCGTATTCTTTGTCGACATCAAAATTGATCAAATAATCCGCCAAGTACTTGAATAGCGGCTTCAAGTCTTTTTTCTCGAACAATGCAACTAAAATATTCAACGTTAGTTCTGAATTTAGCAGATCTAACGGTATTCGTACTGTCAATCTCGACGAGATTAGCTAGCAATATTGCGGCATCGACTTTTGTTCTTAATTTCTTATTGTCTTCGAGAACGAGTGGCATTGCTCTGTCAATTAGTTGGATCGACACGTCACGCGGTGGATTGGTCGCTTCAAAGACATTAGTTTAGAGTATAATCACGCTTCCATCTCTATTAACTCTTCTGTCAAATGGTCACCGCTGTCAAAAGAAATTGAAGCAAATCGAAGAAAATTTGTGACAGGTGTCATATTAGGTTACGATAAAGTGCACATACCACAGGAGAATGTCATCCAAAAATCATCGCAAGCTTCTTGAATATGCATCGAGGACGAACTGTATCCACGTTTAAGTAATGCTTCTTTATGCTCCAATAACTTGGGAAAGATTTCCTCACCGAGACCTTAAACCTAGTCAATTAAAATCTAATAAAGTCACCATAAATATGACAGGTATTACCGCTCCTGTTGCCATGACCCGTAATGTATTTGATTGCATTGTATAAATCTCGCAATAAATGATCCGTAGTCGGATCTTCTATGAGAGGCAACAACCGATCGATTGCGTCAATATCCAACAAACATCCAGCACCAATTTCTACAATAAGAATTAACCTTTACATCAAACTATCGAATAATATGATATTACCGTTTCTGGCAATTGTATCAATTAAATTAAGTGCGCTTTTCGCAACTTTTTTCACCTCTTCATCTTCCTTCGCGTCCGCCAGTGCCAAACTCATGAGAAACTCCAGAGCGTATTCATCTTGTGCCAATTCGATGCAACTATTATCTATTAAATGTAAATATTACAAAAGCACGGTAAGTTATATTCTAATGTCCTTACTTGACTCGGTCAAACAAATGTCACTCGCCGTGCTCAACAAGTGGCACAACACGTCGTGGTTGTCGCGGAATTTCTCGCGAGCAAACGACATTATCTTGTGAATGACTCTTGTTTCGTCGACAATAGCACCATCTGAAAATTCAAATTAATTCGGTTAACAGATTGATGCGAGTCAATAATCATACGTACTGCACTCGCCGAAAGTGTGAATGACTTGCAAAAGCCATCGCAAATCTTCCGCAGGTACTTCGTTCAAGCGATCAACTAACCAACGCATGAACGGAGCATTGACCAATAATTT
>NZ_JABXYX010000268.1 GCF_017982655.1 Brasilonema sp. CT11 | reverse complement strand
GAAGCCGGAGTCATCCACGATCGTGACGTTGTCCACATAAAGGAGTCGAAGCTAGCGGGGCGTAAAGACTTACAAGCTACCCTATTTAACAACCCTCGCTTTGCAACGAGACATGAAATCAATAGAAGAGAAAACCCGCTGACGTGGTGTTCGTATGCTGGATACCGCATCTATCTCTACTTAATTAATATTCGAAATGCTCGACGCGAGTCGAAAAAAACGGTATAAATTTTTGTTTAATATTGTACATTATTATTTTGTAAATCCCATTTCATGTAAAGTTAATCAGTCGGTACAATAAATTTCGCTTGAAATCCAAATTTAAAAATATTGATAAGACTTCTCCGCACCTTGGGTTAATTACCAGTAAAATGCTTATCACCCATTTCGGTACCGATCAACCTCACAATGATAAACCGAAGCCTGCACCAACTACGCGAAAAGATCAAAGCTGCTCGATTTCCAGTAGCGAGGAGATTACCCGCTGCCAGTCGCGGGCTTTATGAAGACATAACTATAGTAACATTGCCCACCCTTAGGGCGGCACGTGATAAAGTTTTTGGTTTTCCAACGCCCTGTTGCACAATCACAACAATTTCCTGTTGAGCAACACAAGTGGATGGTAAATTCGTAATCCCTTGCTCAACATGGACCCACGATATATAATAATATGTATCGTTATTTGTTGCTTTAATTGGAGTTTTGGAGCGGTTCCCCAAATCCAATCTGTGGAATACGTTAACAAGAGATATGAAACTAGTGTCGTCAGAGCGAACTTGGTCGTAGCTACAGCTACATTCGATCAAGATTTATATTTTGACGCGAATTGCACGGCTAATCCGGTAGCTCTCGACATCTTACCCTGTTGCTCGCAAACAATTACAACTGGATGCCATACAGCGCAATCATCGAGTTTTTGTATAGAGGGGGATTATGGAAGCCGATTATCATTGCAAACGAATACCTTCATGACTTTCGAATTCAAAGCGAGCAATCCAACCACCTGCGACAGCGTCCCAATCTTTGTTAAGAGCTTCAGCGGAGATCCCGATATTGCAGTATCAGTTACCTCCAGTATTAAGGCACCAACGTCTACAAATAACAACTACTATTACCAAAATACCGGATCAGATGGCGTTGTGCTTTGTTGCTCTGCGATTCGGACGTTAAATCCTTCATGGGATGGAACAGTATATTTCTCTGTAGTAGCATTTGCATCTACGACTTTTGAAGTCGAAGTACGAGGTAAGAAAAAGATTTAACGGAATTTACCCAACGATCAAATAATATTTTTAAACGTTCAAAAATATTTTTTAAAATTATACTCTAGCATCTTATTATTTAATATAGTGTATAATAACGCCACTAGTGATGCAATTATATTTTTTGATTTCTTTAATTTTGATTTTTAAGGTTTACGCTGATTCTTTAAATTTTAGATTCTGCTCAATCCGTTAGCATTACCGATGCATGGTTTAGTAGTAAGTCCATCATATGCCAATATATCATGATTAACCAACGATAAAATCTCGTCGGGGATACCTTTACCCAGAGACACATAATTCGCTTATTCAAAACTAAATCAAATAATTATTTTATCGTTATTAATTTATATTATAGTGATCCCACAAATAACATGCGCTAGTCAAAGCTTTACACTTCAAGGTTGCGTATTGGACGACGATTACTGTCAGAATTTACCACCCACTAACGATCCGTTGTTCAATTTTATTGCCACATTGACGTAAGTTTATATAAAAATAGTTATGTATATTAATATATTGACGTTATTTGTAGTGATTTGGGAACGGCTCTCGATTACAACTCGAAGTCAATCTCGTGGACTTTTGCTTCGTCAGTTCAAGTCTTTACCAGCTCTCAAGTACGTCTCTAAATTACTATTTAAGGAAATGATATCGCTTATAGAAGCTATTAGAACAGAATACGTTTAGTATGAGGTACGTGTGTATTAACTTTTATTACTAGGTCTCACGAACGGTTTTCCCGTTCTCGGCTTCAATTCTCACCGATTCCACGTGCAAAGTGTCTTTCTTGCGCTCATTGAGAAACAGTGACGGAGAATATTTGACTGGCAGTGCCGCTATGACTCAACGCCAGTTGACTTGTTCTGCATCTGGATTCTTTGACGTCAGCGACGGACTCACAGAATTATTGAGTGACTTGCAAAGCTCATCGTTCGCCACGGAAGATGATGTCTTCGAGTATCGTCTTCGCGTAAGTAGTTTATAGAAAATTTAATACTTTTAATTTTTGATGATTTTTTTTTTTCTTAGTCTTTGGCGTATGCTGTCAGCAACGATTGGCTCGGATGCGTTCGTTTAACCGAAAATTCATTGTTATCGTCGACCAAAGTGCCTACATCAATTAATAGCACAGCTGCTTGCTTCGTGACAGATCCGTCGAGTGAGGCATATTTGACGGATCCTTGCTGCAACCCTTCGTAAGTTGAGCCGCCTACAAACTATATATATATGCAATAGATCTCACCTCCTCCAAATAGATTGCAAGCAGTTCAATGTTGTGCTCCTCGTGACGTCATCGTCGATGCTCCAGCATACTTGATCAACTTTGAAGTTGTCAATAAGACCTGCAACTTGCCTGCTTGTACAACAGTAAGCGATGATTATAATGAGTATATCTATTATAGAGCACGCGCTTAATATGTTTTAAAGAACGCATTGGATCAATACATCAACTTATCTGAAGGTGCGTTGATTAGACGTGACGTTTGTTCTTTGGAAACTCAAAAAGCGTTGAACAATCCGCTGTTCCAAAACAACAATACTCCATTGCAGACCTGTCAAACAAAGGTGTTCTCACAACCGTGCTCTGAAAAGTGAGTTGAAGATCCAAGTGTGCGTGTCATATCTAACTTTTTTTTTTTTATTAGTGAGGATTGTTTAAGCATTAACGGGGATTCCATTTGTTTGTCGAATGGATATTGTTCTTTGCCTTGCAGAAACAACACTGAGTGCGCTACCAACAACTGCACGACTATTCAGGGAGTCAGAACTTGTCTTACTTACAGCTCTCTCGACGAAGTTGGTGACACTGAGACCAAGTTTTTGATTCAAGTAAGGATTTTAAAGGAGCAAAATAAGCGCCGAATATTAACAAGCAATCATTAGTGCGTCGAGAAGAACATGAACAATTACGTTGCTTTGTTTATTAGAAGTCAGCTTGGTGTGCCCTGTAAGTCATTTTAAAGTAAGATTGAAGTGATGCTAATACTGTTATTATTTAGACAACGCACCTCCTTCCACTTACGTATCGACTTTCTTGGATACATTAGTCAATAATAAGAGTTGTTTGGGACCTCTGTCGGCGAATTATATGAACAGTCCGTCTCTCTGCACGCAAGTGAACAGCTGCAACTGGGCTCAGTGCGATAATTTGACCAACTCATTCTGCCGAGAGGGTAAGCGTTCCAGCGTTATAAACCATTTGAATACGTTTCGCTTATCGAATTACTCTTCGTAGACTTTTGCGTTCCGCCAAACAGTATCTTGGGAAGTGACAATTTCTGCGGCTTTTGTTACGGAGACACGTGCGCTGAAGTCTCGATTTTCCCTCGCTGTCAATACAAGGGTACATTCGGAGCTACGGGATCCATCTGCTCTCTGTACGCTACATCTGAGGGCTCTGGAGTCTTCCTTGGTTTGCCTACTAACAACCAACGATGCATTCGTGAAACTTCAGTCGTCGACGATTGTTTCCCAGCTACTCGCTGCACAAGCACCGAACTGACTGTAAGTTATTGCGATATTACGGCAAAATATCTAACACTTCCGATAGAACAACGACTGTCACGCGTACTGCTACATCAAGGATATTACCGTCGATACAGACTGCGTGGGCACCATCG
>NZ_JABXYX010000267.1 GCF_017982655.1 Brasilonema sp. CT11 | reverse complement strand
TTGAATTTTTAATATTGTATTTTCTGACCATCTTCGGAATATAGATTGCAATGACCATATTCGATCAATTGCCGCTTTCGGAGGATGAGAAGATTAAGGTCAAGTTGATCGACCCAGAGATTATTAAGGTAAGTCAAAGCTATCGATAAGGCACCGTTAAATATGATGCTAATTGTTCAACCTGGCAATTAGGACAACGAAGCAGTCGTATTGAATGACTTTAACAACATTCGCTGGAAGTTCAATATGAATCCGAACGAAGAGAAGAAGATCATCCTGCAATATAATATTGAATACCCCGCTGATCGCGATTTAGATTTCTACAGAAACGAATCGAGCAGCACCGACTCGACTTTAGACTCGGTGTAAAAACCGGCGCTTTTGTAAAGTTGAAATTTTAACTAAAAATAGTACTTGCAACGCGAGGCAATCTCCAGCGATCGGAAGAATAGCCACAAAGCAGATACAACGTGGGTTATCAGCCATGGAACTAAAGGCTGCTTTGTTCTATAAACTGACAGGTTCTGATCTAACGTGGCAAATTCCGCCAAATTTTTCGCTGCTAATACTTGATGATAGTAGTATTCTTGATATAGTACGTCGGGGTAATATCGCGATGGATTATCGTCCAGATCTGAATCACACGGGAGTGATTTTTATGTGAAAAAAAAATTATGTCGTTGCAGTTCCGCTCCTCCTATGTATCATATAACACAACGCATTGTATATTAATATGGCCGCATTATTTATGTTTAGGATAATTGTATTTAGTTTGTGTCTGTCAGCGGCACTAGCTATGCCAGCATATCGCGACCTGATCCCAAACGGTAGGCGCAGTAAATTAGTTATTTCATAATGACATTATTAATTAGTATTATAACTCTATAAGAATTACTCTAAAAGTAATACGCTCATATTAATAATTATTAATTTTATTGTTACTAAAAGGTTACAACGTTCCTAGTTGGTCCGGAGTAGGCCATTTGCATCCAGGTAATTACTATAAAATATGTGCATATAAAAATACAAAGACAACGTGATTCGATTATGAGAACGACTTTTTACGAAACGTCTGATCTTTTTGGGCAGAGGGTGGAGGAGTGCGAAACCAATTTGGTCTCGATTTTGCAGCTGCGAATCATAATTGGACAATAGAGCTGTGCATGAAAGGTACTGTTTGCGTTGAAATCTGAAATTTACATTTACGGATTGACGAGATCTGACACTCGTTATTATTTTATTAAAGACTCGGATGGAGATGGTATTACGAACGGTGTTGAGCTAGGAGATCCGTCGTGTATATGGCAACAAAATCAAACACCGACACGCACAACGGATATCACAAATCCGGGTTTGCCTGATAACCCCAACAACCCGTAAGAGTCTTTTATAAGTCTTTAAATATATCGCTATTATAATCAACGTATTTTCAGTGGATTTTGCACGCCAGTCAACACCTACGAAGACAGCTTTGAGGTGCCATTAACGGCGTTGAACTTGGAAGTTCCGACCAGCACCAGCTACGCGTGTCAGTAAGTACTGCAAGCATTATATATATTAGTATAGTCCTCATTTGAATATAATTATCCCGCCAATGTTTCGTGCTTAACTCATAACAAAAAGTTTTGGAGTTTCCTAATGGAGCGTAAAATTACAAAATCGAGCCAAATTTCCTCCCAAAACATAAGAGTTAAATAATGGTCTGCATAGTGCATCATACGATCGATTATTATGCTACTTGTGCGCGACATTTTTCGTGTGACGGATGATGTGGATCTTTATGATGTTGGAATTATTGTGTATACATTGAGAACTAGGCTTAATTTTACGAATTATGTAGATCAGTACCTCTATAATATAAGGGAACATTATCGACTGAAGTGGAACTAACGCGAAACAATTCTATTTTAGGATGCTCACGCTTGATACGAGCTTGTTTCCGCCCGATACCAATTATACATCCAGTCGCATCGTCAAATTTGCACCATCGATCGACAACGCTGAATTCGTGCAGCACATCATCCTGCAAGAGTGCACGGCCAATTGGACACTATCGAAAAACACTTGTCCCGCCCCTGGTGACTCTCAATGCGATCGCATTACGTACGCGTGGGGTCCTGTAAGTAATTCACTGAACGCGGTTCACTGAACGAGCATGTCACTAACGAGCTCGTAGTCTGAGACGGAGTTCTGTTTGCCGCACTTTGTCGGTGCACCGCTCAGTCCAATTAAGCGTTACATGATCAAAATTCTGTACAAGAACCCTTCGGGGGTCACTGGTCAAGTGGACAGCAGTGGCTTGAAGCTCACCATCACCGCGAATGACAGGTAAGTGCAGTGGAAGTGACCTATCTCCGTGACGTTATTATTTTTGACACGTGTCATTTTGTTAGTGTCGTCGTCGATGCGGGTGTGTTGATGACAGGACGCATCGAGGCGCGTCGATTGATATTGCCTGCTGGTCTGCCCAATGTGACTACAGTACGTAACTCCGCAATTGTACCACTGTGTTGGTCGAAAACTCATTTTGTTCACACAGAGCGGTGTCTGTCCTGGAGTCTGTTCCCCACACATTATCCCAGACACCAACGGCATCAACGTGTTCGGCAGCTTCTTGTTCATGCACTCGCTCGGTCGTCGTATTTGGACCGAGCGGTCAGACAACGCGTCAGTCGAAGTGATCGGCGAGGACTTGCATTTTGAGAGCTACAATTACACCTTCGAGGCCAATGCACCCTTCGACAAAATCAGACCGGGTGATAAAATTCTAACGACTTGCGAATATGATACGAGCGGAGTGAGCGCGGATTCAGAAGGCGAAGGTACGTCGACACAAAACAGACAATGAATGTTTAATGTGACATCCTCTGACACGTATCAACAGTGTGTTTCAGCTTTTTAATGCATTACCCGCGACTGTCCAGCAATGCGTGCGGCAGTTTTTCAGCTGACAGATACCGTGACAACCGTGAGACAGCTTTTTGCGGTTCAGCGGGACTTTGGGATGTGACACTAGGTCAACCCATCCCGTATACCTGTGTTACTAATATCAGTACGTATTCCTTGATAGGATTGTTGAGCCTGCATCTTACTTACACTCACTAGGTTACACTTACTTGACGCACATGGCCTATGCTCTCGAAGTCATTCTGCCCAAGTGTCGTGCCAATGGTGCCGATGTGTGCAGCGATGAATGCAAGACACTCGTGCGAAGTTGGCTTGAAAACCCATGTGTAGAGTTTTTCGGCGTCAGATTCATGTTTGACTATGCCTGTTCCAACTGTAAGTGGGCACCCTTCCATATATGGAAAACTTATTATTGACACTTCTGTAGCTACTTGCGACGAGTTCCAAGCACTATTGAGTCACAACTGTTACGGACTGTGCGCTTACAACTTGGAGTCGGAGCAGTGTCTAGTACCGACTGGCAATATCGCGAGTTACACCTGCATCAATCATGAATGCATAGCTTCTTATCTGCCTACCACACCCACCGAGCCTACTCCTACCGAGCCCACTCCCACTCCCACTGCCACGACACCTTCCAACAGCGTACGGTTCAATCAACGCTATGGCCCTGCATACTATGCCATGATGTCTGTGGTTGTGGCAGTCGGTGTTGCTATTGCAGGCTTTGCCGTTGGCTTCTTCGTCTGGAAAACTGTTCAGAACCGCGAGATGAACTACAACGCGAACATTCATCCGCACTAACACTGTTTTTGATGTTAATTTTGTTTTTTTGTATAAAGATCATTTAGGACCAATATTCGTGTTGCTTGTAGTACTACTACTAGTGGGTTGATACAAGGTGGTTTAATAGCATTGAAAAGCGAATAAATAAATAAATAGCCAGCCCAGGCTTATTCGAGCGAGCCATCAGACTGCGTGGGGTT
>NZ_JABXYX010000065.1 GCF_017982655.1 Brasilonema sp. CT11 | reverse complement strand
ACAACCAGGTGTTTGATTCGATGCATGATGTCATCGATACTCTTTGCCAAGCGCTTAGAGAATTAATGGACATGCCAGAAAGATTACGTTCAGTTACTAATTTTCCACATTTGAGAATTACGTTTTAAAACGCGGATTGGTATGATTCGTTAGCCCTAAAGCGCTAAATAAAAAAGTCCGCGTAGGCGGACTTTGTTTGTGTAACCCTACCCTTCTAGGGTGCAGGGATTTAAATTTTTCATTTACATATGTCCACCCCAAGGGGTGCGGGCATTTAAATGTTTTCGCTTTCTATTCAACGACAGGGGTCAACAATTCCCGGCGCTGTTCAGCTCTGACAATCACATTACCAGTTTCATCCACATCAACAATGGCTGTATCACCATCTTTGATGCGACCAGATAGAATCTCTTCGGCAAGGCTATCTTCTAACAAGCGCATAATTGCCCGACGTAATGGTCTTGCGCCGTAGCTGGGGCTATAACCTTCTTCGATGAGACGGTTGTTGAATCTATCGGTAACTTCGAGTGTGATGCCTTTTTCTGTCAGGCGACCAAACACTTCCTTGAGCATGATGGTGGCGATTTGAGATACTTCTTCTTTGCTCAATTGACGGAAGACGATGATTTCATCCAGTCGGTTGAGGAACTCAGGACGGAAGTATTGCTTGAGTTCTTCGTTAACCAAGGATTTAATCCGGTTGTACTGTGCTTCTGTTTGGTCTTCAGCGACATCAAAGCCGAAGCCGCTACCACTCTTCTCGATCACCTTGGAACCGATATTGGAAGTCAAAATCAGTAAGGTGTTCTTGAAGTCTACGGTGCGACCTTTAGCATCGGTTAAGCGACCGTCTTCTAAAATTTGCAATAGCATATTAAAGACGTCGGGGTGTGCTTTTTCGATTTCGTCGAATAGCACAACTGTGTAAGGACGACGACGCACAGCTTCGGTCAGTTGACCGCCTTCGTTATATCCGACATAACCAGGAGGGGAACCAATCAGCTTGCTGACGGTATGGCGCTCCATATATTCCGACATATCTAGGCGAATCATCGCTTCTTCGGAACCGAAGAAGTAAGAAGCCAAAGCTTTTGCTAACTCGGTTTTACCTACACCTGTTGGACCAGAGAAAATGAAGCTAGCAATGGGTCGATTAGGATTCTTCAAACCGACACGAGCGCGACGAATTGCACGTGAAACTGCTTTGACAGCATCTTCTTGACCAATCAAGCGTTGATGCAGGGTGTCTTCCATGTGCAGCAGCTTCTCGGATTCAGATTCGGTGAGTTTGTTCACCGGAACTCCAGTCCAGGAAGCGACAATGTGAGCAATGTCCTCTTCGGTAACGACAGGTTCGTCACCTTCAGTGCGACTACCGTTGGTCTTGCTTTGAGCAATGGCGCGAATTTCAGCTTTGATTTCCATCTCGCGATCGCGCAACTCCCCAGCTCTATCAAAGTCTTGAGCGCGGACTGCATCGTCTTTTTCTTTCAAAATCTGACGCAGTTCTTTGTCCAATTCTTTAGCTGCGGGGGGCAATTGCGAGTTAATCAAGCGAACCCGACTTCCTGCTTCGTCAATCAAGTCGATTGCTTTATCTGGAAGGTAACGGTCACTGATATATCTATCAGATAACTTCGCCGCTGCAAGCAAAGCTTCATCGGAGATTTTCAGCTTGTGGTGCTGCTCGTAGCGCTCGCGCAGTCCATAGAGAATCTCAATCGTTTCGTCTACTGACGGTTCACCCACCATGACTGGCTGGAAGCGACGCTCTAGGGCTGCATCCCGCTCGATGTGCTTGCGGTATTCATCTAGAGTTGTGGCTCCGATGCACTGCAATTCACCCCGCGCCAGTGCTGGTTTGAGGATATTTGCTGCATCGATTGCGCCTTCTGCCGCACCTGCACCAATTAAGGTATGTACCTCGTCAATCACGAGAATGACATTACCCGCCTGACGGATTTCATCCATGATTTTTTTCAGGCGTTCTTCAAATTCACCCCGGTACTTGGTTCCAGCGACAAGTAAACCGATATCCAGGGTTACGACACGCTTGTCTTCCAAGATGTCAGGGACATCTTTATTAGCAATGCGTTGTGCTAAACCTTCGGCGATCGCGGTTTTACCTACCCCTGGTTCTCCAATCAGGACGGGATTATTTTTTGTCCGCCGACCCAAAATCTGGATCACACGTTCAATTTCTTTGGCGCGTCCCACTACAGGGTCAAGTTTGCCATCTGCTGCCATTTGGGTCAGATTTGAGCCAAACTCGTCCAATGTTGGGGTTTTGTTCCCACGTGGTTGACCACCAGCGCTCACCTCAGCTGTTTCTCCCAGCATTCGGATCACTTGGGTTCTTACCTTAGAAAGATCCACTCCTAGGTTTTCTAGGACTCTGGCTGCTACACCTTCCCCTTCTCGGATTAAGCCCAATAGCAGATGCTCGGTGCCAATGTAGTTATGCCCTAATTGGCGCGCTTCTTCCAAGGATAGTTCCAGAACCCGCTTTGCCCGTGGCGTAAACGGAATTTCCACAGCGACAAAGCCAGAGCCTCGACCTATGATTTTTTCTACTTCAATCCGAGCGTCTTTGAGATTGACACCCATAGACTTCAGCACCTTAGCCGCAACTCCAGTACCTTCTCCAATCAGACCCAGGAGGATCTGCTCGGTACCTACGAAATTATGCCCAAGACGGCGAGCTTCTTCTTGGGCTAGCATAATTACCTTTATGGCTTTTTCTGTGAAGCGTTCAAACATATGGCATTCATCCCATCACCTGCGTCGTGCCGGTACGCTGATTTTAGCACAGGCAAAGATTGCGGATGCTTGTATAAACAAATAGACATCCGACAAGATTTGACCCAGCTTAGTGGGACAATTGCTAAATTTTTATGACTTTTATTTAATTTTCTTTACTTTTGTACGGTCAGTGTGCTGAGGAGCGTAATCTTATTTACCTTTTCAGGCTTGACCACGGATAGTTAGTGGCTGGATTAAAAAGTTTTTTATTCAATCCCAAATAACACCTAATATCATATTCTCAGTTTCATCTCAAGCGTTTTTTGAACTTTATGAGAATTTCTTATATAAAATTATAAATAAGACAAAAAAAATCATCAATAAAGCCAAGTAAAAAGCGGATGATGAGCGACTCATGACCAAGACGCCTTTGTCAAGCGAGCGTTAATGATTGTATTCCAGTCGTGTAAAGTTTTCTGAAATTGTGGCTGTTGCAAATTTCCAAGCCAAAGTATTAGCGCGTCTTCATCATCTTTGTAATAGCGCCGCCGCCGACCTGCTATTTTAAAGCCAAATTTTTGATATAAAGAAATTGCCGCTGAGTTAGAAGCTCTCACTTCAAGGGTCGCTCGCTCTAAACCGCGTTTCCAAGCGCTCTTCAGCACAGAATACAAAAGAGCCTGTCCAAAGCCTTGACGGTGGTATTGAGGATGAATCGCCAAGATAGTGATGTGAGCTTCATCTAAAATTGACCAAAAACAACTTATTCCCAGTAGCCTAACAGAAGAGGCTGGGGGCACGGGGCAAGGAGTAAGGGAGAAAGAAGAATTTTTGAAAACTACAAGTTCTCCTCTACTGCTGCTATCACTGGTGCCCCCAAATTCATTTGTCGAACAACTCCAATTCCCCTCATCATTCATGGGAGTATATTCATTTGTGGGGTCTTCTCTGCCTGCTGCCTTCTCCTGGGCTTCTGTCTTTACAACAGAGACACCGCAGAACAAACCTAGTAAATCACTGTTAGGGCTATCTAACTCACGTTGGTAGCCTTCGAGAGTCCATAAACCACTGAAGCAGATTTGGTCTAATTCCAGCACTGCACTCAAATCTGCTTCAGTCAGGTGTTTGATTTCTAATTCTAATTTGCTCACACTTATTCGTAAAAGTACAACGCCTTTGTAAACTGGGAAGCGGAGGAATTTCTCACGCCTATAATTTAGAGAAGGACAACTCTTATAGTTATGGTATCGACACACCCTGCTGGGGTTCAACATTCTGGTAGTCAGTATTTACCACAAGCAAACCCTCAAAACATAAGTCTTTCACCAAATCAGCAACTTTTGCCGTTAACAGGCAGAGTTAACAATCATGATCATCTCGAAATTGGCGGTTGTGATGTCACAACCCTAGTTGAACAATTTGGATCACCGCTATACATTTTAGATGAGCAAACCCTGCGAACAGCTTGCCGTCAGTATCAAGACAGCTTCAAGCGTTACTACAAGGGTGAATCTCAGGTACTGTACGCTTCCAAGGCGTGGAGTTGTATTTCTGTTTGTGCGATCGTACACGATGCTGGTTTAGGAATAGATGTCGTCTCTGGGGGTGAACTCTACACAGCCCTGAGTGCGGGTGTCAGTCCCGAAAAAATTTATTTCCACGGCAATAATAAATCCCACCAAGAACTAACTTTTGCCATTGAGTCTGGCTGCATCATTGTAGTAGATAACTGGTATGAGTTACGTACTTTGGTGGAGATAGCGAAAAAAGCAGAAGTCGAATCTCCGATTCGCATCATGTTGCGATTAACACCAGGTATTGAATGTCACACACATGAATATATTCGCACGGGACATTTAGATAGCAAATTTGGCTTTGATCCCAATCAACTAGATGATTTGTTTACTTTTGTGAGCCAACAATCTGTGATTAACTGTCTGGGATTACATGCTCACATAGGTTCCCAAATTTTTGAACGTCAACCGCATCAAGATTTAGCTGCGGTAATGGTGCAGTGGCTAAATAAAGCTGCTGGATATGGTTTATCGATCAAAGAGTTAAATGTGGGAGGCGGCTTAGGAATTAAGTATACAGAATCGGATGATCCACCTAGCATTGAAGAGTGGGTGAAACCGATTTGTGAAGTTATTCAACAAGCTTGTGCTGCAAACAATTTGCCTTTGCCCAAATTATTATCTGAACCAGGGCGTTCACTGATTGGAACAGCTTGTGTAACAGCATATTCTATTGGATCATCCAAAGTTATTCCAGAAATACGTACCTACGTAGCAGTTGATGGGGGAATGTCTGATAATCCACGCCCAATCACATACCAGTCTGTCTATCGCGCAGTCGTTGCTAACCGAATGTCTGCTCCACTTACAGAAACTGTAACAATAGCTGGCAAACACTGTGAATCTGGGGATATTCTAATAAAAGATGCCCGAGTGCCAAAAATTGAATCTGGGGATATTCTTGTAGTTATTGCGACGGGTGCTTACAATTACAGTATGGCATCTAACTACAATCGTCTGCCCCGACCGGCAGCTGTTATAGTAGCGAATGGCGAAGCAAATTTGATTTTGCGACGCGAAACTTATCAGGATTTAATTCGACAGGACTGCCTACCGCAAAGACTTAAAAGCTAGTTATTGGGAGCCACTGCGTCCTTGGAAGTTTCCTCTAAAGATCGCTGTGGTATTAGGTAGTGCGCCCTTGCGGATGTCCCCACAGTCGCGCAACTGCCGTAGGCGTAAGTGCACGCCAAAAGCATACGCACAAGCGTTCTTTCGCATAGCGTGTTATACCTATTGAAAAAATGATTGCGACAGATGGAACGCACTAAGCGATTACCACTAACTCTTTCACAATCGATAAATCCGTCTTGAAAAGCTTTGATGCCTGCGGCAAGCCCTTCGGGTGAGGGGGTTCGCAATCGACGCTCACCGCCAAGACTGCGACCCCCTCACCGCAAAGCGTCTACGGAGGAAACCTCCCTCCGGGTTTACCAGTCCCCCAATCTCCTGCACCAGACGCTAGCCCCTAAGGGACCGGAGCTAACGCGCTCTGTGACGGAAACCGCCAAGACGGGGGCTGGACTCACCCCTTCGGGGTTCGGCAGTCGCACAAGAGGGGAAACCACGGCAGGTGCTACAACGGGGCGGCACGTTATGTTCCTCCGCTTCCCCCCAAAAGCTGCGAAGTCGAGCCAGCGCCGTGCGGGGGTTCCCCCCGTTGAGGCGTCTGGCGTTGCCGGATGGAAGATTCCACCCGGCGAGCTTCGCGCCTTGGGAACCCCAACGCCAGATGCCATAGACGGGTTTCCCGTCTTCAGCACTGGCTCCTGTAGCACTGCCTCCCCAAGACGAGCCACTGCTACAGGAGGGTTTCCCGACAGAGGCATGTGGCGTCCGCGCTGCCTCACCGCTCAAACTATTCGCAAAATCTAAAATCCAAGATGGTATTAGTTCCTGCTAGAGGAGGCACCTGAACACAGAACACAAAAGCAATGCTTAGAGGCAAAGCCCGTGCCACTGAACTGCAGAAGGCACGCAAGTGGCGTTTATTAATTAATCACGCGTTTGAGCTGTTAACTGTTGACTTACTTTATTAGAGGCAAAAGGTTAAATCCAGAGTCATGGGAGATTGGTGGACGCAATGGCTGACAAACCTAGAAAGGTCACAGTCCTTGCTGATTGGGACTCTGGATATTGGGTTAGTACTGGCGCTCACGTACATGATACTTATTATTATTAATGAGCGCCGGACATTGTGGATGGTTAGAGGATTTATTGTTCTGATGCTCGCATCAGCAATCAGCAGCAGATTGCATCTACTATTGCTGAACTTTGTACTGGAAAAGTTAGTAATTGGCTGTGCTGTGGCAATGGCGGTTGCTCTACAATCAGAGTTCCGCCGATTTTTGGAACAATTAGGACGGGGTGAATTCCAGCAGTTGTTTCAACCATCCCGTCTGGCGGTTCCCAAATACAATAGTGTCATTGATGAAATTGTTGATGCTGTTAGAGAACTGTCAAAAAATCGAATTGGAGCTTTGCTCATTTTGGAAACCACTGGTCCTATGGATGAGCGGGATTTTTCTGTGCCAGGAGTAAAGCTGAATGCCGAAGTGTCAAAGGAACTTATACAGACAATTTTTCAGCCGAAAACTTTATTACACGATGGGGCGACGTTAATTCGTGGCTCACGGATTGTGGCATCAGGTATAATCTTACCGCTATCGGGACGCACAGCCTCACGCCAGCTGGGAACACGCCACCGAGCGGCGATGGGAATTACTGAGCGGGTCGAAAATTGCATTTGTGTCGTTGTATCAGAAGAAACGGGTTCTATTTCCTTAGCGGAACGAGGTACCTTAAATAGACCGCTGACGATCACAAAGCTCAAAGAGTCTCTCGATACTCGCTTTTCTCCAAATGTGGATCGCGAACCTGGTGCTCCTGGTTTGTTAAGTTTGGGTCGTCAAATTCGTAGTAAGGTACTAGCACTCATTTCACGTTTACTCGGATTACCATCGACCGCTTCGCGACGAGATAAAAAATGACAGCACAACACACTGAACTACGAGATTTGCCCTCTGACTTGAAACAAGAATTCTTGCCCAGACACGTTGCAGTCATTATGGATGGCAATGGTCGATGGGCTAAGCGTCAAGGTCTTCCCCGGATTATGGGTCATAAAGCTGGTGTAGATGCGCTGAAAAATTTACTACGTTGTTGTGATGATTGGGGAATTGAAGCGCTAACAGCTTATGCTTTTTCAACTGAGAACTGGGGAAGACCGAGCGAAGAAGTCGATTTTTTGATGACTTTATTTCAGCGAGTTTTGCGCCAAGAACTGCGGGAAATGATGAAGGAAAATGTTCAAATTAGATTTGTGGGTAATTTGAGTGTTTTACCTCTTGGGCTTCAAAAAGAAATCTCTTATTCAATGGAAGAAACAAGAAACAATCGCGGTATAAAATTCACCGTCGCAACCAATTACGGAGGTAGACAGGAGATTTTACAGGCATGCCGTACAATTGCTCATAAAGCACAGCAAGGTTTGCTTCAACCAGATGAAATTGATGAGGCAACATTTGAACGTCATCTCTACACAGAAGGGGTTTGTGACCCAGATTTATTAATCCGTACAAGTGGGGAAATGCGGGTCTCGAATTTCCTTCTCTGGCAAATCGCTTATGCAGAAATTTATATTACAGAAGCCTTGTGGCCTGATTTTAACCGCAATGAATTTTATCGCGCGCTATGCGCTTATCAGCAACGAGAGCGTAGGTTCGGCAAAGTGTGAGAAGAGGGGATGAGCAGGGAAGAAGGGAAGGAGGGAAATTTTCTCACACTCCCACACTCCCTTTTCTCCTCTATCCTTGTTTTATGGTCCGGAAAAAACAGCCTGTTCTATGTCCTCTCGACTGAGGGAATACTTGAAGGCACGTTGGATATCTTGTCCATCATCTCCAGCTTTGAGATATCGCACGATGATTTGCTCAATATCTAGCGAGAGTTCTGCTTGCCAAGTAGATCGCTCCAGCCGCCAGCAATGCAGTTGTTTTTCATCTCGTTGACAGCCTTGCTCTCTCAACCAATATTCAATTTGGGGGAGGGGATGGTTGTATAACGGTGTTTCCGGGGGAGGAAGAGCCATAATTTCAGTAAAGAGTCAATAGTAAAAAGTTAAAAATTAGTTTTTAATTTGGAATTTCTGAAGGGACACTTGGTTGAGAAATACTGCTATTGGGTTGTTGTATTGCTGGGGTATGTAGTGTTTGTGTTTGAAAGGCACCTTCACCACGGGTTAAGCCAATCGCGATCGCCAACAACAAGCAACCCAAAAGTGTCAGTCCTAAAATAAACAAAGCAAAGATTTCACCAGGGCTGAGTGGGCGATCGCTGGCGTCAAGATAAGCTGATTTAGACCAGTCGTAAGAATAGGAAACTGGGTGATTCAAGTCGGGCGGTGCTTGGATGACTCCAAAGCGGGAATAGCCAATTTTCAGGTCGTAGCTAAGCCGCCGTTCTGGGTTGCTTAGGGTAGCATACGCCTCGTTGAGTTGCTGAAATTTGGCAGTTGCTACAGCAGTGGGTAATTTTGTCGTATCTGGATGATAGTGCTTGCTCAATTCCCGGTAAGCACGACGGATTTCAATAACCGATGCTGAGGGATGCAGTCCTAGAAGGGAGTAATAGGTTGATTTGCTGCTTTGTGGCATTGCCCCATTTTTATTCACAGCCGTTTCACTCACCTAGCTAAACGTTTTTTCTAATATTCTAAACCTAATTATTCCCTTCGGCTGCGCTCAGGGTTAACCCTCAGCAGTTTAAAGCCGTCACGAGTCTGTGATTGGTTGTTGGTTGTCAGTTGTCAAAAACGACTACCAACAATTAACGATTCATCATCGCTACTTTACCAAATCGGCGCGAGGTTTAAAGGTTTCTATCAGCCGTAACTTTTCGTAAAGTTCACGTTCTTGCTCAGTAATATTTTTTGGGGCTACGATCTGAATTTCTACCAATTGGTCACCACGTTCACCGTTTTCCTTTGGGTAACCTTTGTTGGCAAGACGGAAGCGTTGACCTGAACGTACACCAGGGGGAATAGACATTTTTACTGGCCCGTCTAAGGTTGGCGCTTCTATCTGTCCTCCTAAAACTGCTTCGGTGGGAGTGACTGGAACCTGACAAAAAACATTTGAGCCTTCTATTTTAAATAAATAATGAGGGTTTACTGTAATTTTTAAGTATAAATCGCCATCATTGATACCTTGGTTTTTCAGGCGGATGGTTTGACCTGTGACCATACCAGGAGGCATGTTGACTTCGAGCGATCGCCCATCTTCAAGCCGAATCCTCTCGCTTCCACCTTTGTATGCTTTTTCCAATGGTAACGTTAGTCTTGCTTCTATATCTCGGCGAGTGGGGCGAGAATTAACTGTGTATTGAACTTTTCTGTTTGTGGAACTAAAGGGATCACTCTCCACTCCAGTTGTGGAAGTTCCATTTTTGGTGTCTTTGCGAACACCTACACCAATGACTTGATTGATAAAACTATCAAAATCAGAATATCTACCAGGATCTACCTCTTGATTGCGTGTACGACCGTTTGTACGATTCCAGGCATTTTCTCGTGACGCTGCTTGTTTGTCAAAACCTTTTTGTTTCCAAAAACGACTAAATTGGTCATATTGCGCCCGTTTCGCTGTGTCAGAAAGAACTTCATAAGCCTCTCCGATATCTTTAAATTTTTCTTCTGCTGCTTTGTTTCCTGGATTGAGGTCTGGGTGATACTGACGTGCTAACCGTCGATAGTTCTTTTTGAGCTCTTCATTGGACGCATCTTTCGTCACTCCTAAAATCTCGTAGTAATCCCGAAAATTCTGCAAATTTGGCATAGTTTCAGTTGTTTATCTTTAAGTTTTAAATTTTAACTTTTTTACTGGCTATTCATTAATTTTTTAACGACTAACTAATTACCTATTACCTCTTACAAACTACTAAATCCGAATTTTAAATCAACCTTTTTTTCGGTTTATTTTATCTATTAATACTTTTTTTGAGGTTCACCCTGAGCTTGTCCTGAGCGTAGTCGAAGGGCGCAGCCGAAGGGTACTAGGGGCGGGGTTTCCCGCCTTAATATCTATCAGACGTTATAACCAATTATCATCGTCATCATCCCAGTTATCCTGGTAGCTAGGACGGGGTTTACGTGAATAACCAGTGTTATCAGAGGAACGATCTCTCCTGTCATAATCTCTGTTGTAGTCCTTGCTATAATCTCTGTCATAGTAATCGCGATCGCCTTTGGCGGGGCTTCGCCCATCGCGAAGCGGGCGCTCTGCGCCATCACCCCTTGGGCGGCTTCCTCCGAAGGAATCGCGGTATGTATCTCTTTGGAATTCGCGATCATCGCCTCTTAGGCGGCTTCCTCCAGGAGGATCTCGGTCTTTTTCGCCAGTGAAGATTTCACGGATAGTACCAAACAAGTCATCCTCTTCATCATCAACGTAGTACTGGCGGATCTCACGATTTAGCTCATATAAAGCATCTTGCAAGTCGGCGTAAGCTTGGTCAATCCCTCTGTCATCATTTTCTTTCAAACTTTCGCGCAGTTCTCGGCAGATATTATCAATTCTTTGGCGGCGGCTGCGAGCAAGTTGCATCCCAAAATCCAACGCTACTTCTCTGAGTTGTCGTTCTGCTTGTCCAATCAACGAATCAGCACGAGTGCGTTTTTCTACCCGTTCTTTGCGTTCTCTGTCAATTTCAGCGTATCTTTCAGCATCTTGAATTGCCTGCTTTATTTCCCCTTCACTCAAGGTAGAAGCACCTTGAACTGTAATACTCTGTTCTCTACCTGTGGTTCTATCCAGAGCTGTCACCTGTAAAATACCATTGGCATCTATATCAAATGATACTTGTATTTGCGGAATACCACGTGGGGCTGGAGGAATACCATACAGTTTAAACCGTCCCAAAGACTTATTATCTACTGCCATCTCCCGTTCGCCTTGGGCGACGTGAACTTCCACTGTATTTTGATTATTTTCTGATGTGGAAAAAATATCAGAGCGGCGTACTGGTATGGTGGTGTTGCGGGGAATCAATTTTTTCATCACGCCGTTGACGGTTTCTAATCCCAAAGACAGGGGCGTAACATCTAACAGCAAGACATCTTTGAGTTCACCAGCAAGAATACCCGCTTGTATTGCTGCACCTACCGCTACAACTTCATCTGGATTGACGTTTTGGTTGGGTTGTTTGCCAATCATTGCCCGCACAAGCTGCTGTATCATTGGCATACGCGTAGCACCACCAACTAGCACAACTTCATCAATATCTACAGGTGTTAAACCAGCGTCTTTCATGGCGCGTTTGACAGGAAGGCGTACACGTCCAAGTAAATCATCAGACAAACCTTCAAACTCAGAACGAGTCAAACGAGTTTCGAGATGTTTGGGACCTTCTTGATCAGCTGCGATGAAAGGTAAGTTAATATCGGTAACGCTAACAGAGGAAAGTTCGATTTTGGCTTTTTCCGCTGCTTCTAACAAACGTTGTAAAGCTGAGCGATCGCGTCTTAAATCTACCCCTTCAGTTTCCAAAAATTTCTCTGCCAACCAATCAACTATTTTTTTATCAAAATCGTTACCACCGAGTTGCGTGTCTCCACTTGTGGATCTGACTTCAAACACTCCATCCCCAACGTCGAGAATCGACACATCAAACGTGCCACCACCCAAGTCAAAGACTAATATAGTTTCAGTGCTACCACGATCCAATCCGTAAGCCAAAGAAGCGGCTGTTGGTTCATTGAGAATTCGCAGTACTTCCAAACCTGCTATTCTACCAGCATCTCGTGTTGCTTGTCGCTGAGAATCATTAAAATAAGCAGGAACGGTGATTACTGCGCCTGTCACTGGACTACCCAGGTACTTACTGGCGTCCTCTGCCAGTTTCTTTAGTACCATTGCGGAAATTTCTTCTGGAGCAAAATCTTTATTTAGACGAGGACAAGAAATTTTAATGTTACCAACCTCATCTTTGCGGATAGTATATGGGATTCGCTTGGAATCTGGACTCAGTTCGCCATACCTGCGCCCAATGAAGCGTTTAACGGCGAAAAAGGTATCTTGTGGGTTGAGGAGGGTTTGCCGTCGTGCCATTTGCCCAACAACTCTTTCGCCTTCTTTGGTGAAGCCAACTACGGAGGGAGTCGTTCGCATTCCTTCTGCATTGGCAATCACCACCGGCTTGCCACCCTCCATGACGGCAACTACTGAGTTGGTTGTACCCAAGTCAATGCCGACTACCTTGCCCATGCGTTTTTGTTCTCCTATAGTGTCTTATAAATTAATTTGTTTAGATCTAATGCTTGATTTATTGTATCTTGCTGTTGAGAATTACATGGTCAAACAGTGTTCCTTGTTAGTTAATTTGTGAATCTAAAGAATCAACTTGAAAATCACCTTACCTCGATCGCCCGCGATCGCGATCCCTATCTAGCGACTGCTGGACATTTCTTTGTCCAAGAATACATTCGTCAACAATTTGCTCAATGGGGAAGTGTGGAAATCCACACCTTTAAAGTCGGGAGCAAAACTTGTCAAAACCTCATTTTGAATTTACCTTCACAACCTGAGTTCCAAAAGGGAGATTTACCTCCTATTTTAATTGGTGCCCATTATGATGCTGTTCCTGGAACACCAGGCGCTGATGATAATGCTACAGGTATAGCAGTTTTGCTGGAATTGGCAAGAATCTTTGCATCCGTTCCAACAAAATATCCCCTGCGGCTGGTCGCTTTTGATATGGAAGAATACGGTTTATTAGGTAGTACTGAGTATGCGGCTTACCTCAAGCAAGAGCAGCAATCCTTGCGCTTAATGATTTCTTTGGAAATGCTTGGATATTGCGATCAAACTCCAGGTTCTCAAAGTTACCCTCCTTTTCTGAAATATTTATACCCTAATTCTGGTGATTTTATTGCTTTAATTGGTAATTGGCGAACAATTCGTGACCTAATTTGTATTAGCCGCAGTATTCGTAAAGTCGGTGTACCAAGTCAGTGGTTACCAGTACCTAATAGAGGTTTAATCGTTCGCCAGACAAGACAAAGTGACCATGCACCTTTTTGGGATGCAGGTTATCCAGCAATGATGGTGACAGATACAGCATTCATGCGTAATCCAAATTATCATAAATCTAGCGATACTATTAATACTTTAGATTTAGATTTCCTCACTGGTGTTTGCCAAGGTTTGGAAAGTGGGATTCGGCGTTTGTGAAAAAATAGATAACTTTTCTTATCGCAAGAGTATTAAACTATAAAATTTGAAAAGAGAGTTTTTCAAATATGTTTATCAGCGACAGGTAACTTTCTTATGGTTAAGATAAGTATAATAAAAAAACTCACATTAGAAGAATTTTTGGCGCTTCCAGAAGGGGATGTCAACTATGAGTTTGTAGATAGTTATGCAGTACCTAAAGTGTCTCCCAAATTCTTTCATTCGACTTTACAGTTGACTCTGGGATTGTTGCTTCGTAACAGGTGTATCGGAAAAGGTAGAACCGCTTCAGAGTGGGCAATTATTTTAAAGCGTCAGGAGCAAGATTGGGCACCTGTACCCGATTTGACTTATATTTCTTATAAACGTTTACCTAAAGTGTGGAAGCGCAATGAAGCTTGCCCTGTTCCTCCAAAATTGGTAATTGAAATTATTTCTCCAGACCACACAATGAAGGAATTTGAAGACAAAGCAGGAGATTATTTTGATGCTGGAGTGTCACGAGTTTGGATTATCGATCCAGAAGCAATAACTATCAAAGTCTTTGTCTCGGGTTAAGAAAGTCAAGTTTACACTGATAATATGCCGATTGTGGATACTCTGCTTCCTAGTTTGGAGTTAACAGTTAGACAACTTTTTGAAGAGGCTGAATTGGTCTGAATGTTGGTGGTGCTGTTGTAATTACGAAGAATTAAAATTCATAATTAAAATTCATAGTTATTAGACCTCTTGCAAAATTATTTTATGGTATCAATACCTTCGCTAAAAAAAGAGGATAAATATCTCAATCCCAAAACCTCGACTACTCGTCCCAAGTGGCGAACCGGATGACGCTTCGCTCTAATGGGCGGTGTCGGGAACGGGCTAGAAAAATTTCTTGTGTGGAACCTGCGGGTGATAGCAGCCCGCCCCGACACTCCGCTATCGCCGCCCATCAGCATCCGGTTCTCAAATATAGCAACAAAGCTGATTTGGCGATTTTGGACTACGCCTGCTCAATGAGCGAGGGCTTTTGTAGTAGAGTTATTGTCTGTAATAGCGTTGCAAAATAAGAGTATGAAGAGGTAGGGCGTTTCGTAGTAGAGTTATTGTCTCTGACAACGACAACTCAAACACTACAAGCAGCCCATGCCCGATATCTTATCACTGTACATTCACTGCTACCGCAGATCAACGCGACAACCATGCGGCAATTTAACCAAATAATCCAGGCCATGTTAGCAATGAGCGGGCGAGTCACGATGTTGGGAATCTCTCGTTGGGCAGACGTTGGTGGCAGTTATCGGACGATGCCCTCGATTCTTTCATACAGTAATCCCTTGGGCGACGTTGTTTTGGCTATTTTTCCGCAAGCATTTGTTCCGTGCGAATGAGGTGTATTTGCTTGCAGGAGATGAAGTTGTAGTGAGTAAATCAGGTAAAAAAACTTATGGATTGGATAGATTTTTTTCCAGCCTAGTAAGTAAACCGATACTAGGGCTGTCTTTCTTGACATTATCATTAGTAAGTGTTGAACAGAGGCACTCGTTTCCAATCCAGATAGAACAGGTGATCAAGAGTGATGTAGAAAAAAGTAGCCCGTCACCAACTCCAGAAGTAAAACCTCAAGAAAAACGTAAGCGTGGACGACCAAAAGGAAGTAAGAACAAAAATAAAACGGAGGTAATATTAACATCTGAATTACTCCGGATTCAGAAAATGATTAATTCGCTTTTCAAGTTATTAGGTGATTTTATTTCCCTTACCTACTTAGTACTTGATGGTCATTTTGGAAACAATAATGCCTTGCAGATGGCTCACCAAGTAAACTTACGCATAATTTCCAAACTCCGTTACGATTCGGCATTATATATACCTTATCAAAACCCTGACCCCAATTGTCGCTCTCGTCGTAAATATGGAGAGAAAATTAACTACCATAACATACCTCAGAAGTACTTATGTAAAAGTACCATTGAGGATGAGACCCAAACTGACATAAACCCGCGCTACTTTACTCCACAAGGAATTTGCTCAAGCACTGAATGTAGTTATTTTAGTCAAAACCAATCTTAAAACTAATGCTCGTAGCCATGTAATTCTGTTTTCTAGTGATCTAGAGTTGTCATTTGAGAAAATAATCGACTATTACAAACTCCGGTTTCAAATCGAATTCAATTTTCCCTCTGGCCAAGCAGTTTTGGGGACTGGAAGATTTCATGAACTTAAGCCAAACTGCTGTAACTAATGCTGTTAATCTAGCATTTTTTATGGTCAATTTGTCCCATCATCAACTCTTACGATTTTCGTCTCCTTAATCCCGACTCCGGCATTATTGACCTTAAGGCTCATTATCGTGGTTTTCGATATGTCCATGAAATCTTAAAAATGCTTCCGCAAATGCCTGAGCCTATTTTTTTTACCCAGATTTTTGCCAAGCTTACTTCTTTAGGACGTATTCATACCGTTTCTACAGGCGTTGAACCCTCGTAAATTGGCAGAGGTATTGGGTATAGTAGAGGATATTGTAGCTTGAATCAATATACCTATGCGATACGAGCAAACAAAATCGACATCTTTGACGCGCAAGCGCAATCCTTATAAAGGTTTGAGGTAAGATAGTGTGGAACATGCAACATCGGTGGTTAATCCTTACTCTTCTACCCGCCTTTATCTACCGCATTGTATACTCCCCAACGTGAAAAGGACGCGCTACGCGATGGAGATTTGAAATGAACGGAAATAAACCAATCCTCGTGACAGGTGCGACAGGCGCTCAGGGCAGCACTACCATTGATGCGCTGTTGAACGCCGGTTTTGCTGTGCGGGCACTGGTGCGTAATCCACGTTCTACTGCCGCTCAGGCGCTCGCAGCGCGTGGTGTAGAACTGTTGCAAGGCGATTTCGATGATGCGAGCAGCTTGAACGCGGCAGCAACCGGCGCCTTCGGGGTGTTCTCCGTTCAGGTACCACCCAGACTCCACGATCCCGACAGTGAACTCCGCGCTGGCCACAACTTAGTCGAGGCCGCCCGCCAAGCTAATATTGACACGTTTGTTCATACTTCAGTAGCTCGCGCGGGGGATCAGGAAACCTTCATCGGATGCCAGGAAGGCCGCTGGGATCTTGAATACTGGAACAGCAAGTCAGGCGTGAATGATATGGTCAGGATCGCCGGCTTTGCACACTGGGTGATCCTAAAGCCCGCTTTTATGATGGACAACTTCATTCCCCCGAAGGCTGCGGGGATGTTTCCGCTGCTGTCGCGCGGGGTAGTCAACACTGTGATGTCGCAAGGAACCAAGCTCGATCTTATCGCCGCGTCTGATGTCGGGCGCTTCGCTGCTGCCGTATTTGCCGAACCCACGCACTTTAATGGACAGGAGATAGACTTGGCAGCGGAGTCGCTGAATAGTGATGAAATCGCCGAAGTGATCTGCCGCGCAACCGGCAAGCGTGTGGTCGCCAGAAACATGTCACCTGAAAAAGCAGTGGTAGCCGGAGCGTCCGCAGGGCTCGTCAAGAGCCAGGAGTGGGCGAGCGTTGAAGGCTACAAAGTTGACATCGGCAAGGCGAAATCCTACGGAATCGCACTCGAAAGTTTCGAGGAATGGACTAGGCGCCATCGCGACGATTTCGCCGTCAATGAATCTTAATGCGGCGATGAAAAAGTGCTATCAGAGTTGGGGCGACTGATGTATGCCGCGTTTCAACTCCCTAACAGGTGACACAACAAGGCGCTGCACCCGACCGCCTACGCTGCGGTCGTTTCTCAAATGTTGCAAGGTCAATCACCAATTGAGATTTTAGGGTATGTTCTCTTTGTTTGCCGCTATAAAAACGTTTTTGCCCATGTTTGGGACGTTCAATCGGACTCTCTATGACATCCATCGCTACTGTTAGAGGTTTCTGCGATGAACTCAACAAAGACTTTTTTCCTCCCAAACGAAACCTACTGGAAGTGACTAATATGGTCTCAACACGTTGTACTGTACGGCAAACAGTTGATTCAGACACCTGGCAATCTTGAGCAATATGGAAGTAAGTCCGATATTCTCGCCAAAATGTCAAGCAAATCAGAGCTTGGTCTTCTAAATCCAGTTTATTTGGACAGCCTCGCCTTTGTTTGAGACTAGCTGCATCTTGCAACACCTTGACCATCTCGTTGAACGTGCGTCGTTGCATCCCAACCAAACGTTTGAAGTCTCGATTTGATAACTTTTTTGTTTGCTCGTATCGCATAGGTATATTGATTCAAGCTACAAAACCCTCTACTATACCATAAAATAATTTTGCAAGAAGTTTATTGTCTGTGAGCTAGGTAGTCCGCCACAGCAACGCCTGCGGGGTAAAATAAAAAACCGCACAGGCGCAAAGAGGAGCCGCTTTCGCCTGGGCGGGTTTCCCGACTTGAGGCGACTGGCGTCGCAAAGGAAGAGGGAAAGAAGACTAGTAGTCCTTAATCGTTAAAAACCGTGTTTTTGTTTTCTGTAAAACGCTTATTCAAAGCAAGTTCCATGAGGTATGAAAACACGGTTTTTAGAAATTATGTCCTACTAGGAGCGAAAATTGATTTACTCATTCAAAGTTTTTGTGGTGAAGTACTAAGTTTACCGAGTTTTTTCTGCAACAGACAATAGTATCAGCCGAAACCGCTAGAATAAAGATTTGGAGCATTGTGCATCCGGTTATGAGTCTTCCTATAGTTGCTATTATTGGTCGCCCGAATGTGGGCAAATCTACCTTGGTCAATCGTCTTGCCGAGGAACAATCTGCTATTGTTCATGATCAACCAGGTGTGACGCGCGATCGCACTTACAAACCAGCATACTGGCGCGATCGCGACTTTACAGTTGTTGATACTGGTGGTTTAGTCTTTAATGATGATACCGAATTTTTACCATTGATTCGTCAACAAGCAATGGCAGCCCTAGCAGAGGCAAGTGTTGCCATTTTTGTAGTAGATGGTCGCACAGGACCAACACCCGCTGATGAAGAAATTGCTGAGTGGTTGCGACAACAAAAAGTCCCTGTTTTGCTAGGTGTCAATAAATGCGAATCCCCAGAACAAGGTTTGATTCAAGCTGCCGAATTTTGGGAATTGGGTTTGGGGGAACCTTTCGCCATCTCTGCTATTCATGGAAGTGGTACAGGAGACTTACTTGACGTAGTGATTAACTACCTTCCTGCTACAGCCGAAGTCCCAGAAACCAACGAGATAAAAGTGGCAATTGTGGGACGTCCCAATGTGGGTAAATCCAGTTTATTGAATACTTTTGTGGGAGAAACAAGAGCAATTGTTAGCCCAATTTCTGGTACAACCCGTGATGCAATTGATACTATTGTGGAACGAAACGGGCAAATTTACCGCTTGATTGATACGGCAGGAATTCGCAAAAAGAAGAATGTAGAATATGGTCCGGAATTCTTTAGCATCAACCGTGCCTTTAAAGCAATTCGTCGCGCGGATGTGGTTTTATTGGTGATAGATGCCCTTGATGGTGTCACCGAGCAAGACCAAAAATTAGTTGGGCGGATTACTGAAGAAGGTCGAGCTTGTATTATTGTAGTCAATAAGTGGGATGCTGTCGAAAAAGACTCTTACACGATATATGATTACGAAAAACATCTGCAAGAACGACTGCATTTTACTGAATGGGCAGAAATGATTTTTGTCAGCGCCTTGACTGGACAACGAGTAGAAAAAATTTTGGAGTTGGTCAATAAAGCAGCTGAATCACACAAACGTCGTGTGAGTACAGCGGTTATCAACGAAGTTTTGGAAGAAGCAATAGGTTGGCACTCGCCGACAGTCTCTCGTGCTGGACGCCAAGGCAAAATTTACTATGGGACACAAGTTAGTAGTCAACCGCCTACAATAGCATTGTTTGTCAACGATTCCAAACGCTTTAACGATAACTACCGGCGCTATATCGAGCGACAATTTCGCCAACATTTGGGCTTTCAAGGAACTCCTATCCGTATTTTATGGCGGAGTAAAAAAGCCCGTGAAGTCGAAGGTACTAATGCCAATCGAGCAACCCGCGTGTAATAGTGATCACAAGTCATCAGTCATGAGTCTTTGGCAATGGACCTTTACGGGAACGCCCGTCGCCTCTGCCCTTGAAAACGCCACATGCGACAGATTGCGGGAAGCCCTCCGGGGAGAACCTCCGGTTCCGCTGCGCTAACGCAGTCGCCTAGGTCGGGAAACCCTCCAAAGAGCGCTGTCTCACCGCCCTCCGGGCGTCTAAGCCTGTGAAACCCTAGTCGAGCAGTGGCTCCCCTCCAAAGAGCGCTGGCTCACTAATGACTGATGACTAACGACTAACGACTAACGACTAATGACTAATGGTTATAAATGGATTTATTGCGATCGCTGCCAATTGGGCTTTACTTAGAACAACCTCAAACTTGGTTACATAAACTCGATCCACGAGTCAAGCTGATCTGGTTGATGAGCTTTCTGACAACTTACATTCTTGCCAATAACTTATGGCGCGTGCTGTTGGTGGTACTGTTGATTCTTGCTACTTTAATAGCAAGAATCCCCCGAAGAGTTTGGCAGCAGCAAATGGGCTGGCTGTTGACATTCTGCTTTTTTATTTTAGTCGTTATAGCTATCACTCCTGATGGACTTGGTATCAAATATCAACCGCGTCTGCCGAATAACCAACAACAACAAGTTTTAACACAACAATCAGCTTCGACTCCGTCTACTCCACCACCAATGTCCGCCAATAAGCAGCAAGGTTATAAGTATGTGCTGTTTGACAAAGGTCCAGTTAAGGTGACTCGGCGTTCATTGGATTTGGGAATCAGTGTGAGTACGATGTGGTTTACCCTTATTTACAGTTGCAATTTGTATCTGTTGACAACCGCAACAGAGGAAATCACCGCTGCTATAGAAAGCTTAATGCAACCCTTGCGACGGTTCAAGTTACCTGTGACGGAAATAACTTTGACTTTAACTTTGTCCTTGCGGTTTATTCCCCTGGTTATGGAAGAAATCCAGAATTTAATTCGTTCTGTGATGACAAGGGCTATTAATTGGAAAAAGTTAGGATTGAAAGGAGCCGTTAAAGTTTGGATGTTGGTAGCAGAACGCCTGTTGGAAAATTTGCTACTCAGAGCAGAGCAAATGGCTAGCGCTATGACGGTGCGAGGTTTCACCAGTCCTAGTGAACATCGTGTGCAATGGCACGATTTACGATTGAGAAGAGGTGATTGGCTGGCGATCGCAATTTTAATCTTATTCTGGGGAGTTCGGCTGGCAATAGGTACTGAAGTTTAGGGAACGCTTAACGCTTAACGCTTAACTGTACGAAGCTTCGCAAAAATCAAATAGGAATCCTATAAGTAGCTCAACCTAATTAAACGTGAAATGTCATTGCGAGCAAAACGCAGTGGAGCGAAGCAATCGCAAGAATCGTATTTTATGTTTTTTTATGTTGACCTACTTATAAGAAAAAAATTTGCTTATTAAAGGCAACAGCAGATGAGGAAAATTGGAGAATTTAAGGATGCAGTTAGAGGAATATTTCGACTTTCAATGTCACGATGATATTCGGATTAAAGGAACACGAGTGGGTATTGAAAACATTCTTTATGAATATATTTATCGCAGTCGTACTCCTGAAGAAATTGTCAATAGTTTTTCCACCATTACCTTAGAGCAAGTCTACGCTACTATTCTTTATTACTTGCACAACCAAGAAAGCGTTGGTAAATATATTGCTAACTGGCTGGAGTCAAATCATCAACGATGGAAAACTCAACAACTAAATCCTTCTCCTACTATGCTCCGCTTACGACAGCTAAGAGCAGAACAACAAGCAAAAAAGAATAAGAATGACTCTCAAATATTTGCTTGATGAAAATATTAGTCCAGTTTACAAGATACAGTTGCGGCGACAGCGATGGAATTTAACAACATGGTCTGTGGGAGAACCGACAACCCCTACTAAAGGTACGCGCTTTCCCTGAAATTTTACTTTGGTGTGAGGAGTATGATTTTGTGCTCGTAACAAACAACCGTACATCTATGCCTGTATACTTAGCTGACCATTTAGCACAAGGTCGTCACATTCCAGGAATTTTCATTCTTAATCCTAAGTTAAGTATTGGTCAAAATATTGATGAGCTAATCTTCATTGCTGACGCTTATTTAAACAATGAATATCAAGACCAAATTATTCATTTACCATATAGTTATTCTTTCCCATCATAAATGATTTGATTGTCCACAAGTACTCATTTTATATTCCATGTCATCTTATAGCTTCAACATAAACTTCTCTAAAATTTTGAGCTATCTTACTCCAAGTGTATCTTGATAAAACTTTTTCACGACCAGCATTACCCAAAGTTGTTGCCCAACAAGAGTTTTTTAATAAATCTATAATTGCTTCTGCCAGCATTTCCTGATTTTTATAATCTACCAAAAGCCCATCTCTTCCCTCATCTATCACCCAAGGTATTGCTCCAGCGCGACAACCAATCACAGGTTTACTCGCAGCCCAAGCTTCTAAAAATGCAATTCCAAAAGACTCAAAACCAGAAGGATAAGCAAACACATCTACGGCAGAAAATAAGAGAGGTTTTTCCTGATTAGAAAAGTTATAGTAAAGCTTGACTTGCTTTTTATATGACTCTGGTAATTGATGAATAATATTTTCTACTTTTTCTGCAAACATTGTCCTTACTCCAGCAAGTAGAAGCTGCACATCAGGAAATTTTTGCCAGACAATTGTCATTGCTTGCAAAAGAGTATCTACTCCTTTGTGTCCTCCAAATTGTCCAATAAAACCTACGACTGGTTGCTCTTTAAAACCAAAATAATTTTTGGCTTGAGTTGAGGAAATTTGTGCAAAGGGTTCTGGATCAACTCCAACTCCTACGACAGCTACACGTTCAGGTGAAACTCCTTGTTGGATAACGTAATCTGCCTCATATTTTGTATTAGATAAATAATAAGTGGATTGCCCAATTGTACTGTATATTCTAGAGCGTTGAAATGCCCAATTATCCTGTGGATGTATGCCCCCATGTAAAATACATGGTCTTCCAGATTGTTTTGCACCGTTAAGTGCTGCGTACATATGTAGTAATGGGAAAGATGAAGCAGCAATAATATCAGCCGGAAATTCTTGGATAGCTTTTTTTAACCCAGGAATGATTGGTCCTCCTGCTATTGTTCTTAAATGCTCGTTGAATGGTAAACGCAGACGATAAGCAACTTTTTGAGGAAATCGAAACATTTGGCTGATTCGGCTATTGACTGGAAACCGCCGCACTTTGACACCGTTAATTTCTTCTTCACCTGGTTGTAAACGTGGTAGCTTTGGATTAAAAAAACCTTCTCCATTGAAGCAATTTGTGGTGAAAACAGTCGCTTCATCGCCAAATTGCCGAACTAATTCTTCAGAAACACGTTGAATAAGTAATTCTGTACCCCCAATTGCTGGGGTATAACCTTGAGTAACGTGCAGAATTTTCATTAATAACACTTGCTAGCAAACTGAAATCATCAATATTTTAACTTCAGTGCATTCACCATTAGTAAAGTTCAGCTAGAGTTAGCTGACTTGTATTAAAACACATCTCGCACTACTATGGAACAATCATAAACAAAGTTTTGTAGTCAAAATGGTCAAAAAATATACCTTTAAGTACGATTGGTTTATTGGAAACATATCTGTATTTGAGAAGTATTTATCGGCATATATAGAGAAACCATGTCACTTTCTCGAAATAGGAACGTACGAGGGAAGATCAACAACTTGGCTTTTAGACAATATTCTCACTCACACAAACGCCCATATCGATTGTATTGATATGTGGATTCAAGATGTTCTTTTCGATAATTTGGACAAAACGGGTGTCCGTAATAAAGTGACCTTTCATCAAGGTAGTTCAACAAAAGTATTAAAAACTTTTGAGTTTGAAGAATTTGATTTTATTTATATAGATGGTTGTCACAATGCAATAAATGTACTTGAAGACGCTGTTTTGTCTTTTCGATTACTTAGAAATAATGGAATTATGGCTTTTGATGACTATTTATGGAACAGCCAGTACAACGGCGAGGAATACAGCGATGGGACAAATCCAAAACCAGCTATTGATGCGTTTCTTTCAATCTATGGTCACAAAATTAAATTGTTGTACAAAGAATACCAAGTATGGATTCAAAAAGTTTCAAATTAGTTGAGTCAGGAAAGATGAAGCAGCAATTATATCTGGCGAAAATTCTTGAATAGCTTTTTTAAAGCTGGTTACCCTGCTAGTCCTCGCCGAAACTTTTTCCCAATACGTTGCAGAAGTTCGCTACTTCCCTCAGTACGCCAAATTTCAAAAACTCGCGCTAATTTACCACGTTTTACCACGGTGGGGGTGACGAGTCTACGTGTTTGTCGGTCAGGTGCGTACTCTGGTTGTAAACAGTAGCGCCGCAGAGGTTCGACGACTTGTGACCAATTTAAGGAGTCGTGTAAGGGTTCAAATGCTGAAGCCCAAGATGATTTGGGGCGTTCTAATATTTGGGCGATCGCCACTCGCACTGCTTCCGCATCCAATGGTGGTACAGCTTTACCAATACCATACTCTTTTACCCACTCACTCGTGATATCTCCCTCACTCACAAGTACAGGTAAACGTGCCCAAAGATAATCTAATACTCGTGTGCGAATGGAATAACGAGTTTCGATGTGTGGCGGATGAAGAGTGACACCAATATCGGCTTCACACAACAGTGCTTCTCTTTGTTCGTATGGTATCCACTCGTAAAAGAAAATGGTACGGTCTTTTTCGCCAATTTCAGCAGCAAGCACTTGAACTTGTTCCGCCATTTTATGTGGAGCAACCTGAGGATTGGGATGACGTGTTCCTAAAAATACGAGTCGTGCTTGTGGGTATTGAGCAATCACACCAGTCCAAGCTTTTACCAAAGTCAGGGGATCGAGCCAATCCCAAATGCCGCCACCCCATAGTACAATACGAGCATCTTCTGGAAATCCAGGATGTATACCGCGTAATGTAGGATTAGGACGGGGTTCTCGGTTAAGAAAACCGATTCCTACGACATCAATCAAAGAACGCAGGCTGGTATCTTTGGCAAAATTGTGGGGGTTAATGCGTCCATTGGAAGCGAGTAAACCGATCCAGAAATCTCGTTGGCGATCGCTTCCACAAATGAAAAAATCACCTAAACGCGCTAGATTGTTGGTTACGTCTACTGCGCGGTTGTTCAAGCTTTCCTGTGCGGCGATCGGCTTGTTGAGATGGTAGTGTAAATTTTCTAAAATAAACGGATCATACAAGTCAACAATGATGCGTTTTTCTGTCTGGTGCAGAAAGGGAAATTTTTCTACCATGTAACCAGACACCAAGGCTATATCACTGCTTTCCACCAACACTTGTAAACTTTTCGGGCGTTCATCCCAGTAACGCACCAATTTAATATTAAGGACTTCGAGAGTTGTTTCCGAGGGGATAGCAAGGGTGACATCCAAATCCTGACTAAGGACACGTGCTAATTCCAAGTAACGCATCCCTGGACCTGCCATTTTAGTATCTACTACATCGTTACTAACAATTAGTAACTGTGGACGAGGTTTGACGTTTTCAATTTCAGGCATTAATTGAATTTTGATTTCAACATTAATGGTTTCTGTCGAGCGGATATTAGAACATAATTATTTGATAGATGCAATTAAGTCTAAGTGCATCATATCTCCCATGTTATTTATCTTATTAACTTCAGTCCAATATTGAAGAACATCGTTATAGTTCCAATATTTCTTAAAAGTTCCATTACTTAATATTATGGATACTGAATTGTATAATTCAAATAACTCAGATAGATATTCTTCAGGGTCAATTCCTCCACATTCTCTTAATGCTTTTGGATGGAATTCAGTAATTATCGTAGGAAAGAATTTCTTTAATAATTCTCGAAAACCTTTGATGACATTAAGTTCATGTCCTTCGACGTCTATTTTAACTACATTTATCTTTTGATATTTGGCAAGTTGTTCATCCAAAATAATGGATTGTGTAAAAACGCTGCACTCAGTTGGTTCTTTAGGACTGACGATATATCCATTGGAACTTCCTATAATCATTTCAAAGATTGATTCACAATCAGAGGCTGCATATGGAAGTACAGAAACATTTTCAAATCCATTTTTGATAAGACTAGCAAAAATCAATTGCACATTATTCGGATTTGGCTCGATTGCAATTACTTTTCCTTTCTCTCCAACAAGAGATGCACCCAGTACTGTAAAGTAACCTATATTTGCACCAATATCAACAAATGTATCTTCTTCTTGTAATAACTTAGATAATACCTCTGTAATATGCGGTTCATATTGTCTACTTTTAATGATTTCGCCTCCCACGTCTTTATCTGATAATCGAGTATATAAAAACCTTCCGCCAATTTCGACTAATTGAATTTCTTGTTCACTTTGTAAAATATTTTTATATTCAGTTGACTCTAAAAATCCAGTTATCAGTGTATCAAGTGATAAACCTGCTTGTATATGTTTTTTGTAATGTTGAAACCCTGCATCATCTGGCGTTCTTCTTAGGAAAAGTCTGTATGCAGAAATCACATCATCAAGAGTTGCTTTGGGGTTGAATCGCTTCTTCAAATTAAACATGTGCTGACTTATCTCTGTTTTTGTTATTAAATTGCTGGGTAGTTATAAAACTTCATTTTAGTGGCAACATTCCTTTTAGCTTAAACCACCAATTTCTTAGTTGCCAAAAATTGCTTCTTTCCATATAGTCAACTAAAGCTTTTAATCGTTCTATTTCTGCATCTTTGTGTTTTAATTCTGTCTCTAATTGAGGACTCTCTATCAATTTACTACTGTTCTGTGTTATCGCTCCCAATCGATTTTTCATTTTTTGACCAATCACTTTTGGGCTTAAGTAAGACCTAATGTCTTCAGCTGCTTTTGCACCTATCTGCTTTACTTCTTCATAATTTTTAAACACATATTGCATTAAATATGCTGCATGGTCAATATCTGGTTCTGCCCATGTACTTCCCTTCTTGTAATGTGCATAATCTTCTGTTAAGGTAGTTAAAGAATACTTGACAGGAAAACTGTTATTAACATTCATAAAGTCAATATTTCCAGAGTAAGCAGTGGCTATAACTGGTTTTCCATAGAACATAGCCTCAGCAATAGTTAAGCCAAATCCTTCAGAACGATGTAAAGATACATAGCAATCAGAATGGTAAATCAAAGTATTGACATCATTTTTGAGCAAATATTTATCAATAATTTTTATATTTTTAAAATCTTGTGCTAAATCTTTTAACTGTTTATATTTATCAGGAAACTTGTGAGCATTAGAAAATTTAAGAACAAGCAATACTTGATCATTTTTACCAAATGCTCGCTGAAAAGCTTCAATGACTGCTATAGGATTTTTGCGTTCAAAAACGCTGTAAAAATCAAATATAAAGAGAAAAATAAACTTATTATCTGGTAGCCCCAGTGATTGTTTACTTGCTGTAGGTTGTGGTAACCAGATACTGTGCATAACTTTAAGGACTGGCACAGGTGATAGCGGTGCGTTCTGCCCTTGGCAGTAAGCTTCGCTTATCGCCTCCACACTGTAACTGCTGGGAGTCCATATTTCATCAAAAAGATTGAATGCTCTTAGCCATTCTTTGGGAAAATCAGGAAGCTCCCATGCCCACAGTCCAATATTGTACTTATTTTTAAAATATTCAATTCCTACAGAGTTAAGAAAAAAATTTATCATATCCCCATTCACATGAACAATATTAATTGGATGGGGATTCTCGTCTGAGAAATTTGTATAAGTATCATCTAATTTTCTATGAAACGTATTGAAAGTGCAGTTGTTAATCACGAAAGGAATATCAACTGCTTCCAGTGCTCTAATTGTTGATCGTACCCCTTCGCCTAAACCAAATTCACTATTAATATAACCTGCGATGTTAACACCAGGTAAAAAACTTGCATCGACTGGTGAGATTTCTGGTTCTGAATTCATATTATGCAATTACTTATTTTCGTTTAGTTGTTTCAGGTCATAATCAACCATTAACTCTACCAATTCCTTAAAAGAGGACTGAAGTTCCCAACCAAGTTTGCTCTTAATTTTATCAATGCAACCAACCAACTGTACTGGTTCATCAGGGCGATAGAATGCTGGATCAACACAAACATAATCTTCCCAATTGAGTCCAACACAGCTAAAAGCACATTCAACTAGTTGTTTAACCGAGTGCGTTTCACCACTCGCGATAATATAGTCATCAGGTTGTTCTTGCTGCAACATTAGCCACATAGCATAAACAGCGTCTTTGGAGTAACACCAGTCACGACGAGCATCAAGGTTGCCCAATTTTAATTCATTAGCTAGACCAAGTTTTATCTTGGCAGCTGCTTGAGTAATTTTCCGAAATACAAATTCAGTACCACGTCGTGGCGATTCATGGGTATAAGTGATGCCACAGCAGGCGTAAAGGTTGTATTGTTGGCGATAGTTGATAGTCATCCAGTGGGCGTATGCTTTGGCGACACCGTAGGGATTGCGAGGGCGAAAGGCGGTGCGTTCGGTTTGGGGTGATTCGTCAGGTTGACCAAAAACTTCGCTACTAGAGGCTTGGTAGAATTTAGCATCTGGTTTGCAACGACGGATAGATTCTAGTAGGCGAGAGACACCGAGAGCAGTATATTCAGCAGTCAGAGCTGGTTGTGTCCAAGAAAGGGGAACGTAGCTTTGGGAGGCGAGGTTGTAAATTTCGTCTGGCTGAGTTTCGGCGACGACATCCATTAGCGAAGTTTGATCCAACAAATCGCCAGAGACGATTTGGATGTGGTTGAACAGATGGCTGACACGTTCCAAGTTACTTGTGCTAGAACGACGGACTAAACCAAAGACTTGGTAGCCTTTGGATAAAAGAAGTTCCGCAAGATAAGAACCGTCTTGTCCAGTGAGTCCAGTAATCAGGGCTTTTTTAGTCATTGATTTACCATTGTGCTTGTGAAAGCAGAGGATGTGTTTGGAAAAACCAAGTACAAAATTTCACAAGAAGTTTATAGCGTTATTGAGTTCTTCTAAGCTTAAGCAATAGGTAGGTTACTCAATACGTTAAAAATTGATGAAATGCTGTACTAACAGAAGTAAAATGGTTTTATTTTTTCCAGACTACCAAAATAACTCCACCTATAATCAAGCTCAAACCCATAAGACGAGTTAAAGGAATGGGTTCTTTGAATATGAAATAACCCAGTATAACGGAAAAAACATAAACCAGAGAAACAGATGGACCAGCAACGCTCAGGTTAACTCTGGTTAAAAGTAGAATATAAGCCAGAGCACCTAAAGCGTAGCAACTTAGCCCTATTAAAAGTTCAGGCGTTGTCAAGATGCTGAGAATATGAGCAACTACATTCCCTACATGAACTTTGCCTAACTTGAGTGCTCCTGTTTTTAAAAAAAACTGACCTGCTACACTAGCGATGACTGACATCAGTAATAAACTCAATTCTTGTAGTGTCACAAATATTTCCTTGCTGTATACACGTATTTTATGTCTAAAAATTTTACACGATTGAGTGAGTCAGTTATTATAGTAATAAAAACTTTTTAAAAATAATTTTTTTGATGAGCTTGTTTTGTTTTTTACACTACTGACCGACAACTTCTACAGGAATTTTTAGAAAAGTTGTATTTTGATCACTAAACCAAGCCACACCCTCTTGAACCATTGTCAAAGCCAAATAATATTTTCCAGGCTGATCAGGAAATTTAATAGTTGCGTTTAACTTCTGAAAGCTTTGTACAGCTACATTTTTCGGTAAAGGAGTACGCTCACCATCAAAAACAATAACTTTATCACTAGTATTTAACCAGTGATAGGCAAGATTCACAGGATGAGCACTTGCGTTCTGCCACATAAAATCACTAGTATTTTTCACAATGACTGGAATTTTTACTATCTCCCTAACCTTGCCAGATTTGAATGGTTTTAAGACTTGTATTTCTTGAGAAAAGTGGCGTTTTCCCCCAACTATTACCGTGAATGTATAAGAACTGTTGATATTATTGTTTTTTGGAAACTCATCAACTCCTTCGGCTATCAAATCAAATGTAAGTTTGTACGTTCCTGTTTCTTGAGGAAATGAAATAGTACTAATTGCATTAGCAGTTTCATGTTTTTTGGTCATATCAGAAACATAGAGACGCACCTCTTTAACTCCTTGATTATTGCTGTTGTAGAATATTCCTCTCACACGCGTTTCGCCTTTTTCAAGTGCAGACTGGTAACCATACCAGCTTGATGTACCTATATTTTCTAAATAAGCTTTAAGAACTTTTTCAGAACCAGGTTGAACTGATATTATTGAATTGATAGGTTGACCTTTTTCGTCTGTCACTTGTTTGATTATCCCACTTAGCCCTTGAATGTAGAGTCGGTTACGTGTGCATGGCTTAATAATTTTGTGAAATAAAGCGTTAGCATTTCTCTCTATTTGGCTGTCTCTGATCTGCCACAGTCTAGACTGATATTTATCAACATTTAAAGGGATGCCATTCCAGAAAAAACCTGGGATACCACTGAAAGCACCTGTGAATTGAATTAACAAAGAAAAGATGAAAAAAATCATAAAAATCAAGTTTAAATAATTATTTTTAGTACCTTTCTTTTTGAAAAAAAATTGATTGTTTAAGAAATAATTAATCAGATAGCAAGCTACAGGCATTATATCAGTGATAAATCTTGGACCATAAGAATGCCCTGCCCACCAAACCGTATAGAAGAAATAACTAAGTAGTAAAAAAAACGAAGATATAGTGATACATGTTATCAATTTTTCATCTTTATTAAATCTTAATTTAAAAACATGACAAGCTCCAGGGAAAGAAAATAAAACAATAGGGGAATAAATGAGTATACCCCGACTTGGACTAATGAGCGTTCCTAAAAATGCACTCATAAAATGATTCAATGTAAATAAGTATGGCGGTTCATGAAACATTTTGGAGTAGCCTCCGCTTAAGTTTCCAAAATAGTATAAATTCCACGCCAAACTAGGGATTGCTGAAACTAAACCAAAAAATAAAAAAACAGCTTTCAATCGATAGGTAAAGATTGAGTAAACAATTATTGCAATAGAAAACAAACTACTAGTAGGACGAATACCTGGAAGTAGTCCACAAGCAATACCTGCTAACAATAACCATTTTGTTTGATGTGATGTATGATTTGCTTTGAGTAAGCAAAATATACAGCTTATAAGTGCTAGATTAGATATTCCATGTTGCCATAGTCCTTGAGAAGAGGTCATCCATGTGTTTGTAGCAAATGCGAATATAAAAGTTGATACAAAAGATATCCTTTTAGAAAATTTTAATCTGGAAGATAAATAAAATATAACAACTGTTCCAGCAGTTGTTATTGTTGCAGCAAGCTTTTCAAAAAAAAGTCTATGTTCTTCAAAATTTGGAGATATTAAATTAATAATATCTCCATGATATATCAGTTTTAAATAGAGATAAAAAAGCAGATATAGAGGAAAAGTAACAATAGCACTTCCTATGGGATAGGTAGAGCTAAGATGACCGTTATTTCCCTCAGCAAAAGCATAAGAAAAACCTTTGTCTACAAAATAGCTAAACCTGAAAGCATCTAGATGCAAAGTATGATTTTCAAGTAAGTTGAAAGCCAGTAATGTATTTGGAACTGAATCTCCAGAACTTCTTGTTACTCCGTTTGCTAGATAAACAGCAATACAAATTAAGAAGATTACAAGAGCATTATTTTTTAAAACAAGACTACGCAGTTTAGTCTTGTTTTTTATACAAAGTTTTAGCATTTTAGAAAAACTAAACTTCAAGTATTATTGATATCACATTGTAAAAAATATCGGCGTGTTCATCTCAGCAGATTATACTTAAAAATACAAGATATTGCTTGAAAACCATCTTTCCAGCCTATCTTTTTACCTTCTTTATATGTACGACCATAATAGGAAATTCCAACTTCATAAATACGGCATTCCATTTTAGCTACCTTTGCTGTTATTTCAGGTTCAAATCCGAAACGATTTTCTTCTATTTTGATAGATTGAATCACTTCCCGTCGAAACGCTTTGTAACATGTTTCCATATCTGTTATGTTGATGTTTGTAAACATATTAGACAACATTGTCAGAAATCCATTTCCTATCCTGTGCCAATAGTACACAACTCTATGAGGTCTACCACTTTGAAAACGGGAACCGAAGACGACATCAGCCTTGTTGTGTAAAATAGGTCGAATCATTATAGGATATTCTTGAGGATCGTACTCCAAATCAGCATCTTGAACAATAACAATATCACCGGTAGCAGCAGCAAATCCAGTACGCAAGGCAGCACCTTTGCCTCGATTTTTAGAATGATAAATAACTTGGTTAACCTGCGATTCTAATTTTGTTCTTAAAATTTCTTGTGTACCATCTGTTGAACAATCATCAACAATGATGATTTCACAATCTGTAACTGGAGATGCTTTAACAGCCTTAACAACCTGTCCAATTGTTCCGATTTCGTTATAGCAAGGTATAACTACAGAAAGTTTCATGACAAAGCCTCCTACACCACAAATAGAAACTGTTCAGTCAAATCTTAAGTTATGAGGAAACTGCTGAAAGGCAGTAACTCTAACCAATATTTTTTCAGATGTGTTTAAGTATATAGTTATACCAAAAAAAATTAGAATGTCAATTTATTCTGGAACTCATTATTAATAGAGAAAAAGCAACTGGTTTATAAAACCACTAGAAAACTAGCCTATTCCCGAAAATTAGACTCTTTTTGAAAAAATTGACAAAAGAATAAATATAGCAATCCGATTTTATCCCTGAATCACTCGTAAAAAGAGCCAACAGGGAACAGGCAATAAAGATGCACGAAGCTTCGCAAAAATCAAATAAGAGTCCTATATGTGACTCTGTTAGATATATTTTTTAATAGTTTCTGAAAGATTCTTTTTTACACTGTCAAAAGCATAATTTTCTACCACATATTTCCTGGCTATGTGACCCATTTCACTTGACTTATGTTCCTGTGCCATGATTTGTTGTATTCCTTCACTAAAGCCCGCGTAATCGTGGTAAATTTGACCACATCCACTACGTACAACATGTTCAACTAAAACTTGACAACAGCCATTGACTAATACTGGTGTACGTTGAGCCATAGCCTCCAAAGTGACTATGCTAAAACTTTCATAAGGTGAAGGCATAACAAAAATAGAAGCCCCAGCCATGAGTTGGAATTTTTCTTCGGCTGAAACAAATCCACGAAATTCAATATCTGGACGAGATGGTATTTCTATTTCAGCTTTACCTGTCAAAATTAAACGCAGGTTCGATGGGTGACTTTTCTTAAATTCAATGAAGAAATTTATTAAGTCGCTACATCCTTTACTTGGATCAATACGACCACAGTAAAGTAAATATGGATATTCAGCTTGAAAGGGACTACAAGGTAATGTTTCAACTGCCATAGATACAACACTACCTGGCAATTCTCCCCATAACTTTTCTCCAAGTACTTTCTCAGCATTCGTCAACCATATCCAACCGCGAACATTTTCATACGTATGCTTATAGGCGGTTAAGTATGCCAGTGGTTCATCATGAAGTGTTGGTACTAGTAGAACTTTGGCTAAGGGAACCTGAGTGACTCCAAAGTAAGTGGTTGGATAAAGATAAGTTGTAAATATAATAGCTTCGTAGTCATGACACCGCTCTTTTAAAAAAGATAGCAAGGGTTCTGAGTAGGGACCTTGACGGCGAATAAACTCTTCTTGAAGTGCAATATTCCAAGGTATGAGTTTGCTATTTTTTAATTGAATATGCTTGCGGTAGTGAAACTCTCGTAAAAGCCTTGCATGTAAATTGTGCCAGTAGTTACTTCGTCCGATAGTTACTGGAAAGCGATAAATGTTGATGTCTTGCTTTGCCTCACAACCCGCAGGTAGGACATTAGCCCAGCTTGTATACTCTAATGCTGTTGTTGTCAGGACATCAACTTTATATTCATCACTCAATAAAGTGGCATATTGCCATGCTAAAGCTTCTGAGCCGCCTACTATGCTTTCATGCCATCGTTGAACAACAATTGCAATCTTTTTCATTCTATGTTTTTGATAATTTCTATAAAATTTGTTTCGAGCCGTTCATTTGTAAAAGCTTCATTGTATCGCAGCCATCCTAGTTCACCGAGATTGGCACTAACGACTTCGTCCCGAGCGATACAGTCTATCGATCCAGCTAATAAATAAGGATCTGGCTGGTCCCAAACCAAACCTGCTTTTCCTACCGTGTAAGGAATAGCAGTTGAACCATAAGCTACTATTGGCAGTTTCATTGCCATAGCTTCAACCAGTGGTACACAAAACCCCTCATGTTCACTCGTCATCAGAAAAACATTGGAGACAAGATAGTAGGCTTTTAGAGCTTCATTAGAAACTCCTCCTGTAAAGACGACTGAATTTTGTAAACCTAAATCGTTTACTTTTTGATGAATCAAAGTACTATAGTTTTTTAAGCGTTCATCTTCTTTTCCAACGATGAAAAGACGACTATGTGGATTGTAGGTATTGTGGTAAATCTCAAAAGCGTCAATCAGTGTAGCGTGTCCTTTATTTGGTGCTAAACGACCAACCATTAAAATATTGACTGTGCCATCTATATATCTATCTAAAACACTAAGATCTGCATCTATGTATTGCAAATCTTGAATATGATGGAAAGGAGGCAATACCACAACATTTTCTTGAAGAATGTTGAGGGAATATAATTCAGAAGAATTATATTCAGAAGCCGATAAGTAGAAGATATCTTGTATAGCAGCGATATATTTCAGTTGTTCTCGTCCGTCTCTACAAACAATTGTATATTCTGCGTTAATATTTTCGTAAAATTTTGCTGGGGTCACATTGTGGTATCTTACAACCTTCTTACAATTCACTTCTCTTAATAAATTAAGAGCAAACTCCCAACCCATAGAATAGTGATAAATCAAGATATCAGATTTTTTCTGTAAAAAGTTTCTGATCTCTTTTATATGTTTGATTTGATGTTGATCAAAGCTTCCTCCCTCTGCAAATATCTGGGCTTCATACCCATTTTTCATGAGAGATTTATGCATTCCTATAACATCATTACCGACAGCATCTCCATCTACAAGACACGGGGTTAAAATAGCAATCCTAGTCACAGTTGATATCCTAATAATAGGGAATTATGAAAACTCATTGTTTATTTTATGAACATTGGAGCCGAGTTTTATAGTTCAAACCTGCTATTTGATTACTAATTTTTCGTAGTATTACAAAAGCAGTCGCTACCCATTTTTGTACCCAATCACAGCATAGTCTTGTGAACCATAAAAGAAACTATTTAAGCGTTCAACTATGGGAGAACCACTCAATTTTTGATCTTCTGGATAAGAATTAAGCTTCATTATTGTGACTTTGGACAGACCGCGAGCCTGGGCTGTAAACTTTATCATGGTACTAGGCAAGGGATTGCGATGAGTTGGATCTACATAAAATGTATGAGTAGCTACTAATATATTCTCCGGGTTGGGTGTTTCAAAAATAGCAAGACCCCCAGGACTAAGAACCCTGACAGTTTCATCGAACAACTTAATCAAGACCTCAAATGGCAAATGTTCTATAATATGAAACCCAGTGACTGCACCTAAACTTGCATCTGGTAAAGAGTGCAGATATGCAATGACGTCTGATTCCATAACATCCAGTCCTCTGGCTTTAGACTGTTCTATCATGACTCTATTGATGTCAATACCCCTTGCTGTGTATCCAGACTCACCCAGCAACTCCAACCATTCGCCGCGTCCACAACCCACATCCAAAATAGGTAAGTCTGGTGTACCAACCTTTGCTTCTTGAATTAAGGGTAAGTAAACTCTTAACTTGTTAAAAATATCTTCACGGCTACCTCGAAACTGGTCTTCAAAAGCTACATAAAAAGCATCAAGTGAGTGTTGTTCTTCATTAGCAAGAGCTTCCAACTGTTCTTGGCTAAAAGGTTCTGGTAATCGTTTACGTGCTTCTTCCAAAAACATGCTTATTATACGCTTTTGCTGTATGAAATCATTTTTCAGATAATTATCGTTTGTTAGATGACGCGTATCCAAGTTTTCCACACGAGTATTTACAGCATTTAGCTGTTCATTCATTCCTTGCAAGCGAGTATCCACACTACGCAAACGCTCATCTCCTCCTTGGACTTGTGTATCTAGAGTTTTGAGATGCTCATCTATTAACTGTTTTTGACTATTCACAGCATCAAAATGACTATTGATTTTGGTATTAGTATCATCCCAACCATCATTTATAATGGAAACACAGTTACAAACAATATCTAAACGCTCATCTATCTCTTGTAAACGAGTTTCTATAGCATTGAAGCGAGTATTTACAGCATCATAACGCTCATCAATCTGAATTTTTAAATTTGTTATTTGCTCTGTCATCTGTCGATTCAGTGCCACAGATTCTTTCAAAGCGCGGATGACATTAAAATTGACTTCTCGTTGATCTTTAAAGATAAAATTTAGTATTTTTAAAGCAATTTTTTGTAAAGGTTGACTTAAGTTAAAAGGAAATTTCTTAAGGTTTTCAGGCCATTGAGTGCGGATAATAGCTCTAGACTCAGCATTAGAAAGTAAATTGTTAAGATGATTAAATATATGATGAAGTGTTCCTGTGCCATTGGGATTTTCTGGTTTGTATGTCGTTACGTTTCTTTGCTGAGGTTGTCTGGGACGACTAGCGACTTCCTCGCGAATTTTATCCATTAATTCATCGACGTTAATTTTCGGATTATTTGCATCCATCGTTATTATCTACTTATCTATTATTTAAGATTGAAAATTTTTCTAATTTTTCTCAGTCAATGGTTTGATTTCCTTTATTGTTTTAGCAGGAATACCTGCCACAATGTGATAGCTAGGAATATCACCCTTGACCACAGCACCTGCACCAATTACAGAGTGCTTTCCAATCCTGCATGGACCAAGTACCGTTGCATTACTTGCTATCCATGCACCTTCCTCAACGATAATATCATTCCCTTGCTTCGGAAAATCATTTATTCTATCAAGACCAAATTTATTATAGTTATGAGTTCCGGTTATTAAACTCACATTATGACCAAAAAAAACATAGTCCCCAATCAGTATATTTCCAGAAGATAAGTTAAATGTAGCATTATTAACAATGCAACTTTCTGATAACTTTAGTTGTTTGGCATCACCAAAAACTAAATATTGGTTGAGCATAACTTCTTTAATACGTTCATCAAAATAGCCTTGAGCTAAATATTGAACGAGATAATTATCTACAGTTCTTTTTATCATTCTTTCTAGCCTTGATTTGAAAAAACTGTTTATCCTTTTATACATAATGAAGATTCCTCACATAATCTGACTTTCCTTCCAGAAACTTGAAAAATACCATCTACAAAATCCTTGACAGCTGCTTGTATTACAGTTGCATTTTGAATCCAATCCAACATTTCCAAATTTTCGTGTGGTCCATCACCAAAAGCTATATCGAAAGCATAGCTTCCTCCTACAAGATGAGGCCAAACAAACTCAAATTCAACTACGGATCTTCCTATTTCTGATTGAGATAACCAGTAATTGGCAAAACTTTTATCTATCAACTCAGTACTCCATCCAGATAAAACAGTCCGCAGTCTATCGAGAAGAGCTATACCTACATTAGGTTTTCTAATTTGATCATGTCTTAATGTAGTTATTCTGACTCTTACTATATCTCCTGGATAAACTAAATTAATTGGCTGATTATCTGCATCTATTAAATAGACACTTTCAATTTCCGCACGCCCTGTACCAAATCTTTCAAATCCATTAAATGCAATATATGCTTTTCCTGTAAAAGGATTGAATTCTTTATGAGTGATTTTAGTGATATCAATTTTTTCTTCTGTGCTATTTTGTAAAATTTGTTGTTGTGACTCTATATTATGTATTGCAGTTCTTTTATTGACTTCTTCATGTATCCAAGCTTGATAATGTTTGCATACTTCTGCTGGCTTTCCGGTATCTACTATCACACCTTGATTCATCCAGAGTGCTTCTGTGCAAAGCCGGGAAACAGCACCTACATCATGGGATACAAATAAAATTGTCCCTCCTGCATCTTGAAAATCTCGAATTTTTGCCATGCAGCGATGCACGAAAACACCATCACCTACAGCTAATGATTCATCTACAATTAAGATTTCAGGATTAACATTGATTGCTACTGAAAACGCTAGCCGAACAAACATACCGCTGGAATAGGTTTTTACTGGCTCCTCCATGAAATCACCAATTTCAGCAAAAGTAGCAATATTGTCAAACTTAGTTTGTATCTCTTCTCGGGTTAATCCTAAAATTTGCCCGTTGAAAAATACATTTTGCCGTCCTGTAAACTCAGGATTAAACCCACTACCAAGCTCTAATAGTGCAGAAACACGACCATTGACGTGTACTTCTCCTGTAGTGGGTGTCAGCGTTTTGGCAATAATTTGTAACAGCGTACTTTTGCCAGAGCCATTTTGACCTATAATCCCTACAGTTTCTCCTTTAGAAACCTTGAGGTTAATATCCTGCAATGCCCAAAACTCTTGTGCATGGTTTTTACCTGGTAGTAAAACTTCTTTGAGCCTATCTACCGGGCGAGCATAGCGCCTGTAGCACTTTGAGACATTCTTGAGAGATATTGCAATTTCCTCACCCATAGCACACACGCATATTCCTACGACATCTGAAACTCTTATAAGATTTTGAATCAGAAATCATCAATTAAGCTATAAAACTTAGTAAACTCTGGCGAATAATAATAACGTTAAGTGGCCGCATTTTGCTACAACACGTCAGCAAACGCTGGACGCAACCGCTTATACACCCAAAAACCGCAACAAAATATAACAGCAGAAGTCACAAAAGCAACTCCCCACTCGCCCCAATGTTTCACTTGCCCGACTAAAATTAAGTCACGATAAATTTCAGCTATAGCTGTCAGAGGATTTAACCAAAATACCCACTCCCGGAATTCTGGTGGTATGGACGATGCTGGATAAACAATTGGTGTTAGATACAACCAAAGCTGTAAAATAACTGCCAAAGTCTGCGGTATATCTCGCAGAAATACCGTTAGTCCTGCTGTCAAATAACCTAATCCTGCTGTCAACAATAACTGTGGTAGCCAAACCAACGGTAAGAGCGCCAAAGTTGTATGTAAAGTCTGAGTTTGTACCGCCACAAAAAAAATCAACGCCATTAAACCAAAGGAACTCTCAATAAACGTTGATAAAATTGGCACTATCGGTAACAAAGCTAAGGGAAACACAACTTTTTTTACTAAGTTAGGCTGTCCTATCACCGAAGTAGAGGCTTGCATCAAACCACCACTAAAAGCAATCCAAGGCAGTAACCCTGCAAATAACCACAAACCAAAGGTAAAATTGTTTTCTGGAAAACCTTTGAGACTTAGCTTTGCTTTTAGTACAATTGAGAACACATAAGTATAAATCAGTAACTGGGATAGCTGATTCAACAAAGGCCATAAATTCCCTAAAACAGAACCTTTGTAGCGTGCTTCTAAATCCCGTCGCACCAAAGTTCTCAACAAATCAAACTTTGCCAACCACTGTTCATGAAACGGCAAGATACGCTTTAGCTTCCCCGCCTTTCGGACAACTCCTCGCATTGTTCGCAACAATTGCTGCTCCTTGCTCACTACAGACACACCAGATTTCTCTCAATGAAGTCCAACAGCTACTAAAGTTCCCGGTGTACTTCGTATTGGAAGAATAAGTTGTTTTGTCAAAATACTGTGAATTTACCTTGTAGATTATACGATTAATTGAATATTTTGCAGCATATTTTATGTGTGATTTCAGCTAAAAAGAACTCAGTTAAACTCTTGTGACTCGCTTACCTTAAATCGGAACTGTTCCAGCATTATTAATTAATAATGTTTGTGATGCTGAAGATCCAACAAGTCATTGTTTCACATTTGAGGCAAGTTATCCGGATCAATTCCCTGACTACGCAAATACTTAGCTAATCTCTCGGCTCGTTGGCGTTCTTGTTCAGCCCGTTGGCGTTCTTGTTCAACTTGTTCTGTAGATGTTAGTATCCATTGATTGTTTGCATCGTACCAACGTAGCCATAGACCAGTGATATTCTCGTAAGAACCTTGCCACACTCCCAAACCTTCCTGTATCTCTTCTAACCACAAACGTTGATTAGGTAAAGATAATTCTTGATAACGAGTTCCTTCTAAACGAAAACCTCGTAATTGATTAGTGTATCTGTCAAACACAACATAGTAGGGAATACGTAAAATTTGCTCATAAACCTGCCACTTGGTTGGGGGCTTGTTGACTTCCCTGAGAGTTTGTCCTAAGTCTTCCTGTTCTGTACCTGGTGAAAGCAACTCAACGACTAAAAATGGTGCAACTCCCTCTTGCCAAATCACATAACTCAAGCGCAAGTCTTGTTGTTGTTGGGCACGAGATACCCTTAAAACCATATACCAATCAGGTCGCTTGTACCACAATGGATGACGAGGATCGTAGTAGAGATTTAAGTCGGTAGCAATTAAAATTTCCTCGGGGGGATAGTTACAAGGTTGGCTGGTTTCGCTGAGTAGTCTAGGTTGAAAAATGTGAAATTCATCTGGCAATCCGCGTTCTCCCACTAATTCACTAGGCAAATCATACATCGTTGGTAAAACTTCCTGTGGTGGACGGGGTGGATCAGTTTGATACATCAGGTGCTACCTCTGATTTTTAGTTTGCAAGGGTTTTTCCAAAACCCCTCTGGGCAAAGAAGGGCGATCGCTTGACATCGGGCATCTGTTGTTCTAGCTGTTGCGCTATGACAAAGATCTGCTGACACCTGCTGAGTTATTGATTTCATTTTAGTCTCCCCCATCTTTCCCCACTCCCTCTGGTGTCCCAGATTCGGCTACACTGAGTCTTGGTTTGTTGTGTTGTAAGTTGGCATGGAAATCGGACAAAAAGTTAAAGTCGTTCGTTTGCGCGATCGCGTATCTGCCCCTATCGTCAAAAGACTAGGACAAGTCGGCATCATTCAAGGCTACAAGATGACCGATAGCAGCGGCGTTGGCATAGTCGTCAAGTTTGAGGATAATTTTGCCACTTGGTTTTTTGAAGATGAACTCAAAGCCCAGCAGTAGCCCAAAATTCAACCCCCTTTGGAGAAATTCAAAAAAAAGAATCTTTTTTTTGAATTTTGAATTTTGAATTTTGAATTTTGAGTTTTGTGGGGTGCGTAGGTATCACAACTTTGGTAGAAGCTGCCAAAAGAAGCTGAGTGCTAAGTTGGAATTGAAAAAACTAGCAGTAAAAATAGGAATCAAGGTAATGGCCCTGATACTGACATTTTTGGGCAAAGGCAGTAGCGATCGCACAAAAATTGCGATCGCCGCAGCCAAACTATTGGCAAGTCAAGGAAAACGTGTTCTCCTAGCTGGACAAGCAGAACCAGCAATGTCAATCCTCTTAGGAGCAACTGTTGGTCCTGAACCCCAAGAAATTGCTGCCAATCTGCAAGTCGTGCAGTTCCAAACAGGAGTGCTGCTAGAACGCAATTGGGAGGAGGTGAAAAAACTGGAGGCACAATACCTGCGCACACCCATCTTAAAAGATATTTACGGTCAAGAACTGGCAGTCTTGCCTGGAATGGATAGCGCCCTCGCCCTGAATGCCATTGGTCAATATGATGAAAGCGGCAAATATGACGCGATTGTCTATGATGGATCAGGCGACTCTTCCACTCTACGGGTGTTGGGAATGCCAGAATCTGTTAGTTGGTACGTGCGACGCTTTCGCCAATTGTTTATCAATTCCGACTTAGGAAAAGGAATTTCCGAATCACCCTTCATTCAACCACTCATTAGCACCTTTTTCAATGTCAATTGGACAGCAGATAACTTCTCCCAACCCACCAACCAAGTCAATAATTTGTTAGACAAAGCAAAGGCCGCCCTTAGCGATCCTAAACGCATTGCTGCTTTCCTCGTGACGACCAATGATCCTGTGGAAGTGGCTACAGCCCGCTATCTCTGGGGTAGTGCCCCACAAGTTGG